>FN543093.2:3722975-4384463 GCA_000027065.2 Cronobacter turicensis z3032 | reverse complement strand
GTTGTGCGAAAGAGGGTTAGCTAGCCCGGGGCGTGGATTCTACTCAACTTTAGCCTGGTGAGAAAGCGCCGGGATCGTTGGTATTAAAAAGAAGATCTTTTATTTAAAGGATCTGTTTTATTATGATCTCTTATTAGGATCGACATCCCTTGTGGATAACCCGGATCGCCCATTTGGGATCAAAAGGTTATCCGGGATCGCTTGCTGTGAATGATCGGTGATCCCAGACAGTATAAGCTGGGAGCAGAAATGCGGGTTATGCACAACTCAAAAAGCGAACAACACTTATACCTTGGATAACTACGGGTTGATCCAAGCTTTTAAGCATATTTATCCACAGCTGAATGGCGATCTTTTCGCCGATCAGAGCAAATTTTTCCAGGATCCCAGCCACACTTCGGCCGGATCCTCCGGAATATCATGATCGAGAATGTTGATCTTAAGTGGTTCACCGACCCGTTTCGCACCACACGCGATCAATTGTGCGTCCAGCTTTTCTATCGCGCCGCAAAACGTATCGTATTCGCGACTCCCGATACCGATAGCGCCGTAGCGAACCTGGTTCAGATCGGGGCGCTGCTCTGCAAGCGCATCATATAAAGGTTGCAGGTTGTCCGGCAGATCGCCCGCGCCATGCGTGGAGGTGACAATCAGCCAGGTGCCTTCAGGCTTAAGATCCTCAAGAAGCGGGCCATGCAGCGTTTCGGTGCTATAACCGGCGTCTTCCAGCTTTTCAGCCAGGTGTTCCGCCACATATTCCGCGCCGCCAAGAGTGCTGCCACTGATCAGGGTAATGTCTGTCATGGATGTCCGCCTTGAATAAACGACGCGTATTGTACGCTGTGCAGGGGCTGGGATCTACCTGTGGATAATATGGGTATTAAAAAATACGGCTATGGCCGGATGGTGCGCATGATCGGGTTCTGCAGGGAGATCAACGTCTCGGTGGACTGAATTTCATCAATTGTTTGGATCTTGTTGATAAGCACCTGCTGCAGCGCGTCTATCGATCGACACATTACCTTTATAAAGATGCTGTAGTGGCCCGTGGTGTAATAGGCTTCGGTCACTTCATCGAGGCTTTCCAGCTTCTCAAGCGCGGCCGGGTAATCTTTCGCGCTCTTGAGAATAATGCCGATAAAGCAGCAGACGTCGTAACCGAGCTGTTTCGGGCTGATATCGATACGCGCGCCGGTAATGATCCCCGCTTGCTTCATCTTCTCCACGCGCACATGGATAGTGCCCGGGCTGACGCCGAACTGCTTGGCAAGTTCAGCATAGGCAGTGCGAGCATTTGCCATCAGCGCTTCCAGAATGCCGCGGTCCAGATTATCGATCTGATAATTTTCCATACGTTTTCCTTATGATTATTCAGTAATCGTCAGTTTCATGCCGTCTATATTATCGGATTAAAAGGCGTACAGCCTTTTTTATTGATGATTATTGAAATGGTGGGCTTTTTTATTGCTTAATCGAAAGCAACAGAGGTACAGGAGTCCTAAAAAAATGAAAACCGCATACATCACACGCCAGCGTCAGATTAGCTTTGTGAAAGCCCATTTTTCCCGCCAGCTTGAGGAAAAGCTCGGTCTGCTTGAAGTGCAGGCGCCGATCCTGAGCCGCGTTGGCGACGGGACGCAGGATAACCTTTCCGGCTGTGAAAAAGCGGTGCAGGTCAACGTCAAAACGCTGCCGCAGGCGCAGTTTGAAGTGGTGCACTCGCTGGCGAAATGGAAGCGTAAAACGCTGGGCCAGCATGACTTCAGCGCTGGCGAAGGGCTCTACACCCATATGAAAGCGCTGCGCCCTGATGAAGACCGCCTCTCGCCGGTGCACTCGGTGTATGTGGATCAATGGGACTGGGAGCGTGTGATGGGCGACGGCGAACGCCATCTCGGTACGCTGAAGCAGACGGTAGAGAGCATTTGGTCAGCGATTAAGGAAACTGAACTGGCGGCCGCGGAGCGCTTCGGGCTGACGCCGTTCCTGCCGGACGCCATTCACTTTGTGCATAGCGAAACGCTGCAACGCCGCTTCCCCGATCTGGATGCGAAAGGGCGCGAGCGCGCCATTGCGAAAGAGCTGGGGGCGGTCTTCCTGATTGGCATCGGCGGTAAGCTTGCCGACGGCAAACGCCATGATGTACGCGCGCCGGATTATGATGACTGGACCACACCGACCGAAAGCGGTTTTGCCGGTCTCAACGGCGATATTCTCGTCTGGAACCCGCTGCTCGAAGACGCGTTTGAGATCTCCTCCATGGGGATCCGCGTGGATGCCGACGCGCTTAAACGTCAGCTGGCGCTCACCGGCGATCAGGATCGTCTGGCGCTGGAGTGGCACCAGGCGCTGCTTAACGGCGACATGCCGCAGACGATCGGCGGCGGGATCGGGCAGTCGCGTCTCACGATGCTGCTACTGCAACTGCCGCATATCGGTCAGGTACAGTGCGGCGTCTGGCCGGAGCAGGTTCAGTCCGCGGTCGCTGAGCTGCTGTAACGTCAGCGGCGTAAACGGCGTACCAGACGGCTGCGCATCCCGGTATCAAAGCGCCAGATATGATCGAAAATGCGCATGATGCCGGGTTTCCCATGCGCGGACATCGCCACCGCATGAAAGCGGTGCTGATGAACGCGCTGCAACTCCTTTACCTTGTTAACCACCTCATCCGGCAGCCGCTGGGCGATAAAATCGGACACTACCACCGCGTCGGCGTCGAACCACTCGCCGCCCTGAAGCTTTTCCGCTATCGCGCGAAAACAGCTCGCCAGATCGGTGCCGCCGCGAAAGCGCTGGCTCAGAAAGCGGATCGCCTGATCAATGCCGTCACGGCCGCACAGCTCATAGCGCACCACTTCGCTGGAAAACAGCATAATGAAACAGCGGCGGTTATCGGCCAGCGCAATACGCATCAGCGCCAGGCAAAAGGCCTTGGCGCACTGCTCGTTAAAGCCGCCCATCGAGCCGGACGTATCCACGCAGACGATAAATGGCCCGCGCGGTTGTTCGTCATAATCCTGACGCGTCACCGGACGCTGCATGACTTTCTCGCGCCACGCGTCGCCCTGAAGCCGGTAGGTCAGTAGCTGCTTCTCCACCAGCCGCCGGTAAAATTCATATTCCAGTTCAGTGATGCCAAGGGTCGCCAGCTCCGGGGGTAGCAGACGCAGAATATCGTCGCTGCGCTGTAAGCCGTCGACCTGTTCCGGCACTGAAGCGGGCTCGCGCACCAGCGTGCGGAACGTTTCCAGCGGCGCCTCTTTTTTCGGCACCGATTTCGCTTCACGCGAACGGCCGAGCTGTTCGGCAAGCTGCATCAGTTCCGGCTGATCGGCCAGGAAATCGCCATACTTCACGATGAGCTGATAATCGCCGCGCCGCAGTTTGCCGTCGCTCATGTCCCACAGGCGACCAGCGGAATCTTCATTCTCCACCAGCACCTGTTCAAGCTGGCCGCTCAGGGTCATGCGCTCCTGAACCTCGCTCAACAGCTGCTCGCGTTCTTCCTCCAGCAACTGCTGATTAAAAGAGGTGGCCTGTACGACAAGGCTCAGCCGCCAGCGCTGTAAAAAGAGGGTATGCAGGGCGGGCGTGAAATGGGGGTTATCGGCGATAAGCCGCTGCGCCTGGTCGGCAAACGGCGAGCCGACGCGGCGCAGCAGCGCGCTGATTTGCGGCAGTTGAACGATAAACTGGCTGGTGGAGAGCAACTGGCTTTTCTGATAGCCGATCACCTCTTCTTCCAGCTCCGGCGGGACGCGCGCCTCTTTCAGCCGGGTTTTGAGCTGTTCGCGCCAGCGCGGAATATCCTGGGTCAGCGCGTGCTTCAGGCGGGGAAACTTTTCGAAAAATACCGCCAGCTGCGGCGAGGCCAGCAGCGCAATGACGATCTCTTCTACCAGCTCGCCTTCGCTGATAGCCAGAATGAGGTTCAGCGAATCCGCTGTCAGCATTGGCGCGCCTGTTTAATCTGCTCGCCCACGTCCTGAAGGCTGGCCTCAATGCGTCCTAACCAGTCGCTTTCAACAAACAGGCATTTTTGCTGTTCGCTGAAGCGCGTATGTTGCTGGTGCCATTCGTTATCCAGCTCTTCCAGCTGCTGTTTGATTTCATCGGGTATCCCGTTGGTCGACGCGGCGCCTGGCAGCGCAAGACGCGTGCCCTGGAGGCTGACATCGCGCAGCACCAGATGCTGGCTCGCATCCACTTCCAGATTCAGCGCCTGGGCGAAACCGATACCGTTCAGCTTGCCGCGGATCTCGCCGCCTTTTTGCAGCCATGTCTCCAGCGCCTCTCGCGTAAACGCCACGTGAATGACGTCGATATCGTGCAGCTTCAGCGGCTTTTGCAGCAGCAACGTCAGGGTGGGGTCCTTGAGGGTGGCGGGCAGCTGATATTGTGGACGACGGCTGAACATGCCGCTCTGCTTCTCAAGGCGCAGCGCCGTTTTATCACTGTGCTGCTGCTCTAACTGCATCCGGCGCTGGGTGATCGCGCCGAGGCGGTTAAGCATCGCGTACTGGCCCCATGCATGAGAGGTCATCAGCTGCGCGATTTGCTGCTGCATCAGCGTCATGGCGCTGGCATCATGCCACAGGCAATCTTTCAGCAGGATGACATCGATGGGCGCCACCGCATCGCGCCCGCTGAAAAAGGCGCTGGCCTGCAACAGGCGAATGGCTTTCTTCCAGCGGCGATCTGAGACATAGGGCGCGTTCGGCAGCGCATCAAGCTGCTGGCGCAGGGTGAAAATCAGCTCGAATACCGCGTCCGGCAGTTTGACGTTGCCAATGCCGGTCTGCCACTGCTGATACTCCTCATCGCTCACCTGAAGGCCCGGCGGCACCGGGTTTTCATTTTCATCCTGCTGGCTTACCAGCATCGCGCGAAAGCTGTTTTTCTCCTGCACCCGGTCAAGCCACAGGCGAATCAGCATACGGTCATAGAGCGCCTCAAGGCTGCTGTCCGCTTCAGGCAGTTCGTTGGATGCCGTGACCAGCAGGCGCATCGGAATTTTTTCTTCGTGCGCGCCGTTGCGAAAACGTCGTTCGTTGATGGCGGTCAGCAGAGTATTCAGGATGGCCGGGCCCGCTTTCCAGATTTCATCCAGAAACACGATTTCTGCTTCCGGCAGATAACCTGCAGTCAGACGTTCATAACGCCCTTCATCTTTTAAAGCCTGAATAGACAGCGGCCCGAAGACCTCCTCCGGCGTGGAGAAGCGCGTCATCAGATATTCAAACGCGCGCGCGTGCTGAAACGCGAATTTCAGCCGCCGGGCTATCAGGCTTTTCGCAATGCCGGGCGGGCCGAGCAGGAACACGCTCTCGCCGCTCAGCGCCGCCAGCAGGCACATCCGGATAGCATGGCTGCGTTCAAACAGCCCTTTTTCCAGCGCTGCGCTGAGACGTGAAATTCTTTCCGCCAATAAATTGGGTTGAGCCATAATAGTTACTCTGCATTCTGACTACGCCGCCTGGTTTCTGGTGCGAGTATAGACGTTTCATATTCATGCTGATAATGGATTGATGCCATTATCTATTTGGCTTGATTTGGGTAAAGACTCGGTGATTGAGGGGTACGATTTTTTAACGAATCGTGCATACTGTGCGCTTTTTGTGGGCCCAGGGACGAAGCGCACACGGGATTTCAACGAAGACTAGTCTATGAGCACTGAGAATAAGCAGTCGTTGCCTGCGATTACGCTGGCGGCTATCGGAGTGGTGTACGGCGATATCGGCACCAGTCCGCTTTATACATTACGAGAGTGTCTTTCCGGCCAGTTTGGGTTTGGCGTGGAGCGGGACGCCGTTTTTGGCTTTCTTTCTTTAATTTTCTGGCTGTTGGTTTTTGTTGTTTCCTTTAAATACCTGACCTTCGTGATGCGGGCGGATAACGCCGGCGAAGGCGGTATCCTGACGCTGATGTCGCTGGCCGGGCGCAATACCTCGGCGCGTATGACGTCGGTGCTGGTGATCCTCGGGCTTATCGGCGGCAGCTTCTTTTATGGCGAGGTGGTGATTACGCCCGCGATTTCAGTGATGTCGGCCATTGAAGGCCTGGAAATCGCCGCGCCGTCGCTCGACCCGTATATCGTTCCGCTGTCGATAATCGTGCTGACGCTGCTGTTTATGATCCAGAAGCACGGCACCGGCATGGTGGGGAAACTCTTCGCGCCGATTATGCTCGTCTGGTTTTTGATTCTGGCGGTGCTGGGCGCGCGCGGCATTATGAACAACCCGGAAGTGTTGCAGGCGCTGAACCCGGTCTGGGCGGTGCATTTTTTCCTGGAATATAAAGCGGTTTCCTTTGCGGCGCTGGGCGCTGTGGTGCTGTCTATTACCGGTGTTGAAGCGCTGTACGCTGATATGGGGCATTTCGGGAAGCTGCCGATCCGCGTGGCGTGGTTCTCGGTCGTGCTGCCGTCGCTGGTGCTGAACTATTTCGGCCAGGGCGCGCTGCTGTTGAAAACGCCGGAAGCGATTAAAAACCCCTTCTTCCTGCTGGCGCCGGACTGGGCGCTGATCCCGATGCTTATCCTGGCGACACTCGCGACGGTTATCGCGTCGCAGGCGGTGATTTCCGGCGTCTTCTCCCTGACCCGTCAGGCAGTGCGCCTGGGATATCTGTCGCCGATGCGTATTATCCATACCTCGGAGATGGAATCGGGCCAGATTTATATCCCGGTGGTGAACTGGATGCTCTATTTCGCGGTGGTGATTGTCATCGTGAGCTTCGAGCACTCCAGTAACCTTGCGGCGGCTTACGGCATCGCGGTAACCGGCACGATGGTGCTGACGTCGATTCTGTTTGCGACCGCGGCGCGTAAAAACTGGCACTGGAACCGCATTCTGGTGGGGCTGATGGTGGTGGCGTTTCTGTGCGTCGATGTGCCGCTTTTCTCCGCGAACCTGGAGAAACTCTTCTCCGGCGGCTGGTTGCCGTTAAGTCTGGGTCTGGTGATGTTCATCATTATGACGACCTGGAAAAGCGAGCGCTTCCGCCTGCTGCGCCGGATGCACGAGCACGGCAATTCGCTGGATGCCATGATCACCTCGCTTGAGAAATCGCCGCCGGTCCGCGTGCCGGGCACCGCGGTGTATATGTCCCGCGCGCTGAACGTGATTCCATTCGCGCTGCTGCATAACCTGAAGCACAACAAAGTGCTGCATGAGCGCGTGATCCTGCTGACGCTGCGCACCGAAGACGCGCCTTACGTCCATAACGTGAAGCGCGTGACGCTCGAACAGCTGTCGCCGACCTTCTGGCGCGTGGTGGCGAGCTATGGCTGGCGCGAGACGCCGAACGTCGAAGAGATTTTCCATCGCTGCGGGCTGGAAGGCTTAAGCTGTCGGATGATGGAGACCTCCTTCTTCATGTCGCACGAGTCGCTCATTATTGGCGATAATCGCCCCTGGTATTTGCGTCTGCGCGGCAAGCTGTTCCTGCTCTTACAGCGCAACGCGCTACGAGCGCCAGACCAGTTTGAGATCCCGCCGAACCGCGTTATCGAACTGGGAACGCAGGTCGAGATTTAATCCTTAAGCGAAACGCCTTCCGCACTCCGGGAGGCGTTTTTTATTGGTGGTCGCGCTCTCTTTTTCTCGTCAGTTTTTCCTTAAGCGAAACGTTTCGATGGCGATCACAGTTTCGCAACGTCATGTTTGTTTATTGTTCACTCTGCCGGATAAACTCCTTGTTAGCGAAACGTTTCGCTGATGGAGCAAAAAATGAAAAAAGGCACCGTTCTTCATTCCGGCATTTCATCCGTCATCTCGCGTCTTGGTCACACTGACACCGTTGTGGTGTGCGACGCCGGGCTGCCGATTCCGTCCACGACTGAACGTATCGATCTCGCGCTGACCCAGGGCGTGCCGGGATTCTTACAGGTAGTTGATGTCGTGACGCGCGAAATGCAGGTCGAAGCGGCAATCCTCGCACAAGAGATTAAACAGCATAATCCACAGCTCCATGAAACGTTGCTCGGGCAGATCGAGCGGCTGCAGCAGCACCAGGGAAATACCATCACTGTTCACTATGTTTCACATGAACAGTTCAAACAAAAAACCGCGGACAGTCAGGCGGTCATTCGCAGCGGGGAGTGTTCCCCGTATGCGAATATCATTCTCTGTGCCGGCGTCACGTTCTGAGGCCGCCATGGAATCTTTACTCCAGCTCAAAGGCATTGATAAATCCTTCCCCGGCGTTAAAGCGCTTTCCGGCGCGACGCTGAATGTCTACGCTGGTCGCGTGATGGCGCTGGTGGGGGAAAACGGCGCCGGTAAATCCACGCTGATGAAAGTGCTGACCGGCATCTATACCCGCGACGCCGGTTCGCTGCTCTGGCTCGGCCAGGAGACGACCTTCAGCGGCCCGAAGGCCTCTCAGGAAGCCGGTATCGGTATCATTCACCAGGAGCTGAACCTGATCCCGCAGCTTTCCATCGCGGAAAACATCTTTCTGGGGCGCGAATTTGTCAGCCATTTCGGCAAAATCGACTGGAAAAAGATGTATGCCGAAGCGGACAAGCTGCTGGCGAAGCTCAACCTGCGCTTTAACAGCCGTCGGCTGGTGGGCGAGCTGTCGATAGGCGATCAGCAGATGGTGGAAATCGCCAAAGTGCTGAGCTTTGAATCGCGCGTCATCATTATGGATGAACCCACCGACGCCCTGACCGACACCGAGACCGAATCCCTGTTCCGCGCCATCCGCGAGCTGAAAGCGCAGGGCTGTGGGATTGTCTATATCTCCCACCGCATGAAAGAGATTTTTGACATCTGCGACGACGTGACGGTGATGCGTGACGGCCAGTTTATCGCCGAGCGTGAAGTCAGCTCTCTGACCGAAGAAACGCTGATCGAGATGATGGTGGGCCGCAAGCTTGAAGATCAGTATCCGCATATCGATAAAGCGCCGGGCGAAATCCGTCTGAAAGTCGATAACCTGAGCGGTCCTGGCGTGAATGGCGTGAGTTTTACGCTGCGTCAGGGCGAAATCCTTGGCGTGTCCGGGCTGATGGGCGCGGGCCGCACCGAACTGATGAAAGTGCTGTACGGCGCGCTGCCGCGCACCGGCGGCAGCGTCACGCTGGATAACCGCGAAGTAGTGACGCGCTCCCCGCAGGACGGGCTGGCCAACGGCATCGTCTATATCTCCGAAGACCGCAAGCGTGACGGGCTGGTGCTCGGCATGTCGGTGAAAGAAAACATGTCGCTGACCGCGCTGCGCTATTTCAGCCGTGACGTTGGCAGCCTGAAACATAAAGATGAGCAGCAGGCGGTTAGCGATTTTATTCGCCTCTTCAATGTTAAAACGCCGTCGATGGACCAGGCCATTGGGCTGTTGTCCGGCGGCAACCAGCAGAAAGTGGCGATCGCCCGCGGATTAATGACGCGCCCGAAAGTGCTTATCCTCGACGAGCCGACCCGCGGCGTGGACGTCGGCGCCAAAAAAGAGATTTATCAGCTCATTAACCAGTTCAAAGCCGAAGGGCTGAGCATCATTCTGGTCTCGTCTGAGATGCCGGAAGTACTGGGAATGAGCGATCGCATCATGGTGATGCATGAAGGGCATCTCGGCGGTGAATTCACACGCGAGCAGGCCACCCAGGAACTGCTGATGGCCGCGGCCGTCGGCAAGCTCAGTCGCGTGACCCAGGAGTAAAAGACGTATGACTACCCAGACCGTTGCGACTCGTCGCTTTTTCACCAAAGCGTGGCTGATGGAGCAAAAGTCGCTGATAGCCCTGCTGGTGCTGATTGCGATTGTCTCCACCCTGAGCCCGAATTTCTTTACCGTTAATAATATGCTGAATATTCTCCAGCAGACCTCGGTGAACGCCATCATGGCGGTCGGGATGACGCTGGTGATCTTAACCTCGGGTATCGATCTGTCCGTCGGTTCCCTGCTGGCGTTAACCGGGGCGGTCGCCGCCTCGCTCGTCGGCATTGAGGTCAACGCGCTGGTGGCGGTCGTTGCCGCCCTCGCGCTTGGCGCGGCTATTGGCGCGGTGACCGGCGTGATTGTGGCGAAGGGCCGCGTTCAGGCGTTCATCGCCACGCTGGTCATGATGCTGCTGCTGCGTGGGGTGACGCTCGAATACACCAACGGCAGCCCGGTCAGCACCGGTTTTAATGATAATGCCGATCTGTTTGGCTGGTTCGGTATCGGCCGCCCGCTGGGCATCCCGACGCCGGTGTGGATCATGGCGCTGGTGTTCCTGGTGACCTGGTATGTGCTGCACCATACCCGCCTGGGCCGCTATATTTACGCGCTGGGCGGCAATGAAGCGGCGACGCGTCTGTCCGGCATCAGCGTTAACAAAATCAAAATTATCGTGTATTCGCTGTCGGGCCTGCTGGCGTCGCTGGCGGGCGTGATAGAAGTGGCGCGTCTCTCCTCGGCGCAGCCGCTGGCGGGCGCGGGCTATGAGCTGGACGCCATCGCGGCGGTCGTGCTTGGCGGCACCAGCCTTGCCGGCGGTAAAGGTCGCATTGTTGGGACGCTGATCGGCGCGCTGATACTCGGTTTCCTGAATAATAGTCTGAATCTTTTAGGTGTTTCTCCCTATTACCAGATGATCGTCAAAGCAGTGGTCATTTTGCTGGCGGTGCTGGTGGATAACAAAAAGCAGTAACTCATTACTCAACAGGACATCTGATTATGAATATGAAAAAGCTGGCTACACTGGTTTCCGCCGTGGCGTTAAGCGCGACCGTCAGCGCCAACGCGATGGCGAAAGACACGATTGCTCTGGTGGTTTCAACGCTGAACAACCCGTTCTTCGTCTCGCTGAAAGATGGCGCGCAGAAAGAAGCGGAAAAACTGGGTTACGAACTGGTGGTGCTGGATTCCCAGAACAACCCGGCGAAAGAGCTGGCGAACGTGCAGGATCTGACCGTACGCGGCACCAAACTGGTACTGATTAACCCGACCGATTCCGACGCGGTGGGTAACGCCGTGAAGATGGCGAACCAGGCGAAAATCCCGGTGATTACGCTCGATCGTATGGCGGCGAAAGGCGATGTGGTCAGCCATATCGCGTCTGATAACATCGCGGGCGGTAAAATTGCCGGTAACTATATTGCGAAGCAGGCCGGTGACGGCGCGAAAGTGATCGAACTGCAGGGCATCGCAGGCACCTCTGCCGCTCGCGAGCGCGGCGAAGGCTTTAAGCAGGCCGTAGAAGCGCACAAGCTGAACGTACTGGCCAGCCAGCCGGCGGATTTCGATCGCACCAAAGGTCTGAACGTCATGCAGAACCTGCTGACCGCGCATCCTGATGTGAAAGCCGTGTTTGCGCAGAACGACGAAATGGCGCTGGGCGCCCTGCGTGCGCTGCAAACCGCAGGCAAAACCGATGTGATGGTTGTTGGCTTCGACGGCACCGCTGACGGCGTGAAAGCGGTTCAGGATGGTAAGATGACCGCGACCGTGGCGCAGCAGCCGGAGCAGATCGGCGTTATTGGCGTACAGACTGCGGATAAAGTGCTGAAAGGCGAGAAAGTGCGCGCCCGTATCCCGGTCGATCTGAAGCTGGTTATCAAATAAAACCTTCATAAAGAAAAGCAGGGCAACGCGCCACAGGACGTGGCGCTTTTACAGGGATACACATCATGAAAAGCGCTGGCCATCTCGTCGTTCTCGGCAGTATCAATGCCGATCATATCCTTAACCTTGAAGCCTTCCCCGCGCCGGGCGAGACCGTGACCGGCAGCCAGTACCAGGTGGCGTTCGGCGGTAAAGGCGCCAACCAGGCCGTCGCGGCCGGGCGCAGCGGCGCGGAGATCGCGTTTATCGCCTGTGTGGGCGAGGATGATATCGGCGAGCGCATTCGCCAGCAGCTTTCACGCGACAACATTGATGTCTCGCCTGTCAGCGCCGTTGCGGGAGAATCGACCGGCGTAGCGCTGATTTTCGTCAATGGCGAAGGTGAAAACGTCATCGGTATTCATGCTGGCGCGAACGCGGCATTAACGCCCGCGCGTGTTGACGATCAGCGGGAGAACATCGCCAACGCCCGCGCGCTGCTGATGCAGCTGGAGTCGCCGGTGGAAAGCGTTATCGCCGCCGCGCGCATCGCGCATGAACATCAAACTACCGTTATTCTTAACCCGGCGCCTGCCCGCGCGCTTTCTGACGAGCTGCTGGCGCTGGTGGATATCATTACCCCTAATGAAACCGAAGCCGAAAAACTCACCGGCGTGAAGGTGTCGGATGACGACAGCGCGGCGCAGGCTGCGGCTGTGCTGCACCAGAAAGGCATTGAAACGGTCATTATTACGCTCGGTAGCCGCGGCGTATGGCTGAGCATCAACGGCGAGGGGCAACGCGTGCCCGGCTTTAGCGTGAAAGCCGTCGATACCATCGCCGCAGGCGATACCTTCAACGGCGCGCTGATGACGGCGCTGCTGGAAGGCACGCCGATGCTTAAGGCTATTCGCTTCGCCCATGCTGCCGCGGCTATCGCCGTGACCCGTCCTGGCGCGCAGCCTTCCGTTCCGTGGCGCGACGAGATTGACGCCTTCTTACAAGCGCAGGGGTAAGCCATCGTGGCGACAATGAAAGATGTCGCCCGCCTTGCGGGTGTCTCCACCTCCACCGTCTCGCACGTCATTAATAAAGACCGCTTCGTCAGCGAGGCGATCCGCCTGCGGGTGGAGGACGCCATCAGAACGCTGAATTACGCGCCGTCAGCGCTGGCGCGCAGCCTGAAGCTGAACCAGACCCGCACCATTGGCATGCTGATCACCGCAAGCTCAAACCCCTTTTTCTCCGAGCTGGTGCGCGGCGTGGAGCGTAGCTGTTTTGAGCGTGGCTATAGCCTGGTGCTGTGTAATACCGATGGCGATGAACAGCGCATGAACCGCAATCTGGAGACGCTGCTGCAAAAACGGGTCGACGGGCTGCTGTTGCTTTGCACCGAAACGCATCAGCCCTCTCCCGCCATCATGAAGCGCTACCCGGCTATTCCTACCGTGATGATGGACTGGTCGCCTTTCGACGGCGACAGCGATGTGATTCAGGATAACTCGCTGCTGGGCGGCGATATCGCCACGCGATATTTAATCGATAAAGGCTATACGCGCATTGCCTGTGTGACCGGTCCGCTGGATAAAACGCCGGCGCGCCTGCGCCTGGAAGGGTATCGCGCCGCAATGCGGCGCGCGGGCCTGCGGGTGGCGGAAGATTATGAAGTGATCGGCGATTTTGAGTTCGCGGGCGGCCTGCGGGCGACGCAGTCGCTGCTGGCGCTGCCCGAACCGCCGCAGGCGGTATTTATGGGAAATGACGCCATGGCGGTCGGCGCCTATCAGGCGCTTTATCAGGCCGGGCTTCGCATCCCGCAGGATATCGCGCTGGTGGGTTACGATGATATTGAGCTGGCAAGCTATATGACGCCGCCGCTCACCACCATTCATCAGCCCAAAGATGAACTGGGCGAGCTGGCCATCGATGTGCTGATTCATCGTATGGCGCAGCCTGAGCTCCAGCAGCAGCGCTTGCAATTAACGCCGGTACTGATGGTACGCGGCTCCGCTTAGGCTTTGTGGCGCTCTTTGATCAGGTTACGGCCATCTTTAGGGCGTAACAGCATAAAGACCAGCGATGACACCACGGTAATCACACCCATCGTAATAAAGGTGTAGTGGAACTGCTCAACGGTGTTGGCGTTGTCGAACCCTTCATAGAAGCGCAGCACCGCAGCGCTGACTGCAACGCCAAGACTTATCGACAGCTGCTGCGTCACCGCCAGCATACTGTTGCCGCCGCTGGCGCTTTCATCCGTGAGATCCGCAAGCGTAATGGTATTCATCGCGGTGAACTGCGTGGACATCGCAAGGCCCAGCACAAACAGCGGCAGGATCAGCAGCCAGACCTGGTTATCCGGCGACTGCAGCGAGAACTGCGCAATCATCAGCCCGATAAACAGCGTGACGCCGACCAGCGTTTTTCGATAGCCAAACCAGCGCAATACCTGCGTTACGCCAGATTTCGCGATAATCGACCCGACCGCCGTGGGCGCCATCATGCAACCGGCGATAAACGCCGGATAGCCAAAACCCACCTGCAGCATCAGCGGCATCAGAAACGGTACGCAGCCGGTACCGAGACGGGAGGCAATATTCCCGGCGATGCCGACGGAAAAGGTGCGCGTTTTGAACAGAGAAAGCGAAATGAGCGGCGCGCTGTGCCGGCGGGCGTGCCAGATATAAGCCATCATCAGCAATAACCCACCTGCAATGACGGCGAGCGCCATCCAGGTAGCCACGATGCGTTCGCCAAACAGCTCCATTCCGCTGGAAAACAGCACCAGACTCAGGCCGAACAGAAAGAAACCCGGCATATCAAAACGGCGACGCGGCGTGGTGAAGTTCGGCATATATTTACGCGCATAGAACAGGCCCGCGACGCCAATCGGAATATTAATAAGGAAAATCCAGTGCCAGCTCGCCCAGGTGACCAGCACGCCGCCGAGCAGCGGCCCGAGAATGGGGCCGACCAGGCCTGGCATCGTCACAAAATTCAGCACCGGCAGAAGCTCGCTGCGCGGATAGGCGCGCAGCAGCGCGAGACGCGCCACCGGCATCATCATGGCGCCGCCGATACCCTGCACAATACGGAAGATAACCAGTTCGCTTAGCGATCCGGACATGGCGCAGGCGAGCGAACCGAGGGTAAACAAGGAGACGGCGATCATAAAAACGCGGCGGGTGCCGAAGCGGTCGGCCAGCCAGCCGCTGACCGGGATTAACATCGCGACAGTCAGGGTGTAGCTGATAATCGCGGACTGCATCGCCAGCGGCGAGCGGTTAAGACTTTGAGCGATAGCTGGCAGAGCGGTGTTGAGAATGGTGGCATCCAGTGCCTGCATAAAAAAGGCCATCGCCGCTATCCACGGCAGGCCCGCCATACTGCGCGCTTTTTTAGTCATGCGGATCCTGTTGTTATATGTCCTGCGATGCGGTTGCCTGCAAAAGCGCCTGACAGGCGCGATACGCCTCTTCGCTTTGGGACGAGAGAATGGCGTCCGCGATCGCCTGATGAATGTCGGGCTTGATAACCTGGTTGTGCGTTATCGACGTGAAATAATTGTAATAGATGGAGCGAAACAGGCTGGCGAAAGCGGTCATAAAGGGATTGCCGCTCATTTCATAGATCAGCTCATGGTAGGCCATGTCGGTTTCTATCCAGCGTTCGCGGTTAAAAGCGACCTGAAGCGCAGCCATCTCATCGAGCGTGTTTCTGAATCGCTGCTTTTGCTCATCGGTACCGTTTAGCGCGGCCAGCGCGCAGGCCTGAGGCTCAAGACTGTGGCGCATCACCAGAAAATGATTAACCACGGTCGTGAAAGTTTCGATGCCCATCCACCACGTCAGCAACTCTTTATCCAGAAAGTTCCACTGGCTCTGGGGCAGCACGCGCGTGCCGATACGCGGGCGCGGTAAAACCAGCCCTTTGGCGGTCAGCGTTTTAACGGCTTCTCTTACCGCCGTGCGGCTGACGCCGAACTGTTCGCCCAGCTCCATCTCGCCAGGTAAAATCTCGCCTGGCTTAAACTCTCCTTTAAGGATGCGTTGCGCCAGCTTTTCGGCCAGGACATAAGAAAGGTTCTTTTGGGCGGCCTGTTGATGCGCCAGTAACGACATAATGGCAATTCCTTCAGCTGTACATCGCGCAGTAGTATGCCACCGCAAGGCATGATCTGATGTAAAAAACAGCAAATAACAGGCTATATGGCGGTTTTACGTGATATATGGTGAAAAAAAACGCGCTTAGAAAGTTTTTTTAAATTTCCTCTTGTCAGCGCAGAAGAACTCCCTATAATGCGCCTCCACTGACACGGCACAACGGCGAATGAGCCGGCCCGTCAGGCAGACGAAAGCGAAAATAAACGCTTGACTCTGAAAGAGGAAAGCGTAATATACGCCACCTCGCGACAACAGGCTGAAAGCCTTGTCGCACCGCTCTTTAACAATTTATCAGACAATCTGTGTGGGCACTCGGGGCACTGATATCTTAACGTCTTCGGACGATAAATGAATATCAAGTCTCAAGTGAACAACAGTTAATTCATTACGAACTAACAGTTTAATTCTTTGAGCATCAGACTTTTAATTGAAGAGTTTGATCATGGCTCAGATTGAACGCTGGCGGCAGGCCTAACACATGCAAGTCGAACGGTAACAGAGAGCAGCTTGCTGCTCTGCTGACGAGTGGCGGACGGGTGAGTAATGTCTGG
Source organism: Cronobacter turicensis z3032 (assembly GCA_000027065.2). NCBI lineage: Bacteria > Pseudomonadati > Pseudomonadota > Gammaproteobacteria > Enterobacterales > Enterobacteriaceae > Cronobacter > Cronobacter turicensis. The sequence continues at coordinate 4,368,220 of FN543093.2, read as the reverse complement.
GAAACTGCCTGATGGAGGGGGATAACTACTGGAAACGGTAGCTAATACCGCATAACGTCTTCGGACCAAAGTGGGGGACCTTCGGGCCTCATGCCATCAGATGTGCCCAGATGGGATTAGCTAGTAGGTGGGGTAAAGGCTCACCTAGGCGACGATCCCTAGCTGGTCTGAGAGGATGACCAGCCACACTGGAACTGAGACACGGTCCAGACTCCTACGGGAGGCAGCAGTGGGGAATATTGCACAATGGGCGCAAGCCTGATGCAGCCATGCCGCGTGTATGAAGAAGGCCTTCGGGTTGTAAAGTACTTTCAGCGAGGAGGAAGGGATTGTGGTTAATAACCGCAGTCATTGACGTTACTCGCAGAAGAAGCACCGGCTAACTCCGTGCCAGCAGCCGCGGTAATACGGAGGGTGCAAGCGTTAATCGGAATTACTGGGCGTAAAGCGCACGCAGGCGGTTTGTTAAGTCAGATGTGAAATCCCCGGGCTCAACCTGGGAACTGCATTTGAAACTGGCAAGCTTGAGTCTCGTAGAGGGGGGTAGAATTCCAGGTGTAGCGGTGAAATGCGTAGAGATCTGGAGGAATACCGGTGGCGAAGGCGGCCCCCTGGACGAAGACTGACGCTCAGGTGCGAAAGCGTGGGGAGCAAACAGGATTAGATACCCTGGTAGTCCACGCCGTAAACGATGTCGACTTGGAGGTTGTGCCCTTGAGGCGTGGCTTCCGGAGCTAACGCGTTAAGTCGACCGCCTGGGGAGTACGGCCGCAAGGTTAAAACTCAAATGAATTGACGGGGGCCCGCACAAGCGGTGGAGCATGTGGTTTAATTCGATGCAACGCGAAGAACCTTACCTGGTCTTGACATCCAGAGAATCCTGCAGAGATGCGGGAGTGCCTTCGGGAACTCTGAGACAGGTGCTGCATGGCTGTCGTCAGCTCGTGTTGTGAAATGTTGGGTTAAGTCCCGCAACGAGCGCAACCCTTATCCTTTGTTGCCAGCACGTAATGGTGGGAACTCAAAGGAGACTGCCGGTGATAAACCGGAGGAAGGTGGGGATGACGTCAAGTCATCATGGCCCTTACGACCAGGGCTACACACGTGCTACAATGGCGCATACAAAGAGAAGCGAACTCGCGAGAGCAAGCGGACCTCATAAAGTGCGTCGTAGTCCGGATTGGAGTCTGCAACTCGACTCCATGAAGTCGGAATCGCTAGTAATCGTGGATCAGAATGCCACGGTGAATACGTTCCCGGGCCTTGTACACACCGCCCGTCACACCATGGGAGTGGGTTGCAAAAGAAGTAGGTAGCTTAACCTTCGGGAGGGCGCTTACCACTTTGTGATTCATGACTGGGGTGAAGTCGTAACAAGGTAACCGTAGGGGAACCTGCGGTTGGATCACCTCCTTACCTGAAAGATACAACCTCGCGTGCTCACACAGATTGTCTGATAGAAAGTAAAGAAGCAAAACCTCTACAGGCTTGTAGCTCAGGTGGTTAGAGCGCACCCCTGATAAGGGTGAGGTCGGTGGTTCAAGTCCACTCAGGCCTACCAACTCCGCAGGAGTTGAAGAGGTTTAACTACGATGGGGCTATAGCTCAGCTGGGAGAGCGCCTGCTTTGCACGCAGGAGGTCTGCGGTTCGATCCCGCATAGCTCCACCATCACTTCAGAGTGTACTCACTGAGTATACTGCGAAGTATTTGCTCTTTAACAATCCGGAACAAGCTGAAAATTGAAACAGACATGCTGTTGCATTTCTCCGTAATAAGGAATGCGCGGTGTGTCAGAGTCTCTCAAACTCGCAGCACGAAGACTTCTTCGGGTTGTGAGGTTAAGCGAACAAGCGTACACGGTGGATGCCCTGGCAGTCAGAGGCGATGAAGGACGTGCTAATCTGCGAAAAGCGTCGGTAAGGTGATATGAACCGTTATAACCGACGATGTCCGAATGGGGAAACCCGGTGCACTCTGGTGCATCATCGTTTGATGAATACATAGTCAAACGAGGCGAACCGGGGGAACTGAAACATCTAAGTACCCCGAGGAAAAGAAATCAACCGAGATTCCCCCAGTAGCGGCGAGCGAACGGGGAACAGCCCAGAGCCTGAATCAGCTTGTGTGTTAATGGAAGCGTCTGGAAAGTCGCACGATACAGGGTGAAAGTCCCGTACATGAAAGCACACAGGTTGTGAGCTCGATGAGTAGGGCGGGACACGTGATATCCTGTCTGAAGATGGGGGGACCATCCTCCAAGGCTAAATACTCCTGACTGACCGATAGTGAACCAGTACCGTGAGGGAAAGGCGAAAAGAACCCCGGCGAGGGGAGTGAAACAGAACCTGAAACCGTGTACGTACAAGCAGTGGGAGCCTTCGTAAGAGGGTGACTGCGTACCTTTTGTATAATGGGTCAGCGACTTATATTCTGTAGCAAGGTTAACCGTATAGGGGAGCCGAAGGGAAACCGAGTCTTAATTGGGCGTTAAGTTGCAGGGTATAGACCCGAAACCCGGTGATCTAGCCATGGGCAGGTTGAAGGTTGGGTAACACTAACTGGAGGACCGAACCGACTAATGTTGAAAAATTAGCGGATGACCTGTGGCTGGGGGTGAAAGGCCAATCAAACCGGGAGATAGCTGGTTCTCCCCGAAAGCTATTTAGGTAGCGCCTCGTGAATTCATCTCCGGGGGTAGAGCACTGTTTCGGCTAGGGGGCCATCCCGGCTTACCAACCCGATGCAAACTGCGAATACCGGAGAATGTTATCACGGGAGACACACGGCGGGTGCTAACGTCCGTCGTGAAGAGGGAAACAACCCAGACCGCCAGCTAAGGTCCCAAAGTCATGGTTAAGTGGGAAACGATGTGGGAAGGCCCAGACAGCCAGGATGTTGGCTTAGAAGCAGCCATCATTTAAAGAAAGCGTAATAGCTCACTGGTCGAGTCGGCCTGCGCGGAAGATGTAACGGGGCTAAACCATGCACCGAAGCTGCGGCAGCGACACTATGTGTTGTTGGGTAGGGGAGCGTTCTGTAAGCCGTCGAAGGTGTGCTGTGAGGCATGCTGGAGGTATCAGAAGTGCGAATGCTGACATAAGTAACGATAAAGCGGGTGAAAAGCCCGCTCGCCGGAAGACCAAGGGTTCCTGTCCAACGTTAATCGGGGCAGGGTGAGTCGACCCCTAAGGCGAGGCCGAAAGGCGTAGTCGATGGGAAACAGGTTAATATTCCTGTACTTGGTGTTACTGCGAAGGGGGGACGGAGAAGGCTATGTTGGCCGGGCGACGGTTGTCCCGGTTTAAGCGTGTAGGCTGACTTTCCAGGCAAATCCGGAAAGTTAAGGCTGAGGCGTGATGACGAGGCACTACGGTGCTGAAGTGACAAATGCCCTGCTTCCAGGAAAAGCCTCTAAGCATCAGGTAACATTAAATCGTACCCCAAACCGACACAGGTGGTCAGGTAGAGAATACCAAGGCGCTTGAGAGAACTCGGGTGAAGGAACTAGGCAAAATGGTGCCGTAACTTCGGGAGAAGGCACGCTGACATGTAAGTGAAGCCCCTGCGGGTGGAGCTGAAGTCAGTCGAAGATACCAGCTGGCTGCAACTGTTTATTAAAAACACAGCACTGTGCAAACACGAAAGTGGACGTATACGGTGTGACGCCTGCCCGGTGCCGGAAGGTTAATTGATGGGGTTATCGCAAGAGAAGCTCCTGATCGAAGCCCCGGTAAACGGCGGCCGTAACTATAACGGTCCTAAGGTAGCGAAATTCCTTGTCGGGTAAGTTCCGACCTGCACGAATGGCGTAATGATGGCCAGGCTGTCTCCACCCGAGACTCAGTGAAATTGAACTCGCTGTGAAGATGCAGTGTACCCGCGGCAAGACGGAAAGACCCCGTGAACCTTTACTACAGCTTGACACTGAACATTGAGCCTTGATGTGTAGGATAGGTGGGAGGCTTTGAAGCGTGGACGCCAGTCTGCGTGGAGCCAACCTTGAAATACCACCCTTTAATGTTTGATGTTCTAACCTGGCGCCGTGATCCGGCGTGGGGACAGTGTCTGGTGGGTAGTTTGACTGGGGCGGTCTCCTCCCAAAGTGTAACGGAGGAGCACGAAGGTCAGCTAATCCTGGTCGGACATCAGGAGGTTAGTGCAATGGCATAAGCTGGCTTGACTGCGAGAGTGACGGCTCGAGCAGGTGCGAAAGCAGGTCATAGTGATCCGGTGGTTCTGTATGGAAGGGCCATCGCTCAACGGATAAAAGGTACTCCGGGGATAACAGGCTGATACCGCCCAAGAGTTCATATCGACGGCGGTGTTTGGCACCTCGATGTCGGCTCATCACATCCTGGGGCTGAAGTAGGTCCCAAGGGTATGGCTGTTCGCCATTTAAAGTGGTACGCGAGCTGGGTTTAGAACGTCGTGAGACAGTTCGGTCCCTATCTGCCGTGGGCGCTGGAGAATTGAGGGGGGCTGCTCCCAGTACGAGAGGACCGGAGTGGACGCATCACTGGTGTTCGGGTTGTCATGCCAATGGCACTGCCCGGTAGCTAAATGCGGAAGAGATAAGTGCTGAAAGCATCTAAGCACGAAACTTGCCCCGAGATGAGTTCTCCCTGAGACTATAAGTCTCCTGAAGGAACGTTGAAGACGACGACGTTGATAGGCCGGGTGTGTAAGCGCAGCGATGCGTTGAGCTAACCGGTACTAATGAACCGTGAGGCTTAACCTTACAACGCCAAAGAAGTCTGGCGTGTTGAGAGAGAGATTCAGCTTGTGACGGATAATGTTCATGGCGAAAGCGGTGAACAGACAGAATTTGCCTGGCGGCTGTAGCGCGGTGGTCCCACCTGACCCCATGCCGAACTCAGAAGTGAAACGCCGTAGCGCCGATGGTAGTGTGGGGCCTCCCCATGCGAGAGTAGGGAACTGCCAGGCATCAATTAAAGAACCCCTCAGCGCTGCTGAGGGGTTTTTGCTTTTTAGCGCTCAGGAGAAAACAGATACGGCTACCTGGCCTTTCATCCTTTTCCATAGACTTCTCTATTCGCTCTTCACTCTTTGCCCCCCTTACTCAGTGCTGCTCCGCCAGCCAGTCAGCGATAAACTCAGCGATCTGCGCCGGATCGTTAATATCGACTATCGGTAAGGCGAACTGCGGCAAAGGCGTATCACTGGCGATAGCGATAACATAGTCGTCCGGCGTCAGTTCTGCGGCTTCCCGTCCGGCACCCTCCCGAAATAACATAATTTTCGCTATAGCATCGTGTTTGAACCCTTCGACCAGAATCAGATCCAGCTGCGAGCTGTTCATCCGGCTTGCCAGATAATGCAGGTCCGGCTCAGCCTCGTCTGGTGTCTCCGTCATCAGCGCCCAGCGTTTTGCGCTCGCGACCAGCGTCTGCGCCGCGCCCGCTTTGCGGAGTTCATAGCTATCTTTTCCAGGCGTATCCACATCCATATCATGATGGGTATGTTTGATAAGCCCTGGCCGGAGTCCTCGTTCGCGCAATAGCGGTATCAGAGCCTTAAGCAGCGTTGTTTTTCCCGTACCGCTCCATGCGGCAATACCCAGTAACGGAACCATTATTTCTCCTGCCAGCGTTCAAGCTCGGCCAAGGTATTTACATTGGCAAAGTCATCTTTATTAGCAAACTTCACTGCGCAGCCATTAACCTCACGCAAGAAAACCATCACACGGCGTTCTCCGCGTGCAAGATAATCGGCCAAAGGCGCCTTAACGGAATGATGCATCAGCGCAATGGCAGGGTGATCGCGTTCGCCATCATTAACCCATACGGCAGAGCGTGCGTCTTTCGCGGCCCACAGGCGTTGCGCGAGATCGGCCGGGATATGCGGCGTGTCGCACGGGCAAAAGAGATACCATTCGCTGTGAAGATACTGCATGCCAGAAAGCATCCCTGCCAGCGGCCCCGGAAAATCCGGGAGGGTATCGGTGATGACCGGATAACCGCACGCGCGATAGGCGTCCAGATCCCGGTTAGCGCTCACTGCAACGTGCGCTACCTGCGCCGTCAGGCGCTCTGCCACATGCCTCCACAGCGCTTTGCCATTCAGCTGCATCAGTCCTTTGTTTTGCCCGCCCATTCGCGTTGCCCGGCCGCCTGCCAGCACTACGCCGGTAATCGCGCTAAGCTTATCCAAGAATATCACCTCTTTTCATACGGTTTTGTCCCTGCTAACGTGTCAGCCAGATAAAAGGAGACCATGATGAAATGCAAACGTCTTAATGAAGTTATCGAACTGCTTCAGCCAGCCTGGGAAAAAGAGCCCGATCTCAACCTGCTGGAGTTCCTGCAAAAGCTGGCCGCTGAATCCGGTTTTACCGGCGAACTGGCCGATCTTACCGATGATATCCTGATTTATCAGTTAAAAATGCGTGACGCTGATAAAGACGCCGTGATCCCTGGCATCCAGAAAGATTACGAAGACGATTTTAAAACCGCCCTGTTGCGCGCACGCGGCGTGATAAAAGAGTAAAAGCTTGTAAGAGAAGCTCTCGCTGCGGCTTTGAGATGATATCCTGAACCATTGCTTGTGTTTTCCGGATATCGGGATGACAGATAACGCTTTTAATTTCCAGACGCTACAGCCAGACACCATCATGGACGCCCTGTTTGAACACGGCATTCGTGTGGATTCTGGCTTAACCGCGCTTAATAGTTTTGAAAACCGCGTTTATCTTTTTCAGGATGAAGATCGTAAGCGTTTTGTTGTGAAGTTTTACCGCCCCCATCGCTGGAGCGCCGATCAAATCCGCGAAGAGCATCATTTCGCGCTTGAGCTGGAAACCGACGAAGTCCCGGTTGCCGCGCCGCTGCGCCTTCATGGCGACACCCTGTTAACGCACGATGGCTTTATGTTTGCCGTCTTCCCGGGCCTCGGCGGTCGTCAGTATGAAACGGATAACCTTGACCAGATGGAATGGGTTGGCCGTTATCTGGGTCGTATTCATCAGACCGGCAAACAGCGGCTCTTCTCCCATCGTCCGACCATCGGCATCAATGAATATCTGCTTGAGCCTCGCGCGGTCTATGAGGCATGTACGCTTATTCCTGCGTCGCTCAAGACAGCGTTTCTGCAGGCGACCGATGCGCTGTCGAACGCAGTAACTGCCCGCTGGCAGCCAGGTTATGACGCGCTGCGTCTGCATGGCGACTGCCATCCAGGCAATATTCTCTGGCGCGACGGCCCGTTGTTTGTCGATCTTGATGATGCCCGCAACGGCCCGGCCATTCAGGATCTCTGGATGTTGCTGAACGGCGATGCCGCTGAACAGCGCATGCAGATGGAAACTATTCTGGAAGCCTACGAAGAGTTCACTACATTCAATATCAAAGAGCTTGAGCTGATAGAGCCGCTGCGCGCGATGCGGCAGGTCTACTATCTGGCCTGGCTGATTCGCCGTTGGGAAGATCCTGCATTTCCACGCAACTTCCCCTGGCTTACTGAAGAAGATTTCTGGCGCCGTCAGACGGCGACTTTTAACGAGCAAATTCGGGCGCTCAATGAGCCTCCTTTACAACTAACGCCAATGTATTGATCTGTAATATTCAGGAGAGAGTAAATGATGAAGAAGATTTGGCTGGCGCTGGCCGGTATGGTGATGGCATTCAGCGTTTCCGCCGCCGACTACGCTGACGGGAAACAGTACAACACGCTGGAAAAACCCGTTGCTGGCGCTCCGCAGGTGATGGAGTTCTTCTCCTTCTACTGCCCGCACTGCTACCAGTTTGAAGAAGTGCTGCATATTTCCGACGGCGTGAAGAAAAAGCTGCCGGCAGGCACCAAAATGACGAAATACCACGTCGAATTCCTGGGCCCGTTGGGTAAAGATCTGACGCAGGCGTGGGCGGTCGCGATGGCGATGGGCATCGAAGATAAAATTACGGCCCCGATGTTTGAAGCGGTGCAGAAAACCCAGACCGTACAAACGCCAGCCGATATCCGTAAAGTCTTTATCGACGCGGGTGTAAAGCCGGAAGAATATGACGCTGCGTGGAACAGCTTTGTCGTGAAATCGCTTGTGGCTCAGCAGGAAAAAGCGGCGGCGGACGTCGGCCTGCAGGGCGTACCGGCCATGTATGTCAACGGTAAATACCAGCTTAACCCGCAGGGCATGGATACCAGCAATATGGACGTCTTCGTCCAGCAATATGCGGATACCGTTAACTACCTGCTCGGTAAAAAGTAATTATACGACGTAAACAAAAAAGCCGGTCACTGACCGGCTTTTTTATAGTGCTGATAAAGGGCTTCAAGTCTGGCGTCTTTCTCGTTCCACAATCCATTCAGCCACTGCTGAAAACGACGCTTAAAGTTTTTATCGTTAACGTAATCGCCGTACAGTGAGGCCTCTACCGGCAGTAAATCAATCTGCACCACAATGCGTGTTAACTTTCCGCTTAGCATATCGTAAAACGGCGTACGGTTATTTTCCGGATAACACAGCGTTACGTCTAACATCTTATCGAACTGTTTCCCCAGCACATTTAATGTCATTGCAATGCCTGCCGCTTTCGGCGGAAGCAGGTGCATAAACGGTGAATGCAACTGGCGCTGTTTTTCTTCAGTAAAACGCGAACCTTCGACGAAATTCACGATCGTCGTCGGCTGATGGCGGAACTTCTCGCAGGAGCGGCGCGTGGTTTCCACATCTTTGCCGCGTCGTTCCGGGTGGCGCAACAGATAGTTACGGGAATAACGGCGCATAAAGGGCATATCCAGCGCCCAACATGCGAGCCCAATAAAGGGCACCCAGGCAAGCTGCTGTTTCAGAAAATATTTATTCATCGGAATATGCTTACGAAACAGCACACACAGCACCACAATATCCGCCCAGCTATGGTGATTGCAGATAAGTAAATACCAGCTCTTTTTATTTAACCCGCTGAGCCCCTGGACTTCCCATTTAAGATACGGGTTCAGGTGCAGCAGTAATGCCAGCCCTTCACACCAGCAATACATCATGAAATTACAAAAGCGGGAAACCGTCCGCCAGACCGCCGGTAAAGGCAGCAGCAGTTTAATTATTCCGGCAAGGATAATCGGCACGGAACATAAAATAGTGACCACAATAGTCAGCACGACGCTGATCATAAGCGTCATCGCGGCGAGTAATCTCGACATAATAGTTTTCAGGCGATTCGATAAAATGCCGGGGACGGCAGAGGACGCAGATTCTAACAGAAAACATTCTGGCGTAATGAGCCTAAACGTAACCTGCGATGAATACCCGTCTGTTTTTAAGCGTCATTCAAGCGAAACGGCAAAGGCGGTTTTTTATATCCACAATAAAACTTTCCCGCCAAAAAATAATTAGCGGCGTCAGGGTTTTTATAAGTTCATGATTTAGTGAGCTATTTACAGCGCTTCGCTATATTTTTATCTTACGTTATTAATGGCTTAGGTTTTTGTGCACAAACTTATCCACAGGTTGCGTTGCGAGCGATCGCGCGGATCGACAAAACTTTCCCTGCGATCGGCCCTTTGGGTTTCATGTTTTGCGCCAGGCTATGGCATCCTTTATCCATAACTTCATTATCAGGCACGGACATTATGGTTCAGATCCCAGAAAATCCCCTTATTCTCGTCGATGGTTCTTCTTACCTGTATCGGGCGTATCACGCGTTTCCGCCGCTGACCAACAGCGCTGGCGAGCCCACCGGCGCGATGTATGGCGTGCTGAATATGCTGCGCAGCCTGATACTGCAGTACCAGCCTACCCACGCGGCCGTGGTGTTTGACGCGAAAGGCAAAACCTTTCGTGATGAACTGTTCGAGCACTACAAATCTCACCGTCCGCCGATGCCTGACGATCTACGTGCGCAAATTGAGCCGCTGCATGCGATGGTCAAAGCGATGGGCCTGCCGTTACTGGCGGTTTCTGGCGTGGAGGCGGATGACGTTATCGGCACGCTCGCGAAAGAAGCCGCCGCCGCTGGCCGCGCGGTGCTCATCAGCACCGGCGATAAAGACATGGCGCAGCTTGTCACGCCAGACGTCACGCTTATCAACACCATGACCAACACCGTGCTGGGGCCGGAAGAAGTCTGCGCGAAGTATGGCGTGCCGCCGGAGCTTATCATCGACTTCCTGGCGCTGATGGGTGATTCGTCCGATAACATTCCGGGCGTGCCGGGTGTCGGCGAGAAAACCGCCCAGGCGCTGTTGCAGGGCCTCGGCGGTCTGGACGCGCTTTACGCCAACCCGGAGAAAATCGCTGAGCTCTCTTTCCGCGGCGCCAAAACTATGGCGGCGAAGCTTGAGCAGAACAAAGACGTGGCGTACCTCTCTTACCAGCTGGCGACTATTAAAACTGATGTAGAGCTGGAGCTGAGCCACGATCGCCTTGAAGTGCAGCAACCGCTGGCCGATGAACTGCTCGCGCTCTTCCGGCAGTACGAATTTAAGCGCTGGACGTCCGATCTCGAAGCCGGCAAATGGCTCCAGTCCCGTGGCAAACCTGCCGCGAAGCCGAGTGAAACAATAGTCGTCGAGGCGGAGCCGGAAGAAGAGGCCGTCGCGCTCTCCTCGGAACGCTACGTGACTATTCTTGATGAAGAGATGCTTCAGGCGTGGATCGAGCGCATTAAAACCGCGCCGGTGGTGGCTGTTGATACAGAAACCGACAGCCTCGATAACCTGACGGCCAATCTGGTAGGCATCTCGTTTGCCACCGAACCTGGCCTTGCGGCGTATATTCCTGTCGCGCACGATTACCTCGACGCGCCGGATCAGCTTCCGCGCGATCGCGTGCTGGAATTATTAAAACCGCTGCTGGAAGACGAATCGCTGGTGAAAGTAGGCCAGAACCTCAAATTCGACCGCGGCATTTTGCAGAACTACGGCATTGAGCTGCGCGGCATTGTCTTCGACACCATGCTGGAATCTTACATTCTGGACAGCGTCTCCGGCCGCCACGATATGGACAGCCTATCCAGCCGTTGGCTTAAACACACCACCATCACGTTTGAGCAGATTGCCGGCAAAGGCAAAAATCAGCTCACGTTTAACCAGATCGATCTCGAACAGGCCGGACGCTACGCGGCGGAAGATGCCGACGTGACGCTCCAGCTGCACCTGAAAATGTGGCCGAAGCTGCAGCAGCACAAAGGCCCGCTGAATATCTTCGAACATATTGAAATGCCGCTGGTGCCGGTGCTGTCGCGTATCGAGCGCAACGGCGTGAAAATCGATCCGGCGGTGTTGCACGCGCATTCGCAGGAGATTGCCCTTAAGCTTGCCGAGCTTGAGCAAAAAGCGCATGAAATCGCGGGCGAGCCGTTTAACCTCTCTTCCACCAAACAGCTGCAAACCATCCTGTTTGAAAAGCAGGGCATCAAGCCGCTGAAGAAAACGCCGGGCGGCGCGCCGTCCACCTCGGAAGAAGTATTGGAAGAGCTGGCGCTCGATTACCCGCTGCCGAAAGTCATTCTGCAATACCGCGGCCTTGCGAAGCTGAAATCGACCTACACCGATAAACTGCCGCAGATGATTAACCCGAAAACCGGCCGCGTGCATACCTCTTACCACCAGGCGGTCACGGCCACCGGGCGTCTGTCGTCCACCGATCCGAACCTGCAAAACATTCCGGTGCGTAACGACGAAGGCCGCCGCATCCGCCAGGCGTTCATCGCGCCGGAGGATTATGTGATTGTCTCGGCGGACTACTCGCAGATTGAACTGCGCATCATGGCGCATCTGTCGCGCGATAAAGGGCTGCTCAGCGCGTTTGCTGAAGGCAAAGACATCCATCGCGCAACGGCGGCGGAAGTATTCGGCCTGCCGCTGGAGAGTGTCTCTAACGAGCAGCGCCGCAGCGCCAAGGCGATTAACTTTGGTCTTATTTACGGCATGAGCGCGTTCGGCCTGTCGCGCCAGCTCAATATCCCGCGTAAAGAGTCGCAGAAGTATATGGATCTCTACTTCGAGCGTTATCCTGGCGTGCTGGAGTATATGGAGCGCACCCGCAAGCAGGCGAAAGAACAGGGCTATGTGGAAACCCTGGACGGGCGTCGTCTCTATCTGCCGGACATTAACGCCAGCAATGCGGCGCGGCGCGCAGGCGCTGAGCGCGCGGCGATCAACGCCCCGATGCAGGGCACCGCGGCGGACATCATCAAACGCGCCATGATCGCGGTTGATGGCTGGCTGGAGAAAGAGCAGCCCCGCGTGAAAATGATCATGCAGGTGCACGATGAACTGGTGTTCGAAGTGCACAAAGATGACGTGGAAGCGGTGTCGCAGAAAATCCATGAACTGATGGAAAACAGCATGCAGCTGGATGTGCCGCTGCTGGTGGAAGTGGGTAGCGGCGTGAACTGGGATCTGGCGCATTAATCCTCAAAATGCGCGCAGACGCTTTTGTAACTTAGCAACATAACTAATAGATTTTTGTGATAGTCATTAGAAATTGCTATGTAAAGGATGAAAAGAAATTACAAAAAGTGCTTTTTCCCGTCATAAAAAAAGGGTAGAGTTATCGACGTAGGGTACAGAGGTAAGATGTTCTATCTTTCAGACCTTTTACTTCACGTAATCGGATTTGGCTGAATATTTTAGCCGCCCCAGTCAGAAATGACTGGGGCGTTTTTTATTGCGTCAAAAGAAGCGGACGCGCGAGCCAGGCTCGCGCCGGGAAAGGATTATTCTTGCGGGGCGGCGTCTTCGACGGCAGGCGGCAGGTCGTTAAACCAGGTGTCCAGCTTGATGCGCAGTTTATCCACGCCGCTCTTCTTCAGAGAAGAAAACGCTTCGACCTGTACATCGCCGTTAAAAGCCAGAGCCGCTTCACGCACCATATTCAGCTGCGCTTTACGCGCGCCGCTCGCCAGTTTGTCGGCTTTGGTCAGCAGCACCAGAACGGGAATATCGCTGTCTACGGCCCACTCGATCATCTGCTGGTCGAGATCTTTCAGCGGGTGACGAATATCCATCAGCACCACCAGGCCTTTCAGGCACAGGCGTTTTTCCAGGTATTCACCCAGCGCGCGCTGCCATTTGCGCTTCATCTCTTCCGGTACTTCGGCGTAGCCATAGCCGGGCAGATCCACCAGGCGCTTACCGTCGGCAACTTCAAACAGGTTAATCAGCTGCGTGCGTCCCGGTGTTTTACTGGTGCGCGCCAGGCTTTTCTGGTTAGTCAGCGTATTCAGGGCGCTGGATTTTCCGGCGTTGGAGCGGCCTGCGAAAGCCACTTCAATGCCGGTATCGGAAGGCAGGTGGCGAATATCTGGCGCACTGGTCACAAAGTGCGTCTGTTGATAGTTCAACTGAGTCAAAACGGTCGTCTCCGTCAGGATGAGCATAAGCAATAGCCGCGATTATACCTGAACAGGGATAAAAGGCTGTTGTTCTCTCCAGAGGCTTACAAAACGCCTCCGGGTTATGTAAGAGATCTGCCCTTTTTATATTGAGACTTTGCTGGCTTAAAGCGCCGCTCTTTAAGTTTTACTTAAGTAAAAACAGGTAGTTAACCTTGCAGAAATGTCCGAAAATGGACTTTTGAGGCCGTTAACGGCTTGAGCCTGTCGTTCAGGCTGGTAAAGTAAGCCTCACAGACAACGGAGTGTTGCAACGGATAATAACTCAGGATGAGGGGTCTGGAGCGTCAGGGTGACGAAGCACACAGCATACCAGGACGGTAAACGTCGGAGACGTTAACAAGGATAAAGGAACACGACACGGAGCGTTGTCGGCTGAAGGAAAAACAGGGTTGGTTGTAAGCGCACCAGGACGGTGAATACCGATGACCGGTTAAAAAGTCAGGAAAAAAGGCGACAGGTTTACCTGTCGCCTTTTTTCTTTACTTGCTTTCTGCTAGATTCCGCCGCAATTCTATACTGTTTAAAACGGCCTAAGACGAAAAATTATGAAGCAACCCTTATCCTCTGTGCGTGGCAAAGGCCCCGCCAAAGCTAAAGCTCGCCGTAAAACGCGTGAAGAATTAAATCAGGAAGCCCGCGATCGTAAGCGCGATAAAAAACACCGCGGCCTTGCGCCGGGCAGCCGCGCGACAGGTGCCGACGCGTCCGGAAAATCCTCCGGCCAGTCTAAGCAGAAAGATCCGCGCATCGGCAGTAAAAAACCGATTCCGCTTGGGGTGAGCGACGCTCAGGACACCCGACCTCAGAAGCACCAACCACAACCTAAAAGTGAGAAACCTATGTTGTCACCGCAGGAAGAGCTGGACATGCTGGAGAACGACGAGCGCCTGGACGCGCTGCTGGAGCGCCTTGAAGAAGGGGAAACCCTGAGTGCTGAAGATCAGGCGTGGGTCGATTCCCGTCTCGATCGTATTGACGAACTGATGCAGCAGCTCGGTCTTTCTTATGACGATGATGAAGACGAAGAAGAAGAACAGCAGGAAGATATGATGCGCCTGCTCAAGGGCGGAAACTAACCCTTCCGATGGGGCCGACCGTCCTGCTTATACTCCTTCCGATAGTATGTTATCTGGTGTGGTTATTCGTTAAACTACACCGGCTGTCGCAGCGCCAGAAGTGGCTGCGCAGCCGGCTTGTCACCCGCCATCCGGGTGGGCCAGTTCGCCGAACGCGTCGGCGAAACCGTCGGAAGGAGTAAGCATGTCTGAGCAGGTAATCGACTGGGATCTGGCCCTCATCCAGAAATATAACTATTCCGGGCCGCGCTATACCTCGTATCCCACGGCTCTTGAGTTTTCTGAAGCGTTTGGCGAAGCCGATTTCGCACGCGCGGTCGCGCGTTATCCCGACAGGCCGCTTTCGCTCTACGTTCACATCCCTTTCTGCCACAAGCTCTGTTACTTCTGCGGCTGCAATAAAATCGTCACCCGTCAGCAGCATAAAGCCGACCAGTACCTCGACGTGCTGGAGCAGGAAATTATTCATCGCGCGCCGCTGTTTGCCGGGCGTCACGTCAGCCAGCTGCACTGGGGCGGCGGTACGCCGACCTACCTCAGCAAAGCGCAAATCAGCCGCCTGATGGGTTTGCTGCGTGCGAATTTCGAGTTCAACGACGACGCGGAAATCTCCATTGAAGTCGACCCGCGCGAAATCGAACTCGATGTGCTGGATCACCTGCACGCCGAAGGCTTCCGCCGTCTCAGCATGGGCGTCCAGGATTTCAATAAAGAGGTGCAGCGCCTCGTGAACCGCGAGCAGGATGAAGACTTCATCTTTGCGCTTATCAAACGCGCGCGGGAAGTGGGCTTCACCTCGGCCAATATCGATTTAATCTACGGTCTGCCGAAGCAGACGCCGGAAAGCTTCGCCTTTACGCTGCAACGCGTGGCGGAGCTTAACCCGGACCGCCTGAGCGTTTTTAACTATGCGCACCTGCCGACGCTGTTCGCCGCGCAGCGCAAAATCAAAGAGGCGGATCTGCCGTCGGCGCAGCAGAAGCTCGATATCCTTCAGCAGACCATCCAGTCGCTGACCCACGCGGGTTATCAGTTCATCGGGATGGATCATTTTGCGAAGCCGAATGACGAACTGGCCATTGCCCAGCGCGAGGGTGTACTGCATCGTAACTTCCAGGGCTACACCACGCAGGGCGACACCGATCTGCTCGGTTTAGGCGTATCGGCGATTAGTATGATCGGCGACGGTTACGCGCAGAACCAGAAAGAGCTGAAGCGCTACTATCAGGCGGTGGATGAGCAGGGCAACGCCCTGTGGCGCGGGCTTGAGCTGACGCGCGACGACTGCATCCGCCGCGATGTCATCAAGGCGCTGATCTGCAATTTCCGGCTCGATTTCGCTGAGATAGAAAAAGCGTGGTCGCTCCGTTTCGCTGACTATTTTGCCGAGGATCTGCAACTACTGGCCCCGCTGGCGAAAGACGGGCTGGTGGACGTGAACGAACGGGGAATTACCGTGACGGCGAAAGGGCGGCTGCTTATCCGCAACGTCTGCATGTGCTTTGACGTTTATCTGCGCCGCAAAGCGCGGCTGCAACAGTTCTCACGCGTGATATAAAAAAAGCGGGCATAACGCCCGCTTTTTTTAACTAAAGAAGGTGACCAGCGCTGCGCACAGCAGGGCGGCAATGGCCGTCTGGGGCGTATGACCCGCGGCGGCGCCCGCCTCTGCGCTTTGCGTGGCGATGTGGATCAGTGATTCAAGCATAACAACTCTCCCCCATAACCGCGCCCGATCATACTCAAGCCTGGCGGACAGTAAAGTATAAAATTAGAGCAATTAGCAGGCGACAGCGCTTTTTTACACAGTGCTGCCAGCTACTCCATTCCCAGCTCTTTTAACTTGCGCGTCAGGGTGTTCCGACCCCAGCCCAGCAGGCGCGCGGCCTCCTGTTTATGCCCCTGCGTGTGCCGCAGCGCCGTGGTTAAAAGCGTACGCTCCATCTCCGGCTGCGCTTCGGAAAGCAAGTTTTGATGACCGGAACGCAGCGCCCTGTCGGCCCACTGCGCGAGCAGCGTCGCCCAGCTCTCCGGGAGCGCCTGCGACGGCGCGTCCGGCACGCTGGTTTCAAACAGCTCGGCGGGCAGATCCTGAATCAGCACTTCCTGGCCTGCGGCCATGACGGTGAGCCAGCGACAGGTGTTTTCCAGCTGGCGCACGTTACCGGGCCACGCGAGACGGGTCAGCGCGGCTTCCGTCTCCGGGTGCAGCAGTTTGGCTTCCACGCCCAGCTCGCGCGCCGCCACCTGCAGGAAATGGCGTGCCAGACGCGGGATATCCTCACGGCGCTCGCGCAGCGGCGGCAGGTGCACGCGGATCACGTTCAGGCGGTGGAATAAATCTTCGCGGAATTTCCCTTCCTGGACGCGCAGTTCCAGGTTCTGGTGCGTCGCCGCGATAATGCGCACATCCACTTTCACCGGCGCATAGCCGCCGACGCGGTAAAACTGGCCATCGGCCAGCACGCGCAGCAGACGGGTCTGCACATCCAGCGGCATATCGCCGATTTCATCAAGAAACAGCGTGCCGCCGTCAGCCTGTTCGAAACGACCCTGGCGAATCTGGTTCGCGCCGGTGAACGCGCCTTTCTCGTGGCCGAACAGTTCCGATTCGATAAGGTCTTTGGGAATGGCCGCCATATTCAGCGCGATAAACGGCGCTTTAACGCGCGGGCTATGGCGGTGCAGCGCATGCGCCACCAGCTCTTTACCGGTGCCCGATTCGCCGTTAATCAGCACGCTGATAGAGGAGCGGGAGAGACGCCCGATAATGCGAAACACATCCTGCATCGCCGGCGCTTCGCCGATGATATCGGTGGTAGGGCCGAAAACCTGCGCGCTGCGCGGCTGCTGCTGTTCCTGATAGTGGCTGATAGCGCGTTCCACCAGCGCCACCGCCTCGTCGATATCAAACGGTTTCGGCAGATAATCAAACGCGCCCTGTTGATAGGCGCTGACGGCGGCGTCGAGATCGGAATGCGCGGTCATAATGATGACCGGAAGCATCGGATGGCGCTGTTTTATCTGTTTTAACAGCGTCAGGCCATCCATGCCCGGCATACGAATATCTGACAGCAGTACGTCCGGGGTTTTGGTGCTCAGCGCGTCCAGCACCTCGTTACCGCTCTCAAAGGTGGTGCAGCTTAAGCCTGCTCCGGTGAGCGCGCGCTCAAGCACCCAGCGAATGGAGCTATCGTCATCGACGATCCAGACAATCCCTCGTTGCATAATCACCTCTATTTCCGAATAGGCAGGAAGACCGAGAATTCGGTATGGCCTGGCCAACTGTTAAATTCGATTTTTCCCGAATGCTGATCGATAAGGTTGCGGGCGATGGAAAGCCCCAGCCCGGTGCCGCCTTCGCGGCCGCTGACCATCGGGTAAAACAGCGTATCCTGCAGATGCGCCGGGATGCCCGGCCCGTTGTCTTCCACGTCGATGCGGGCCGCCAGACGGTAGCGCACGCCGTGCAACGTCAACTGAAACGCGGTGCGGGTGCGCAGCGTGATTTCGCCGCCGCTTTCGCCCAGCGCCTGGAGCGCGTTACGCACGATATTCAGTAAGACCTGCTCTATCTGGTCCGGGTCATGGGTAAATTCCGGCAGGCTCGGATCGTAGTCGCGTACCAGGGTGACGTTTTCCGGCAGCTCCATAGAGACCAGCTTCACGACCCGCTCGGCCACTTTATGGATGCTTTCGGTCACGTGCATGCCCGGCTGCTGCGGCCCTAACAGACGGTCTACCAGATTACGCAGGCGGTCGGCCTGTTCGATAATGACTTTGGTGTATTCCGTCAGCGACGGATCGGGCAGGGCGCGGCTTAGCAGTTGCGCTGCGCCTCGCAGGCCGCCGAGCGGATTTTTGATTTCATGCGCCAGGCCGCGTACCAGGTCGCGCGCGGCGACTTGCTGGGCATGCTGGAGCTGTTCCTGGCTGAGACGCCGCTGATTATCCATCGGGGCCATCTCCAGCAGGATCAGGCCGTCCGGCAGACGTTGCGCCGTCAGGGAAAGAATGTGTGAACGACCGTCGATCACCAGCGTCACTTCGTTATCGGTAAATCCCTGCCCTGCGTTCAGGCTCTCCTGCATCAGGCTGATATTCAGAGAAAAATAACTCAGCAGCTCCGGTAAGGGCGTGCCATAAAGCTTACGTGAGCTTTGCGCGAGCAGCTGCTGCGCCGCCGGGTTGGCGTAATGCACCGCCAGTTCGTCGTCGACCAGTAAAATGCTATTGATTAATGCGTTAAGGATCTGCCCAGCATCGGGCAGCGTGCCTGTTGCCATTCAGCAGTCCCCCAGGGTTTGCACCATTTTAGTGCATTATAGCGTTTTAACGCTAAAAAGGGCGTTAAAACCGGTATCGGGTGGTGAAAAAAGCCCATCCGAAGATGGGCTAAAGTTTCCACGGCAACAAAAAACATTCGCGGATTTCACGCAGTGGCGACAACCTGAAATCCGCTGGCTATCAACATCAAAAAATTATTACACGCTGTAGTAGAGTTCGAACTCTACCGGGTGCGGCGTCATGCGAACGCGGTCGTTCTCTTCGATACGCAGCGCGATGTAAGCATCAATCGCATCGTCGGTGAACACGCCGCCTGCGGTCAGGAACTCGCGGTCCTGATCCAGCGCATGGAGGGCTTCTTCCAGAGAGCCGGCAACCTGCGGGATCTCTTTGGCTTCTTCCGGCGGCAGGTCATACAGGTTTTTATCCATCGCTTCGCCCGGGTGGATCTTGTTCTTGATGCCGTCAAGACCAGCCATCAGCAGGGCAGCGAAGCACAGGTACGGGTTAGCGGCCGGGTCCGGGAAGCGCACTTCGATACGACGCGCTTTCGGAGACGCCACGACCGGGATACGGATAGACGCAGAGCGGTTACGCGCGGAGTAAGCCAGCATCACCGGCGCTTCGTAGCCCGGGACCAGACGCTTGTAAGAGTTGGTGGTCGGGTTAGACAGGGCGTTAATCGCTTTAGCGTGTTTGATTACGCCGCCGATGTAGTACAGCGCCTGCTCAGAGAGACCAGCGTATTTGTCGCCAGAGAACAGGTTGGTGCCGTTTTTTGACAGCGACATGTGGCAGTGCATACCGGAGCCGTTATCGCCGAACATCGGTTTCGGCATAAAGGTCGCGGTTTTGCCGAAGCGGTGCGCGACGTTATGCACGACATATTTGTAGATCTGAATTTCGTCCGCTTTCTTGGTCATGGTGTTGAAGCGGGTCGCCACTTCGTTCTGACCAGCGGTGGCCACTTCGTGGTGGTGCGCTTCAACGACCAGGCCCATCTCTTCCATCACCAGACACATGGTGGAACGCAGATCCTGCGCGGAATCTACCGGCGGAACCGGGAAGTAACCGCCTTTCACGCCCGGACGGTGGCCTTTGTTGCCGCCTTCGTATTTGGTGGAGGAGTTCCACGCGCCTTCGATGTCGTCGATAGCGACATGAGAGCCGGAGATGGAGCTGCCGAAGCGGATGTCGTCAAACAGGAAGAACTCAGGTTCCGGCCCGAACAGAACGGTGTCCGCGATGCCGGTAGAGCGCAGGTACTCTTCCGCGCGCTTGGCGATAGAACGCGGGTCGCGATCGTAGCCCTGCATGGTGCCCGGCTCGAGGATATCGCAACGAATAATCAGGGTCGGTTCTTCGTAGAACGGGTCAATGACAGCGGTGGAGGCGTCCGGCATCAGCACCATGTCAGACTCATTGATGCCTTTCCAGCCACCGATGGAGGAACCATCGAACATTTTACCTTCTTCGAAGAAGTCGGCGTTTACCTGGTGGGCTGGGATGGTGACGTGCTGTTCTTTACCTTTAGTATCAGTGAAGCGCAGATCCACAAACTTCACTTCATGTTCATTCAGCATCGTCAGAACGTGTTCAGCGGACATACTTAACTCTCCCGGATTTGTCATTGTCGTCGTGGTAACGAGGTCTTCAGTACTTATTAAAATTGGCGTTGCCGCCCTGAATTCTTTAAAGCGAAATCTGTGCCAACTTTCAAATTCCCCCAAAAAGGCGCTATGATGCGTGTCATAGTGCAAAAGGGCTGCACCACGATGGAGAGATTGCACCAATATAGTGCCTGTGTGTAAAAAACAAGCACTGTGTTGGTGCAATTTACGTTTAATAGCCCTTTTACCGCTGCGTGAAAAGGATCACAAAGCCTGGCGACAACACTTGTTTGCGTCAGATGATTGTGATCCTGTTTAGTCCTTCGATTAATACGTGTACAATAACGCGCTATTTCTAATGCCTGAGGCAAAGTTGTGATCGAAAAATTGCGTAACATCGCCATCATTGCGCACGTTGACCATGGTAAAACGACCCTGGTTGACAAGCTGCTGCAGCAATCCGGTACGTTCGACGAACGTGCTGAAACTCAAGAGCGCGTGATGGACTCCAACGATTTGGAGAAAGAGCGTGGGATTACCATCCTCGCGAAAAACACCGCGATCAAATGGAATGATTACCGTATCAATATCGTTGATACCCCAGGGCACGCCGACTTCGGTGGTGAAGTTGAACGTGTAATGTCCATGGTTGATTCCGTGCTGCTGGTGGTTGACGCATTTGACGGCCCCATGCCGCAAACGCGCTTCGTGACCAAGAAAGCATTTGCCCATGGCCTGAAACCTATCGTGGTTATCAACAAGGTTGACCGTCCGGGCGCGCGTCCTGACTGGGTTGTGGATCAGGTCTTTGACCTGTTCGTTAACCTCGACGCGACCGACGAACAGCTGGACTTCCCTATCGTTTACGCATCCGCGCTGAACGGTATCGCAGGTCTGGACCACAGCGACATGGCTGAAGACATGACCCCGTTGTATCAGGCGATTGTTGACCATGTACCGGCACCGGACGTCGATCTCGACGGCCCGCTGCAGATGCAGATCTCCCAGCTGGACTACAACAACTACGTTGGCGTCATTGGCATCGGCCGCATCAAACGCGGTAAAGTGAAGCCGAACCAGCAGGTCACTATCATTGATAGCGAAGGCAAAACCCGTAACGGTAAAGTCGGTAAAGTGCTGGGCCACCTGGGTCTGGAGCGTATCGATACCGATCTGGCGGAAGCTGGCGATATCATCGCGATTACCGGTCTTGGCGAGCTGAACATCTCCGACACCATCTGCGATCCGCAGAATGTCGAAGCGCTGCCGGCGCTGTCCGTTGATGAACCGACCGTTTCTATGTACTTCAACGTCAACACCTCTCCGTTCTGCGGTAAAGAAGGTAAATACGTTACCTCTCGTCAGATCCTTGACCGTCTGAACAAAGAGCTGGTGCACAACGTGGCGCTGCGCGTTGAAGAGACCGAAGATGCTGACGCGTTCCGCGTGTCGGGTCGTGGCGAACTGCACCTGTCTGTTCTTATCGAGAACATGCGTCGTGAAGGTTTCGAACTGGCGGTTTCCCGTCCGAAAGTTATCTTCCGTGAAATCGACGGCCGTAAACAAGAGCCGTTCGAGAACGTGACGCTGGACGTTGAAGAACAGCACCAGGGTTCTGTGATGCAGGCGCTGGGCGAGCGTAAAGGCGACCTGAAAAACATGAATCCGGACGGCAAAGGCCGCGTACGTCTCGACTACGTGATCCCAAGCCGTGGCCTGATCGGCTTCCGTTCTGAGTTCATGACCATGACCTCCGGTACTGGTCTGCTGTACTCCACCTTCAGCCACTACGACGATATCCGTCCGGGCGAAGTGGGCCAGCGTAACAACGGCGTACTGATCTCCAACGGTCAGGGTAAAGCGGTAGCGTTCGCGCTGTTCGGTCTGCAGGATCGCGGCAAGCTGTTCCTGGGTCACGGTGCTGAAGTCTATGAAGGCCAGATCATCGGTATTCACAGCCGTTCTAACGACCTGACGGTAAACTGCCTGACCGGTAAGAAACTGACCAACATGCGCGCGTCCGGTACGGACGAAGCGACGGTTCTGGTTCCGCCGATCAAAATGACGCTGGAGCAGGCGCTGGAATTCATCGATGACGATGAACTGGTTGAAGTGACTCCGCTGTCTGTGCGTATCCGTAAACGTCACCTGACGGAAAACGATCGTAAGCGTGCCATGCGCGGTGCGAAAGAAGAGTAATACGGCGCATCCGTAAACCGGGCAGGCGTTCGCGCCGCCCGGTATGAATAAAAAGCCGCTGAATCTTCAGCGGCTTTTTTTATGTCAGAACGAATACCGTAACCCCAGGCGGAGCCGGTACTGTTCACGGTGATAGTCATTCCAGCGGTCCAGCCACTGCAACTCAAGGTAGGGCAGCCAGTGCTGATCGAGTTTATAGCGAAAGCCGTTGGTGATTTCCCAGTGGTGATCTTTGCCGTTTTTACTGTGGTAATCATTCACCCGCTGAAAGAAGTGCGGCTCGAATGTATACGCGAGCTTATCCGTGACGTTAAAATTCCAGTAATTGGCGAATTCATGCGTGTCGTTTTTATCCATTTGGCCATTAAAGTCCGGCGTATCGTAATTATTGTGGTTATAACGATAGCGGACGGTCAGATTAAACCAGGGCGTAAATTTATAGTTGGTGTCTAAATAGAGCGCGCCGCCAGAGCCGTCGATACTGTCATTAATCAGCCCACCGGGCTGGAACGTCAGGTTTTCCGTGGGTTTAAATAACGGATACCAGCCTTCGATTTCATTATAGCTGTGCTTGATCTCGTCCCATTTCCCTACATTGTAGGCATTGGTGGCCATCAGACCGGCACCCATATCAAAGTTATAGCCCACGCGCAGGATAACCTCGTGCAATTCCGAGGCGGTGTTATACGCTTCACGAGTTTCGACATAAGCTCCCGCGAAAGCCGCGCAGGGCACAGACGAACAGAGCAGTGCGGTTGCGATTCTCTTCATAGTATTTCCCTATAACACGTACAGAAAAGCCGCCCCCTCTGTAAACAGAAGGGGAGGAGCGTAAATGTTTATCGTTATAAAGTGACGGCTGACGCTTTATTGTCGGTGTTGACTTCCGGGGCGGCGGCGACATATTTCTTCCGCCTGGCGATTTCCTCAATAATAAAGGCGAAGCGCTGTTCATTGAGCTTATAAAACAGACCCATGATAACGGCGGCAGCCAGCGCCAGCCCGCAGGGCCAGAGGAAAATTAGCTGGCGCAGGCCATCAAGCGTCCCGGGCGTTTGCAGCGCATTCGGCACATAGCCAATCTCCGTGAGCATAATACCGGGCAGAAACCCCGCCAGCGCGGCGGAAATCTTGCGCGAGAACGTATAGCCGGTATAGACCGAGCCTTCGGCGCGAATGCCGGTTTTCCATTCGCCGTAATCCACCGTGTCCGGCACCAGCGCCCAGTTCAGGCTGTTCACAAACGCGGTGCCGAAAAACGCCATGCAGGAAAATAGCACAAAGCTCAGCGACGTCGTGCCCCAGACGTAATTGAAAATATCGCCCAGCGCCCAGAGCGCCAGCCCTCCGAGATAGACCTGCTTTTTGCCAAAACGCTTCACCGCGCCCGGTACCATAAACACGCCGACCAGAATGCAGCCCATACTGAAAAAGCCCATCCACGACAGTAAATGCAGGTCGTTAAGCACGTACTGGGTGTAATAGACCTGGATCGCGAGCTTGATATTAAACGCCGCCAGCGTGCAGAGATTCGCGATGCACAGCACCAGGAGAGGCGGGTTCTGGAAAATCGCGCAGAACGATTTCAGCATCCCTGGCTTATGCCCGGCGGGCACCACTTCCACGTAGCGCTCGCGCACGCCGCGGTAGCAGCACAGCATGCTGATAAGCCCGACGCTGGCGAAAATCAGCGCCGCCGTCAGGTAGCCCAGCGACGGGCGCGCGGCGAACAGCGACTGAATCGGCATAAAGCCGACGGTGCACAGCAACAGCCCGAGCGTCGCGCCGCCCTGGCGCCATGCAGCGAGATGCGCGCGCTCCTGCGGGTTTTTAGTGATGGCGGGCACCATCGCGCCATACGAGCAGTTCATCAGGCTGTAAAACAGGCCAAACAGCATAAACAACACCGTGGCGAACGCGGTTTTCATGGTCAGCGGCAGATCGTTGGCGATAAACTGCGCCGTCGCCACCAGCGCCACCGGGAACGACGCAAAAAGAATAAAAGGCCGGAATTTACCGCGTGGGCCGGGCGCTCGACGGGAATCCACCAGCACGCCGGTCAGCATATCGGTCAGCGCCGTGAAAAACTTCGCCACCAGAAAAATCACGCCGCCGTAAAACGCGGGCAGGTGAAGCTCATCGGTATAAAATTTCAGGAGATAAAGCGTCCCGATGCACAGCATCAGGTTGGAGCCGAAATCGCCCATGCCGTAAGAAAACTTCTCCCGCAGGCTCAGCCGGAGCGTCAGCGGGTCCTGATTCGTGAATGCCGTCATAGCCGTTCCTCAAAGCGAGGGCCCGCGCCTGGCGCGGGCGCCGTGATGGTTACGCGCCGGGCGAAAACGCCCGCTTACGGTTTTCCAGTTCATCCACAATCCGCACGTACATCTTCTCGTTAAGGTTGTAGAAAAAGCCCATGGCGACAATCGTCACCACCGCCAGCACGCACGGCCAGATGAAAATCAGCTCGCGCAGGCCTTCGGTCGTGGCGGCCGACTGTACGGCGTTCGGCACATAGCCGATTTGCGTCAGCATCAGGCCAGGGAAAAACCCGGCCAGCGCCTGGGAGACTTTTCGAAAGAACGTGAAGCCGGTATAGACCGTGCCTTCCGAGCGCACGCCGGTGCGCCACTCGCCATACTCCACCGTGTCGGAAACCAGCGCCCAGTTCAGGCTGTTCACAAACGCCGAGCCGAAAAACGCGAGGCAGGAGAACGTCACAAAGCTCACTGAACCGCTGCCGAAGGCGTAATTAAGCACATCGCCCACGGCCCAGATCAGCAGTCCGCCGATATAGACTTTCTTCTTACCAAAGCGCCGCACCGCGCCCGGCATCAGGAAAACGCCGATAAAAATGCAGCCCATGCTGAAGAAGCCCATGTACGACAGCAGAATCGGATCGTTGAGCACGTACTGGGTGTAATAGACCTGAATAGCGAGTTTGATGTTAAACGCGCCGAGCGTGCAGAGATTGGCGATGCACAGTACGAACAGCGGCCGGTTGCCCGCGATGGCGCGAAACGACGCCAGCAGCCCCGGCTTGTGCGCCGGGCTGGTGGCTGCGGCTTCCACATACCGCTCGCGCGTGCCCGCGTAGCACCACCACATAAAGAGCAGGCCGAAGAGCGAAAACAGCGTGGCGGCGAAGATATAACTCAGCTGCGGATTGCCGTCGATGAGATTCATTACCGGCACAAACCCGACGGTACAGAGCAGTAACCCGAGCGTCGCGCCGCCCTGACGCCACGCGGCAAGCGACGCGCGCTCGTCCGGGTTTTTCGTAATGGCAGGCACCATCGCGCCATACGAGCAGTTCATCATGCTAAAGAACAGCCCGTAGAGCATGAACAGCACCGTCGCCATCACGGCTTTACCGGTTATCTCAAACGGCGTGCCGACGAAATTCGCGATAGCGAGCAGGGTTACCGGAAACGCGGCGTACAGCACAAAGGGCCGGAACTTGCCCTTTGGCCCGATCCGACGGCGCGAATCGAGCATGATGCCGGTGCCCATATCGGTAAACGCCGTAAAGAACTTGGCAATCAGGAAAATAATGCCGCCATAAGTGCCTGGCAGCCCCAGCACATCGGTATAGAACTTCAGCAGATACAGCGTGCCAATATCCAGCAGGATATTGGAGCCCAGATCGCCCATTCCATAGGCGAGTTTTTCTTTAAAAGGCAAACGCAGCGTGGCTACGTCGTGATTCTGAACGGTATTCGTCTGAGACATTGTTTTTCTCCATCGCACACGCAGGCGACGCGTTATGTCTGATCCGCGGCCCGGATGGCCGCGACCTTCTTGCCAAACAGAAGCTGTAAAACCGCGAGGACCCCGAAGGGCGGCGCCAGCGCGCTCAGCGTGGAAATCCCCAGCGCGCCTTTGATGAGCATCGCCCCGGAGGCGATAAGCAGCAGAAAGACCATCACCCGGAATACCCTGACGGAAATACGTTGATGAACGTACTGACCCACAAACGAGCCGAGGATCATGGTGGGAATGCAAAACAGCACCAGCTTGAGGGTGGAGAGCGTTAAGATGCCGCTGGTGGCGAGCCCGCCGACAATAGCGGCATTATTCGCCGTGAAAAAGGCGTTGAGCGTACCGCGAAACGCGGCGGGCGCCAGGTTTCGCAACATCCCGTAGACCACCACCGGCGGCCCGTTGGTAGAGAATGCCGAGCCTAACGCGCCGGCGATAACGCCCGTCGGCATGGCAATCCAGTTTTTGTCATACACCGGCAGCCTGGGAATAAACAGGCTGTAGAAAGAGTAGAGAATCAAAAAGCCGCCGAGCCCGAGCTTCATTATCTGATCGGGCAGACTCGCAAGGGCATAAAGGCCCACCGGCACGCCGACAAATGAGAAGACAATGAGCACCAGCGCCGACTTCCATTGCGTCTCCTTGCGTGAAAGCCAGGTCGCGTACAGCGCGGTGGCCGTGCCCACGATAACCGACATAGGCGCCGCCATTTTTAACGGCAGCAGCAGCGTTATCAGCGGCATCGTGGTGAGTGCGCCGCCAAAGCCGGCGCAGATCCCAACGAAGGTATACAAAAACATGATGCCGATAATTGCGATGACCGTACCGTTGCCGAGCGCAAGGCCATCCGGGGTGAAAAGGGTAAAGAAGCCCATGATTTTTCCTTTTTACATGGGGTTTATCTGACGCAGCGTGGCGAAAAGAGACTGCCATTCGCTGCCCTCCCGGTAGAACACGGGCGGTTTGCCGAGCGGCGCGTCTACGGTGAGGTCGCCGCCGCCGTGCGTTTCGCCCGTCCAGACGTTCACCCAGCGATCGTCAGGCAGCCACAGCGTCCAGTCCTGACGGCCCTCTTCATACACTGGCGCGACCAGCAGATCGCGGCCAAACAGGTACTGATATTTCAGCGTGTAGGCGCGGGGCTCGTCCTCATAGTGCAAAAACAGCGGACGCATCACCGGCAGCCCGGTTCGGGCGTTTTGCGCCACCGCCTGTTTGATATAGGGTTTGAGCGTGGTGAAAATCGTCGTCATGCGGGCGAAATGCGCGATGGTTTCAGCGTCGCCGTCGAACTGCCAGTTATCGCCGGGACGATTACCTTCATGCGTGCGCATCATCGGCGTAAAGGCGCTAAAATCGCACCAGCGCAGCAGCAACTCTTTGCTGCGCTTCATCTCAAACAGCGTGGTGTAACCGCCGATATCGCTGTGGTGCAGACCGTGCCCGGACATCGCCAGCGACAGCGCGGCGGGGACCACTGAGGCGAGCCCGTCATCGAGACTCCAGTCGACGTTCTGATCGCCTGCCCACATCATCGTTGAATATTTCTGGCTGCCGGTATAACCGGCGCGCATAAAGAAGAGCACCTCGCCGAGTTTGCCGGTCTCCTCAAGCGCTTCGTAGTTGCACTGCGCCCACAGCGCAGGCCAGGCGTTATGCATAATCTCCGCGCTGACGCCGTTATGCAGGTGTGTGTCGGTCGGCAGATATTCGCCGAAGTCGGCCATCCAGCCGCCGCAGCCCAGCTCAATAAGCTGTTTTTTGATGACCTCTTTATACCAGGCGTATGCCTCCGGGTTGGTCAGATCGACGACGCCTGCGTAGAACTCGCCAAACTCGACGTGATAATCCTTGCCTGCGGCATCTTTTGTCAGAAAACCACGCGCCGCGGCCTCTTCACACAGGTCGCGATCGCTTGCCACATACGGGTTGATATAGGCAAGAAACCGCACGCCTTCGCGCTGCCATTCCTGAATGCGCGCGTCCAGTTGCGGGTAGAGGTCGCGGTTCCACTTCCAGTTCCACATCACGCGTTTGCCGAAAGAGGTCATCCGGATGCCGGACCAGTCCTGCGCCCAGATACCGTTCACCTTCACGCCGCCGCGGCGCATTACGTCGAGTTTCTGCTGGCAAACCTCGGTGCCGCCCTGAATGCCGAGCATCACGCCATCATAAATCCAGTCCGGCAGCGCCGGCTGGCGGCCCAGCAGCGCGGTGAGCTTTTCCAGCAGTTCGATGTAAGTCGGCGCGCATTCGAAGCGCAACGTCGCCTGGTTTTCCCAGAACGCCAGCTCATGGTAGTGCGGCGCGCTGAAATCGAAATTCATATAGCCGCTGTTATCGACGTGGCAGTAGTACTTCTGGGTGCTGAC
This sequence comes from Cronobacter turicensis z3032, assembly GCA_000027065.2. Taxonomy (NCBI): domain Bacteria; kingdom Pseudomonadati; phylum Pseudomonadota; class Gammaproteobacteria; order Enterobacterales; family Enterobacteriaceae; genus Cronobacter; species Cronobacter turicensis. Next base: position 4,339,557 of record FN543093.2, on the reverse strand, counting down.
AAAGGTCGGTTGCGGGAAGAAAGTCCAGTAATAGTCGCCGCCGGCGTTCTCTTTACAGTCGGCAAGCCAGGTGACGTGGCTCTGTTTGTTGCGGCCGACGCCCTGTTCGCTGGTCCACAGCGGGAACGGCTTGCCGCGCAGGTCAAAGTAAGAGAACTGCTCGCCGCAGCCGTAAATATGATCGTCCGGCTGCGCCGCCAGCCGTAGCCAGAGCCGGTTGTGAGCGGGAGCGTCGTTGTTGAGTTTAAGCACCAGGCGCTGGTGGTCGTCGGTGCTCACCTCAAGCGTGGCGCCGACCGCATCGCCGCGAGTAAAGCGAATGAGCCAGCCGGAAGGTCGCTCGCTGACGGTCGCCTGCGTCAGGGCGATTTTTTCGTTGAGCCGGTCCTGGATGCTGAAATTGCCGCGGAACATCTCGATATCCGCTTCGCCCGCGCCTGCCCACAGGCACGGCGTCTGAGGGGTATGGCGCAGGATCGTTCTTTGCTGGTACGACAACGTAAACCCGTCGTCGCGGGAAATCAGTTGAATGTGTGACGAAGCCATGAAGACCTCCGGTGTAGGGTAATCAGTCAGTAAGGCGGTGTTGTTTTGCTTATTCGCCGCCGATCTCTATGTTCAGGGTGTGCGTCTGGCCAGGCGTTAGCCTGACCAGATCAATGCCTGAATTAAACGCATTGGGCGGACAGCTCATCGGCTCGATGGCGACCCCGACACGGCCCAGCTTTTCGCCGGAATAGACCTGTATCCACGGCGCTTCGGCCCGCAGCCAGACCGACATCGTGGCGTGCGACAACCTTGCCTCCCAGCGGGCGCGAGACGGCGCTTTGAAGGTGTGGTCGATTGGCGTGTCGGCAATGAGACGCGGGGTACGGAAATCGAGCCCTTCGTCCCCGGCGGGGCGAAGCCGCGCGGCGTCGACCTCCAGCGTCTTTGCGGCAGGCAGCGTGAGTTCGCACGCGCCGATGTCATGCAGATTGCAGGTCAGGTAAGGGTGAAGCCCGACGCCGTAGGGCGCCGGGGCATCGCCCGCGTTGGTGCCTGCGATACGCACGCGCAGGCCCGCATCCTCATCAAGCTGATACGTGACGTCCGCCGTCAGCATAAAAGGGTAACCATAGGTCGGCGGCAAAAAGGCGCTCAGCACCACGTGCGTGGGGCTTTGCTCGCGGATAGCCCAGTTATGCCACGCCAGCAGCCCGTGAATGGCCGTATTGCCGACGCGATCGTTAATCGCGGGCGTCAGCGTCTGGCCCTCAAAGGTAAAGCGCCCGTCGGCGATACGATTCGGCCAGGGCATCAGCACTTTACCCAGATGCGCGAGCGGCATCGCCTCAGGTGGGTGCGGGATCACGACGTGGCGCTGACGCCGCGTCAGCGAGGCCAACCCCGCTCCGACCGTCACGATCTCTGCCTGCCATTCACCTGCCGTTAACGCAATGGTGGTGCCGCTTTTATGCATTCTCGTCTCCTCGCGTGGTGTCGCCGCGTTATTTCACGAGGCTGTCAAGCAACCCGGCCGCGACCGCAGGCGCAAGACCCGGCGCGAGCGGCAGACGAGGGATCACCAGGCAGTGCAGGAGATGGTAAATATCCTGTTTGCCGTCCCAGACTTTGGTGGTCACCTGATTGTTTTCGTCCAGCTCCTGCCACCATGAGCCGTTTTCGTAATCCATCAGGTATTGCATGCAGTAGTCCCACCATTTCTGATACCAGGCTTCATACTGCGGATCGCCGGTGACGTTGTAGAGCGCCCAGGCGGTGCCCATCGCCTCGACGATCGGCCAGCGCACGCGTTCGCGAACAATCGGTTTGCCGTCCCAGCCCACGGAATAGACAAATCCGTCTGCGCCGTCGGGCGCCCAGGCGTCGCGGATCGTGGCGTTAAACAGGCCTTTCGCGTCCTCAAGCAGCCATTCCGGGGCCGCATCGCCGCGCGCCAGCAGGGCGGCGCGCAGATGTAGCATCAGGCGCCCCCATTCGATCCAGTGGCCTGGCGTGCCGCCATAAGCACGGAACCGGTGAGCCGGGTTCTCTTTGTTGTAATCGCGGATGGGGTTCCAGCGGGTGTCGAAATGCTCATTGACGCGGTAATCGCCTTTGCGGGCGACATCGTGAATGATGACCGAGGCGACGCGCAGCGCGCGATCCAGCCATTTCTTCTCCTGAGTGACGTCGTAGACGATGAGGAATGCTTCGACGGCATGCATATTGGCGTTGCCGCCCCGGTAGTTTTCCGTCTCGGTGAACGCCTCGTCCCACGACTCCAGGCACATTTGCTCTTCTTCGCTCCAGAAATGTTTCTCGATCACCGCAATGGCGTCATCCAGCAGCGCGCGAGCGGCGGGATGGCCGGTGGTGACGGCGCTGGCTGCGCCGAGCAGTACGAAGAAATGCTGATAGCCCTGTTTGGAGGCATCCATCACGCCCTTGTCATTCACGCAGGCGTACCAGCCGCCATACTGCTTGTCGCGCAGCGGGCCGTTGAGGGCGTTAATGCCATGCTCCACCAGCGCGTAAGCGCCAGGGCGGCCCATCAGCGCGGCGACGGCGTAGACATGCAGCATACGGGCGGTGATCCACAGATGCGTGCCCATCTCCTCTTTCACCTGACCGTTATTCCCCAGCCAGCCAAAGCCAGTGGGTACGGCGGCGTTGCGGCCAAACGCGAAAATACGGTCGGTTTCCTGTTCCAGCCAGCGGTGGTGACTCAGTGTGTTAAACCATTTCATTGTTTGTTCTCCTTTCAGCGGCGAGCCATCATGTCGTCCACAACTTCCCCTAAGCGACGTAGCTTCGGCAGCGCCACGTCGCGCAACATCATGTCGGTATCCGGTAGCCCGATAACCGACGACCAGACGGCGCGCCCGGCAAGAAAACCGCTGGCGCCCGCGCTCATCGCGATGCGCACGGCACGCGGAAAGAGCTTTTCATCGACGCCGGAGGAGAGGATCACCCACGGCATATTGATCTGGTCATGGAGTTTCTGCGACGCGCTTAACAGCGCCTGCGCGTCGCCGCGTCCGGAAAGCGGCATCTCGACTTTGTAGAGATCCGCTCCGCTGTCGCCGAGCTCTTTCGCCGCCGCGATAATCGCCTGTTCGCGGTCGAACTTGTCGCCGCGGCGCGGCGGGCGCACCACCGGCTCGATGATGCTAAGCAGCCCCTGCGCGTGGCATTTCTCATTGAAGGCTTTCACCATGGCGAGGCGTTGCTGCGGATCTTCATCGCTGCGCCAGAGCACCAGCAGCTTGAGCGCCTTGCCGCCGTGCTGGCGCACCGCCTGCGCGTCGATGGCGTCATCCAGCGTCACGCTGTCGACGGGAATACCGTTGCCCGGGATAAACTGGTCGGCGGCGACAATCATCGCGCAACTGTCTGCGATGGCCTTTTGCTCCACCACCTGCGGATAGCAGAACTGGCGGTCCACCAGAATGGCGGACGCGTATGGCGAGAGAATGCGCGCCGCGTTGAGTTTAAAATCGGTCAGTACGGCATCGGCGACCGGCGTCGCCGCGCCTGCGGCGGCAAACATCAGGCGCATCGCTTCGCGCTGATCCACCGCCAGCATGGCGAAACCGCCGGACGGGCGGGCAATCTCTTTCAGGGTATATTTTTCCATTAACGTTTTCCTTCAGGGGTAATGTCAAAGCGTGGCCTGGCGCGGCGTCAGCCCGGCGCTGATGCGCACCTGTTCTAAAATCGCGGACCAGTCCTGGCGACCACGCCCGCTGGCGCGCGCCTGGCTGTACACTTCGCGCGAGGCGGCGCCAAGCGGCATCGGCACGTGCAGCTGATTCGCCACGTCCAGCGCGATGCCTAAATCTTTATGGGCAAGATCAATCATGAAAGCGGGCGAGAGATCGCCTTTGAGCACTTTGTTGGGCCACGAGGTGGTGAAGTGGCCTTTGCCGGCGGGCGTGCCGTTCATCACCTGGAGCGCCACGTCGAATGAAAGCCCCAGCGCTTCGCACAGCACGGCGGCTTCGGCGGAGAGCGCATTGAGCGCAATGCTCATGTAGTTATTGATAAGCTTGACGCGAATGCCCATCCCCGGCCCGCCTGCGCGAATGAGCTCCGAGCCCATCGCCATCAGCACCGGCTCGGCACGCGTCACCTGCTCCGGCGTACCGCCCGCCAGCAGCAGTAGCGTGCCGGATTTCGCGTGATCGGAGGTGCGGCCCACCGGCACATCCATCATGCCGAAGCCGCGCGCGGCGAGATCGTGAATCAGCTTGTCGGTTTGCAGCGGGTGAATGGTGGACATGTCGACAACCAGCGCTTCGCGGGAGAGCGACTGGCAGACGCCGTTATCGCCAAGCAGCACCTCGCGCACCAGATCGCCATTCGGCAGCATGGTTATCACGAATTCCGCGTTTTGGGCGGCGGCCTGTGGCGTTGCGCACGCCACCGCGCCCTGGGCGGCCAGCGTTTGCACAGCCCCGGTATTCACATCGCAAACCTGCAACCGGTGTCCGTGGCGCAGCAGGTTTGCCGCCATCGGCGCGCCCATCTGCCCCAGCCCGATAAATGCAATCGTCGCCATAACTTGCTCCTGTCAGCGTAAAAGCGGAATGTCATTTTTGTCATACGACATGGATTATTTCTGTCTGTTTATGAGCGTATTTGTAATTTAAAGTCAAAAAATTGACAGGTGTCACTTTTTTACGATCCGGGGAAATTAAAATGCCGCTATGTTGATTGACAGGAACAGTGGCGGGCGCAGGCCCGCCCTCAGCGCAAACAGAGAGGAAGCTATGGTTCGCATCGCGTGTGTGGGTATTGCCGTACAGGATCGCATTTATACACTGGAAGCCCTGCCCCATGAGGGCGGCAAATATGTGGCGCAACAGTACCGCGAAGTGGGCGGCGGCCCGGCGGCAACGGCGGCCGTGGCGGCGGCGCGGCTGGGTGCGCAGGTTGATTTTATCGGGCGCGTCGGCGATGACGCGACGGGCGCGCAACTGCTGGCGGAGCTGGAATCGCTGGGCGTGAACACGACGCGGGCGCGGCAGGTAAAAGGGGCGCGTTCGTCGCAGTCGGCCATCCTTGTGGATGCCGCGGGCGAAAGGGTAATTGTTAACTACCCAAGCCCCGATTTGCCCGATGACGCCGCCTGGCTCGATAGCATCGATTTCAGCGGCTACGACGCGGTGCTGGCGGATGTGCGCTGGCATGAAGGCGCGACGCGCGCGCTAACGCTGGCGCGCCGGGCTGGGGTGATGACGCTGCTCGATGGCGACGTCACGCCGCAGGATATCCGCTCGCTGGTGGCGTTGAGCGATCATGCCGCATTCTCGGCGCCGGGGCTGGCGCGTCTGGCGCCCGGCATGTCGCCAGAAGACGGACTCAAATCGACAAAAACGCTCACGCGCGGTCATGTTTACGTCACGCTCGGCAAAGAAGGGTGTCTGTGGCTGGAAGATGACGACACGCTGCGCCGCCAGCAGGGGTTCACGGTCGAGGCGGTGGATACCACCGGCGCGGGCGACGTTTTTCACGGCGCGCTGGCGGTGATGCTGGCTCGCGGCGAGTCGCCGCAGGAGGCGGTGCGCTTTGCCAGCGCCGTCGCCGCGCTGAAATGCACCCGTCCTGGCGGGCGCGCCGGGATCCCCGACTGTGATCAAACCCGCTCTTTCCTGTCACTTTTTGTATAAAATGCCCGGCGAGCAATGATTTTAAGGGGATCGTTCATGAGCCTTACCGGAGTGACGGGCAACCCGCGCCACGATCAGCTGATCGGGCTTATCGCCGAGCGGGGATATATGAATATCGACGAGCTGGCGCAACTGCTGGACGTTTCCACCCAGACGGTGCGGCGCGATATTCGCAAGCTAAGCGAACAGGGACTAATTACCCGGCATCACGGCGGCGCGGGGCGCGCTTCAAGCGTCGTGAATACCGCCTTTGAGCAGCGCGAAATCTCCATGACCGACGAGAAAATCGCCATAGCCCAGGCGATCGCCGATTATGTGCCGGATGGCTCAACGCTGTTTATCACTATCGGCACGACGGTGGAGCAGATTGCGCGCGCGCTGCTGAATCATAGTCATCTGCGCATTATCACCAACAGCCTGCGCGTGGCGCATATTCTCTATAAAAATAGCCGCTTTGAGGTGATGGTGCCCGGCGGGACGCTGCGCCCGCACAACGGCGGTATTATCGGCCCTGGTGCGGCGGCCTTTGTGGAAGGGTTTCGTGCGGATTATCTGATAACGAGCGTCGGCGCGATTGAGAGCGATGGCGAGCTGCTGGAGTTTGATGTGAACGAGGCGAACGTGGTGAAAGCCATGATGGCCCACGCGCGGCACATCTTACTGGCGGCCGATCATACGAAATACCACGCCTCGGCCGCCGTCAGTATTGGCAACCTTTCGCAGGCCACGGCGCTCTTTACCGACCGGCAGCCTGGCGCATCGCTGAGCGGTATTTTGAAAGCCCATCAGGTCGAGCTGGTGCAGGCGGAATCGCCGTCTGGCGACGACAACACCGACCGCTAATTTCTTCCCTCTACGCGCGGGCGATGCAAAACCCGCGCGTTAGCACATAGTCAAAGTTCGGCTTTCTCGCTACAGTTAACTTTCACATGGCCCGAAAGGAGAGTGAGTCATGCTCTATATCTTTGATTTAGGTAATGTCATTGTCGATATCGACTTTAACCGCGTGCTGGGCGTCTGGAGTGATTACAGCCGCGTGCCGCTGGCGAATCTGCGGCAAAGTTTCTCCATGGGCGAGGCGTTTCATCAGCACGAGCGCGGCGAGCTGAGCGATGAGGATTTCGCGAAGGCGTTATGCGAGGAGATGGCATTGCCGCTGAGCTTTGAACAGTTCTCCGCGGGCTGGCAGGCGGTATTCGTCGGGCTGCGCCCCGAAGTGATTACTATCATGCAGCAGTTGCGCGAGCAGGGGCATCGCGTGGTGGTGCTGTCCAACACCAACCGGCTGCATACCACGTACTGGCCGGAACAGTATCCGCAAGTGCAGGCCGCCGCCGACGCTATCTATCTCTCTCAGGAGATGGGGATGCGCAAGCCGGCGCCGGAAATCTACCAGAAGGTGCTGGAGCAGGAAGGCTTTAGCGCTCGCGACGCCGTGTTTTTCGACGATAACGAAGCGAATATCGACGGCGCGCGCAAGGCGGGCATTACCAGCGTGCTGGTGACTGACCGTAAAACCGTGCCTAACTATTTCTCGAATCCTGCATGTTAAAATCCGTTCATCAAAAAGCGGCCCGTCGTACCGGGCCGCTGCTCGCCTGGCTTAAGCTGCTATGGGCGCGGATCGATGAAGATAATATGACGACGCTTGCCGGAAACCTGGCGTATGTGTCGTTGCTCTCGCTCGTGCCGTTTGTGGCGGTGATTTTCGCGCTGTTCGCCGCGTTCCCGATGTTTTCCGACGTCAGTCTTCAGCTACGCCATTTTGTTTTCGCCAACTTTATGCCCGCCACGGGCGACATTATTCAGCGCTATATTGAGCAGTTCGTTGCCAATTCCAGCAAGATGACGGCCGTTGGCGCACTGGGGCTGATTGTCACCTCGCTGCTATTGATGTACGCCATCGACAGCGCGCTGAACACGATCTGGCGCAGCACCCGTAAACGCCCAAAGGTTTACTCCTTCGCGGTGTACTGGATGATCCTGACGCTTGGCCCCCTGCTCGCGGGCGCAAGCCTGGTGATTAGTTCTTATCTGCTGTCGCTGCGCTGGGCGAGCGGCTTTACGACCATGATTGACGAAGTGCTGCGTATTTTTCCGTTGCTGCTGTCGTGGCTTTCGTTCTGGCTGCTCTACAGCGTGGTGCCTACCACGCGCGTGCCGGCTCGTGATGCGTTGATTGGGTCGCTGGTGGCCGCGCTGCTGTTTGAGCTTGGCAAAAAAGGCTTCGCCCTTTACATCACGATGTTCCCTTCGTATCAGCTGATTTACGGCGTGCTGGCGGTGATCCCTATCCTGTTTCTCTGGGTCTACTGGACCTGGTGCATCGTCTTGCTTGGCGCGGAAATTACTGTCACTCTCGGGGATTATCGCCAGTTAAGACAGGCCGCCAGAGAAGAAGCTGAATCCGTATGATTGCATTAATTCAACGTGTGACTCACGCCAGCGTGCGCGTGGGAGAAGAAGTGACGGGTGAGATCGGGCCGGGACTTTTAGTCCTGCTGGGTGTCGAAAAAGAAGACGACGAGCAGAAAGCGAACCGACTGTGCGAGCGCGTGCTGGGCTATCGCATCTTTAGCGACGAGCAGGGCAAAATGAACCTGAACGTGCAGCAGGCTGGCGGCAGCGTGCTGGTGGTGTCGCAATTTACGCTGCCGGCGGATACCGAGAAAGGCCTGCGCCCAAGCTTTTCGCGCGGCGCGCCGCCTGAGCAGGCGCAAGCCCTTTATGACTATTTTGTCAGCCGTTGCCGGGCCGCGGGCATCACCACAGAAACAGGACGTTTCGCCGCTGATATGCAGGTCTCACTAACGAATGACGGCCCCGTGACGTTCTGGTTGCAGATATGAACCAGATGCCATCGTGGTCGCGGACAACAAGAGAGAGTACCGCTATGTATCACCTTCGTGTACCCGAAACAGAAGAAGAACTTGAGCGCTACTACCAGTTCCGCTGGGAGATGTTGCGTAAGCCGTTGCATCAGCCGAAAGGCTCCGAGCGGGACGGCTACGATGCGATGGCCCATCATCAGATGGTGGTGGATGAAGAGGGCAACCCCGTCGCCATCGGGCGGCTGTATATTAACGCCGATAACGAAGGCTCGATCCGCTTTATGGCGGTCGACCCGGCGGTGCAGGAGAAAGGCCTCGGCACGCTGGTGGCGATGACGCTGGAGTCAGTTGCACGCCAGGAGGGCGTGAAGCGCGTGGTCTGTAGCGCGCGCGAGGACGCCGTGGCGTTTTTCGCCAAGCTGGGGTTTGTGAATGAGGGGGAGATCACCACGCCGCAAACCACGCCGCTGCGCCACTATCTGATGATCAAACCGATAGCCTCGCTGGATGACATTCTTCACCGCGCCGACTGGTGCGCGCAGTTGCAGCAGGCGTGGTATCAGCATATTCCGCTCAGTGAAAAGATGGGCGTGCGGATCCTGCAATATACCGGGCAGAAATTCATCACCACGATGCCGGAGGCCGGCAACCAGAATCCACACCAGACGCTGTTCGCGGGGAGCCTGTTTTCGCTGGCGACCCTGACGGGCTGGGGGCTTATCTGGCTGATGCTGCGCGAGCGGCACCTTGGCGGCACGATTATTCTGGCCGACGCGCATATTCGCTATAGCCGACCGATTACGGGCAAACCGGGCGCCGTGGCCGATTTAGGGTCGCTGAGCGGCGATCTCGACCGTCTGGCGCGCGGGCGCAAAGCGCGCGTGCAGTTGCAGGTTGAGATTTCGGGCGACGAGACGCCCGGCGCGGTGTTTGAAGGGATCTATATCGTGTTGCCCGCTACCCCCTTCGGGCCGCTGGAAGAGGGCGGCAACGAGGAGGAGTAGGTATCAGGGCCGGGCGTTGTTTGATCCGGTGGGTTTTGGCGCTGATGAGTTTGGTGGGGGCGCTGCGCTTACCCACCCTACGGGGCTACGGAACCGTGACGTTAACGCGATAACGTAGGGCAGGTAAGCGAAGCGCGCCTGCCGTCTCTTTCTGCATGCCCTCACTACCCGGCCATCATGCCCCCGGCACAACGCCGTTCTGCATGGTTTGCTGTATCTGCTGCCCGTTTTTCCCTGTCGCCTGCAACTGCCCGTTAACGCTCGGGCGCAGCGGCGCCTCTGCCGCCAGACTGCCGCTTACGGTGAGCTGTAAATTACCGTCGCCCTCCAGCGGCACCTGTGGCCATCCCCAGTCATGCAAAACATTGACCGGCACTGCGCGCCCATTCAGGCTCACCGTCGTCATTCTCTGCGGCAACTGGGAAATCGTCGCGGTGGCCTGTAACATCCCCTGGCCCGCAAACGCGCTCAGCTCGCTAATCGCGATGGTGGAAGGGTTCGCATTCAGGGTCAGCGACGGGCGACGAACATCGACGCGGTTAAACGTCGCGGCAGCGGCGTTCAACGTGGCGTTGCCGCCCCAGATGCCCCATTCGCCGTTACGCGCCAGCTCCAGATTATTGCCCCATGCGTCCAGCGCGGTGAGCTGGAATGGCCATTCAGGATCGATATCGATAATCAGGTTGCGGCTGCCGGAGAGCTTTTTCACCGTCACGGTTTGCAGCCACGCGGGCAGTTTCTCCTGCCAGCGCTTTTTCCAGTCGGCAGGCAGCGTGTACTCAAGCCCCGCCAGCGCCAGCTCATCAAGCGTCAACGCGTTGCCTGCCCGCTGCCAGTCGCCGGAGGTTCTCACCATACCGCCCTCCCAGCGCGAGCTAAACTGACGCAGCGCTACGCCCTGCGTTGAGAGATCGGCGTTCACGATAGGGTCGAGAAAATGCAGCGAGCCGTAGACCACCTCGCTGGCGTTCATCGACACCTTGCCGTCATCGCTCTGCCAGCTGCCGTTCACCAGCGTCAGATTGCGCAGGCTGATATCCAGATCGGTCGCCGCCCAGCCCGGCCCTTCGAGCCGCGCGTCGGTGACGTCAACGCGCCCGAGCGCCAGCGAGGGCAGCGTCGTCAGCGGTTGCAGCAGGTCGCTCACGGATTTCGCGGTTTGCAGACGGATATCGCTCAGGCGCAGGTTATCCACCACCCAGCCGCCGTTCGCTAACCGACGCGCGTTGCCGGTGAGCGCGCCGCGGGCGATATCTGCCCCGAGATTGGTGATGGTCACCTCGTTATTATTGATTTCGCCCTGCACCAGAACGTTGCTGGCAGGCATCCCGTTTAGCGTCAACGAGCCTGCGCTCAGGGCGATATCTGCCTTGCTGCCAAGGATTTTCCCGGCTTCCGGCAGCCACGGGCTGATACCACCATTAACGCGCTGCGCGCTGAGATCCCAGCCGGTTTTCGGGCTGTTAAACGCCATATCGCTTAACTGAAGCCGGTCGGCGCGAAACGGCAGCGGGGCGGTGGAAGGGGATAAATTCAGCGTGCCCTTGTAGAGCAAAATGGTATCGACGTGCATCGGCTCGGTGACCTGGCGGCTGCTCAGGCCGATCTCCACCTTTTGCGCCACCAGCGTGGCGGGCTGGCCGCTGCGCCCGAACGTGACGTTTTTTAGCACCAGATGCGAAGGCGCGGAGAAGCTATGGTCCATTTCATCAAAGGTGATGTGGTAACCGCTGTGCTGGTTTACCCAGCCGGTGAGCCAGCCTGCGCCCCAGCGCGTCTGTAATAACACATAGAGCGCGAGCAGAATCAGCAGAACGGCGGCGATCAGCGCAATGATGAGCTTTCCGAGAAATTTCATTGTCTTCCATCCTGTGAACTTCCGATGATGGATTTATGCACTATTCGGGCGAATTGCTCAAGGCGGGGATTGTCAACGGAGGTGTCAGCGATGGCGGCGCGGCGCCGCCATCGGCAGGGGATCAGTCGTTGGACTGTTTTTCCGGCGGGAAAATCAGATTCAGCACAATGGCGGTAATGCCGCCCGCGGCGATGCCGGAGGAGAGCAGGTTTTTTACCCAGTCCGGCGCGAATTGCAGGATCAGCGGCTGCTGCGAGACGCCGAGGCCCACCGCCAGCGAGAGCGCGATGATCATGATCGCGCGGCGGTTTAACGGCTCGCGGGAGACAATACGCACGCCGGAGGCGGCGATGGTGCCAAACATTACAATTGTCGCCCCGCCCAGCACCGGCTCAGGAATATGCTGAACAAAACCGCTCACGGCCGGGAACAGGCCGAGCGCAATCAGCATCAGCGCCACCACAAAACCCACATAGCGGCTGGCGACGCCGGTCAGCTGGATCACGCCGTTGTTTTGTCCGAAGCAGGAGTTCGGGAAAGTGTTAAACACGGCGGAGACAAACGAGTTCAGGCCGTTCGCCAGCACGCCGCCTTTCAGGCGTTTCATATACAGCGGGCCGGAGACCGGCTGTTCGGAGACGTCAGAAGTGGCGGTGATATCGCCGATGGTTTCCAGCGACGTGATCATAAAGACCAGCATCAGCGGCAACAGCAGGTTCCAGTCGATGCCAAGCCCGTAATGCAGCGGCGTCGGGATCATGATCAGCGCACTTTGCGCAGGCGCCGCGGCGTGCGGCAGCATGTCCATCGCCCAGGCCAGCAGATAACCCACCGCCATCGCAATCACCAGCGAGGCGACGCGCAGGTACGGGTTACGCTGGCGGTTAAGCAGAATAATTACCGCCAGCACTGCGCCTGCCAGCAGCAGGTTTTTCGGCGCGCCGAAAGTGTGATCGCTCATCGCGGCATAGCCGCCGCCAATCGACGTCAACCCGACCTGAATCAGCGACAGGCCGATGATCATCACTACCACGCCAGAGACCAGCGGCGTGATAATGCGGCGCGCCAGGTGCAGAACGCGTGAAATGACCATTTCAGTGCAGCTTGCCAGCATCAGCGTGCCGAACAGCGCGGCCATCATGGTGGGCACGTCCGCGCCGCCGGTTTTCAGCGCGGTACCGCCCATAATAAGCGGCGCCACGAAGTTAAAGCTGGTGCCCTGAATAGACAGCAGCCCGGAGCCGACCGGCCCCCAGGCTTTAATCTGAATAATCGATGCCACGCCGGAAGCAAACAGCGACATGCTGATAATGTGCTGCGTGTCCTGCGCGGGCAGCCCCAGAGCCTGACAAATCAGCAGCGCAGGCGTAATCACCGCCACGAACATCGCCAGAAGATGCTGGCAGGCGGCAAACAGCGTTTGCGGCAGGGGCGGCCGGTCTTCCAGACGGTAAATCAGTTCGCTATTCTGCGCGGGCGCAACCGTTTGCGCATTTTCAGACTCAAGGGTGTTAACGGACATCGACAGATTCCCACGGTGGAAAAGCGGACATTCTAGCGAAGTGAAAATCAAAAGCAAACGATTGCAAAAAGTGAAGAAGCCGCCGGTTACGGGACTCCTCCACTTGGGCCTCTTTTTGTCGTTACATCCTTTTACAGGACATTGACACCGGCATCTTCTCTGGTCGTTATTCGTTAATCTTTACAGGAGAATAATGACAGCCAGAGAACAGGTGTTGTGTGGAGCAGTTATAAACGTTCAATCTGGAACGTAACATTACCTGCTACCGAACCGGCTTTAACCTTCTGGCCTTTTAACTTAACCAGTTGTAACCCAATGGTTTCAGCGGCTGAATTGGATTTTCCTGGCAGGTTGTAAATATCGCTAACGTCTAAAGGCGTCGCATTGACATTAAAAAAGCCGATGCCCACACCTTCTGCTGCATCTTCACCTGCCAGAGTATTAGCAAATGAAGTGCCTTCCGCATTGTCATAAATGCCGACAAATCTTACAGCGATTTTACCTTCATAAATCTCTTTGTCACATTGGCTCATTGAACCACCGTTGGCCTGGCTAATGCTTGAAACGTCAAACCTTACGGGGACAGCTGACGTTGCATTTGAACCCTGTTCAACCAGATCATTCTCAGAGGTATTAAGGCTAATGACATTATTGAGAATGGAAATCTGACAAAACTGGCTTCCGCTATTGTTGACGGTTCCTTCAATATTAAGCGTTGCGGGTATATCTGGAGTTACCATTGCAGCGTGCGCCATACTGGTTATGAAGCAACTCGCTACAGCTATGCTTACTAAATTACTTTTCATAATATTTCCTTACGCATTGAATGACGTGCTTAACGAGAAATTATCAGGCGTGTTTAGATGCTTTTGGCGAATTGCCTTCTCTTTATTGGCCTGCGATTATACTTCAATGAAGGATGCAATTGAGAAAATGCAATATGCCTGCATAAGAATAATGTAAAAAGTTCCATTAATACAATGATGGTTTTGTGTTTATAATCGTAGTTGTGTTTCATTAACTCATTTTATTATCATAATGTATGGTTTTAGACTTTTATGATAATAGCGTGCCAATATTACTCTGGGAGTTGGGTTGGTTATATCTGATCAATGGCCTCTTCATCTGCCTGAGTTGGCAGGCTGTCCGTGTCGCCACTATATTTCAAAGCGCAGAGCTACCGTTTATTATAAATAGATATGTTACTTATGGTTTTATATAGGGTATTACAAATAGGGAGTTTAAACACTCCCTTGTCATTCAGCTATGATTTACCCGGATTTACGCAGAAAGCGGGTAGAGGTATCTTTTCGTTAAAGGCGCTCAACATCAATGGTAAGCACGCCATGTACGGTCCCAGCGGTCGCAACTTTGCCATTCAGTTTTACCACCTGAAAACCAATACCCTGAGCACGATTTTGTGAAGCTAAAACGACGGTATGATTAATATCAATGGGACGTCCCTCGTCATCGAAAAGACCAATGGCCACACCTTGTGCAGCACTGTCACCTTCACTGGCGTTTGCCAGGGCTTTACCTTCTATACTATCCGCGACGCCAACAAACTTATAAGAGAATCGACCCTCTTTCAGCTGAGAGACGCACGCTTCATTGCCTTGAATGGTTAAAGGAACGAATGTCATGTTATTGGCTACCTCACCCAGATTAATGAGGTTTGAGATATCACCGCGAAGATAAATTGCGCTTGCCTTGGCGCTAATATTACATAAAGCATCGGCATCGGCTACTACAGCGCCGCTAATTGAGAGCGTAGCGGATTGATCTTCGGTCGACGCTTCAGCACAGAATGAAGAAGCCAGCAATAAGGCAGGGAAAACCAGGCAAGTAAGCTTTTTTTTCATGTTTATGTTCTCTGACATGATTTAAAAAAGGTAATTAGTGATATGAATTATTCACCATAAATATGAATACTCCTTTAAGAGCGGCCAGCCAGACATGCAATCTTTTTCTGGCAGCAATATCACCATATTCATCACGTTGTAAAACGCGTTAAAGGCGCACGATCTCTATAACCAGAGAGGCTTCGACGGTGCCTTCTGTAATGTCATCCTGACCATTAAGCTTAACAACCTGCAAATCTATTGGGAGCGGTTTACTTGTCACGGGGACGGCACCCGTCATGTTAGCATCTAACCTGGCAAAATTACTCATGAATATGCCAACGCCCACGCCTTTTGCAGCATTCTCGCCGGTGGCCACATTGGCGAGCAGAGTGCCTTCTACACTGTCAACGGGGCCTGTAAATCTGACAGCAATTTTTCCCTCTTCAATGCGTCGGTTGCAGATATCATCTCCGCTCAATGTAATGGATAGCAGCGGAGCGAAAGTATGGGTTTTATGATCGCTTTGCGAAAGGATGTTAGTTTTGCTTGCAAGCAGGCTGATCGCACTCTTGTTAGTCGTAACCGTGCAAGCGCCATCACCACCAGAAATAGCACCATCAATAGTGATATCTGTAGACGTTATTAACGAGTCCGTAGACTCTGCATGGACTGCGCTCATCATCATGAGAGCACAGAGCGCAGAACCCAAAATTGTTTTTTTCATATTTTTATCCTATACATGACGCAAACCAAGAGCAGAGTATTTCCTTATGCTCAATTGTTATCACTAGTGTACTGTTCAGAGGGTAATGTCTGCTGCACATCATCTTAGCTCTTGCTGCGCGGTTAACCGTAATAGCCACACCGTAAAGCGGATAATTACTGGTTCACCCGGTGATAAAACCGAATATATTGAACGCAGTGTATCCTGATTCAGCATCACCATAAAAATTGATGTTTTAGGGTGTATCCGTTAAGCGTAGCAGCATAATCGCTGGCGGCAGGCTCAGTGTGGGCAGATATAAAGATGAACCGGTTATCAGGCTAAAAGAGAAAGACGATGTTTTCATGTGTAGTTATCCTCTGAGGCCAGGAAAAATGCGCAGACACCCTGTGAAGGGTGTCTGCATTTCTATGACTCAGAATATACTCTGCACGCGTAAAAAGGCGCGCAAAGGTTACTACAGGCGTTGGATTTCAACAGTCAGTGTGGCGCTTACGGCACCCGCGGTCGGCGTTTGTCCATTAAGTTTTACCATCTGCAGACCAATAGTCGTATCAGTAGTAGATGCGACGATGTTGTCTTCACTATTTAAGCGGACCATTTTATTTTGAGTGTCAAAAACGCCTATGCCTACTCCTTTAGCCCCAGTATTACTGTTATCCTTGTTGCCGATTACCGTCCCGTCCGCATTATCGGATAAGCCAGTAAATTTAAACGCCATCGTGCCCTCGGCAACTTTGTTTGTGCAATCATCACCGCCAGCAATATTAAGTTTCACCTGCACCGGTGTCGTTGCATCTTCCCCTTGGTTGATCAGTGCGTTGACATCGGTATCTGACAGATGCAGTGAAGTTTTGTCCAGCGTCACAGAGCAACTGTCAGCAATATCTTGTACCACGTTACCGGTTATCATCAGGCTTGCGGAAACGTCGTTCGGATTAGTTGTGGCTTGTGCAGAACCAACCATAAACAGTGCAGAAACCGTTAATCCTAAAATTGATTTTTTCATAATTTTATGTCCTTTAAAATTTTAAAATAAAATAGGTGAAAAGCAATCGTACCAGAGATGGTAAAAATACTTTTCCATATTTCCTGGATGTGTCTTCTGGGAGATTTAACTTATAAATAATCTATTCGTAATGTAATTTGCGCTTTCACTTTTCCCCCAGTTAAATCATCACCGGTCTTCGCATAACGCACAGAAAGGGGCAAGGCATAACTGTTCTGGTCTGGTAATGACAGCTCTAACGGGGTGTCAATCTTCATTACCGTTCCGCTGAATAACATTTCAATACCGACATTTTTCGCTGGGCTCTCGCTCTCGGGTGCCACGTTTTTAAATACCGTCGGGTAGCTATTTTCGTTTAGCCCTTCAATACTGAGGCTGGCTTTACTGGTATTCATACACAGCAGATTGACACTGACTGGCTGGGCGTTTTTGCCGCCATTATTTTTCAACTCGCTGATTTTTACTGGAGGCAGTTCTATCTGCGGCGTAACCATCTGAATCATGCAGTGCGCCTTCGGCGCAATCAGCGTCATGGCAAGGTTCACCACCAGGGAGTTATCACTGAGTGAAACCAGTGAGGGAATAAGGAAATTCAATACGCCGCCCTGGGTTATCACCCCGGTCTTGATGGCCTCAACGCGTAATTTCACATCATCCGAAGTAATGGTTTTATCGCTCAGATCCCGTGTCTGTGTTGAGAATGGCAGCACCCATTCTTTATGTGCTGAACCCGCTTTGTCATAAATCAGCGTGATCCGAATACCAAGGCCAGGCAGGTTAGTGGCGTAAGTGTCCTGCCCCTTTTGTTGGGTTGGCATTTTTCCGTTCAGGAGTTTACTGATTTTCGCCCGGCACTCTGCACTAATCACATCATGTTTACCGCTGAGCTGAGCAAGCGTCGCTTCCTTTTTATAAACGACGCTACCCACCGGTAGCATGGTGATGTTATCCGGTAATTGAACCGTTACAGGTACCGTCATATTCGATGGGTTTTGCTTAATTGTGCAGTCGCCCGCGTACACCGGCGCAATAACCCCTTTTGCCATCATAACAATGACAGCCGCTTGAACTACTCGGAAACAGGTTTTCATCGCATTCATTGACAGCTCAGCGTTAACAGGACAATAGGCAATTTAGGTGTTTGCTCTGATGGCATTTCAAACGGCGTGGAGCAGGTTTGGTTTTCGCCCCATTTGAAGTTCAACATGCCTTTATCAGGTAAAGAATTGAGATAAACCTGCCCTTTATCACCCACGTAAAACACACTATCCATGCCTTCAATACGCGCCAGCGCGCCGAAAGGCAGCACCTCGCCGTTATGATTCACCGTGATGACAGCTTTACGTCCACGGATAGCCTTAAACTCAGCCAGCGCCACGGCGTCTTTAGTCGGTACAATCTGCGCTGAGGTGCTCACGAAATCGAGATCTTTACTTGCGCTTTGGGTATCAATACCCAGGCTGTTGCGATGGTAAGGCCGTAAGTCCGTTATCAGTGCATACCCGCGTGAGTCCGTGGTCATATCTTCTCCACCATTCAGCGGCACGTCGGCAATGCCGGGGATAGAGACCAGCGCCATGCTGCCTGATGTATTGCGACCAAATGTAATGCCATGACGATGGCCCACAATGCTCCCTGAGGCGTTCCACGACAGATATTTATTGTGGTCGGCGTTAAAGGTTACGTTCATATCACCGTAGTTACCCTGATAATCCAGGCCTGCAGATCCAGATTTCGTGCTTGGTTCGCCATGTTTCGCGTCATATGAAAGCTGAGTATTCCAGGTTGTACTCTGGCTTTCGCTCAACTTGCCGTTGATACCTAACTGGTTATTGATGTCACTCTCAAGGCCTGACGTCGCTGTGTAATTCACCATCGGCTGCGCCGTCGGGAAGGTGTCGCTAAGCGGAATCGACAAAGTCAGCGCCAGCTGTTTGTCCCACACTGGATCGCCTTCGCTCCGACTCATGCTATAAGAGAGTGACAGACTGATACTTTTAATCGCTCCATTCCAGCCGACCTGCCACATGCGTGAAACGGAGTCATCCACGTTTTCGCTGCGGCTGAGCGTGGTATAAAAACTGTTTGAATCATCCAGCGACTGATTAACCGACAGGTTATATTCGCGGCGCTTACGAGTATCGGTAAACAAGTCTTCCGCCGTTGCCCAGTCACTAAATGACAGGTAATCGCCGTTGTAATAACGATTATCCAACTGTATTTGGGTATCCGTGGCAGGAATATAATTACGATACGTCAGGCGCACCATTTTCCCGCTGCCTTCCAGCTCGTTACCGCGACGGCCTTTGCTATGGGTAATATCCGCAGCAATACCCCCGAGGCTTTTCATATCCATACCTAGCCCCAGGCTAAACGCCTGGTAGCGTTGGTGATACTGACTCCCACCATAGAGCGTAGTGTTGAGCGGCAAACCCCGGCTTATTACCGCCTGAAAAATCTCGGGCCTGTCTTCCACTGAACTGTTACCAGACAGATAACGTCCCATCGTGAGATTGTATTTTATTTGCCCGCTACGCAGCAGTTGAGGCACGCTGGAATAGGCAATCGTATTGTGTGTTTCTGAACCATCCGCTTCGGTTACCGTGACCTCCATTTTGCCGCCACTGGATACCGACGAGAGGTCATTAATCATGAAAGGCCCCGGCGGCACCGTGCGCTGGTAAATCACATAGCCATTTTCGCGTACGGTGACTCGAGCATTACTTTTGGCAATACCGCGAATAATAGGTGCAAAGCCATTGAGCTGGTCTGGCAGCATATCGTCGTCTGACGAGAGCTGAACACCGCGAACCAGCAGAGTGTCAAAGACATCGCCAGGCGTGCTGGAATCACCGATTGTCAACTCGCTTTTCAGCGAGTGGATAGCGGTTTCCACATAGTTAGTAATGCTGTGCCAGCCCTCGCTGTTGCTTACCGTCGAATTATTACGGTAACGCCACGCGCCGATGTTAATACCGTTAGTCAGGTTCGCGTAGGCGGTATCTGAGGTATCTTTACTTTTATTCAGATATTGCTGGCCGGAGAGCTGATAATTACTGATCAGCGCCGGGATACCGTCGTCCCACTCTTCTTCAGGCACTCCCTGCAGGTTTTCATCACGCAGTACCGTTTGTGGAATGATGATATCTAGCTGCAGTTTGGAGAAATCAAAAGCGAGTTTGGTACCCGGAACTTGTTCTTCCATAGGGACACAAGTGTTTTTGAGTTCGTTATCCTTTGCATCGGAACTAATCTTGCTCATATCCACTCCCAGCTTTTGATAGGCCTTAAAAGAAAGGCACGCGACAAGCTGCTTATCCTTGTTCAGTTCAAACCGCACGCTGCTTATCATTACTGGCTTTTCGTTCACGTTAATGTGAACCCGGTATGTGCCTGCAGGCTGATAACCCTGACTTAATAAACTGGTGTCGCTTAATGCGGCTTTCCCATCTACTGCCTGTAGTAAACCAGGGTCGAAGTATTCGCCAGCTGCGACAGTGCGACAAAAAATTGCTGACATCACAAAGGAGGCAAGCCACTTCAGTTTGGTACCACGCATAACGCCCTGTTACTTATTCAAGATGCTGAGTAAACGTCTGAGAGGTTACGCCAAAGTCGTTGATGGCAGCCCATTCGACGCTTGTACCATTCGCAGGCGAATGCTTAAGCTTGTATGACTTTTTGCCAAACGGCGGGATGACCGTATTGTTGTCTACGACAGAAACCTGAATAGATTCTTTATCTGCAATAATCTTGCTTAATACGAGATAATAAGGTGAAGAATTTTCAACGGTTAAATTATTTCCATTGTGGCTCCAGTGGGCATTTTTGACGCCTTCTCCCGGGTCACCTTTCAAACCTGCCGGACGAAAGAAAAATTTAATTCGGTTATTGATCGCCAGCACCATGCGGTTCTCAACTTTTGATTCTTCATCGTTTAATCCAGGAACACCTTTGACGTCCAGCCAGAACAGGCTTTCGCGATCGGCGGGCAAACCATTGCCGAGGTATACAACGCGAATCACATTGTCGCTTTTAGGAGCAAGGCGAAATAAAGGCGGCGTAACCACAAAAGGCAGATCTTTTTTTACCGCACTGTTACCAGCATCAAGCCAGGACTGAATCAAATAGGCACGATCTTCATTGCTGTGAACCTTTATCGATGCGTCGCCATCTTTTTCATTATAAACCAGACGGTCTGCATTCAACGTCAGCGCAGCTTCCGCTATTCCTGACCAGCAACTTGCGGCAAGGATTGTTGTCAGGATTAATTTCTTCATTTTTTTCAAAAAACCTAGTAATTCTAAAAAGAAATAACAGACCCAATAGGCAATAATTTCTATTGGGCCTTATTACAAAGCTGTATTTACTACAGCGTTTCAATCTGCATGGTTAATGAGGACTGTACCTGGCCCGCGGTGGGGGTAGAGCCATTGAGCTTAACTATACCAACGTAGAACATCATGTGATCAGTACTGTTACTTTTTACTGCAGGACCGTTCGGGGTAATAACATAACCCGCGTCAGAATAAATACTGACACCAATGCCTGTTGCTGCGCCTTCGCCGGTTGCCGTATTCACCAGTGAGTTACCGGCAGCGCTATCAACCACGCCAGTAAATGAGATATTTGGCGTTAACTGTCCGTCTTTAGTGCATTTGCCAATCAGACTGGCGTTGACTGGTTTAAGCTGTCCACCTACAACATGGGTACCCTGCGCCGGCAGGGTGCTAATTTCTCGGCTTCCAATATCCACTGTCGGTTCGGTAAACTCAATCGTACATCCAGCGGACGCGTCGTTGACGTTGCCGGATATATAAAGCGTTGCCGGAATATCATTTCCGGCAGTCTGAGCAAAGCCCATGACTGGGATTGTACTCAGCGCCAGCGCACAGATGATTTTTTTCATTATAACTACTCCATTGTATTAATAGACTGAATCTATTCACATCCACGCTATAAGGGTATGCGTAAATGGTCCCGCGCTGGGCAACGCCAGCTCATAACGCAGCGGTAATGATCGCTGCATAACTTTCTTTCTTAAATTATTGGGGGTGAACAGGTTTTATTTCTTGATTAATTGTGCTTCCGAATGGAAATAGGAGATCGAGGTGTTTTTCATATGTTTCATGAATGATTTGTATTGCAGTAGTTAATCTGAAATTTATGCAGGAATCTTGTTTTTATTTAAAAATCGGGCATTATTCTTGTTTTCACTGGCGTTGAGGGGGCTCTAATAAGATAATTTATCTAAATGGAACGCTATATTTTTTTATTGTGGTTGTAAGTGCGTTTTACCTGTTAAATTGTATAATTCAAATATTGAATTTATTATTATGCTAAATAAAAAAGAATGATTTATCAAAAAATCACAGCAGGCAGACAGTCTTCAGCGAAAAAAGCCGACAGGGACGGCGCAAGTTTGTCAGACTGCCCGTAAGAAAAATATCAAGAAGGTGGCGATAGAGACACATCGCTGCGCTATGCGTTGGAGTAACGCTCGGTTTCCGGCATCCAGCGCTCAATTAATGCCGCTGCCTGCTCGGGATAACGCTCATGAATGTGGCGTGCAATACGTTGCACTTCTGGAATGAGTGACTGATCGCGCAGCAGATCCGCCACCTTGAATTCGGCGTTCCCCGTCTGACGGGTACCGAGTAATTCTCCCGGCCCGCGAATCTCGAGATCTTTCTGAGCAATCACAAAGCCGTCGTTGCTGTCGCGCAGGACCTGCAGGCGAATCTGCGCCGTTCTGGAGAGTGGAGATTTGTAGAGTAGCACGCAATGGGATGCAACCGCGCCGCGCCCGACGCGTCCGCGCAGCTGATGCAGTTGCGCAAGGCCCAGCCGCTCCGGGTTTTCGATAATCATTAAGCTGGCGTTAGGAACATCTACACCCACTTCAATAACGGTAGTCGCCACCAGAAGGTGCATTTCGCCCTGCTTAAACGCCTGCATCACCGCCTGCTTTTCCGCGGGTTTCATGCGCCCATGCACCAGCCCGACGTTGAGTTCAGGCAGCGTGATTTTCAACTCTTCCCAGGTCGCTTCCGCCGCCTGCGCTTCCAGCAGTTCCGACTCTTCAATCAGCGTACACACCCAGTACGCCTGACGGCCCTCTTCAAGGCAGGCGCTGCGCACACGCTCAATAATATCGCTGCGACGTGTATCGGGAATGGCGACGGTGGTGACGGGCGTACGGCCAGGCGGCAGTTCGTAGATAACCGAGGTATCCAGATCGGCATACGCCGTCATCGCCAGCGTGCGGGGAATTGGCGTGGCGGTCATGATCAGCTGATGCGGATGAAAGCCCTGCTGCTGGCCCTTTTCCCAGAGCGCCAGACGCTGATGTACGCCAAACCGGTGCTGTTCATCAATGATGACCAGCGCCAGGCCATTAAACTGCACCTGTTCCTGGAAAATCGCGTGCGTGCCGACGATCATCGAGACCTGGCCGCTGGCGATAGCGTCCTGCTGCGCCTGGCGCGCTTTGCCTTTTTGCTTGCCCGCCAGCCAGCCCACTTCAATGCCGAGCGGGGAGAACCAGTTGCGGAAATTGTTGGCGTGTTGTTCGGCCAGTAGTTCCGTTGGCGCCATCAGCGCGACCTGTTTTCCGTTGGCGATTGCGCGCAGCGCGGCAAGCGCTGCCACCAGCGTTTTGCCGGAGCCGACATCCCCTTGCACAAGGCGCATCATCGGGATATCCAGCGCCATGTCGCGCTCGATTTCCGCCACTACGCGCGCCTGCGCGCCGGTGGGTTTGAAAGGCAGCGAGGCGAGCAGTTGCTCTTTTAGCTCATCACGGGCGGCAAGAGACAGCGCGTGGTAACGCTGGGCACCGGCGCGTAGCGCCAGCATGCTGAGGTTGTGAGCCAGTAATTCTTCCAGAATTAATCGACGCTGCGCAGGGTGCTGTCCGCTCTCTAAATCTTCCAGCTTCATATCCGGCGGCGGGCGATGCAACGTGCGCAACGCCTCCGGAAGACTCATCAACCCCTGTGACAACTCCGGCGGCAACAGCTCGGTAATGGCGCAGGTTTCCAGCAGTTCCAGCGCCTGATCGGTAAGCTTACGCAACGTCGCCTGACGGACGCCTTCGGTGGTCGGATAAACGGGCGTCAGGGTTTCCTGCATTTCCGGCGCGCTGACATCGCCCTGAATACGGTACTCAGGGTGGATCATTTCCGCGCCGTATTTACCGCGTTTCGCTTCGCCATACGCCAGTACGCGACGGCCCGTCGCGAGGCTGTTTTTCATCGCGGCGTTGAAGTTGAAAAAGCGCATCGTCAGGATGCCGGTGCCGTCGCTTATCTGGCAGGTCATCATACGGCGGCCGCCAAACGTGATATTGCAGTTCAGGACTTCGCCTTCCACCGTGGCGTAAACGCCAGGCAGAAGGTCGTTGATGGGATAAAGATGGGTGCGGTCTTCGTAGCGCAGGGGAAAATGCAGCAGCAGATCCTGGATAGTATGCAGGCCGATTTTAGCGAGCTTCGCGCTCTGGCTGGCGCCCACGCCGGTCAGCGAGCTTAGCGGTACGGCATCCAGCAAACGGCCGCGCATCGTTTACTCCGCAGCCTGCATGGTGGCCCACCAGACCTGCGGCGCGTCGATTTCGCCCAGCTCATTCACGCGCGGATAGGGCAAACCTTTACGTTTTGCGACTCTCGCCAGCACCGGGTAGCCGCCTTCAAACAGCAGGCGCTGCTGTTCCTCTTCAGGCAGAGTACTGTTGGCGCGTCGATACATTCCCGCATTTTGCCGCTGGCGCTGCGCTTCATAAAGGATAAGCGCTGAGGCGACGGAAACGTTAAGGGACTGCACCATGCCGATCATCGGAATGATGATGTCCTGGTCTGCGAGGCGTAACGCCTCTTCGGTAATCCCTGTTTTTTCCTGTCCCATCAGGATGCAGGTTGGGCGCGTATAATCGATTTCACGAAAATCGACGGCCTTGTCAGACAGATGGGTTGCGAGGATTTGCATGCCGCGCGCTTTCAGATGGCCCACCGCATCGCCGATGTTGCGATGGGTTTTTACTTCCACCCAGCTGTTACTGCCTGCGGCGGAAGAGGCCATGGTACGCATGCGGTTTCCCGGCCAGACGGCGTGGACTTCATGCACGCCCACGGCATCTGCGGTGCGGATGATCGCCGAGACATTATGAGGCTTGTGCACCTGCTCCATGCAGACCGTGAGATCGGGCTGACGCCGGGCCAGCATCTCGCAGATACGCGCGTAACGCTGAGAATTCATACGGTTAATTTCTGTTACGGGTGACTTTAATCACGTCCGGCATCACGCGAATTTTACGCATGATATTCGCCAGATGTACGCGATCGCGCGCCGTAAGGCGAATGAAGGCGCTGTACACGCGGCCATCTTTCTCTTCGGTATTCAGGCTCTGAATATTCGAACCGGCGGTATTGATTGCCGCCGTCAGGTTCGCCAGCGCACCCTGGTGGTTAAACATATCCACCTTGATCTCGGTGATAAATTCCTGCTCGGTCTCTTTATCCCACTCGACCGCCATAAACTTCTCGGGCTCTTTCTGATAGCCGCGGATGTTCCGGCAGGATTCATGATGGATAACAAGACCTTTGCCAGGACTGACGTGCGCGACGATCGGATCGCCGGGAATCGGGCGACAGCATTTGGCGAAGGTAATCAACACGCCGTCGGCGCCTTTGATCGGCAGATGGCTGTGGCCAGACGCCGGCACGCTCGGCTGGTTGCCTGCGGTCGCCTCGCCCTGTAGCAGGTTTTTCGCGACCACCACGCTCATGGCGTTGCCGAGGCCGATTTCCGCCAGCAGATCGTCAAGCGTGGCGAGCTTCATACGCTCAAGCTCACGCTGGATATGCTCCGGCGGGATTTCTGCCAGTTTACGGCTGCCACCCAGCGCGTGATTCAGAAGACGGCGGCCAAGGCTCACCGAGTCATCACGCTTGAGGTTTTTCAGCATCTGGCGAATTTTGGCGCGTGCTTTGGAGCTGACGACAAAATTGAGCCAGGCGGCGTTCGGGCGCGCGCCCGGCGCGGTAATAATTTCTACGGTCTGGCCGCTGGCAAGCGACTGAGACAGCGGATAGGGCTGGCGATCGACACGTGCGCCAACGCAGGCGTGGCCGATATCCGTATGCACCGCATAGGCGAAATCGACCGGCGTCGCGCCCGCAGGTAGCTCGACAATGCGCCCTTCCGGCGTGAAAACGTAAATCTCATCCGGGAAGAGATCGGATTTAACGCTCTCGATAAATTCAAAAGAACTGCCCGCGCTCTGCTGAAGTTCCAGCAGGCTTTGCATCCAGCGCTGGGCGCGGATCTGCGCGGTCGTGCTACTTTCGCCGTGCTCTTTATAAGCCCAGTGCGCCGCGACGCCCATTTCCGCCATCTGGTCCATATCTTCCGTGCGGATCTGCACTTCGACCGGCACGCCGTGCGGGCCAATCATTGAAGTATGGAGCGACTGATAGCCGTTCGCCTTGGGGATCGCGATGTAATCTTTCATGCGGCCGGGACGCGGCTTGTAAAGGCTGTGCATCTGACCAAGCACGCGATAACAGGTGTCGACATCTTTTACGATCACGCGAAACGCGTAGATGTCCATGATCGAGTGAAAACGCTGCTCTTTGAGCACCATCTTGCAGTAGATGGAGTAAAGATGTTTTTCGCGACCGCTGACGCGACAGGGAATGCCCGCCTCCTGCAAGCGCCCCTCGATTTCAGAAAGGATCTTCTGAATCATCTCCTTACGGTTGCCACGCGCGGCCTTAACGACCTCTTTAATGACGCGGTAACGGTTCGGATGCAGCGCCTCGAACCCCAGTTCTTCCAGTTCGGTTTTAAGGTGATGAATACCGAGGCGGTGAGCCAGAGGGCTATAGATTTCAAGGGTTTCGCGGGCGATGCGGCGACGCTTATCGGGGCGCAAAGAGCCCAGCGTGCGCATGTTATGCGTGCGGTCGGCGAGTTTAATCAGGATGACGCGGATATCCTGCACCATCGCCATAATCATTTTGCGAAAGTTTTCGGCCTGCGCCTCTTTCTTATCGCGGAATTTCAGCTTATCAAGCTTCGATACGCCTTCCACCAGTTCGGCAACGCTTTTACCAAACAGCTGTTCCATGTCCTGGTAGGTGGCAGGTGTATCTTCAATCACATCATGCAGTAGCGCAGCCATGAGCGTTTCATAGTCGAGCTTCATCTCGGCCAAGATACAAGCCACAGCTACTGGATGAGTGATGTAGGGTTCGCCACTTGAACGTGTCTGTCCCTCGTGAGCATCACGTGCAACGAGATAAGCCTGCTGCAGACGCTTAATCTGGTCCGCAGGCAGGTATTGTTGAATCAGTTGATTCAGGCTTTCAAACAGATACAAGGGCTACCCGCACTAGTGATTAACGACGGCCTTCAGCGATAGCGGTAACGGCCTGCAGTTCTGCGGCTTCCTGCTCCTGCTGCTCCTGGCGCTCACGCACGTCGAGGATCTGGTTGTTGATCAGACCTTCTTCGATTTCACGCAGCGCAATAACAGTGGTTTTATCGTTTTCTTCCGGTACCAGCGGATCTTTGCCGCCCACCTGCATCTGACGAGCGCGACGCGCGGCGACCAGTACCAGGTCAAAACGGTTACCAATTTTCTCTACAGCGTCCTGAACAGTTACGCGTGCCATATTTAAAAAGCTCCACAGGTGAAGAAATGACTGGGCATGATACTGAAACTACGTTCAGTCTGCCAATAGTTTGGTGATTAAAGCGTCATGTCGCTGCTTCTGGCGGCTCATACGCAGACGTTCGGCGCGCAGGATGATTTTTAAGTCAGCCAGCGCGGCATCAAAATCGTCATTGACGATAAGGTAATCGTACTCCGCATAGTGGCTCATTTCCGCCACGGCCTGCGCCATACGTTTAGCAATCACCTCTTCGCTATCCTGACCACGGCCGCGCAGGCGGCGGTCCAGTTCTTCCTTAGACGGCGGCAGAATAAAGATACTGCGCGCCTGCGGCATTTTTTCGCGGATTTGCCGCGCGCCCTGCCAGTCAATATCAAGGAAAACATCTACCCCAGTCGCCAGCACCTGCTCAATCGCCGCGCGTGACGTACCGTAGTAGTTGCCAAACACTTCCGCATGCTCAAGAAACGCGTCTTCAGCAATCATCGACCGAAACTGGTCGTGACTAACGAAGTAGTAGTGCTCGCCGTGGACTTCGCCAGGGCGCGGGTTACGCGTGGTATGCGACACCGACACCTGGGAATCATAGAGCGGTTGCGTCTTTAAAAAAGCCTGAATAAGGCTGGATTTACCCGCGCCACTGGGAGCGGAAACAATATAAAGCGTGCCTTGAGCCATGTGGTTTTACGTCTGTTGGTATGCGAAAAGAGGAGCGTATACCGCCTTATTATACACGTCGCGCTACGCTGGCGCAGTCTTTGTCGCAGAGTTCGCGTCGCTTTGCGTCATTTTGCGAGACATTATCCAGAAAAATTGTCTCGTTTATGCAATCAGCGAAAAACCCTGGAAAACCCCTCGTAAAACGTAACAACTCGCATCGCCGCCAGACGTCGTCATGTATTACCGTCTCGTCAGGAAAGCGAAGGGGGTGAAACGTGCGCATTATTATTCTTTTATTGCTGGCCAGTCTGGCCTGCGAAAGCGCTTATGCGTCCTGTCCTGGCTGGACGTCTGAGCAGGCGCGACAGGAGGTTGCGGCGCTGGAAAGCCAGTTGGCGCGCTGGGATGAAGCATACTGGCTTCGCGGCGAAAATAACGTCAGCGACGCCGTCTATGACGGCATGCGCCAAAGGCTTAACGTGTGGAAAACCTGTTTTTCGCTCGCTACGGTGAGCGCCGCGCCGCCGCCGGTTGCCGCCGGGCGCACACATCACCCTGTTGCGCATACGGGGGTACAAAAACTCAAAGATGCCGCATCGCTCTCGCAATGGATGCACGGAAAAACGGATCTGTGGGTGCAACCGAAGGTGGATGGAGTGGCGGTTTCGCTGGTTTACCGGAAGGGCGAGCTACGACAGGTCATCAGCCGTGGCGATGGTTTGCAGGGGGAAGACTGGACAGCGCGCGCACGCCATATCCCGGCAATTCCTTTGCAAGTGAAAGGTGAGCTCGCTGACAGCGTGTTGCAGGGCGAGCTTTTTCTGCGCCGGGAAGGGCACCATCAACAGCAAGACGGCGGGATTAATGCACGAGCACAGGTAGCGGGCGCGATGATGCGCAACACGGCATCCCCTCTGCTTAACGATCTGGACCTGTTTATCTGGGCATGGCCGGACGGGCCGAAAGAGATGGAAACGCGTTTGACCATCCTGGCGCAAGGGGGTTTCCCCTTAGCGCGAGCCTGGAGTCAGCCGGTGAGTTCCGTTGCAGACGTCACGCGTTGGCGCAAGCAATGGTTCCGCGAACCGCTTCCCTTTGTGACAGATGGCGTCGTGATCCGTGAGGCCAGAGAGCCGCCCGGAAAAAGCTGGCGTCCGGGTGAAGGCTCGTGGGTCGCCGCATGGAAATACCCGCCAGTGAAGCAGGTAACGGAAGTAAACGCGCTGCGTTTCGCTGTTGGCCGGACCGGCAAGATAAGCGTCGTGGCGCAACTGGAGCCGATAACGCTTGATGATAAACAGGTATCGAAAGTCAGTATTGGTTCGCTGACGCGCTGGGAAAAGCTCGATTTGGCCGAAGGCGATGAAGTGGAGGTGAGTCTTGCAGGTCAGGGTATTCCGCGGCTGGATGCGGTTGTCTGGCGGCCTGCAAAACGCAGTAAGCCTGCGCCGCCAGCCGCACGTTTCGATGCGCTGAGCTGCTTGTTTGCAACGGGTGCGTGTGAAGAGCAGTTTATCTCGCGTCTGGTCTGGCTTAGCGGCAAGCCCGTATTCGATCTTGCGGGAATGGGAGAGGCCACGTGGCGTCAGTTATCGAGCCGCCATCGTTTTGAACATCTCTTTTCCTGGCTTGCGCTCAGCGTTGACGCATTAAAACAAACGCCGGGGTTTAGCGCCCCACGCGCGACACGGCTCTGGCATCAGTTCAACCTGACGCGCCAGCTGCCTTTCCAGCGCTGGGTAAAAGCGCTGGGCCTGCCTTTGCCTGCGCGAGCATGGCAGGCGCTGGCAGATGACACATGGCATCAGTTACAGATGCGTGATGAACGTAGCTGGCAGACGCTTCCTGGCGTAGGCGCCGAACGTGCGCGACAGCTGGTCAACTACATTCATCATCCGGATGTCGCTGCGCTTGCGCAGTGGCTGGTAGAGCAAAAAATCGACGGATTTGCGCTGCCATAACCATTGGGCGTAACGCTATGTATAACGCGTCAGTGCATTCCGGCGCGGTAATGAAAAACCGGCAGCCCGAGCCGAAAGCGCAGCGCCAGCAGACGCGCCGTAAAACCGAACAGGAGCGTTGCTATCACTACCACATCATGGCTTGAGACGTAATGCTCCAGAGCGATATACAGCACCGCGGCGGCGAAAGAGATGCCTGCATAAAGTTCTTTCTGAAAGACGAGCGGGATGCGTTTACAGAACATGTCTCGTAATACGCCGCCAAAGACGCCCGTTACAACAGCGGCTATCGAGGCGATGATCGGGCCTTCGCCCATATCCAGCGCGATTTGCGCGCCGATAATGGAGAAAACCACAAGCCCCAGCGCGTCCAGCACCAGGAAAAGACGCCGCAGATGAGGCATCACCGGGGCGACAAATGTCGTGATTACCGCCGCAGCGGCAACGATCACCACATACTCCGGGTGTTTGACCCAGCCCAGCGGGTAATGGCCCAGTAAGATGTCCCGGACGGAGCCGCCGCCAAGCGCGGTGGCCGTCGCGATAATAATGACGCCGAAAGTATCCATGCGGCGACGGCCAGCCGCCAGAGCGCCTGTCATTGCTTCTGCGGTAATGCCAATCAAATAAAGTACATGCAGTAACATCGTTCCCCCTGAATCAGGCCGCAAAGGGTAACGATTCATGTATGACGCAACGATTGAGATTTTCTAAGGTGAGGTGTTTCGGATTAGTTTTTTTAAGGCAAAGAAAGAGGCAGGCTGATGTAGGCGGGTGGGTTTTCATGAAGAAAGGCCCTGACGGGCCTTTTAAAAGTTACTCGATATTTTGGATCTGCTCGCGCATCTGCTCAATTAACACTTTGAGTTCAATAGCGGAATTGGTCACTTCGGCGTTAATCGACTTAGACGCCAGCGTGTTCGATTCGCGGTTAAATTCCTGCATCATGAAGTCCAGTCGGCGGCCTACCGCCTCTTTCTTCTTCAGGATGTTATAGGTTTCTTTAACGTGCGCTTCCAGGCGGTCGAGCTCTTCAGCGACATCAATGCGCTGCGCCATCATCACCAGCTCTTGCTCCAGGCGGTTATTCTCAAGCTGCACCTGCGCGTCTTCGAGTTTTGACACCAGTCGCTCACGCTGCCATTGAAGAATTTCCGGCATATGCGCACGCACTTTGGTGACTTCGGCGCTGACGCCTTCGAGGCGTTGTTCGATAAGCGCTTTGAGCGCCTGGCCTTCGGTTTCGCGCGCCACGATGAAATCGTCGAGCGCGCCGTCGAGCGCGGCCAGAATCTCGGTGGCGATGGCATCAAGATCCTGCTCCTGAGCGGCCATTACGCCCGGCCAGCGCAGAATATCGACCGGGTTGATTTCGCCCTCGTCGCTTTGCATTTTTACCCAGTTAGCGGCGGAAACCAGCTGCTTCGCCAGTTTTTCGTTAAGAATAAGCTCGCCCTGCGCGCTGGCATCGGGCTCAAAACGCAGGCTACACTCGATTTTGCCGCGTGTCAGACGGGTACGGATGCGCTCGCGCACCACGGGCTCAAGGCTGCGGAACTGCTCCGGCAGACGGAAATAGGTTTCCAGGTAGCGCTGGTTTACTGAACGTAGCTCCCAGGTGGCGCTGCCCCAGTCACCCTTAATTTCTCGCCGGGCGTAGGCGGTCATACTGCGGATCATAGAAGTACCCGTTTTCTGATGTGAATGTGGGGATTATAGCTACCGCAGGTCTTACAGGATAGGAATAAGCGCTTTCAGCCCGTATAATGCGCAGCCACATTCGTTAACAAGCCGGAGATATGCCCATGCGTCCAGCAGGCCGTAGCGCATCAGAAGTGCGCCCAGTTACCCTGACCCGTCATTACACTAAACACGCAGAAGGCTCCGTGCTGGTTGAGTTTGGCGATACCAAAGTGCTTTGCACCGCCTCCATTGAAGAAGGCGTGCCGCGCTTCCTGAAAGGCCAGGGACAAGGCTGGATCACAGCCGAATATGGCATGTTGCCGCGCGCGACCCATACCCGTAACGCCCGTGAAGCGGCGAAAGGCAAACAGGGCGGCCGTACACTCGAAATTCAGCGTCTGATTGCCCGTGCGCTGCGCGCTGCGGTGGATCTTAAAGCGCTAGGCGAATTTACCATTACCCTCGACTGCGATGTGATTCAGGCCGACGGCGGCACCCGCACGGCGTCCATTACCGGTGCCTGCGTTGCGCTTGCTGATGCGCTGAACGCGCTGGTTGCGGCGGGCAAGCTGAAAACCAATCCGCTGAAAGGAATGGTTGCGGCGGTATCCGTCGGTATCGTTAACGGCGAAGCGGTATGCGATCTGGAGTATGTGGAAGATTCCGCCGCCGATACCGATATGAACGTCGTCATGACGGAAGACGGTCGTATGATTGAAGTGCAGGGCACGGCAGAAGGCGAGCCCTTCACTCATGAGGAGTTGCTCGACTTGCTGGCGCTGGCCCGCGGGGGAATCGAGTCGATCGTGGCGTCGCAGAAGGCGGCGTTAGCAAACTGATTTTTAAGGCGACTGAAAAGTCGCTTTTTTTATGCCTGCAATATGCTATCTGAGGAGCAAAGCCATGAAACCGTATCAGCGCCAGTTTATTGAATTCGCCCTTAACAAACAGGTGCTTAAATTTGGTGAGTTCACGCTGAAATCCGGGCGCCAGAGCCCTTACTTCTTTAACGCCGGTTTGTTTAATACCGGTCGCGATCTGGCGTTGCTGGGCCGTTTTTATGCTGAGGCGCTGGTTGATTCCGGCATTGATTTCGATCTGCTGTTCGGCCCCGCTTACAAAGGCATTCCTATCGCCACCACGACCGCCGTCGCGCTTTCAGAACATCACGATCGCGACGTGCCGTACTGCTTTAACCGTAAAGAGGCGAAAGACCACGGCGAAGGCGGCAGCCTGGTCGGCAGCCCGCTTCAGGGCCGCGTCATGCTGGTGGATGATGTGATTACCGCGGGTACCGCGATCCGTGAATCCATGGAAATTATCCAGGCGCACGGCGCAACGCTTGCGGGGGTGATGATTTCGCTCGACAGGCAGGAGCGCGGACGCGGCGAGCTTTCCGCCATTCAGGAAGTGGAGCGCGATTACGGTTGTCAGGTAATTGCGATTATTACGCTTAACGAGCTTATCGCGTATCTGGCGGAAAAACCGGAGATGGCCAATCATCTGGCTGCGGTAGAGGCTTATCGCCAGCAATACGGCGTCTGACAGAAATAAAAAAGGCCGGAGATCCGGCCTTTTCTCTGCCTGCATTGACATTATTGCAGCTGCGCGGCCAGCAGTGGCCAACGGGCTTCGAAATCCGCCGTCGGGCTGTAGCGGAACTCACTGCGCACAAAGCGCGACAACATCCCTTCGCAAAACGCCAGCAGCTGGCTTGCCAGCAGCGCTTCGTCAGTCGCATAGCCTTCGCCTTCGCGCATTTTCTTCTCGCGCAACACCTGACGCAACTGCGCTTCAATACGCTCAAACAGCTGGTTAATACGCCCCTGCAGACGATCCTGTTCAAACATCAGCGCATGCCCGGTAAGAATACGGGTCAGCCCCGGGTTACGCTCGCCGAAACCGAGGATGAGCTGCACAATCAGACGCAGGCGGTTAAGCGTCTCTTTTTCATCTTTCAGAATCAGATTAATGCGGGTAATCAGACTGTCTTCAATAAATTCAATCAGGCTGTCGAACATGCGGGTTTTACTGGGGAAGTGGCGATAAAGCGCCGCTTCGGAAACGCCAACGGAAGCCGCCAGTTTTGCGGTCGTAATACGTTGGCTGCCATCGCTGGATTCAAGCATCTGCGCCAGAGACTGAAGTATTTCTTCGCGACGGTTCCTTTTCGCGGTTTGTTTTTCTGCCATGTTTTAAAATACCCCTGAAAAATAATCACTTGCCAGGCGAGCATCCACAAAGCGTCCGCAGGCTTTCGCCTGCGGCAATCTGTTCGCTTTATTTAACTTAAGGAATGCGCGGTTACGCGGGCAGCTTATTTACGCCCGGAGTGCCCGAAGCCGCCTTCGCCGCGATCGGTGGCGGTAAAGTCTTCCACCAGATTAAATTCCGCCTGCACCACTGGCACAAACACCATTTGCGCGATGCGCTCGCCCGGTTCAATCGTGAAGCTCTGCTGGCCGCGGTTCCAGACGGAAACCATCAGCTGGCCCTGGTAGTCGGAATCGATAAGCCCGACCAGGTTACCCAGCACAACGCCATGTTTATGTCCAAGGCCAGAGCGCGGCAGAATAACGGCGGCAAGCGTTGGATCGGCGATATGAATAGCCAGACCGGTTGGCAGGAGCGTCGTCGCACCCGGCGCCAGTTCAACGGACTCGTCCAGGCAGGCGCGCAGATCGAGGCCTGCTGAGCCAGAGGTGGCATACGTCGGCAGCGGGAATTGCTCGCCCACGCGCGGGTCCAGAATCTTAACGTCGATTTTTTTCATCATAACGGGTAACAATCTCGTCCAGTAAACGTTGGCCAAGGAGCGCCTTCCGCTCAAGCGGTAAGACTTTCTCTCCCTCCTGCCAGAAAAGATGCAAAGCGTTGGTATCGCTGTTAAAGCCGTGACCGGCTTGCGACACATCGTTGGCGCAAATCAGATCAAGGTTTTTGCGCAGGCGTTTTTGCCGCGCATATTCTTCCACATTATTTGTTTCGGCAGCAAACCCGACAACATAAGGGCGATTTTGTGAGAGCGCCGCGACGCCTGCGACAATATCGGGATTTTTCACCATTTTCAGCGTCAGCTCATCGCCCTGTTTTTTTATTTTTTCAGAAGAAATGGTCTCGGCCCGGTAGTCCGCGACGGCCGCGCAGCCGATGAAAATCTGCTGCTGCTGCGCGCGTTGCTGAACGGCGGCTTCCATTTCCAGCGCGCTCCCGACATCGATTCTCTCCACCCCTGGCGGCGTCGCCAGGGCGACCGGCCCGGCGACCAGCGTAACGCGCGCGCCGCGGGCGCTCGCCGCCGCCGCAATCGCAAACCCCATTTTGCCGGAGCTGTCGTTGGTGATATAGCGCACCGGATCCAGCCGCTCACGAGTCGGACCCGCGGTAATCATGATGTTGAGATGTTGCAGATCGTTGACAGGCGCGAAGTGGTTTGCGGCAAGCTCCACAATCTCTAACGGATCGAGCATACGGCCGGGGCCAACATCGCCGCAGGCCTGACTGCCGCTGTCCGGCCCCCAGATACGTAAACCACGTGAGGCGAGCTGCTCAATATTCTGCTGCGTCGCGATATTACGGTACATCTGCTGATTCATAGCCGGGACGACGGCGACAGGTGACGGCGTGGCGAGACAAATCGTTGTCACCAGATCGTTCGCCATGCCCGCGGCGACGCGCGCAATGAGATCGGCGGTGGCGGGCGCGAGAATCACTAAATCCGCCCATTTGCCGAGTTCAATATGACCCATTGCGGCTTCGGCGGCCGGGTCAAGCAGGCTGTCTGACACAGGGTAGCCGGAAACGGCCTGCAGGCTCAGCGGCGTAATAAACGCTTTCGCTGCCTCGGTCATTGCAACGCGTACTTCCGCGCCGCGCTCGCGCAGACGGCGCACCAGTTCCGGCGTTTTATACGCCGCAATGCCGCCGCTGACGCCCAGAACGATTTTTTTACCGGCAAGGCCCATGGTCTTCTCTTCCTGTCACTTTCTGGAAAGTGGGCATTTTATCACAATCCCCAAACCTGCGCGGCGGTATGAAATTTAAACTTTGCGAGACGTCGCGCAGGGATAAAAAACCGCGGTCGTCAGCCTCTGGCCGCCGGCGGATAATGGCGTAACGACAAAGGGCAGGGAAGACGATGGCGAAAATGGACTACGGGCCGCGGGAAAAGCTCATGCGATACGGCGCGGCGGATTTAAGCGATGAAGAATTGCTGGCGATTTTCCTGCGTACCGGGACGCCGGGTATGGATGTCATGAAGCTGGCAAAACGGCTGCTGGCGCATTTTGGCTCGCTGTACGGGCTGTTGTCGGCGGATATCGCGCCATTTCGACAAATTGGCGGCGTCGGCATGGCGAAATACGTGCAGCTCAGGGCCATCGGCGAACTGGCGCGGCGCTATTATCGCTCGCGGCCCAACGAAGAGACGGCGCTACTGAGCCCGACGATTACGCGCGAATTTCTGGAAAGCCAGCTTGCGGAGCAGGAGCGCGAAATGTTTCTGGTGATTTTTCTTGATAGCCAGAATCGTATTATCAGGCAAAATACGCTGTTCACCGGCACGCTCAGCCATGTTGAAGTGCATCCGCGGGAAATCGTTCGCGAGGCGGTACGGCTCAACGCCGCCGCGATTATCCTTGCGCATAATCACCCTTCCGGGCACGCCGAGCCCAGCCGGGCGGATAAAATGGTCACCGAGCGTATCGTAAAATGTTGTCAGCTGGTGGACATTCGGGTGCTTGACCATCTGGTCATTGGGCGTGGAGAATACGTTTCTTTCGCCGAACGTGGGTGGATATAAGCCAGACGTGGCGATCCTTAGCGATCTTTATCTGTTCGGGACTTGAGCAGACGGTCCCGGCAGCGTATACTACGCCACCTTTGAGAATCTCGGGTTTGGCATGTGGGCCTGGCAATGCGAGTTCCATTGAACCGCCAGACTGGGCCATCAGGCCTGACGAGGCTGCCAACACCCTATACGAAGCTCGAGCTAATTTGATTTTTGGAGAATAGACATGTCCCGAGTCTGCCAAGTAACTGGCAAGCGTCCGGTGACCGGTAACAACCGTTCCCACGCACTGAACGCGACTAAACGCCGTTTTCTGCCGAACCTGCACTCTCACCGTTTCTGGGTTGAGAGCGAAAAGCGTTTCGTTACTCTGCGCGTATCTGCTAAAGGTATGCGTGTAATTGATAAAAAAGGCATCGATGTAGTTCTTTCTGAACTGCGTGCCCGTGGCGAAAAGTACTAAGTACTTAGAGGAAATAAATCATGGCTAAAGGTATTCGCGAGAAAATCAAGCTGGTTTCTTCTGCTGGTACTGGTCACTTCTATACCACCACGAAGAACAAACGTACTAAGCCGGAAAAACTGGAACTGAAGAAATTCGATCCGGTTGTCCGTCAGCACGTTCTCTACAAAGAAGCTAAAATCAAATAAGATTTTTGTCTGATTTGTACAAAAACCCCGCTCCGGCGGGGTTTTTTGTTTTCCGAACCGCCCTCATATCCTCTGTTACCGCTCCCTGTTAATGAACTCACGCGAGAGACGCTATGCCTGAATTACCTGAGGTGGAAACCAGCCGTCGCGGGATTGAACCGCATCTGGTTGGCGAAACGATACTGCACGCTGTTGTACGTAACGGCCGCCTGCGCTGGCCGGTATCTGATGAAATCCATGCGTTAAGCGACAAACCCGTTCTCAGCGTGCAGCGTCGCGCCAAATACCTGCTGCTGGAACTGCCGGATGGCTGGATAATCATCCACCTTGGCATGTCCGGCAGCCTGCGCATCCTGCCGGAAGAGCGCCCGGCTGAGAAGCACGATCACGTTGACCTGGTGATGAGCAACGGCAAAGTGCTGCGCTACACCGACCCACGCCGTTTCGGCGCCTGGCTGTGGACGCGTGAACTCGAAGGTCACAATGTGCTGGCGCATCTGGGGCCGGAGCCGCTAAGCGACGCCTTTAACGGCGCGTACCTGCGTGATAAATGCGCGAAAAAGAAAGTCGCTATCAAACCCTGGCTGATGGATAACAAACTGGTGGTGGGCGTCGGTAATATTTACGCCAGCGAATCGCTGTTTGCCGCCGGGATCCATCCCGATCGGCTGGCCTCGTCGCTGTCGGAAAAAGAGTGTGAACTGCTGGCCCAGGCGATCAAAGCGGTGCTGTTACGATCGATTGAGCAGGGCGGCACGACGCTGCGCGATTTTCTGCAAAGCGACGGCAAACCGGGCTATTTTGCGCAACAGTTACAGGTCTATGGGCGGGAAGGCGAACCGTGCCGGGTGTGCGGCACGCCGATTCTGGCGGGGAAACATGCTCAGCGCCGCACCTACTGGTGCCGACGCTGTCAGAAGTGATTAGCGCAGCTTTTCCAGCAGCGCCTGGTGAACGTGCGCAGGCATGAAGTGGGAGACGTCGCCCTTGTGGCGCGCCACTTCCTTCACCAGGCTCGAAGAGATAAACGACCACTCTTTCGACGGCATCAGAAAGACGCTTTCAAGCGACGGCATCAGATGCCGGTTCATATGCGCCAGCTGCATCTCATATTCGAAATCGCCCGCGGTGCGCAGGCCGCGTACCAGAACATTCGCCTGCTGTGCCTGCGCGAAATTCGCCATCAAATCGCTAAAACCGGTCACGCTGACGTTCGGCAGATGCGCCGCAGCTTGCTGCGCGAGATCTACACGCTCATCCAGGGAAAACATCGTTTTTTTATGCGGGCTGGCGGCGACCGCCAGGATTAGCTCGTCAAACATGCTGGCTGCACGGGTGATGATATCGAGATGACCGTTGGTGATCGGGTCGAAAGTACCTGGGTAAATCGCGCGAGTGGTCATAGCGTTACTTTTCCGTAAAGCCGCGGTTCAGCGCCCACAGCTCGGTATATTTGTTGAAGGTGTACTGGGCGTTAACGACCGCCAGTAGCCAGCCCTGTCGACCATCCAGCACGCCTGCGCGCAGTATCAGCGTTTTGCAGAACGCGGCCAGCGTGCGCCCGAAGATCCCCGCCACCGACACCTTCTTGCCTTTCAGGTGGCGCTCCTGCGCCCAGGCGGTGGCGTAATTCAACTGCTTGCGCTGGAAGCTGGCGAAATCGCGGCAGGTCAGATGCAGCAGGTCGCCCGAAAGTGTCGCCACGCGCGCACCCGGCGCGTCGAGCGATTCATGCACCTGATTATCATTATAGCGATAGCGCTCGCGCGCATAGAGGCGGGTGACGCGATCCGGATACCAGCCGCTGTGGCGCATAAAGCGTCCCAGAAACAGATTACGACGGGCGATACTGTACACCGTCTGCGGATCGGGGTTTTCAAGCACCTGATGAATCGCCTGCGCCAGCTCCGGCGTCACGCGCTCGTCAGTATCGATCATCAATATGTAGTCGCCGCTGGCGTACTGCTGGGCCCGCTGACGCTGAACGCCGTAGCCTTGCCAGTCGCTTTCGGTAAACACTTTCGCGCCAGCGGCTGTGGCGATTGCGACCGTGCCGTCGCTGCTGCCGGAATCCAGCACCACGATTTCATCGGCCCAGGCCACAGAAGCGAGGCAGTCCGGCAGCAACGCCGCCGCGTTTTTAGCAATCATCACCACCGAGAGGCGCGCGCGCATCAGTGGCTCCGCTGCGGAAGGTAGGGATGCAGCAGCTGCAACAGGCGCTGTAGCGCGCCCTGGTTCTGGTGCAGCACTTCTACCGCATGGCGGCCGTACCAGAGCCGGTAATCTTCGTCGGTCAAAAGCGTGGAGATTTCTTTCACCAGTGAATCGGCGTCGGTGACGGTGATAAGCCCGTCGGCTTCCTGCAATTTGGCGCAGATATCTTTGAAGTTAAACGTATGCGGGCCCATCAGCACCGGAATGGCGTGCGCGGCAGGCTCAAGAGGGTTATGGCCGCCACGCTCGACAAGGCTGCCGCCGACAAAGGCGAGATCGGCGATGCCGTACAACAGCATCAGTTCGCCCATGGTATCGCCAATGACCACTTGCGTGCTGCCGGACGGAATTTCGCCGGTGCTGCGCAGCGTAAAGCTAAAGCCCGCTTTCTGTACTAAATCGCGCGCGTCTTTGAAACGTTCCGGATGGCGCGGCACCAGGATCAGCAGCAGATCGGGAAAGGTTTCCAGCAGCTGGCGATGCGCCTGCAGAATAATCGCTTCTTCGCCATCATGGGTGCTGGTGGCAATCCAGACCTGACGGCGCGGCGCCCACTGGCGACGCAGCGTAATCGCGCGCGCGGCCAGTTCCGGCGTTACGGAAATATCGAATTTCAGGCTGCCGGTGACCGCCAGCTGGTTGCGCTTAAGGCCAAGCGCGGTAAAACGGCTGGCGTCTTCATCATTCTGCGCGGCAATCAGCGTGATTTTCGCGAGCAGGCGGCGCATAAACCCGCCGAGCTTTTGATAGCCTTTGGCGGAGCGTTCGGAGAGGCGGGCGTTCGCGATAACCAGCGGAATTTTGCGCTGATGCAGCGCGGAAATCATATTCGGCCACAGCTCGGTTTCCATGACGATCACCAGTTTCGGGCGCACCGTTTCCAGGAAACGGTTCATGGCGCAGGGCAGATCGTAAGGCAAGTAAACGTGATGCACATCTTTGCCGAAAGCCGACTGCACGCGCTCAGAGCCCGTCGGCGTCATCGTGGTGACGGTAATCGGCAGAGACGGATAGCGGTGGCGCAGCGCGCGCACCAGCGGAATGGCGGCCAGGGTTTCGCCCACGGATACCGAGTGCAGCAGGATACCGTCCGGCAACACTTTTCCCTGACAAAAGCCGTAGCGTTCCCCCCATCGTTTGCGATAGGCAGGGGCTTTACGGCTGCGGAGCAAAAGCCGCACCCAGACAAAAGGCTGTATCAGGTAGAGCAGAGCGGTATACAACGATTCCAAGCTAATATCCGTTATTTTCTGTATCGGCGGGCAAATTCTAAGCATTTCACCGGGGTAAAGCTATTGTTTTGGCGCCAACAGGAGAGTTTTGCCTGCCGGCAGTATACAGATAAGCACAGAGAGGAAGAAGCGGGCGGCGGCGACCGCCCGCGGCATCAGGAATTATCAGGAAAACGCCAGCGCGCAGGCGGTGTTACGGTATCCGAATGATGCGCAACACGTTCCGAAAACGCGCCTGTACATACACAGGCGCTGTGGTGGCGCCTGCACATACTCTTTTAGCCTGCAATTTTCTTAAGGCGGAAGTAACGACGACCCAGGCGCCAGCGCTGCTTAAAGCCGCGTGCGTTTTTCCAGATCATCTCCCAGATGCCCCGATCGAAAAGCTCACGCGTGATTTCGCGTTTCTTTGAGGGATCTTCAATATTATTAATGCTATGCAAGATCCCCAGACCTTCTTTGGCAATCTGCCAGTGACACGCCGGAGCGCGTTTTACCTGCTCCGGGTAACGTTCATTAATCGCGTTCAGCATCTCCAGTATTTTCATATAGTGGCGAGCTGAGCGCATACGCGTGTCATCAGTACCTGGCGTATGTGACACCGATGCGGCGTGGATCAGATAGTCATACAGTGTCTCGTCGATATACTGCACCCGCTGCGCCGTCAGCAATACTTCTGTGGTCCAGGGGATATCCTGATGGCGCAGGCCATGTTCGAAGCTAAAGCCGTGACGTTTGATAAAGTCGTGGCGATAGATATTGAGCCAGGTGACATGCAGGAATTTGCGTGAGCTGAGCGCCATCTGCAGCCATGTTGGGCCATCCAGAACACCCGTCGAACCGAGTCGGTCTGAGGGGAAAATTTTCTTCGCGGGGCGTCCGTCATCATAGATGTAAGTACCGTTGCAGGTCGCGACATCCAGATTATTTTGCGTGGCAATATCCAGCAGGCGTGGGTAAAGCGTCGGATAGATAACGTCATCGATATCCGGAAACGCCAGGTATTGCCCATGTGCCAGCGCAAGCCCGGTATTACGGGCGGCGGATACGCCCTGGTTTTCCTGTTTTACATGCTGAAAACGGGGGAATTGTGCGCGGTAGCTTTCGGTGATTTCAGCGGAGCGGTCAGTCGACCCGTCGTCCACGACGATAAGCTCAATGCTGTCTAATTGCTGACTTTTAATGCTGTCAAAAAAGGCACTCAGGAATTTTTCGCCATTATAAACCGCGACAATAATACTCAGAAGAGGGGTATCAGACATGCTTTCTCCGTTGGATACCGGGGGCACAGGCAAACCGTCATCATCTGACGTTATGGCTTATCGACAGCTTACCGCGCTGGCCGTTTGCCAGATCGTTGTTCCAGTGGTGCTTATTATCTATGAAGTAATAAAGAAAGCCACAAGCGTGCGCCCGTTCCCCCTAATTGCGGATGCATTGCTGCGCCGGGTTGTGTAAGGTGCGAGCCAGTCAGGCTGCCATTGCGAGGCGCAAACGACTTCAGTGGCGGAATAAAAAGTGCGAACCATTAATAAAGCCAAAGGTATAATTGTCGCCGCACAGGCCGGTCAATAACAGGAAGATTATGCATATCGTTCATACCGAAGCGGACGGCGGGAAAGGTGGTCAGCCGCTGCGTATTATTAACGAATCTCTCGGCATGCTGGCGCGCGGCCATCAGGTCACTATCGTCTGCCCGGAAGACGTACCGCTGAATACGCTGGCGCGGGACGCAGGCCTGAAGGTGGTCAATCTGCCCATCCGGCGCAAAAAAATCCCAAATCTGCTGCGCCTGCGCGCCTGGCTGAAACACGAGGCGGGACACATTGATGTTATCAATAGTCATAATTCTGTAGATACCTGGCTTGTGGCGCTGGCCTGCGCAACGCTGCGTAACCCTCCGCCGCTGGTACGTACCCGTCACGCCTCTGGTAAGCCGCGCAACAACCGCGGTACACGCTGGTTGTTCGGCACCGCCTGCGCGCATGTGGTGACGACGGGCGAAGCGCTGCGCCATCAGCTTGAAGACATTGGCGTACCGCTTTCTCACAGTACGTCTGTGCCAAGCGGTGTAGACACTTCACGCTTTAAGCCGGGCGATAAAAACGCGGCGCGCCAGCATTGCGGATTAAGCGAAGAGGATTTCTGGCTTGGCGTGGTTTCTCATCTGCGCCCGAATAAAGGACACAGCGTGTTGTTGCAGGCGCTAGCGCAAATTGATAATCCGCGTATCCGTCTGGCGATTGTTGGCGAAGGGCCGCACCGCGCCGCGCTGGAGCAGGAGATTCTCACGCTGGGGCTGGAGACTCGCGTGGTAATGGCCGGGCATCAGAGCAATCCGCAGAGGTGGTTTCCGGCGTTCGATGTCGCGCTGAGCCCGTCGCATGATATGGAAGGTGTGCCGCAGGGCGTGCTGCAGTCGCTGGCGTCGCGCGTTGCGACTATCGCCACTGACGCGGGCGGTACGGCGGATGCCGTAATTGATAATCAGACCGGGCTGTTAGTCGGTCAGCGGGATGTTCAGGCTTTGAAGGGTGCCATTATGCGGCTCTATGACAATGCCGCGCTGCGCGAACGGCTGGCACAGCAGGGTTATGATTACCTGTGCAGCCATTTCACGCGTGACTGTATGCTGGATGCGATGGAACACGTGTTCCGCAACGCCAGCCGTCAGGCCAGCAGTTCACGGTAAAGCGCATTGAGCTCCTGGGCCATTCTTTCCAGCGTCCAGGGCTCTGCGGTGCGTCGCGCCGCGCGGCTATAATCTTTCCCGGCGGCGCGCCCTGCCAGCCACTGGCCAATCGCCTCACTGTAGCCGGGCGCATCAAGCGCATCGCGCACCCAGCCATTCTCGCCTTCCTGCACCCATTCCGCCGCCCC
This sequence comes from Cronobacter turicensis z3032, assembly GCA_000027065.2. Taxonomy (NCBI): domain Bacteria; kingdom Pseudomonadati; phylum Pseudomonadota; class Gammaproteobacteria; order Enterobacterales; family Enterobacteriaceae; genus Cronobacter; species Cronobacter turicensis. Next base: position 4,296,359 of record FN543093.2, on the reverse strand, counting down.
GCAGCCGTAGCTGGTTAATAACGGCAGGCCGCAGGCGAGCGCTTCCACACACACATTCGGAAATGGATCGTAGAGTGTCGGTAAAATCAGCGCATCGGCGCTACCGTACACCCTTTTGATATCTGCGACCGGGCCGAGAAATTTTACGCGATCCGCGACGCCAAGCTTGTGCGCCAGCGCTTCGAAACGCCGCGCGTGTTTATCACGCCCGGCCACCAGCAGCCAGACGGACGGATGGTCAACAATCGCTTTCAGCGCCACTGCGACGCCTTTACGGGCAAAGCCAGAACCGACATAGGCGAGTACCGGGGCATTGGCCGGAACACCAAGCTCGCTGCGTAGTGAGTGCTCACGTACTGATGGGTGGAAAACAGACGTATCAACGCCGTTATAAATCACTGTCAGTTGATGATCCGCCAGCCCGAAGCGGCGGGCAATATCATCGCGCACCATTCTGGAGTTACAAATCACTTTGCGCAGCGTCGGATGCATAAACATCTCGCGCTCTGCCTTGAGAATGTAGCGGTGATATGCGCTGAAAGACTGCGCCCAACGCGCAAGGGGCGACTGGATGCGATGGTACTGCTCAAGCCAGGCGGCGTGTACGCCGTCGCCGGCGCGGAAAATCGTGGCGCCAGGGATGCGCTCGTGACTTTGCACAATATCAAATGCTGCAAACTGTGCGGCGGCGGCGGCGGCAAAACCCGCCTCACGCGCTTTTCGGTTGCGAAAAGGCGGATCGACCGTCAGCGTTTGCCAGCCCGTACCGCTCTCCCACTGGCGGGCAATCAGCGTGACATCCAGATCGCCGCTTTGCGACAGCACATTCAGCGCGCGCGAGACAAAACGCTCCGCACCGCCGTTAGGATTCCAAGTCTGCCTCACGATTGCCAGCTTCATGCGGGCGTTTCCAGCAGCAGAGTATCAATAGCGCTCAGCACCTGTTGAGGTGTAATGGCAGTGATGCAGTCAGAGACGCCACTGTCGCCGCAGCCTGCTTTACCGCAGGGCTGACAGGTAAAGCCGGCGGTGATAACGCGATGCGATACGCCCCAGGGCGACCATTTGATGGCGCCGGTCGGCCCGAAAATCGCCACGGTTGGCGTACCGACGGCGCTCGCCAGATGCATCGGCATTGAATCCACGCCGAAGTAAATCCTGGCGTGTTTCATCAGCGCGCCAAGCTGCTTCAGATTCAACTGGCCGCTCAGATCGAATACCGGCTGCGTCAGCGCAGCGCGGAGTTTATCCATATACTCTGTTTCTTCGCGTGAAGGTGCGGCGGAGAGAATAACGGGCAGTCCACGGCTCGCGAGCGCATCGACGGTAGCCGCCAGCGCGCGGATATCCCAGGATTTAAACATCCAGCGCGAAGTGGGGTGCACCAGAATGTAGTCGCCGCTCTTCAGGCCGAACGCGGCCAGTTTCTCCTGAATAAACGCCTCGGCTTCATCGCCGGGTACGAACAAGGTGCGTTTATCATCGCTGGTAGCCGGGTGAATGCCGATACGACGCAGCGCGTCGAGGTTCACTTCCACCATATGACGCGTGTTGTCCTGAATCGCCGGATAGAGCGTGGTAAATGATTTTACCCAGCGGCGGCGCGCGAAACCGCTGCGTTTGTCAGGGCGAAAACCAACGGACACGCGTGGTTTCAGCAGGCGTGCCAGACGAGCGCCGTGCCAGTGCTCGGTGAGGTTAATCAGCACGTCATACTGGCGGGCTTTAAGGGTTTTCACCAGCCCGCGGTAAAGCCGAAACTGTTTAAGCAGGCCCTGCTTGCGCCAGTGGCGACCAATAGTATGCACCTGGTCGATATGCGGATGGCTGGTCAGCATCGCCTGGGTGTCGTCATAAACCAGCGCATCCACCTCCGCCTGCGGGTACGCTTTTTTCAGCACCGTAAAGCAAGGTGAGGTCAGCAGTACGTCGCCATGGTGGCGCAACTTAATAATCAGAACCCGCTTCGGCGGACGTTCAGGCGTGAATAAGTCAGGCATGGGCACTCTCTGAAACGGAAGTTTCCCCGTAAAGCCAGGGATGCAATGATTCGAAAACGGTGGCGGCGGGCAGGTCGGCGAGGCTTTCAGAATTTGTCGGACGACAGACAACCTGATTCTTCCCATACCCCCCAATCAGCCCTGGATCCGTGGGGCCATAGAGCGTGAAGTTTGGACGATCGAGCGCCGCCGTCAGATGGCTCAGACCGGTATCTACTGACACCACAAACTGTGCGCCAGCCAGCTGGTGGGCGACCTGTTCCAGCGTCAGACGCGGGAGCACCTGAACATAATCGAAACCGTCGGCAAGCCTTTTCGCCCGCGCTTCTTCGTGCGGCGCGCCCCACGGCAGGCGGATCTGCAGCCCGCTCGGGCCCAGCAGCGCGATAAGCTCGCGCCAGTGCGCTTCCGGCCAGTGTTTTTCATCGCGCGTGGTGGCGTGCAGGAATACCACATAACGCCCAGTGTCATCCGCAGGCTGGCGCACAAAGTGCTGTGCGATGGCGTAATCGCCCTGCGCGGCGGGTTTTGCATAGCCCAGGCTTTTCGCGAAGAGTTCGCGGGTGCGCTCCACGGCGTGCTGCGCTTTCGCAATATGGTGACGGCGATTATAGAAAAGGCTCGCGAGCGGTTCGCGCGCCGTCTGCCAGTCCATGCCATGCTTAACGCCGCGCGCCAGACGCGTCACCAGGGCGGCGCTTTTGACCAGCCCCTGTGCGTCGATCACCGCGTCATAATTTACGGCCCGCAGCGCGTCGTGAAACGCGCGCCGCTCGGCTTTGACCTGCGCGGAAAACCACGCCTTACGCCAGCGGCGGATAGCCACCGGCAGTATGCGCTCAACCGCCGGGTGCCATGACGGGATCTGCGCGAAGCCTTCTTCCACCACCCAGTCGAAACGGATATCCGGCATCGCCTGCATGGCGTCGGTTAAGGCGGGCAGCGTGTGAAGCACGTCGCCCATCGAAGAGGTTTTCACAACAAGCACCCGCATCCGTCAGGCTTCCTCGTTCAGCAGCAGTTCGTTGAGCGTTTCCAGTACGCGCGCGGGCGTAATGTCGATGAGACTCTGGTGATAGCCTTCGGCGGCGTCGCCTTTACGGACTTTATGGTAGCCAGTGATAAGACGAATGACTTTCGCCTTATGCGACAGCGGCGGCGTGAAATCCGGGCTGCTCGGCCCGTACAGCGCCACCAGCGGGCGATCAAGCGCGGCGGCCACGTGCATCAGGCCGGAATCATTCGTCACCACTGCTTTACAGGCGGCAATCAGCACCACGGCCTGCTCAAGCTGGGTCTCACCCGCCAGATTGCGGCACCACGCCTGCTGTTCAACATTCAGCGCGGCGAGGATTTCATTGCCCGCTTCGTGATCTTTCGCCGAGCCGAACAGCGCCACCTGATAACCTTCGTCAATCAGCTGTTTTGCAAGCTCTGCATAGTGATAATGCGGCCAGCGTTTCGCCGGGCCGAACTCCGCGCCAGGGCAGAATCCGACTATCGGACGCTCGGCGGAAAGCGCGAACTGCGCGCAGGTCTGGCTTTTTTCCGCGTCCGTCACCAGCAGTTGCGGCCAGAGTAAGGGTTGCGGCAAATCTTTCGCCGACTGCATCACGCCCTTATCGTAGGCCAGCGCGACATAGCGCTCGACCATCAGCGGCCACGCCTGTTTATCCAGCACGCGAACATCATTTAACAGGCCGTAGCGCATCTCGCCGCGCCAGCCGGTACGGTGTGGTATGCCCGCAAAAAACGGCACCAGCGCCGATTTAAACGAGTTCGGCAGGACATATGCGCGATCGTAGCGACGCTCGCGCAGGCTGTGGCCCAGGCGGCGGCGCTCGCCAAGCCCCAGCGCGCCGTGGCCGAGCGGCATGGGGATCGCCTCATTCACCTCCGGCATGCGCGACAGCAGCGGACGGCACCACGCGGGCGCCATCACGTCAATCACCGCCTGCGGATAGCGGGCCCGGAGCGTGCGATAGAGACTTTGCGACATCATCATGTCGCCCACCCATGACGGGCCGATCACCAGTATTTTCATGCATCAGCCTGCTTATGCGTCGCGGTTCAGCCAGGCCATATACTCTGAAACCCCTTCGGCAACGGTTTTAAACGGCTTGTCGTAGCCCGCCGCGCGCAGGTTAGTGAGATCGGCCTGGGTGAACGCCTGATAGCGGCCTTTGAGTTTTTCCGGGAACGGGATGTACTCAATGCTGCCTTTTTTATGGAAAGCCAGCGCGGCATCCGCCACGGCCTGGAACGACTCCGCACGGCCGGTGCCGCAGTTGAAAATGCCGGATACGCCGTTCTGCCAGAACCACAGGTTCACCGCGGCCACGTCGCCCACGTAGATGAAGTCGCGTTTGAAGTTATCGCTGCCTTCAAACAGTTTCGGGCTTTCGCCGTCGTTCAACTGGGTGTTGAGGTGGAACGCCACGCTCGCCATGCTGCCTTTGTGGCCTTCACGCGGGCCGTAGACGTTAAAGTAGCGGAAGCCGGTGATCTGCGAGTTCGCTTCCGGCAGGATCTGGCGAACATATTCATCGAACAGGAATTTCGAATAGCCGTACACGTTCAGCGGCTTCTCATATTCGCGTGATTCGATGAAGTCAGAAGTGCGACCGCCGTAGGTGGCGGCGGAAGAGGCGTACAGGAACGGGATTTCACGCTCCAGGCAGTAGTGCAGCAGCTCTTTGGAGTACTGATAGTTGTTTTCCATCATGTACTTGCCATCCCACTCGGTGGTGGAGGAGCAAGCGCCTTCGTGGAACACGGCTTCAATCTCGCCGAACTCTTCGCCGGACATGATCTGTACCTGAAAATCTTCTTTATCCATGTAATCGGCGATATTCAGATCCACCAGATTGACGAATTTGGTGCCGTCTTTCAGGTTGTCCACCACCAGAATGTCGGTATAGCCGATGTCGTTCAGAGCCTTAACAATGTTGCTGCCGATAAAACCCGCGCCGCCGGTAACGATAATCATAAGCCTGTCCTTCAGAATGTGAGCCGGGAAAAATCTCCGGCGTGAATAGTATCAATCATACCATCACATTGGTTGCCCTACAGCCATTGGCCGTTTCAGCCGCAGCAAGTTTGCCCGTCTCGCGTGATTTATGCTGCAAAATAAAGAATCGGTGCTTCGTCATCTCGTCTCTGTCCATAGCTTTGGGTAATAATATGTGCCGAACTGGCTCATGTCTGGAGAAATGCAATGCGAGGGGATTTTTACCAACAGCTTTCCGCCGATTTAGAAACGGCGCGCGCCGAAGGCTTGTTTAAGGAAGAACGAATCATCACCTCCGCCCAGCAGGCGGATATCCAGGTGGCAGACGGCAGCCACGTGATCAACTTTTGCGCCAACAACTATCTCGGTCTGGCGAACCACCCTGAGCTTATCGCCGCGGCGAAGCAGGGCATGGACACCCACGGCTTCGGCATGGCGTCAGTGCGCTTCATCTGCGGCACCCAGGACAGCCACAAGGTGCTTGAAAACAAGCTGGCCGCCTTCCTCGGTATGGAAGACGCCATTCTTTACTCTTCCTGCTTTGACGCCAACGGCGGGCTGTTTGAAACATTGCTCGGCGCGGAAGACGCGATTATCTCTGATGCCCTGAACCACGCTTCCATCATTGATGGCGTGCGCCTGTGTAAAGCAAAGCGTTTCCGTTACGCCAATAACGACATGCAGGAGCTGGAAGCGCGCCTGCAAGAAGCCCGTGAAGCGGGCGCGCGCCATATTCTTATCGCGACAGACGGCGTGTTCTCCATGGATGGCGTGATCGCCAACCTGAAGGGCGTGTGCGATCTGGCGGATAAATATGATGCGCTGGTGATGGTGGATGACTCCCACGCGGTCGGCTTTGTCGGCGAAAACGGGCGCGGTTCGCATGAATATTGTGACGTGATGGGCCGCGTGGACATCATCACCGGTACGCTGGGCAAAGCGCTTGGCGGCGCGTCCGGCGGCTATACCGCAGCGCGTAAAGAAGTTGTCGAGTGGCTGCGTCAGCGTTCGCGTCCGTATCTCTTCTCTAACTCGCTGGCGCCGGCCATTGTCGCGGCGTCCATCAAAGTGCTGGAGATGGTGGAGTCCGGTGCTGAGCTGCGCGCGCGTCTGTGGTCCAACGCGCGTCTGTTCCGCGAGAAAATGACAAAGGCGGGCTTTACGCTGGCAGGCGCCGATCACGCCATCATCCCGGTGATGCTGGGCGATGCGGTTGTCGCGCAGGCATTCGCCCGCGAGCTGCAAAAAGAGGGCATTTACGTGACCGGCTTCTTCTATCCGGTGGTGCCAAAAGGCCAGGCGCGTATTCGCACCCAGATGTCGGCGGCGCATACTCCTGAACAAATTGAACGTGCGGTCGATGCGTTTACCCGCATCGGTAAACAGTTAGGCGTGATTGCCTGAGGGCGTGGAATGAAAGCATTATCAAAACTGAAACCGGCAGAAGGCATCTGGATGACCGATGTGCCGGAGCCGGAAGTGGGCCATAACGATCTGCTGATCAAAATTCGCAAAACCGCGATTTGCGGCACCGATGTGCATATTTATAACTGGGATGAATGGTCGCAGAAGACCATTCCGGTACCGATGGTCGTCGGGCATGAATATGTCGGCGAAGTGGTCGGCATCGGCCAGGAAGTGAAAGGCTTTAAAATCGGCGACCGCGTCAGCGGCGAAGGCCACATTACCTGCGGCCACTGCCGTAACTGCCGCGGCGGGCGCACGCATCTGTGCCGCAACACCGTCGGTGTGGGCGTCAACCGCCCGGGCTGTTTCGCCGAATATCTGGTGATCCCGGCTTTCAACGCGTTCAAAATCCCGGATAACATTTCCGACGATCTGGCTTCTATCTTCGACCCGTTCGGCAATGCCGTACACACGGCGCTTTCGTTTGATCTGGTTGGCGAAGATGTGCTGGTTTCAGGCGCAGGCCCGATTGGCATCATGGCGGCAGCGGTGGCGAAACACGTCGGCGCGCGTAACGTCGTGATTACCGACGTGAACGACTATCGTTTATCGCTGGCGCGCAAGATGGGCGTGACCCGCGCGGTGAACGTCGCGAATGAAAGCCTTCAGGAGGTGATGAACGAGCTGGGCATGACGGAAGGCTTTGACGTGGGGCTGGAGATGTCCGGCGCGCCGCCGGCGTTTCGCACCATGCTGGATACCATGAACCACGGCGGGCGTATCGCGATGCTTGGCATTCCGCCATCCGATATGTCTATCGACTGGAACAAAGTCATTTTTAAAGGGCTCTTCATCAAAGGCATTTATGGCCGCGAGATGTTTGAAACCTGGTACAAAATGGCGGCCCTGATCCAGTCCGGCCTCGATCTGTCGCCGATTATCACGCATCGCTTTACCATCGACGATTTCCAGAAAGGCTTCGACGCCATGCGTTCCGGTCAGTCCGGGAAGGTGATCCTGAGCTGGGATTAACCGTTAACTGCGGCGCCTGATTATTCGGGCGCCACTATTATCTTCAGTGGTTTGACTTTATAAAGACGAGTTGTTACCGTCTGCCCAAATTTTAATAACGCCTCTTTTTTACACCCAGTATCACGCCGATACCTGGTTCTCTTTTATTTGAAAGAGAGAAGGTCTTCTTTTGCCCGGTGATAAGGGTATCGTCAGGAAAGATGTAAAATACTGTTCGGATTACCATGTCTATTCTGTTAGAACAAAAGTCTGCGAAATACGGTTTTCGTATTTCGAGCGTCGTACCGTTGATTATTTCGTTGCTAATCGTTATCTATGCTAATGTTTTAAATGAAAAATATAATACGGTAATTAACCGGGCGCTGGTTTTTGTTTTGCTGGTGTTTGCGATAAAAGCTGTTAATAACAAAGGGTTCAGAAACCTGCTGGCGGTGGTTTTTTTAGTGCCGGTCGCGGCGGACGTGACGCTTCAGCTGTATGCATGGACCAACTTTAATTCAGCATTCAGTTATGGATTTGCCTTAAGTGTACTTAATACCACGCCGGATGAGGCGAGATCGATGCTCGGCCTTTACTGGCGTGACGGCCTGTTATTTGTGGCGCTCTCGGCGTTGTTTATTTTTACGGCGAATAGCGGCGCATGGCCAGTATCTCCCCGCTTCAGGCGCTGGCCTGTGATTCTTCTTTGCCTGACACTCTTCGGCTTCTTTACGCAGGCATGGCTACATCAAATCCGTAAAAGTAATGTTGAAAGCCTGGCGCAGCGTTTTATGCAATCAACGCCGGTCAGCACCGCCAAAGTGTTTATGCAGGCGGCGGAAGATAATGCCGTGGTGGCGAGCGTGGGTAATAATATTCCTGATTACAAAATCGCCGTTTCAGACACCGGGATTGAAAATTACGTGCTCATTGTAGGCGAATCTGAACGCACGAAAAATATGGGCATTTACGGCTATGGGCGTGATACCACCCCGGAACTGGATGCCCAAAAAAATCAGCTTCTGCTGTTTCGCAACGCGGTGGCTCCGGCCCCGGTCACTATTATGGCGGTGCCGATGGCATTGACGGCGGATACCGTAAGGGCGCGGGATCCGCGTAAATATGGCGATAACGTGATTAATATCGCCAACAAAGCGGGTTACGACACCTACTGGTTCAGCCGTCAGGGTAAAGGCGGCGCGCATAATAATATTATTACTGCCATCGCCCTGAATGCCCATCAGAGCACGTGGGTAGAGGAGGGCTATGATGATGCCCTGTTGCCGCTCCTGAACGAGGCAATAAAAAAACCTGGTAAAAAACTGATTGTTTTACACTTGTACGGTAGCCATGAACCTGCGTGTCGGCGTTTTCCTGCAAATCAGACTCTTCTCAACAGCGCTAATAAAGCCGATGACTGTTACGATAATTCCGTGCGTTTTACCGATGCCATCATGGGCCAGGTCTTCCGCGCGCTGGGCGACAGCCGCTCTTCCGTTCTTTATTTCTCCGATCACGCCCTGATCCGCGATCCATCCCGCGCCGTGGTGTATTCGCATGGCGGTGCCAGACCGCCTCGCGAAGCGCTACAGGTCCCGATGTTCATCTGGTATGCTCAGCGGGTCGCAGAGAAAGATAAGCGGACAGGGGATTACAACAGGATGTGGTCAACGGATGATGTGAATACGCTTGCCGAGTTGTGGCTGGGTATCCATCGAGAAGGCGAGGCGACAAACTCATTGTCGTCCTGGCTGTCGCAGTATAATAAGGATGTCGCGGTTATGGATACCACGGGCAATGTGTATGAATGGCGTCATCTTCATTAACACAGCAGCCTTAATGGTTTTTTAATCATATGCTAGAGTGTTTTGTTTGCAGTAGTAAATGGAATGATGATGACCACGAATAAATTTGAGAAGCTCCATATTGGTTTGATGCAGTTGTTATTCGGCTTATGTGCAATTGCATTTGGTTGCGTCGTTATATCGCCAAATTTTTCTGCAAAAATTTTCAGCCTGGCAGGCGGAATAGCACTGATCGCATTTATTATCGATATCAAAAATTTCAAAAAAAATGACGCCTTTTGGCTCTGTGCTGTTTTGTTAATTATCGGTATTTGCGATCTGGTATGGTACCGTCTGTTTAAAGTAGATACCAGTCCGGCGATTAACTCCTACCGCGCTTATCTTGAGGTTGGGAAAATATGTGTGGCGGGTGCATTCTGCATCTATGCTTTTGTTAATCATCGAAATTTGCGTATCGGCAATAACAAAATTCATGCTCTGCTGGCTATCCTTCTGCAACTGATGATGGGCGTATATGTTGGTTATCAGGCCATATTCCTTGGTACCGGACGCGTAACGCTTTCTCTCGCGGGTGGCGCCGATGCCACGGGTGCGGCTTATACAATAGCATTCCTCTCCTTTTATATTATTAATGTTCTCCAGCACAGTCAGCATAAGTGGAAAGAATCACTCATTTTAGGGCATTTTTTCGTGACCTTTTTGATGCTGGTGGCGACCGGTACTCGTGCGGCAATTATAGCTTATCCTCTTATTTTCCTTGTGCTGTTAGCTATCAAACTTTATAAAGAAAAACATATTCCCTGGAAGGGTATCATCGCATTTGTTCTTGCCTTAATCGTGGGTATTTTCATGATGAAGGAAGACATTGCTAAACGTTATAATGATTTTAATAGCGATATTGCCGCCTACGACAGAAATATTACACTAACCTCAGTCGGAGCGCGTTTGGCTATGTGGCAAACAGGGCTGGAGGCTGCGAAGAATAACTTTTTGTGGCAATCAACCGATCAGCGTAATGAAATTATTGCTGCAACCGTAAAGAAAGAGCCAGGGTTGCGTGGAGCCTTACTTTTTATGAAAGGCCACTTGCATAATGAAGTGGTAGAAACTTTATCGCTGAAAGGCCCATCAGGTTTGTTGCTCTATTTTGCCTTTATTGTTGCGTTGTTCTGTTACGCCTTCAGGAAGCTAAATAGTATTATCCTCTGTGCGTTCCTGGCCTCAATCATTATGTTTGGCATCAGCGGCGTGATGTTTTATTCGAAAACAACTCCCATCGCCTGGATGCTGACGCTTATTATGTCTATCGTCTTTCTGGAGCAGAACAGACACCAGGATGTTGTTAAGTAGGCTTTTTTGCAACGTCATCGGGAAAAGAGTATTCTCCGCTGGCGTTGCTATATCTACCAGACGAGCGTGTTATGAATGAACTGATCTCCGTTATCATCACAACCTTTAACAGAGAGGAACTGCTGGAGCGGGCGATTCGCTCAGTCATCGCGCAAACGTACTCTGCCGTTGAGCTGATCGTAATTGACGATTGCTCAAATGAGAAAACCGCACAGCTCATAGAAAAAATGCGGCCGGAATGCGAGGTGCGATTCGTACATTTTATCTATGAGCGAAACGAGAAAAACAGCGGTTCAAACTTCAGCCGTAATCGGGGTTATGCCCTTTCGCATGGTGTCTTCGTGACAGGGCTGGATGACGACGATTATTTTTTGCCTGAACGCCTGTCAAAGCTGGCCGCACGTTATGAAGAACGTTATGCCTTCGTAACAGATTCACCTGCCCGTCTGGATAAAAAACAGCGGACAAACTCGCAGGGCAACCGTAAACGCATTATCACTTTACAGGATGTCCTGTGTGAAAATGTCGTGGGCAATCAGGTGCTCACCACCCGAGAAAAAATGCTGGGCGTGGGTGGCTTCTCGCCGGAAATTAAGCAGCAGCAGGATCGCGATGCCTGGATTAAGCTGATACTACAATATGGCCCCGGCGTTAAATATAGTTTTAGTACCGCAATGGTAGACGCTGAACATAGCAGCGATCGTATTACTAAAAAAATCAAGAAATATACGTCTTATCGTAAGCTTTATTTTAAATACCGTGAGCATATGTCGGAAACGACGCGCAGTAATAATCTTTTCCAGCTAATGTCGTTCAGGGGATTCAGTTCAACACGTATGAATGCTTTGCTACGTAGCCGTAAGAAAGATATTAAGTTAAGGCTGAAGCTGTTTCGTCGCACGCTAAAAGAACTTTTTTGAATCATCTGACAGGTGGAACGATGAAGCTGAATACCATCAATAACCTTATTCGAAAAAGCCGAAGATGGTACAAGAAAACAGGGTTCGCTTTTTTTCAGCGTGCGGCAGCGCATTTTGAAGAAAAGAAAAAGGCGGCTATTTTCTCGATTATCGACCGTCTCAATGTTCAGGCTGAACCCGTTTCTCCCGTTCATCAGGCTCAGTCACGGATGATTTGGATTTGCTGGTTTCAGGGGCTGGAACATGCTCCCGCACTGGTTAAACGATGTGTCGAATCGGTAAAATGTCATACGCCTGATGCAAATGTCATTGTTTTAACTGATGAAAATATTCCGCACTACTTAAATCTTCCTGAGCACATCACTACAAAATATCAGGCGGGTCTTATTAGCAAAGCGCAGTATTCAGATATTGTCCGTTGCTCACTGCTTTACCAGTACGGCGGCATCTGGATGGATGCGACGGTTTTCATGACCCGCTCGTTACCTGAATCCTTTTTTGAAAATAACTTCTCTTCGCTGCGTTTTACGCGTAGCGCACAGGACAATGCGCTCAGTCAGGGCTACTGGACAGCTTATTTTCTCGCTGCACAGCAAGGCAATACGCTGGTGAAGCTGGTCAGAGATATTCTTTATCGCTACTGGCAGGAGCATGATGCGCTGATTGAATATTTCCTTATTGATTACAGCTTCCGGTATGCGCGCGAACAGGTGCCAGCATTTCGTGAAATGATGAATGTACAGCCAGTCACTGGCGAGAACCGTTTTCTGATTCGCCAGTTTATCAATTCGGCTCCAACAGAAACCACGCTGAACACGTTAAATAATGATCCTGTCGGTATTTATAAGCTTTCCCACAAAGAGAAATATCTTATGACAGATAATGGCAAGCCGACGTTATATAGCATCATCCTTAATGGTGATTTTAAGCTGCAATGAATGATTAAAAGGCAAGCGTCTGCCAACCTCTTATAAGTTCACGGCGATAAAAAACGCTCTGATTCGCCGCTTCCGGGCTAATAAAAAACCCGCCTTCAGGCGGGTTTTTTATTATGACTGCTTGCCCCAGCCTTGCCACTGATGCCGGAAATAGCTCACCACGGCGCTCTCGCTGACGCTTTCGCTAATCACCGTAAAGAAACGCGTGGCGTAGACCGGCTCAGGCTGGCGTTTCGGCTTGCAGAGCTTCACGCCGCGGAATGGGTTACGCGGCGCGGCAGGCGCGGTCTGCGAAGGCGGAGCGGCGTTGGGTCTGGAGGTATCCACCTGCGGCTCATTCAGCAGGCTGCTCGCGCGCACCAGCGTGATATCGGCCGGCAGGCTGTAGAGCATCTGCTGAAGCACGCGCACCGTTGACGGGTGCGGATGGCCGATAGCAATCGCCGAGCCGTTGCGGCGCGCCAGCGCGACCGCGCGGTTAAACTGGTAACGGATATCCGCCTCGTTCTGTATATCGTCCAGAAAGACTTTGCGTTTGATGACCTTCACGCCGGTGCCTGCGGCGGCCCGCATAGCCTGGCTATTGCCGATGGTCATGCTGTCGAGAAAAAAGAGATTATAGTGCGCAAGCGCCGCCATCACTTTCTGCATGCCTGGCAGGCTCGATGTCATCGCGCTGCCCATATGGTTATTCATACCGATGGCGTAAGGCACGTCGTTTACCGCTTCGCGAATAATGCGCGCGATTTCCTCGCTGCTCATGTCCGGGCGCAGGGTATCTTTTTCCAGCGGCTGTTTGCTGAGCGGCGCCATCGGCAGGTGAATGAGTACGTCATGCCCCTGATTGTGGGCTTTGGTCGCCATTTCGCGGGCGTGCGGCGCGTTGGGGAGTACGGCGACGGAGACTTCTGCGGGCATCGCCAGCACCTGGTTTTCGGTACTGGGGCGATAGCCGAAATCATCAATCACGATAGCGAGTTTGCCGGCGAGGGCGGGAGCGGCGAGCGCCAGCGAACCGGCGAGAGCAAAAACAAGACGACGCAACTGAAGCAAAACTTATCTTCCCAACCACGGCTGTGGATTGACCGCCTGACCCTGACGGCGAATTTCAAAATAGAGCGAAGGCCGACCCTGACCGCCGCTGTTGCCCACCAGCGCGATGGGTTGACCGGCGCGGACCTGCGCGCCGACATTCACCAGCGCGCTCTGGTTGTAGCCGTAAAGGCTCATGTCGCCTTTGCCATGCTCCACCACGACCACCAGACCATAACCCTGCAGCCAGTCGGCTAAGATAACGCGCCCGTCGGCGATGGCTTTCACCTCGGTGCCTTCGCTGGCGCCGATAACGATACCCTTCCAACGTAGTTCACCTTGCAGCTGTTCGCCATAACGGTGCAGCATCGGGCCGCGTACCGGCCAGAATGCCTGGCCGTTCGGCGAGCCGAGCCCGCCGGTACGCGCCATCAGCGAACGCTCGCTGTCGGAAGGTTTATAGGTGGTGCCTTTGCGCGTCGCCTCTTTCTGACGGGAACGAACCTGTTCGGCTTCACGCGCTTCGCGCTCGGCGCGGGCTTTGGCCGCCGCTTCCGCACGGGCGATGCGATCGCGCAGGCGCGATTCGTTGGCGCGCAGTTCGCTTAGCTGCTGCTGTCCTTCCTGAATGGAAGAGTCCAGCGCGCCGAGGGTTTTCTTACGTTCGTTGCGGGCCTGCTCCAGCTTCGCCTGTTGCGCCTGCTGCTCGTACAGCAGCGTCTGCTGCTGCGTCTGCTTCTCTTCAAGCTCCGCTTTTTGCGTGGCGACTTCTTCGCGCGTTTGCTTGAGTTGGGCGATGGTCTCCTGACGCGCTTCGTTGAGATAACCGAAATAGGCCTGTAAACGCTGGCCGCGCTGGCTCTCTTCGCCGCTCAGGATCAACTGAAGACCGCTGTGCTGCCCCTGACGAAACGCCGCATCAAGCTGGGCCGCCAGGTTGCGTTCCTGGGCCGCTTTTTGCTTCTCAAGCTTTGCGATGGAGTCGTTCATCTGGGCTATCTGGCGATTGAGATCCGCCAGCGTGTTCTGGGTTTCGCGCAGCTTGCGGCTGGCGGCGGCGATCGCCTGCTCCTGGCTTTTCAGCTGGGCGAGCAGTTTCGCGCGCTGTTGCTGTTGCTGGCGCACGGCGCGCTCTTTGGCGGCGATATCATCCTGAATGGATTTAAGCTGATCGCGGTCATCCGCGTGGGCGGAAAGCGGGCATAACAATACGCCAGCGCTGAGCGCGCTGGCGTAAAGCAGGGGCTTGAGTGAGAACCGAAACGGCCTGTTGCCCCATGTCATTGAAAAAATCGCCTTTCCCCTCATGGGGAGGGATTATTCCACGATGAACAGCGGCTTGCCAGTCATCTCTTGCGGGATTTCCATGCCCATCAGCGTCAGCAGGGTCGGCGCGATGTCGGAAAGCTTACCGCCGTCTACCGCTTTCACTGTTTTATCACCCACGTAAATCAGCGGCACCGGCAGGTTGGTGTGCGCGGTATGCGCCTGGCCGGTTGCCGGGTCGCGCATCTGTTCGGCGTTGCCGTGGTCGGCGGTGATGAGCATCTGACCGCCTGCGGCCTCAACGGCGCGGGTCACCTGCGCGATGCAGTTATCGAGCGCTTCCACCGCCGCGACAGCCGCGTCAAATACGCCGGTGTGGCCGACCATATCGCCGTTCGGGTAGTTACAGATAATGGCATCATACTTGCCGCTGCTGATGGCGCCGACCAGTTTTTCCGTAAGCTCGGCGGAGCTCATTTCCGGCTGCAGATCGTAGGTCGCGACTTTCGGCGAATTAATCAGAATACGGTCTTCGCCCGGGAATGGCTCTTCCACGCCGCCGTTAAAGAAGAATGTCACATGCGCGTATTTCTCGGTTTCGGAGATGCGCAGCTGGGTTTTGTCATGTTTCGCCATCCACTCGCCGAAGGTATTCAGCAGCGAGGCTGGCGGGTAAGCGCAGGCGGTGCGGATATCTGCCGCATATTCCGTCAGCATGACAAAATCCCCGAACTTCACGACTTTTTTACGGCTAAAGCCATCGAAATCGCGGTTGACGAAAGCGCGGGTGATCTGACGAGCACGGTCGGCGCGGAAGTTCATGAAAATCAGCGCGTCGCCATCTTCCATCGCGGCAGAAGCTTCACCTTCGGCGCGAATCACCGTCGCTTTGACGAACTCATCGTTTTCATCGCGCGCGTAAGCGGCTTCCAGGCCTGCCACAGCGTTTGGCGCTTCATACTCGCCTTGCGCCAGCGTCAGCAAGTCGTACGCCTGCTCTACGCGGTCCCAGCGGTTGTCGCGATCCATGGCGAAATAACGACCGATAATGGAAGCGACGCGGCCTTTGCCCAGTTCGGCAAATTTCGCTGCGAATTTCTCAAGCGTGGCCTTCGCGCTGCGCGGCGGCGTATCGCGGCCATCCAGGAACGCGTGCAGGTAGATTTTCTCTGCGCCGCGGGCGGCGGCCAGTTCAATCATCGCCAGAATATGATCTTCATGGCTGTGTACGCCGCCCGGCGACGCCAGGCCCATAATATGTACGGCTTTGCCTGCCGCGACGGCGTTATCCACCGCGGCGGTCAGTACCGGGTTTTCAAAGAAAGTGCGTTCTTTGATTTCCACATCCAGGCGCGTGAGATCCTGATACACGATGCGTCCGGCGCCCAGGTTGACGTGGCCCACTTCCGAGTTGCCCATCTGGCGGTCAGGCAGGCCGACCTCAAGACCAGAAGCATCAATCAACGTGTGCGGACGGCTTGCCCACAGGCTATCCATCACGGGCGTTTTGGCGGCGGAAATAGCGTTATCCTGGTTGTCTTCACGGTAGCCGTAGCCATCCAGAATCACTAATACGACAGGTTTTTTAGTAAGCGACATTGCAGAACCTCATGCGTCAAAGACGAAAAAATTGGCGTAACTTTACTACACCGCCTGAGGGCAAATAGCCGCAGAAGATCAAAGAACAGGCCGGGGCGTGTAAGCGCAACGGCGCATTTCATCCTTTTTTACGTAACGCGCCGCAGAAAACGCACAACCTTCCTTGTACTGGCTGTAATTGACACAGCGCGCAGGTATACTCCTCACCTGGTTTTTTTACTGAGTCGGGAGTTTGACCCCCCCATGCAAGAAATTATGCAATTCGTTGGCCGCCACCCCATACTTAGTATCGCGTGGATTGCGTTACTCGCGGCGGTGATTTACACCACTTTCAAGAGCCTGACCTCTAAAGTGAAGGTGATTACGCGTGGTGAAGCGACGCGTCTGATTAATAAAGAAGATGCCGTGGTAGTGGATATTCGCCAGCGCGACGACTTCCGCAAAGGCCATATCGCCACCGCGATGAACGTGCTGCCTGCCGATATCAAAGCCAACAACGTCGGCGAGCTGGACAAGCATAAAGCGAAGCCGGTTATCGTGGTTGACGGCAACGGCCTGTCGGCACAGGAATCAGCGACTGCGCTGACCAACGCCGGGTTTCAACAGGTGTTTGTGCTGAAAGAAGGCGTCGCTGGCTGGAGTGGTGAAAACCTGCCGCTGGTGCGTGGTAAATAATTTTCATAAAGAGGTAACGACATGGCTAATATCGAAATGTATACCAAAGCAACCTGCCCGTATTGCCATCGTGCGAAGGCCCTGCTGAACAGCAAAGGCGCCGCTTTCCTCGAGCTGCCCATTGATGGCGATACCGCCAAACGGGAAGAGATGATTCAGCGTAGTGGCCGCACCACTGTACCGCAGATCTTTATCGACGGTCAGCACATCGGCGGCTGCGACGACCTGCATGCACTGGATGCGCGCGGCGGACTCGATCCTCTGCTGGGCTAGTGCGCTTTTGCCGTGAAGGCATATTTAAGGACATTACATATAAAGGGTTTTCGCTCATGTCAGAACAAAACAACACTGAAATGAATTTTCAGCTTCTGCGCATTTACACCAAAGATATCTCTTTCGAAGCACCGAATGCGCCGCACGTGTTCCAGAAAGACTGGCAGCCGGATGTGAAACTGGATCTGGATACTGCGTCCAGCCAGCTTGCTGACGATGTCTACGAAGTGGTATTGCGCGTGACGGTCACCGCGTCGCTGGGCGAAGAGACCGCTTTCCTGTGTGAAGTGCAGCAGGCGGGTATTTTCAACATTACCGGCATTGAAGGCACTCAGATGGCGCACTGCCTCGGCGCTTACTGCCCGAACAGCCTGTTCCCGTATGCTCGCGAATGCATCACCAACCTGGTTTCCCGCGGCACTTTCCCGCAGCTGAACCTTGCGCCGGTTAACTTCGACGCGCTGTTCATGAACTATCTGCAGCAGCAGGCTGCTGAAGGCGCGGCAAACCATCAGGATGCCTGATGAACACCATTAATGCGTCAATGACAGTCATCGGTGCCGGCTCCTACGGCACCGCTCTTGCCATCACGCTGGCAAGAAACGGCCATCACGTCGTGCTGTGGGGTCATGATCCCGCGCATATCGCGACGCTGCAGGCTGACCGCTGCAATGTGGCTTTCCTTCCCGATGTGCCTTTCCCCGACACGCTTCACCTTGAGAGCGATTTAGCCACTGCGCTGGCCGCCAGCCGCAACATTCTGGTGGTGGTGCCAAGCCATGTGTTTGGGCAGGTGCTGCGCCAGATTAAACCGCTGATGCGTCCGGATGCCCGTGTGGTATGGGCAACAAAAGGCCTGGAAGCGGAAACCGGCAGGTTGTTGCAGGATGTGGCGCGCGAGGCGTTAGGCGATACTATCCCGCTCGCGGTCATCTCAGGCCCGACGTTCGCCAAAGAGCTGGCGGCAGGCCTGCCGACGGCGATTGCGCTGGCGGCGACGGATGACGAATTCGCAGACGATCTCCAGCAGCTTCTGCACTGCGGCAAAAGTTTCCGCGTCTACAGCAACCCGGATTTCATTGGTGTGCAGCTCGGCGGTGCGGTGAAAAACGTTATCGCTATCGGCGCAGGGATGTCTGATGGCATCGGCTTCGGTGCCAATGCCCGTACGGCGTTGATTACACGAGGCCTTGCCGAGATGTCCCGTCTGGGCGCGGCGCTGGGCGCTGATCCGACGACATTTATGGGAATGGCGGGTCTCGGCGATCTGGTGCTGACCTGTACCGACAACCAGTCGCGTAACCGTCGTTTCGGCATGATGCTCGGCCAGGGAATGGACGTGCAGAGCGCGCAGGAGAAGATCGGTCAGGTGGTGGAAGGCTATCGCAACACCAAAGAGGTGCGCGAGCTGGCGGCGCGTGTTGGCGTGGAAATGCCAATAACCGAGGAAATTTATCAGGTACTCTATTGCGGAAAAAATGCGCGCGAGGCAGCATTAACGCTGCTGGGCCGTACCCGCAAGGATGAGCGAAGCAGCCAGTAAGGACGAGCGCCCGTAATGATTGATACGAGCCGACAAACCGTTTTGTCGGCCGCTGTTTGTTTGTCTGGAGAAAGCAATGCCGTGTGAAGAACTGGATCTGGTGTGGAAGAATATTAAAGCCGAAGCCCGTCAGCTGGCCGATTGTGAGCCGATGCTGGCCAGTTTTTACCATGCGACATTACTGAAGCACGAAAATCTGGGTAGCGCATTAAGCTACATGCTGGCAAACAAGCTGGCGTCGCCGATTATGCCGGCGATCGCTATTCGTGAAGTCGTGGAAGAGGCCTATCGGGCGGACCCGGAAATGATCGCTTCCGCCGCGTGCGATATCCAGGCCGTCCGCACCCGCGATCCGGCGGTGGATAAATACTCCACGCCGCTGCTTTACCTTAAAGGTTTTCATGCTCTGCAGGCCCACCGCATCGGCCACTGGCTGTGGCAGCAGGGCCGTCAGGCGCTGGCGATTTTCCTGCAAAACCAGGTGTCGGTCTCTTTCCAGGTTGATATTCACCCGGCCGCGACCATTGGCCGCGGGATCATGCTCGATCATGCGACCGGCATTGTGATCGGCGAAACCGCCGTGGTGGAAGATGACGTCTCTATTCTCCAGTCGGTGACCCTGGGCGGTACCGGTAAAACCAGCGGCGATCGTCACCCGAAAATCCGCGAAGGCGTGATGATTGGCGCAGGCGCTAAAATTCTTGGCAATATCGAAGTCGGGCGCGGCGCGAAAATCGGCGCGGGCTCGGTGGTGCTCCAGCCGGTGCCGCCGCACACCACGGCCGCAGGCGTGCCGGCGCGTATTGTCGGTAAGCCTGAAAGCGACAAACCGTCGATGGATATGGATCAACACTTCAATGGCATCAACCAGGGGTTTGAGTACGGCGACGGCATCTGATCCCGTCAGGGTTTCGCATTAAAAAGCCGCGCACCGCGCGGCTTTGTTGTTTCTGGCGGTTGCGCTTAGCTGCGCAATACCGCGCCGGGATAGCCGAGCTGCCGCCAGGCCTCATACACCACGACGGATACCGCATTTGAGAGGTTCATGCTGCGGCTGTCCGGCATCATCGGGATGCGGATCTTCTGCTCAGGCGGCAGTACGTCCAGAATCGAGGCGGGCAGCCCGCGCGTTTCCGGGCCGAACATCAGATAGTCGCCGTCCTGATAGCTGACCGCGCTGTGCGCGGGCGTACCTTTGGTCGTCAGCGCGAACAGGCGCTGCGGCGTTTCCGCTTCCAGAAACGCGGCATAGTCGCGATGGCGCATCACGGCGGTAAATTCGTGATAATCCAGCCCCGCGCGGCGCAGGCGCTTATCATCCCAGGTAAAACCCATCGGCTCGATAATGTGCAGGCGAAAGCCCGTATTGGCGCAAAGACGAATGATATTACCGGTATTGGGCGGAATTTCAGGTTCAAACAGGACGATGTTCAGCATACGGCTCCCCTTGTGCAGAGGCGCGCAGAATACCAGAATTGCCTGTGGGTAAAAACAGCGGGCGCAGGAGAAGCAAAGCCCTCCCGCGCGGGGAGGGCTCTGTCAGGAGCGGTGATAGAGCGGCAGCCAGATGGTCAGGCGCAGGCCGCCCAGCGGGCTGTCATCTGCCTTCACCCAGCCGCGATGCTGCTGCACGGCGGTTTCCACGATAGCGAGGCCCAGCCCCGTACCTCCGGATTCCCGGTCACGCGCCTCATCGGTGCGATAAAACGGGCGGAAAATCTGTTCCCGATCGGTCTGGCTCACGCCCGGGCCGTCATCATCGACATTAATCGTAATGCCTTCTTTATCCACCGCGAAGCTTACGGAAATCTTGCTGTGAGAGTAGCGCAGCGCGTTACGCACGATATTCTCCAGCGCGCTTTCCAGCGCGTTCGGGTTGCCATAAAGTAGCCACGGGCCAGGCGGATAGGTCACTTCAAACGATTTGCCCATCTGCTCGGCTTCAAACGCGGCGTTATCAAGCACCTCGCTCCAGAGCTGATTCGCCTTCATGGTCTCGCTCACCAGCGCGTTTTTCTGCTGATTACGCGACATCACCAGGAGATCGTTAATCATGCTGTCGAGCCGGTGGGCTTCGGTTTCGATGCGCTCAAGCTCTTTGCTCTCTCCGCTACGGCGGCGCAGCAGCGCGGTGCCCAGTTGCAGGCGCGTGAGCGGCGTGCGCAGTTCGTGAGAGATATCAGAAAGCAGCCGTTGCTGAGTCGTCATCATGCGTTCCAGCGCCGTCACCATCTGGTTAAAGCTCGCCCCTGCGGCGATAAACTCCTGCGGCCCGGCTTCCAGCTCCGGGTGCTGGCGCAGGTTGCCCTGGGCCACTTCATCGGCGGCGTTTTTGAGTTTACGCGCCGGACGCGCGAGGCTCCACGCCAGCCACAGCAGCAGCGGCGAGCTGACCAGCATCGTGACAATAAGCAACAACAGCGGACGGTCAAACAGCAGGTTGATAAAATCGGACTGCGAATTGCTCGCCGGGCGAATCAGGTAAAGCTGGTAGTTATCCTCGCCGTCGCGCACGGAAAACGGCCCGACCAGCTCCACGCGGCCATACTTTTTCTTCTGCGGATGATCGGAGTTATCAGACTGGCCGATAAAGTTGCGAATGATCTGCATTTCGTTGCGTTCAGCGCCGATCACGCGACCTTCACTGGTGACCAGCAGTAGACGCTGCCCCGGCGGCGCCCACTTGTCGATAGCGCGAAACAGCCGCCGCCACCACATCAAATCGTTGGGCGGGTCGCTCGCCAGTTCAGCTTCGACGTGCTGTTCAATCATCGTGCCCTGACGCTGCTCGCTCTCCAGCAATTCCGTCATCTGACGGCTGTCGAGCTTAGGCAGCATCAGCACCAGCATTAACACCAGCGCCAGCGTCAGCCAGAAAATGGCGAAAATGCGGGCGGTAAGGCTGCCTATCATGAAGCGGAAACCATCAGATAGCCGCGTCCGCGCAAGGTTTTAAACCACGGATGGCCGTCTTTGCGCTCCGGCAATTTGCGACGAAGATTAGAAATGTGCATATCAATGGCGCGATCGAACGGCGTGAGGCGCTTCCCGAGCACTTCCTGGCTTAAATGTTCGCGCGAAACCACCTGACCCAGATGCTGCGCCAGCAAATAGAGCAGGGTGAACTCCGTACCGGTGAGCTCCAGCGTCTGGCCGTCGAAACTCGCTTCCTGGCGGCCCGGGTTTAAGCTCAGCGCGTCCACTTCCAGCGTCGGCGAACCGTTGTCGTTGTTCTGCTGCTGCTCGCTCCAGTGCGAGCGGCGCAAAATAGCGCGAATACGGGCCACAAGTTCGCGGTCGTTAAACGGTTTCGGCAGATAGTCATCTGCGCCCAGTTCAAGGCCAAGCACGCGATCCAGCTCGCTGCCGCGCGCGGTCAACATAATAACGGGTGTCTGGTGTGTCTGACGAAGCTCTTTCAAAGTATCAATGCCATTTTTCTTCGGCATCATCACGTCGAGCAAAAGCAGGTCGATGCTGTCGTCCAGGAGGTCAAGCGCCTGTTCGCCATCATGGGCAACGAGGACATTAAACCCTTCCATGTCGAGCAATTCCTTTAACAGGGAAGTCAGCTCGCGGTCATCATCAACTAACAGGATTTTATTCATTTTCAGTACCTCCGAGGCAGAAATTACGTCATCAAGGCGCGCTAATCCATGACTTTACGTTGTTTTACACCCCCTGACGCATGTTTGCAGCCCGAATCGTAGACTGGATTTCGTTGAACCGCAGCACATAAGTTTCCAGGAGTCAGTGATGCGCAAAGTTACCGCCGCCGTCATGGCCTCAACGCTGGCTGTCGGTGCGTTAACCAGCCAGGCAGCACAGGTCCCGACGGACGAAAGCTGGCATCCAGCGGAAATGCTGACGCAACGCAACAGTGTGCAAAGCCATATGTTTGACGGCATTAACTTAACAGAGCATCAGCGCCAGCAAATGCGCGATTTGATGCAACGAGCGCGACATGAGCAGCCCCCTGTTAATGTTAGCGAAATGGAGGCCATGCACAGGCTGGTCACCGCAGAAAATTTTGATGAAAACGCAGTGCGCGCTCAGGCGGAGAAAATGGCCCAGGAGCAAGTGGCTCGTCAGGTCGAAATGGCGAAGGTGAGAAACCAGATGTATCGCCTGTTAACGCCCGAGCAGCAAGCGGTTTTGAACAAGAAACATCAGCAACGCATGGAGCAGTTCCGTGAGGTTGCGCAAATGCAGCGCCAGTCTGCGCTGCCGCTCTTTAGTAGCAGTACCCGTAGTAACCAGTAAACCCTGTTTTCCTTGCCATAGACACCATCCCTGTCTTCCCCCACATGATGTGGGGGTTTTTTTTGCCCCTTTTTCGCTATGCCGTGACCTTCATTACCAGCATGCGTCAGACGAATTTCATCAAATCCTGCGAACGGTTAGTTATACTGGCAACATGTCTTTGCAGGAGTCGTTATGAATCATGACTATGCTCGCCTGGTCAGCCGGGCGGCGCTCGCCGCAACGCTTGTGGCAACCTTATTGCTGATCATCAAAATCTTCGCCTGGTGGTATACCGGGTCGGTCAGTATTCTCGCCGCCCTGGTGGATTCGCTCGTGGATATCGCTGCGTCACTCACGAATTTATTCGTCGTGCGCTATTCGCTTCAGCCTGCCGATGAAGAACATACGTTTGGGCATGGGAAAGCGGAATCGCTGGCGGCGCTCGCACAAAGCATGTTTATTTCCGGCTCGGCGCTGTTTCTCTTCCTGACCGGTATCCAGCATCTCATTCAGCCTGAGCCTATGCGCGCGCCGCTGGTCGGGATTGTCGTGACGGTGGCGGCGCTGGTCACTACGCTGATGTTAGTCACGTTCCAGCGCTGGGTAGTGCGTAAAACACGCAGCCAGGCAGTGCGGGCGGATATGCTTCATTATCAGTCTGATGTTATGATGAACACCGCTATTCTGGTGGCGCTGGCCCTCTCATGGTATGGCCTGCGCCGCGCCGACGCGTTATTCGCGCTCGGGATTGGCGTCTGGATTTTATACAGTGCGTTACGGATGGGCTATGAAGCGGTACAGTCGCTGCTCGACCGGGCTCTCCCCGATGACGAGCGCCAGGCGATTGTCGATATTATCGCCGCCTGGCCAGGCGTTCGTGGCGCGCACGATCTACGCACGCGGCAGTCAGGGCCGACCCGCTTTATCCAGCTTCATCTCGAAATGGAAGACAACTTGCCGCTCGTTCAGGCGCACCTTATCGCCGAACAGGTGGAGCAGGCGATCCTGTTCCGGTTTCCGGGGTCGGACGTCATTATTCATCAGGACCCATGCTCAGTCGTCCCGCGTTTTCAGCAAGGGCAATTTGAGCGCTAAGCATTCGTTGTAAAGGCGTGGTTCGGTCAGGCATTTTTTGTATATACCACCCCCACGAGGGCTGACCTGAATCAATTCAGCAGGAAGCTGTTGATATACTATTTGCAGCAATAGTCGATCACCTGTCGCACTTGCGCAGGCGGTTTCCGGCGAAAGTATTCCTTTTGCATTCTACGTTCAGAGGTAGTCATGATTAAGAAAATCGGTGTGTTGACGAGTGGCGGTGATGCGCCAGGCATGAACGCCGCCATCCGCGGTGTAGTCCGTGCGGCGTTGACAGAAGGTCTGGAAGTGTTCGGCGTTTACGACGGCTATCTTGGCCTGTATGAAGACCGCATGATCCAGCTCGACCGCTACAGCGTTTCCGACATGATCAACCGCGGCGGCACCTTCCTGGGTTCCGCGCGTTTCCCGGAATTCCGCGAAGAACATATCCGCGCCGTGGCTATCGAGAACATGAAGAAACGCGGCCTTGATGCGCTGGTGGTTATCGGCGGCGACGGCTCCTACATGGGCGCCAAACGCCTGACCGAAATGGGCTTCCCGTGCATCGGTCTGCCGGGCACCATCGATAACGACGTCGCGGGCACCGATTACACCATCGGTTATTTCACCGCGCTGCACACTGTGGTTGAGGCGATCGACCGTCTGCGTGACACCTCCTCTTCGCACCAGCGTATTTCCATCGTCGAAGTGATGGGCCGTTACTGCGGCGACTTGACCCTGGCGGCAGCCATCGCGGGCGGTTGCGAATTTATCGTTCTGCCGGAAGTTGAATTTAACCGCGAAGATCTGGTCTCTGAAATCAAAGCGGGCATCGCGAAAGGCAAAAAACACGCTATCGTTGCGATCACCGAGCACATCTGCGACATCAATGAGCTGGCGAAATACATCGAAACCGAAACCAAACGCGAAACCCGCGCCACCGTTCTCGGCCACATCCAGCGCGGCGGCTCGCCGGTGCCTTATGACCGCATCCTGGCCTCCCGCATGGGCGCTTACGCCATTGAACTGCTGCTGCAGGGCTACGGCGGCCGCTGCGTCGGCATTCAGAACGAAAAAATGGTGCATCACGACATCATCGACGCTATCGAAAACATGAAGCGTCCGTTCAAAGGCGACTGGCTGGACTGCGCGAAAAAGCTCTACTAAGCCGCTCGTTATGCGCCCGGTACGCTAACGCGGCCGGGCGTTTCTTTTGTCTTCGTTATTCCTCGCAGTTATAGCCAATTTTTTTTTATTCTTTAATCCGCGCCGCGCTTTCTGGCACGCTGCTTTTATTGCAATTCACATCTGAATATTTAAAGAGAGCGTGCGATGAATAAGTGGGGCGTGGGCATTACTTTACTGTTGGCTTCGGCAAGCGTACTGGCGAAAGACGTGCAGCTGTTAAACGTCTCTTACGATCCGACGCGCGAATTCTATGAGCAATACAACAAAGCATTCAGCGCGCACTGGAAAAAAGAGACCGGCGATAACGTCGTGGTCCGTCAGTCGCACGGCGGCTCCGGCAAGCAGGCGACCTCCGTCATTAACGGCATCAAAGCGGATGTCGTGACGCTGGCGCTGGCCTATGATGTGGACGCGATCGCCGAACGTGGGCGCATTGATAAAAACTGGATCAAACGCCTGCCGGACAACTCCGCGCCGTACACCTCCACCATCGTGTTCCTCGTGCGTAAGGGCAACCCGAAGCAAATTAAAGACTGGAACGATCTGGTGAAGCCGGGCGTATCGGTCATCACGCCGAACCCGAAAAGCTCCGGCGGCGCACGCTGGAACTACCTGGCGGCCTGGGGCTACGCGTTGCATCACAACAACGGCGATCAGGCCAAAGCTCAGGATTTCGTCAAAGCGCTGTATAAGAACGTCGAAGTGCTCGATTCCGGCGCGCGCGGCGCGACAAATACCTTCGTTGAGCGCGGCATCGGCGACGTGCTGATCGCCTGGGAAAACGAAGCGCTGCTGGCCGCCAACGAGCTTGGCAAAGACAAATTCGAAATCGTGACGCCGAGTGAATCTATCCTTGCCGAGCCGACCGTCTCGGTCGTCGATAAAGTCGCGCAGGAGAAAGGCACACAGGCCGTGGCCGAAGCTTACCTCAAATACCTCTACTCGCCGGAAGGCCAGGCGATTGCCGCGAAAAACTTCTACCGCCCGCGCGATGCGCAAGTTGCGGCGAAATATGAAAGCACCTTCCCGAAACTGAAACTCTTCACGATTGATGACGTGTTCGGCGGCTGGACCAAAGCGCAACAAACGCACTTTGCGAACGGCGGCACTTTCGATCAGATAAGCCAGCGTTAAATACCCCGGCCACAAGGATGTGGCCCGCCTTCTCCACGTAATAAACCCCCGCTTCGACCCGTTTTACGCTACGCTTTGCGTTTTCAGAATTAATAAGGGCGAAGCATGAAGCGAGCGCTGTGTATTACCGTTGCGCTTATTGCCGTACTGGCGCTGGCCGCGCTGGTGGCGTGGCGTCATTTCCTGCCGGACGATCCGGACGTGTTAAGGCGCATCGTGACGCAGCAGTGCCTGCCTGGCGAGCGTGAACGCAAGGATCCGGCGCCCTGCGTCCAGGTGAACCTCCCCGCGGGATATGCCGTGCTGAAAGATATCAACGGCCCGCTGCAATACCTGCTGATGCCCCTGTGGAAAATCAACGGCATTGAAAGCCCGCTCCTGCTTTCAGATAACACGCCCAACTTTTTCTGGCAGGCGTGGCAGGCGCGCCGCTGGATGAGCGAAAAGCGCGGCAGCCCGGTGCCCGACAGCGCGGTCTCGCTGACCATCAACTCCACGCTGGGCCGCACCCAGAATCATCTGCACATTCACATCTCCTGCCTGCGCCCGGACGTGCGCGCGCAGCTTGACGCCGCGGTGAACGCCATTGGCAGCCGCTGGCAGCCGTTCCCGGGCAACCTTCGCGGTCACGACTATCTGGCGCGCCGTATCACAGGCGAAGAGCTGTCGCGGCGTTCGCCGTTCCTGATGCTGGCGGAAGAGGTGCCGGAGGCGCGCGAGCATATGGGGCGCTACTCGCTGGCGCTGGCGCCGCTCAAAGATGGCGCGTTTGTCCTGCTCGCCACCCACCGTCAGCTTCTGCAACTGAACCTGGCGCACAGCGAAGAGCTTCAGGATCACGACTGCGCGCTGCTTAACCAGGGCACGCCATAACGTTTACTTAACGTCAGGCGCGCCGTAGACTTGCTGAAAATTTCATCAGGAGACAGGTATGTCCGTCTGGCTTGCGCATCCGCTGCTCTTACCCTCCCTTATTATTCTGCTGACCATCGTGCTCTGGGCGACGTCCCTGCTGCCGGAATTCATCACGGCGCTGCTCTTTTTCGCGGTGGCGATGATAGCCAAAATCGCGCCGCCGGAGGTGTTGTTCGGCGGCTTTGCGTCGTCGGCGTTCTGGCTGGTCTTCAGCGGCTTCGTGCTTGGCGTGGCTATCCGTAAAACGGGCCTCGCGGATCGTGCGGCGCGGGCGCTCTCGGCGCGGCTGACCGACTCCTGGTGGCAGATGGTGGCGAGCGTGGTGCTGCTCAGTTATGCGCTGGCGTTCGTCATGCCGTCGAACATGGGGCGCATCGCGCTGCTGATGCCCGTCGTGGCGGCGATGGCGAAACGCGCCGGTATCGAAGAAAATACCCGCGGCTGGTACGGCCTGGCGCTGGCCGTAGGCTTCGGCACGTTCCAGCTCTCCGCCACTATTCTGCCCGCCAACGTGCCCAATCTGGTGATGAGCGGCGCGGCGGAAGGCTCTTTCGGCATTCACCTCAACTATCTGCCCTATCTGCTGCTGCATACGCCGGTGCTGGGGTTGCTCAAGGGCGCAGTGCTGATTGCGCTCATCTGCTGGTTCTTTCCCGGCAAGCCGCAGCCGCCGCGCGAGCTGCCCGCCGCGACGCCAATGAGCCGCGCGGAAAAACGCCTCGGCTGGCTGCTGCTGCTGGTGCTGGCGCTGTGGGTCACCGAAAGCTGGCACGGGATCGGCCCGGCGTGGACGGGGCTGGCGGCGGCGGTTATCACGCTCTTGCCGCGCGTCGGGTTTATTACCGGCGATGAATTCGCAAGCGGCGTCAACATGCGCACCTGCATCTACGTGGCGGGTATTCTGGGGCTTGCGACCACTGTGACCCACACGGGCATCGGCAACGCGGTCGGTACCGCGCTGATACACGTCATGCCGCTCGATCCGCAGCGCCCCTTTACCAGTTTCGCCGCGCTCACGGGCATTACGACGGCGCTCAACTTCATCATGACGGCCAACGGCGTTCCGGCGCTCTATACCACGCTTGCGGAGAGCTTTTCGCGCAGCACCGGTTTCCCGCTGCTCTCGACCATCATGATCCAGGTGCTGGGGTATTCCACGCCGCTATTGCCATACCAGGCGTCGCCAATTGTCGTGGCGATGGCGCTCGGCAACGTCCCGGCGCGCGCCGGGATGAAGCTCTGCCTGGCGCTGGCGATAGTCACCTTTCTTTTCCTGTTGCCGCTCGATTACGGCTGGTTCCGGCTGTTAGGTAAACTCTGAAGCAACGCGACGCGGAGGCCATTATGGCGACGATGCATTTTGCGGTCTGGTATTCCACGACGGACGACGTCCAGGCGCTGCGGGAAACGCTGCCCGCGCCCGGCTGCGGGCGCCACTTTTTGCAGGATTTCGGCTTCGCGCAGGGGTACGCCGACGACGCGATTGCGCTCTGGTATGGCACGACGCCAGGCGAGAAAGGGTCGATTCACCCGCATAACCCGGCGCTCGACCCGCAATTCGCGTTTTTAACCCGCGCGGCGGGAGAACAGCTGTGCGAGCGCGGCATCAGCGAAATTCGCTTTCTGTACGCGCTGCCCGACGTGGACTACTACGGCGAGACGGAATCCTCGCCGCTGCTCGTCTTTCTGGGCAATATTCTCTGCTGCCCGCCGCCCGGTTTTCAGCTGCCGCGATAGGTGGAGTAGCCGTACTGGCTCAGCAGCAGCGGCACATGGTAGTGCTCGTCGGTGTTATCGATATGGAACACCACCGGCACTTCCGGGAAGAAGCTGGACTGCTTGTGCGCGGCAAAATAGTCGCCCGTTTCAAACGTCACGCGGTAGTCGCCCGCGGCGGCAGGCGCATCCGGCCAGAGCGCTTTGATACGCCCGTCTTTATCGGTCGTCGCCTGGTTCAGCGGCTGCCACGCATTGCCCTGTTTTTTCTCCAGTTTCACTACCACGCCCGGCGCGGGTTTGCCGGTCTGTTCATTCAGCACATGCACGCTCAGTAAATTCGCCGGCGCGGCAAGCGCCAGGCCCGGCAGGGCGAAAAGGGCAGCGGCGGCAAGCGTTTGAAAACGGTTCATCATCATTCCTCCTTAAGTGGTTGTGCGCTTATCCTGCCACTCGCGCGGGCGAAAACGCCTGACGCGAAGATGACAGTTTTGTCATCCGGCGCATCGCCGCTGGGCAGCGCCTGTGTTCTTTGCGAGACTGTCGCCATGAAACTGCTGCTGATTGAAGACAACGATAAAACCCGCGCGTGGCTCGAAAAAGGGTTGCGGGAGGCGGGGCTGGTGGTGGACGCCGTCGCCGACGGGCGCGATGGCCTGCATCTGGCGCTGGAGCACGACTACGCGCTGATCATCCTCGATATCATGCTGCCGGGCCTCGACGGCTGGCAGGTATTACGCGCGCTGCGCACCGCCAAAGCGACGCCGGTGCTCTGCCTGACGGCCAGAGATGCGGTAAGCGATCGCGTGAAAGGGCTGGAGCTGGGGGCCGATGATTACCTGGTGAAGCCCTTTTCTTTCGCCGAACTGCTGGCGCGCGTGCGGGCGCAATTGCGTCGTCATACGCCTGCCGCCGCGACGCTGCAGGTGGCGGATCTGACGCTTGATACCGCGCGCCACGCCGCCAGCCGCGGCGGCGAGCGGATCGCGTTAACCCGTCAGGAATTTACCCTGCTGTGGCTGCTGGCAAGCCGCGTCGGAGAAATTCTGCCGCGCACGCTGATTGCCAGCGAAGTCTGGGGTATTAATTTCGACAGCGAAACCAACGTGGTGGATGTCGCCATCCGTCGCCTGCGCAAAAAAATCGACGATCCGTTCCCGCTTAAGCTGATTGAAACCGTGCGCGGCATGGGATACCGCCTCAACGCGCCGGAGCAGAGCGATGCGTAGCCCCTCATTAACGCTGCGCCTGACGCTCATCTTTACGCTGCTGGTGGCGTTCGCCTGCGGCCTCACCGGGGTGTCGCTCTATCGCTCGTTAAGCGGCGAGCTTGTCTGGCGCGACGATCAGACGCTGCTGAACCGCGCCTCCCAGTTGCGGCAACTGCTGACGGACGGCGCCGAGCCGCGCCAGCTGCCGCTCTTTTTCAACCGGATGCTGGATACCCGCCAGGATCTGCTGCTGATAAAGCGCGCTGACGGCGAGACGCTGGTGAATATCAACCAGGCGGGCGTCACGCTGCCGACGCTTGCGCCGGTGCCGCCAGGACGGAGCGTTAACGCGCAGGCGCTGCACCGCTGGCAGCGGCCCGATGGCGTTTTTATCAGCGCGCTGGCGCTGACGGCAAGCGATGACCGCGGCCCGCTCATCATCACCGTGGCGCGCGTGGCGCAGGAGCGCGCGCAAATGCTGGCGCAATATCGTCGGGAAAGCCTGATGGTGTGTCTGCTGGCGACGCTCGCCGCCGCGCTGCTCAGCCCGTGGCTTATCCGCCGTGGGCTGCGCGCCGTTACCCGCCTCAGCGAGGCCACCGCCCGCACCGGCAGCGAGACGCTGCAACAGCCGCTCAGTCTGGAGACCCTGCCGCGCGAGCTGCTGCCGCTCGGCGAGGCGCTCAATACCATGCGTCACCGGCTGGCGGAGGATTTTGCGCGGCTGACGCGTTTTGCCGACGATCTCGCTCATGAACTGCGCACGCCGGTCAACATTCTGCTGGGGCAAAATCAGGTCGCGCTGCAACGCCCGCGCAGCGTGACGGAGTATCAGAGCCTGCTTGCCGGGAATATCGAGGAGCTGGAGCAGATGACCCGGCTTATTGAAAACATTCTGTTTCTCGCCCGCGCCGATCATCAAAACATCGCGCTGAAGCGCGAGTCGCTGGCGCTTGAGCCGTTTATCTATCCGTTGACCGATTTTCTGGAGCCCCTGGCGGAGGAGCAGAACATTACGTTTCGCGTGCAGGCGAGCGGGGCGATTTTCGCCGATCGTCTGCTCCTCCAGCGAGCGCTTACTAATCTTCTGACGAATGCGCTTCGCCACGCGCCTATGGGCAGCGAGGTGCGGATCGTGGCCGTTCAGGAGGCGGGCGAAACCGTGCTAAGCGTCGCCAACCAGGGCGCGCCAGTCGAGGAGGCGGAAAAGCTGTTTCTGCCTTTCTGGCGCGGCGATAACGCGCGCGCCACGCCCGGCACCGGGCTTGGGCTGGCGCTCACGCAGGCGATCGCGCGCCTGCACGGAGGGGAAACCACAGTAGACCATGAGGCGGGCTGGAACCGCTTTATTCTGCGGTTCCCGGCGGCCTGATCAGGAGAGCTTCAGCGCCGCCATCATGCCGATAATATTGGTCGCTGAATGCAGCACGATGGGCGCCAGCAGGCTGCCAGTGTGAAGGCGCACCTGGCAGAGAATTATCGAGAAAACAAACAGCCAGACGAAGGTGGTGGGCATCTGATACTGCGCGTGGCCGATGGCGAAAAACAGCGACGTGCCGACCATCGCGATCGTCTGGCCGGTTTTCCCCCAGCCGATGCCCGCATTCAGCAAAAAGCCGCGGCAGATAACTTCTTCCACCACCGGCGCCAGCAGGCAGATGCAGACCGCCGTGAGCGCAAGGTTAAGGGATGACATCTGCGAAAGCGTCGCGCTCCAGGGCTCCTGCCTGCCGAACAGTCCATGAATGATGGAGAGCGCCAGCAGCGCCAGCCCCGGCAATACCAACGACTGCACGCTCAGCCCGCCCACAGGCAGCAGGCCGAAGCGCTTCTGGTAACGCTGCCAGCAAAACAGCGCGAATGGCAGCCAGAACATGAAATAGAGCAGCGGCGTGGCGAACCCGGCGCGGTAAATGCGCATATAACCCGGCAGCATCGACACCACCATCGGCAGCATAAACCAGGCCAGCCCGACGGCAATACAAAGCAGCGTATGTTGAAATCTGTCGGCGGGCGCGTTCATCGAGACGTCCTTGTGGTAAAGGAAAGGAGAGCGGGCCGTTCCCGCTGCGGCGGATTATACCTGGCCTTTCCCCGCCGATAAGCTTTTTTGTAAAGGCCTGCGTCAGAAACGCAGGCCTTTGGCAATGCTTAACCGCGCTCTCCGTACTGCTCGTCGGACACGTGTTCCAGCCACTCCACTACGCTGCCGTCCTGCGCTTCCTGAATCGCGATATGCGTCAGCGGTGTGGTCGGGCTGGCGCCGTGCCAGTGTTTTTCATGCGGCGGGATCCAGACCACATCGCCGGGGCGAATTTCGCGGGCGGGCTCGCCCCAGGTCTGCACATAGCCGAAACCGGCGGTAACGATAAGCGTCTGGCCCAGTGGATGCGTATGCCAGGCCGTTCGCGCGCCCGGTTCAAACGTGACGCTGCCGCCGCTGGCGCGCGCCGGAGCATTCGCCGGGAAGAGCGGATCGACGCGCACCGTACCGGTAAACCAGTCCTGGGGGCCGGCGTAAGACGCCTGTGAACCACAATGGTAAATATCAGTCATCATTTAACTCCTCTTTTGCGGCGAAGAGGCGGCGTTGTGCGCCGAAAAGCGGTGAAGCCGCCCCGTTCGTGGTTATTCAAGATTATTTCAGGTTAGCTTTAAAGAACGAGGTCAGCTTCGCGAACGGGATGAGATCGGTACGATCGTACAAATCCACATGGCCCGCGTTCGGCACGATGTAGAGTTCTTTCGGCTGCGCGGCGCGACGATAGGCGTCTTCGCTAAACTCCTTCGAATGCGCCTGATCGCCGGTAATAAAGAGCATCGGGCGCGGCGAAATCGTCTCGATATCGTTGAACGGATAGAAGTTCATAAACTTCACGTTACTGGTAAGCGTCGGGTGCGTGGTGAGCGCTGGCGTGGAGCCTTTCGGCGTAAATTCACCGCGCGGCGTGCGGTAGAAATCGTAAAACTCTTTCTCAATAGCCGAAGTGTTTTCATCAATTTTATGCACGGTGCCGCTGGTATAGCGTGTTTCGCCGCCTGTGAACTCCACCTCGCGCTGCGCTGCCGCGTCGGCAATAATTTTCTGGCGCTGCTCAGGCGTTAATGAATGGTGAAGCGCGTTGCGATTCGCCGAGCCCATGTCATACATGCTGACCGTGGCAATGGCCTTCATGCGCGGGTCGATTTTGGCCGCGCTGATGACGAAGCTGCCGCTGCCGCAGATGCCCAGCACCCCGATGCGGTTTTTATCGACGAACGGACGCGTGCCGAGATAATCCACCGCGGCGCTGAAATCTTCCGCATAGATATCTGGCGAAACAGCGTTGCGCGGCTGGCCTTCGCTTTCGCCCCAGAAGGAGAGATCGATAGCGAGCGTGACAAAGCCCTGCTCCGCCAGCTTCTGGGCGTAAAGATTCGAGCTTTGTTCTTTCACCGCGCCCATCGGGTGGCCGATAATAATCGCCGGATTTCTGGCGTGTTGATTCATCTCTTTCGGCATGAACAGATTGCCGGTGACCTTCATCTGGTACTGGTTTTTGAAGGTCACTTTCTGACGGGTGACGCTGTCGCTCTCATAAAAGTTATCAGCGCCCCGCGACATATCGGCGGCGCTCGCGGCAAACGCGCTGGCCAGCAGACCTAACAGCAAAGTAAAAGCTTTCATGGTGTTATCCTCAAAAAGGCCGGGCGATGGCGCCGCCCGGCGGGTTTAGCGTCAGGCCAGCGTGGCGGTATCGATGACAAAGCGGTATTTCACGTCGCCTTTGATCATGCGCTCCCATGCCGCGTTAATGTCCTCGGCGCGGATAAGCTCAATGTCGGCGACGATATGGTGTTCGGCGCAAAAATCGAGCATCTCCTGAGTTTCCGGAATGCCGCCAATCATCGAACCCGCGATAGCGCGGCGTTTGAAAATCAGGTTAAAGACTTCCGGCGACGGATGCGGCGACGCGGGCGCGCCCACCAGCGTCATCGTGCCGTCGCGTTTTAAAAGCGCAGTGAAGGCGTCCAGGTTGTGCGGCGCTGCCACGGTGTTCAGGATGAAATCGAAGCTTTTGGCGTGCGCCTGCATTTCATCGGCATTGCGCGATACCACCACCTCATCCGCGCCCAGCGCTTTCGCCGCGTCGCGTTTGGATTCTGACGTGGTAAACGCGACGACCTGCGCGCCCATCGCGTGCGCCAGTTTGATGCCCATATGCCCGAGCCCGCCGATGCCGACGATGCCCACTTTTTTCCCAGGCCCAGCCTGCCAGTGACGCAGCGGAGAATAGGTCGTGATGCCTGCGCACAGCAGCGGCGCGACGGCGGCGAGCTGGGATTCCGGATGACGGATGCGCAGCACATAGCGCTCATGAACGACAATCTGCTGTGAATAACCGCCGAGCGTATGGCCTGGCGCGTCCGGCGTCGGGAAGTTATAGGTGCCGATCATATGATCGCAGTAGTTCTCAAGCCCTTCATCGCACTCTTCGCAGTGTTTGCAGCTGTCGACGATGCAGCCCACACCCACCAGATCGCCGGGCGTAAAACCGGTTACTTTCGTGCCGATCGCGGTGACGCGGCCGACGATTTCATGGCCCGGTACGCAGGGAAATAACGTGCCCGCCCATTCGGCGCGCGCCTGGTGAATATCCGAGTGGCAAACGCCGCAATACGCGATGGCGATTTGTACGTCGTGCTCGCCGGGCTCGCGGCGGGTAATCGCCATCGGTTCAAGTGGTTGAGTGGCGGAAAGCGCGCCAATAGCGTTAATTTGCATAACGAAACTCCTCAGTTTTCAGCCGGATTACGGTTCAGATGTCAGGATGGGCATCCTGTTTTGATGTGATGGCTGCCAGCAGGGCCGCCAGCAGCAACAGCCCGGCGCTCAGAAAGAACGCGCTGCGCCAGCCGCTGTGGTCGAAGGCGAACCCGCCAAGCGTGGAGCCGAGCGCGATGGAAAGCTGGACAACCGCCACCATCAGGCCGCCGCCCGCCTCGGCGTTGTCAGGCAGCGTCCGGGC
Organism: Cronobacter turicensis z3032; assembly: GCA_000027065.2. Lineage (NCBI taxonomy): Bacteria > Pseudomonadati > Pseudomonadota > Gammaproteobacteria > Enterobacterales > Enterobacteriaceae > Cronobacter > Cronobacter turicensis. The sequence continues at coordinate 4,261,032 of FN543093.2, read as the reverse complement.
GACCCAGGTCCACCAGCCCACGGGCGCGGCGGTGGCGATAAGCCCCCAGCCGCACAGCAGCGCCGCGACCAGCGACAGGTTGTGGCCAACTCCCGTCAGCGCGACGGCAATCACCGCCATTAAAAAAGGGATAGCGATAAGCGTCCGGTAGAATCCCGAGCGCAGCGCGCCGCCAATCAGCAGCGTGCCGCTAAACCCGGCGGCGCCGATTGCCAGCAAAATGAGCGACAGCGTGGAGACATTGACGCGGGTGACGGTCTCCAGAAACGGCCGCACGTAGGTAAAGAGCGCGAACTGGCCCATGAAGAAAATCCCGCAGGCCGCCATGCCCGCGATCACCAGCGGCTGGCGCAGCGCGCCGCCAGCGCGCCCGTTATGCCCCTGCGCAGGCATCGCAGGCAGGCTTCGCCATTGCCAGATAAAGGCGAACAGCGCGATCGGTGTGAGGCAGAAGAACGCGCCGCGCCAGCCGATAACTGCGCCGAGCCAGCTGCCGAGCGGGGCGGCAATCACCGTCGCCAGCGCGTTGCCGCCGTTGAAAATCGCCAGCGCGCGCGGCACCTGATGACGCGGCACCAGCCGAATCGCCGTCGCGGCGCTGAGCGACCAGAACCCGCCGATCGCCACGCCGATCAGCGCGCGGCCCGCCATATAGGTGCGGTAATCGGGCGCAAGCGCGATGATGACGCCGGACAGCGCCATCAGCAGCGTCAACCCCAGCAGCAACGCCTTGCGGTTGAGATTGCCGGCGAGCCGTGACAGAAACAGGCTGGTCAGCACCGCCAGCGCGCCGGAAATCGCGATCCCCTGGCCCGCCAGCCCTTCGCTGACGCCTAAATCACGCGATACCGGCGTCAGCAGGCTCACCGGCATAAATTCCGAGGCCACCAGCGCAAAGGCGCACAGCGTCATTGCCAGCACGCCGCTCCAGTAAGCGCGCGGCCCGGTGTCATCATGGGGGGTGTTCGTCATCGTCAACAGGCCCTGTAGCGTTATACGTAATGGTCTGACGCGTTGCATGGGGCGCACGCCAGCGCAGGCGCCGTGAAAACGCGGCGCATGGCTGAAAACCGTGGTGTTATTGGGTGCCAAACATCGGGCGCAGCAGATGTTTGGCACCGTAAAGAGAAGCGGCGCGTAAGCGAGCATCGCAAGGTCAGAACGGATTGTTGCTGAAAGTTTTACACGGGTACGGTAGGGTGACTAGCTAATGAATACTGAACACCGTTATTAGTGTGGCTAATAAATCAAGGCAGGAACACGGGCGATGAAACGCAACCTGAACGATCTGTTTTCATTTGTGACTGTGGCGCGTGAGGGCAGTTTTACCCGCGCGGCGGCGCAACTTGGCGTGACGCAGTCGGCGTTAAGCCAGGCGATTGCCGGGCTGGAAAACCGGCTGAAGTTACGTTTGCTGACGCGCACGACGCGCCGTATTTCGCTCACTGCCGCGGGCGAGCGTTTGCTGGAGGCCATCGGCAACCGGTTTGATGAAATCGAAGCGGAGCTCGATATGCTGAGCGCGCTGCGCGATAAGCCTGCCGGAAAGGTGCGCATTACCTGCGACCCGCATGTGCTGCACGCGCTCTTGTTGCCGAAACTCACGCCGATATTGCGCGATTATCCGGATATTCAGATGGAATTTGACGCGAACCACGGTTTCCGGGATATCGTCGCAGACCGTTTCGATGCGGGCGTGCGCCTGGGCGGCACTATCGATAAAGACATGATTGCGGTGCCGATTGGCCCGCCGATGCGGATGGCCGCCGCCGCGTCGCCAGCGTACTTTGCCGCGCATCCGGTGCCGCAAACGCCGCACGATCTGGTGCATCACAACTGTATTAACCTGCGCATGACCAGCGCGGGCGGGCTGTATGTCTGGGAGTTCGACGATAAGGACGGGCCGGTAAATGTGCGCGTTGACGGCCAGCTGATATTTAACACGTCATCGCATATCGTTCATGCCGCGCTCGACGGGCTGGGCATCGCGTTTCTGCCGGAAGGGGAATTCGACGATCATTTTAATGCCGGCAATCTGGTGCGCGTGCTGGAGACGTGGTGTGCGCCGTTTCCCGGCTATTACCTCTATTATCCCAGCAGAAAGCAGCCTTCTCCGGCCTTTTCAATGGTAGTCGAGGCGCTGAAAGAGACCGGAAGCCGGAAAGCGAAAAAGGCGTAGCGTCAGGCGCTCAGTCGCGCCAGGCCTGCCCGCGCAGGGGGATACTCGCCGCACTCCTCATAAAACGTCTGCGCATCCGCCGTCATGCCGGAGATTTCAAGAATTACCCCGATGTTGTACCAGGCCTTAAAACTGGTCACGCCCGCTTTGCTGCCCTCCGGCATACGGGTGCAGTGTAAAAAGGTGTCTACTGCCGCCTGTAGCTGGCCGTTATTCATCAAAATCAGCGCCTTAAGAAACAGAAAATCGGCGGAGGTATACCAGCGTTCGTAATCGAGAATGCTCAGAGCCGCCGCGTAGTCGCCCTGATTAATCAGCGCATAGCCCAGCGTTTCGACCAGCTCTTCGACATACTCCAGCGCCACATTCGGCTCATAACTCAGCGCGTTGCGAAACGCGTCTGTCGCCGGGGCGTAGTCGCGTTTGAGAAAATGACTTTTGCCAAGCTGAAACCAGAGATAAGGATCGTCCGGCTGCGTCTGCAACGCCCGCTCCAGCAGGCGGATATTGCGGGTGATTTTATCCGTCTCCTGCAACACCGCTTTTTTATAGCCGACGTGATCGAGCGTCAAGGGCGCCGGGAACCTCTCGCCTGGCATGTGGCCTTCACGTGGCGTCACCTGCTCGTGGATCACGCCCTGATAGTGATAACGCGCCTTCGGGAACAGGCGCGACACCCGCTCGCGCAGGGTGGTTACCCCGTCGCCTTCATCAATGTAGTTAATTCGCTCCACGCGCCCGACGCCGTCCGGGTGCGCATGGATAAGCGCCTGTAGCGCTGGAATATCTACCGCCGTTATGGATTCATCGGCATCAATCACCAGCACCCAGTCATAACGGGCGTACGCCAGCGAGGCGTTGCGCGCCGCCGCGAAATCGTCCACCCACGCGAAGTCATACACCTTGTCGGTAAAGCGCCGCGCGACGGCTCTGGTGTCGTCCTGCGAGCCGGTATCGACAATCACGATATCGTCAAAATGCGCGGCGACGGTGGCCAGTGTGTCGGCAAGATGTTTTGCCTCGTTTTTCACGATCATGCAGATGGAAATCATAGCGTCAGGTTCAGGCGGCTTCGGGGGAATTCACGATACCAGAGGTATCGGCGGCGGGCGGCAATTTTTTAGCGGCCCCTGCCAGCGCGTCAGCGCCGTCTATTATTAACTCTACGTTATAAAAAAAGCCGCGCGGCATCGCAGCGGCGACGATCTTTTCACTTTGACAATACTGGAGGCCTGGCATGAGCAACCACGGCGATGAAACACACCACGGGCATCTGCGCGATGCAGGCGGCCCGCCGCCGCAATATGTCGCGCTGAGGCTGAAGGTGAATGGCGAAACCCGGCAACTGGACGTCGACACCCGCACGACGCTTCTGGACGCGCTGCGCGAGAATCTGGCGCTCACCGGCACCAAAAAAGGGTGCGATCACGGCCAGTGCGGCGCATGTACGGTCATTATCGACGGACGGCGCGTGAACTCGTGCCTGACCCTGGCGGTGATGCACCAGGATGCCGACGTCACCACCATTGAGGGCCTGGGAACGCCGGAGAATCTGCATCCGATGCAGGCGGCGTTTGTGGAGCATGACGGTTTTCAGTGCGGCTATTGCACGCCGGGGCAGATCTGCTCCTCGGTCGCGATGCTTAAAGAAATCGACGCGGGCATCCCAAGCCATGTGACGCACGATTTAGTCTCGCCCCCGGAAATGACCGCCGATGAGATCCGCGAGCGGATGAGCGGCAATATCTGCCGCTGCGGCGCGTACGCCAATATTCTTGCTGCGATCGAAGATGTCGCCGGGAGCGGATCCTCATGAAAGCTTTCACTTACGAACGCGCCGCGACGCCCGCAGAGGCGGCGGCCAGCGCGCAGCGCACGCCGGGCGCAAAATTCATCGCGGGCGGCACCAACCTGCTTGACCTGATGAAACTGGAGATAGAAACGCCGGTGCATCTTATTGACGTCAACGATCTCGCGCTGGACACGATTGAACCCACGCAAGAGGGCGGGCTGCGGATCGGCGCGCTGGTGCGCAATACCGATCTGGCGGCAGATGAACGCGTGCGCCGCGATTACGCCGTGCTCTCACGCGCGCTGCTGGCCGGGGCGTCCGGGCAGTTACGCAACCGCGCGACCACGGCAGGAAACCTGTTACAGCGCACCCGTTGTCCCTATTTCTACGATACCAACCAGCCGTGCAATAAGCGCCAGCCCGGTAGCGGCTGCGCCGCCATGCAGGGTTACAGTCGCCAGTTAGCCGTAGTAGGCGCGAGCGACGCCTGTATCGCCACGCACCCGAGCGATATGGCGGTCGCCATGCGCCTGCTGGACGCGGTGGTGGAAACCATCAACCCGAACGGCCAGGCGCGCCGCATTCCGGTCGCGGAATTTTACCGCGCGCCTGGCGATACGCCGCATCTGGAAACGGCGCTTGAGCCCGGCGAATTCATTACGGCCGTCACCCTGCCGCCGCCCGCGGGCGGGACGCATATCTACCGCAAAGTGCGCGACCGTGCCTCTTACGCGTTCGCGCTGGTGTCGGTGGCGGCGATTGTGCAGCCAGACGGCACCGGACGTGTGGCGGTAGGCGGCGTGGCGCATAAACCCTGGCGGCTTGAGGGCGCGGATGCGCAGGTGCCCCACGGCGCGCAGGCGGTCTGTGACGCGCTGTTCGCCGATGCGCAGCCGACGGCGGAAAACGCATTCAAGCTGGTGCTGGCGAAACGCACCATCGCCTCGGTACTGACGCAAGCGAGGGCAGGCTGATGAAATTTGAAAAACCGGCAACAGAAAACCCGATCGACCAGCAGAACGTGGTCGGGCAGCCGCGCGATCGCATCGACGGCCCGCTGAAAACCTCGGGCCAGGCCACTTACGCCTATGAGTGGCACGATGAAGCGCCGAACGCCGCCTACGGCCACGTGGTGGGATCGGCCATCGCCAAAGGGCGCATCGTCGCGATGGATATCCAGGCGGCGCAACAGGCCCCCGGCGTGCTGGCCGTGGTGACGGCGGAAAACGCCGCCGTGCCCGGTAAGGGCGACATGAACGCCGCCACGCTGCTGGGCGGCCCGGAAATCGAGCATTATCACCAGGCTATCGCGCTGGTGGTGGCGGAAACCTTCGAACAGGCGCGCGCGGCCGCCGGGCTGATTACGGTGGAATATGAAGAAGCGCCGGGGCGTTACGATCTCGCGAAGGAAAAACCGTCGGTGACCACGCCGCCGGACGATACGCCTGATAAAATCGTCGGCGATTTCGCAAGCGCTTTTGAAAGCGCCGCCGTGCAGCTCGATGCCACCTACACCACGCCGGATCAAAGCCATATGGCGATGGAGCCGCATGCGTCCATGGCCGCGTGGGAGGGCGATAAACTCACGCTCTGGACGTCCAGCCAGATGATTAACTGGTGGCGCGGCGATCTCGCCAAAACGCTCGATATCCCCCTTGAAAATATCCGCGTGCGTTCGCCGTTTATCGGCGGCGGCTTTGGCAGCAAACTCTTTCTGCGCAGCGACGCGGTGCTGGCGGCGCTTGGCGCTCGCGCAACACAGCGCCCTGTGAAAGTGATGCTGCCGCGCCCCTTTATCCCCAATAACACCACCCACCGCCCGGCCACTCTTCAGCGGGTGCGCATCGGCGCGCGCAACGACGGGCGTATCACGGCGATCGCTCATGAAAGCTGGTCCGGCAACCTGCCTGGCGGCCCGACGGAGACTGCGACCAACCAGACGGAGCTGCTCTACGCGGGCGCGAACCGCCATACCGGCCTGCGGCTGGCGGAGCTGGATCTGCCCGAAGGCAACTCCATGCGCGCGCCCGGCGAAGCGCCTGGCATGATGGTGCTGGAGATCGCCATGGATGAGATGGCCGAAAAACTCGGCATCGATCCGGTGGAGTTTCGCATCATCAACGACACGCAAGTCGACCCGGCGCACCCGGAGCGCTTTTTCTCGCGCCGTCAGCTGGTGGAGTGTCTGCGTACCGGCGCGGCGCACTTTGGCTGGGATCAGCGCAACCCGCAACCGGCGCAGGTGCGCCAGGGCGACTGGCTGATTGGGCTCGGTATGGCGGCGGGCTTTCGTAATAACCTGGTGACCCCATCGGGCGCGCGCGTGCATCTGGACGCGCAGGGCCAGGTGACCGTGGAAACGGACATGACGGATATCGGCACCGGCAGCTACACCATCATCGCGCAAACCGCCGCCGAAATGATGGGCGTGCCGCTGGAGCGCGTAACCGTGCGCCTGGGTGATTCCGATTATCCCATCTCTTCCGGCTCGGGCGGGCAGTGGGGCGCGAACAGCTCCACGGCGGGCGTGTACGCGGCGTGCGTCAAACTGCGCGAAGCCGCAGCCAACAAGCTTGGTTTTGACCCTAATCGCGCCGAATTTTTCGATGGCAACATTCAGGGCGACGGGCGCATCGCGGCGCTTGCACAAGCGGCTGCTGACGGCACGCTGACCGTTGAAGACACCATGGAATATGGCGATCTCGACAAACTGTTTCAGCAGTCCACGTTTGCCGGGCATTTTGTCGAGGTGGCCGTTGAGGCCAACACCGGTGAAGTGCGCGTGCGCCGGATGCTGGCGGTCTGCGCCGCCGGGCGCATTCTCAACCCGAAAACCGCGCGCAGCCAGGTCATCGGCGCGATGACGATGGGGCTTGGCGGGGCGCTGATGGAAGAGCTGTTCGTCGATACGCGGCGCGGCTTTTTCGTTAATCACGACATGGCGCTCTATGAGGTGCCGGTGCATGCCGATATCCCGACGCAGGAGGTGATTTTCCTTGAAGACACCGATCCGGTGTCGTCGCCGATGAAAGCCAAAGGCGTGGGCGAGCTGGGCCTGTGCGGCGTCAGCGCCGCTATCGCGAACGCCATTTACAACGCCACCGGCGTGCGCGTGCGCGATTACCCCATCACGCTGGATAAGCTGCTTGAGGGGCTGCCAGAGTTCGCCTGAGGACGCGACGGCTGGCGGCCGCGCGTCGCCAGCCGAACCGTATCGCAGTTTGACAAAAGGATGAGAAAAGGTGCTGCAACAATCCCTGCTGACAGAACAGGCGCGACCTGAAGCGGCGTTCCTGACCGACGACAGCACCGCGATTTTGCGATTTGCGGCGCAGGCGCTTCGCGCAGGCATGGCGGCGGCGCTGGTCACGCTGGTGGAAATCCGCGGCGGCTCGTCACGTGCGCTGGGCGCGCAGATGGCCGTGCGCGATGACGGCGCATATTGCGGCTTTGTTTCCGGCGGTTGCGTGGAGGCGGCAGCGGCTTACGAGGCGCTGGAGGCGATCGTCTGCGGCGAAGACCGTCTGGTGAAATATGGCGAAGGCTCGCCTTATTTCGATATCGTGCTGCCGTGCGGCGGCGGCATTACGCTCGCGATTCATCCGCTACGTGCGGCGACGCCGCTGCTGGCGGTGCTAAACGCGCTGGCGCAGCGCAAACCGGCGGGGCTGCGTTATCACCCTTCCACGCAGACGCTGCAAAGCGTGCTGCCGGTACAAAAGACCGGCTGGCGCGACGACGCCTTTGACGTGCGCTACACGCCCTGCACGCAGGTCATCATTTTTGGCCGCTCCGTGGAGGCGGAAGCCACCGCCAGTATCGCGCGGGCGGCAGGCTACGAGGTGCAGGTGAATGACGGTACTCACCCGCAGGAAATCTGCGCGCAGATAGACAGCGATACCGCCGTGATTGTGCTTTTTCACGATCCTGACCGCGAGTTACCGGTGCTTGAGGCGGCGCTTGCTGATGCGCCATTTTATATCGGCGCGCTCGGCAGCCAGCGCACCCATGCCGCACGCACAACGGCGTTACGCGAGCGGGGCTTTGGCGAGCAGGACATCGCCCGCATCAAAGCGCCGATCGGTATTTTCCCGCAAGCCCGCGACGCGCAGTCGCTGGCGCTGTCGATTCTTGCCGATGTTGCGGCGGCGCGCCTCAACCGTGAGGCCGCAGGCTGATGCCCGAAGCCCAGCCGGTCATCATTATTCTCGCTGCCGGAAAGGGCGAGCGCTTTCGCGCGGGTGGCGGGACAACGCACAAGCTGGAGGCGCTGCTGGCGGGCAAACCGGTGTTGCAACACGTGCTGGCGGCGGCGCAGGCGTCGGGTCTGCCGTGGCATCTGGTCAGGCCGGAAGGCGGCACTGACGGCATGGGCGGTTCTATCGCGCTCGGCGTGAAAGCGACGCCAGCCGCCGCAGGCTGGCTGATCCTGCCGGGGGATCTGCCGCTGATAACGGCCGCGTCGCTGCGACAGGTGGCTACGGCGCTGAATGAAAAGCCCGTCGTGGTGCCGCACTACCAGCAACGTCACGGACACCCGGTCGGCTTCCGGCGTGAATATTTCGACGCGCTTGCCGCGCTTTCTGGCGATGAGGGCGCCAAAGCCATTGTGCGGGCGGCGCGGGCGCGCGCAGACGTATTGACGCTTGCGTTAAACGACGCGGGCATCGTGCAGGATATCGACGTGCCTGCGGATTTACTGGCGGCGGAACCACATCACAATTAACGCCGTGCAGACTTTACGAACATGTCGGTCAAATGCGTAAAATCTGACGGCGTTTCTCTCTTACGCCGCCAGGTTATTTAACGCGTCCAGGGTTTCCTGAGAGAGCGTTAATTCCGTGGCCTTGCTGTTTTCATGGAAATGCGCGACTGACGACGTACCCGGAATTAACAAAATATTCGCCGAGCGGTTTAACAGCCAGGCGAGCGCTACCTGCATCGGCGTCGCTGATAATTGCGTTGCGATAGTCTCAAGCGTTGAAGACTGTAACGGTGAGAATCCGCCTAGCGGGAAAAACGGCACATAAGCAATCCCGGCGGCGGCCAGTTCATCAATTAACGCCTCATCGCCCCGGTGAACGATGTTATACATGTTTTGCACGCAGCTTATCGGCGTTATCTGCCGCGCTTGCGTAACCTGATTTTGCGTGACGTTACTCAGGCCGATATGTTTAACCAGCCCTTGTTCTTTTAATTTCACCAGCGCCATGAGCGGCGCTTCGATAGATCCTTCCGCCGGGCCATGAACATCAAACATCACGCGCAAATTCACTACATCCAGCGCGTCGAGTTTCAGATTGCGCAAATTATCGTGTACGGCCTGGGTTAATTCATCAGCCGAAAGCGCCGGATTCCACGAGGCATCATTCCCGCGTGTCGCGCCGACTTTAGTCACAATAGTCAGGTCGTCACGGTAAGGATATAACGCTTCGCAAATCAGTTGATTCGTAATATGCGGCCCGTAAAAATCGCTGGTATCAATATGATTGACGCCCGCCTCAACGGCCGCACGTAATACGCTGAGCGCCGCGTTTTTATCTTTTGGCGGGCCAAATACGCCGGGGCCTGCGAGCTGCATCGCGCCGTAACCAAACCGTCTGACTTCACGGCTGCCGAGTTTATAGGTACCGCTTTTTTCAATACTGTTCATGACGACCTGCTTGCTGTATCGGTGTGAAGGAAGTATTAGTATATGAAGCATCCTTCAGTTTAAGAATTCGCATTCCATGAAGACGACCGCAGCACCGCTCAGCCCGCGTAAAGCCCCGATCCAACGCCGTTCCGTGGCGACGGTGGAGGCGCTTCATACGGCGACCATTCAGGTTTTAGTGGCCGAAGGACTCAGCCGCTGCACCACCACGCGCGTGGCCAGCCGCGCCGGAATGTCGGTCGGTAGCCTTTATCAGTATTACCCTAACCGCGACGCGCTGCTTTCCGGCGTGCTGGAATTGCACTTAACCAAAATCGCCGACGCGCTTGAGGCCGCCTGTATTTCCGTGCGCGGCAAACCCGTCGGGGAAATGGCCTGTGCGATGGTGCAGGCTTTTCTGAGCCTGAAATTAGCCAATCCTGATGAATCAAAAGCGTTGTATGGCGTCGCGGCAGAGCGCGACGGCGCGCGACTGATGGGCGTGATGTACCAGCGAATGGTGAATGATATTGCGCAAACGCTTGTCACTGCGCCGAACAATACGTTCCCCGACCCGGTATTTACCGCCCATATGGCGCTGGGCGTCATTACCGGGCCGACGAAATCGTTTCTCGAAGGGTTTATTCCGCACGACTATACCGATCAATTCCAGACGCATTTATCCCGTCTGCTGGGGGATTATTTGAAAGGGTAACAGGAATCATTAATTATGAAATAAGATAAAATTAAAAATAACATCATGCTTGTCAATATTTACTGCGTTTTTTAATCTTTATCAAAAAGCAGGCGATTAAATTCCAACTTCTTTTTACTTCTTATGTCGTATAACGGTAAATAACCGTTATCGCTGACTTGATCTGTTCAATGAGGCAATGAAAAAGCTAATATTATCGACATAACTTAATAAAGGAGTTCATTATGGCTGTCCCGGCACATTTATAGCTTTATGACGCTTCGGGCGCGTTAATTAGCGGTGGCTCAGAGGTGGCGGGCCGCGAGGGGAGTATAGAGATTCAGAGCTTTGGTCATGGTTTGTCTGTACCTTATGACGGGAATACCGGGAAACTAACAGCAACACGTGTTCATAATCTGATGAATATAGAAAAGGAATTTGATAAATCATCTCCTTATCTTTATCGCGCAGTCGCTACCAGTGAAAAGCTACAGCGCACGATAATTCGCTGGTATCGAATTAACCATGCGGGTATGGAAGAAGAGTTTTTCCAGATGATACTCGAAGACGTAAGAATTACTGGCATTCATCCCAATATGCAAAATTTTAAACACCCGGAGGGATTGCTTTCCACGCCGATGGAATCCGTAGGGTTGATTTACAACAAAATAACCTGGAAATACCTGAACGGGAATATCCAATACACGGATGCATGGAACAGCCAAATGTATGCTTAGGATAGCGCTATGATCAATTGTGAACTTAACTACAACGAGAAAACCGCAGACGGTAAACTGTTATTGCGTTGCGCTGGTATAGGCGTTTTCCCTGTATTTTCTGGGCTGGGCAGTTACAAAAATGTGCTTGAATTTTCTGACAGACGTAACGGGCCTATTCCCTTGGGAAAATACTGGATAGTCGATCGACCACGAGGTGGGCCGTATTCGAGATTTCGGACATGGCAAAAAGAAAGATCCACAGGTAATATCTACGATGAATGGTTTGCGTTATTTAGGCAAGACGGGTTCCTTGACGACACAACTGTTGTTGGAGGAACGTCCCGTAAAAGTTTTAGGCTTCATCCCTTAAGAAAGGACGGGACTGGTGTTTCTGATGGGTGCATAACTTTTTATAACAGAACTGATTTTTATATTTTGAGAGCCGCATTGTTGAATACAATGAAATATGTTGTTTACTGTAACGGGCTTGAGGCCTATGGCGATATTAACGTTATAGGGATGCCTTATGCCAATACGTTTTAAATGTTTTTTAAAAAAAATATTGCAATTATTGATATTAATTTTTATTCCCCCGGTAAATATGATTTTTATGGGAGCACGAGCCTATGGTGGAGGACTACCTCCGTTCTTTGTAACGCTTTCACTGCTTTTCTTTAATCTTTTTTTGTGGGGGGTAACGATAAGGCTAGTGGGTTTATGGTCCTGGAGTAAACTCATCAGAGGTGGAGTTTATTATGCTTGTTTTCTGGCTATAATTATTTTTTCTGATGTTGGATATTATTCTGAGTATCTGGCCTGGTACCTTGTAAACCATCATTCTTCCGCGGAAAGGTTTACAGAAATTGAAAGTCAGATCGATTTTTTAGAGGGATTGTTTTTTATCGGCTCAGCAACGGTTATGGCGTTAATCGTCTCAGTGACGCTTATTGCTGCGGCGGGTAAAATCATAAATAAAAGACAAGCCATCAGAAGGAAGTTAAGAAGCGACTAATCACAAAGCGGGAAGGCATTTTGGCGGAAGATCACAGGAGTCGAACCTGCCCGGGACCGCTGGCGGCCCCAACTGGATTTGAAGTCCAGCCGCCTCACCGGAGACGACGATCTTCCGCGCCTGCATTGCTACATGGAGGCCGGCGCATTATAGGCGCGTTTCAGACGCTTACCAATACCCCCGTCACACTCTTTTTTCGCCCTTCAGACCCCCGTTGTCCGGTTTTGCTTAAGTGTTTTTTCGCCATTACCGGTCATAAAATTTATTCACTCGTTGCATCAGCAAGTTATCGCGATCACAGAAATCAAGAATCATAAGTAAATAACCAGAAAACAGAATATCTGGCGGTTCTGAACGGCGCTAAAAAACTTAAGCGAAATTTCGCGTATTGCCGGAGGACCACCGAATGAGTGAGCAAGTGCTTTCCGTGAAGGAGAAGATTGGCTACGGCATGGGAGATGCCGCAAGCCATATCGTCTTTGATAACGTCATGCTTTACATGATGTTTTTTTACACCGACATCTTTGGCATTCCCGCAGGGTTTGTCGGCACGATGTTCCTGTTGGCCCGCGCGCTCGACGCCATCTCTGACCCGGCGATGGGGCTTATCGCCGACCGCACCCGCAGCCGCTGGGGCAAATTCCGCCCGTGGGTGCTGCTCGGCGCGCTGCCGTTCGGTGTGGTGTGCGTGTTCGCCTACAGCACGCCGGAACTCAGCCTTAGCGGCAAAATGCTTTACGCCGCCGTCACCTATACGCTGCTCACGCTGATGTATACGGTCGTGAATATTCCTTATTGCGCGCTGGGCGGAGTAATTACCAGCGATCCGCAGCAGCGTATTTCGTTGCAGTCCTGGCGCTTTGTGCTGGCCACGGCGGGCGGCATGCTCTCTACGGTACTGATGATGCCGCTGGTGAATTTTTTCGGCGGCGAGGATAAGGCGTTTGGCTTTCAGGCAGGAATTGCGGTGCTGGCCGTTGTGGCGTGTCTGATGCTCGCGTTTTGCTTCTTCACGACGAAAGAACGTGTCGAGGCGCCGCCGAATACCTCCACTATGCGTGAAGACCTGCGCGACATCCTGCAAAACGATCAGTGGCGCGTCGTGGGTGTACTGACCATTCTCAACATCCTCGCGGTCTGCGTACGTGGCGGGGCGATGATGTATTACGTCACCTGGATTATGGGCGACGCCGCGCTGTTCTCCTGGTTCCTCGGCCTTTACTGCGTCGGTAATCTCTTCGGCAGCGCGCTCGCCAAACCGCTGACGGACTGGAAGTGCAAAGTCAGCGTCTTCTGGTGGACCAACGCCGCGCTGGCTGTGCTGAGCGTCGCGATGTTCTTCGTGCCGATGAGCGCTACTGTCGTCATGTTCATTTTTATCTTTGTCATCGGCGTGCTGCACCAGCTGGTGACGCCTATTCAGTGGGTCATGATGTCCGATACGGTCGATTACGGCGAATGGCGCAACGGTAAACGTCTCACCGGGATTAGCTTCGCGGGCACGCTGTTTGTGCTGAAGCTCGGCCTGGCGCTGGGCGGCGCGCTGATCGGCTGGATGCTGGCAGGCGGCGGGTATGACGCCGCCGCGAAAACCCAGAACGGCGCCACGCTCACCATCATTATTTCGCTCTTCACGCTGGCGCCGGGTATCTGTTACGTGCTGAGCGCCATTATCGCGAAGCGTTACTACACGCTGAAAACGCCGTTTTTGAAAAACATTCTGGCGGAGCTGGCGCAGAGCGCGCGCCATAACCAGCGTGAATTTGAAACGCTGCCGGTCAGTGAGACCTTCCAGAAGTCTAAGGGGTAAGCCATGAAAATCAGTGACGGAAACTGGCTGATCCAGCCGGGTTTGAGCCTCCTGCATCCTGTGCAGGTATTCGATGTTGAGCAGCGCGACGGCGAAATGGTGGTTTATGCCGCGCCGCGCGACGTGCGCGAACGCGCCGGACAACTCGATATTCCACTTTTCACCCTGCGCTTTTTCTCGCCGCAGGAGGGAATAGTCGGCGTACGTATCGAACATTTTCAGGGTGTGCCAGACCACGGCCCGCACTATCCGCTCAATGCGCAAGCGCATGTGCCGGTTGAGCTGCGCGAGACGGACCGCTACGCCGAGCTGAAAAGCGGCGCGCTCAGCGTGCGGGTGACCAAAGGCGAAAACTGGGCGCTTGATTTTCTACGCGATGGCGAGCGTATTACCGGCAGCCAGGTGAAGAACAACGGCTATGTGCAGGATAGCAACACCGGCGGCAGCTACGTGTTTGAGCGATTAGATCTCGGCGTCGGCGAAACGGTTTATGGTCTTGGCGAGCGGTTTACCGCACTGGTGAAAAACGGCCAGACGGTGGAGACCTGGAACCGCGACGGCGGCACCAGCACGGAGCAGGCCTATAAAAATATTCCTTTTTATCTCACCAACCGCGGTTACGGCGTGCTGGTGAACCACCCGGAGTGCGTCTCTTTTGAAGTCGCCTCAGAGAAAGTCTCGAAAGTGCAGTTCAGCGTGGCAGGCGAATATCTGGAGTATTTCGTTATCGACGGGCCAACGCCTAAAGCGGTGCTGGACCGTTATACCCGCTTTACGGGGCGTCCGGCGCTGCCGCCCGCCTGGTCGTTCGGGCTGTGGCTCACGACCTCGTTTACCACTAACTATGACGAAGAGACCGTAAACCGGTTTATCGACGGCATGGCGGAGCGCCAACTGCCGCTGCATGTTTTTCACTTCGACTGCTTCTGGATGAAAGCCTTCCAGTGGTGCGATTTTGAGTGGGATCCGGCGACCTTCCCGGATCCGGAAGGCATGCTCAAACGCCTGAAGGCGCGCGGCCTGAAGATCTGCGTCTGGATTAACCCTTACATTGGCCAGAAATCACCGCTGTTCCGCGAAGGAAGGGAAAAGGGCTATTTACTGAAGCGGCCAAACGGCGCCGTGTGGCAGTGGGATAAGTGGCAGCCGGGGCAGGGAATTGTTGATTTCACCAACCCGGCGGCGTGCGACTGGTATTCAGGCCACCTGAAACGGCTGGTCGGGATGGGCGTCGACTGCTTTAAAACCGATTTCGGCGAGCGCATTCCCACCGATGTGGTGTGGTATGACGGTTCTGATCCGCAAAAAATGCACAACCATTATGCGTTCATTTATAACGAGCTGGTCTGGAACGTGCTGAAAGACACCGTGGGTGAGGAAGAGGCGGTGCTGTTCGCCCGCTCGGCGTCTGTCGGCGCGCAGCAGTTCCCGGTGCACTGGGGCGGCGACTGTTACGCCAACTATGAATCGATGGCGGAAAGCCTGCGCGGCGGCCTTTCCATCGGCCTTTCCGGCTTTGGATTCTGGAGCCACGACATCGGCGGCTTTGAAAATACCGCGCCCGCGCATGTCTATAAACGCTGGTGCGCGTTTGGGCTGCTCTCCAGCCACAGCCGCCTGCATGGCAGCAAATCGTACCGCGTGCCGTGGGCGTATGACGACGAAGCCTGCGATGTGGTGCGCCACTTTACACAGCTGAAGTGCCGCCTGATGCCTTATCTGTATCGCCAGTCGGCATTAGCGCATGAGCGCGGCACGCCCGTCATGCGCGCCATGATGCTGGAGTTTCCAGACGATCCGGCCTGCGACTACCTGGACCGCCAGTATATGCTCGGCGACAGCGTACTGGTCGCGCCGGTCTTCAGCGAGGCGGGCGACGTGGCGTTTTATCTGCCGCCAGGGCGCTGGACGCATCTGTGGCATAACGATGAGCTGGACGGCGGCCGCTGGCATAAGCAGCGTCACGATTTTCTGAGCCTGCCGGTTTATGTGCGCGACAATACGTTGCTGGCGCTCGGTAATAACGATCAGAAGCCCGATTACGCGTGGCATGAGGGCACGGCGTTCCAGCTGTTTAGCCTGGCGGACGGCGCTGAAGCGCGCTGCGAGGTGCCTGCGGCAAATGGCGAGACGGTATTTACGCTGTGTGTGAAGCGCGAGGGCGAGCGGTTGACGGTCGAAGGGAGCGGCCACGCGACTGGCTGGACACTTTGCCTGCGTAACATTCAGCAGGTGACGGGCATTGAAGGCGGCAGTAGCGCGGGCCACGAAAGGGGCATCGTGGTGACGCCAGAGCACGGCGCGCGAGCGCTTATCATCACGCTCTGAGGAACAAAAACGCCGCTCGCAGGCGGCGTTTGTCTGAGGCTGAGACGTTACTGGCCCGCTTCCTGCCAGGCGCGCTCAATCTCTTCCGCCAGAATTTTCACGCCCGCCTCGATTTTCTCCGGCTCCGGCACATAGTTCATGCGCATACACTGATGCGTATGCGGCCACGGCTTATCGAGCCCCGGGAAGAAGAAATCGCCCGGCACCATCAGCACGCCGCGTTTTTTCAGGCGCTGGTAGAGCAGCTCGGTGGTGATCGGCAAATCTTTAAACCACAGCCACAGGAAAATCGCGCCTTCTGGCTTGTGAATGAGGCAGCGTTCCGGTGACAGATAACGACGAAGCGTGGCGATCGTCTCCTGAACGCGCTGCTGGTAGAAAGGCTTGATCACCTCCTGCGACAGACGCAGCAGATCGTTGCGCTTAATCATTTCGCAGGCCATCGCAGGCCCGATGCCGCCCGGCGCCAGGCTGATGATCCCGTTCATGTTGCTGATAGCCGAGATCACTTTTTCATTGCCGATGATAATGCCGCAGCGGCTGCCTGGCAGGCCGAGCTTGGAGAGGCTCATGCACAGAATGATATTCGGGTTCCAGAGCGGGCGCGCCTCGCTGAAGATGATGCCCGGGAACGGCAGACCATAGGCGTTATCAATCACCAGCGGAATGTTGTGCTGATGGGCCAGCGCGTCGAGCTTAATCAGCTCGTTGTCGGTGATCACGTTGCCGGTGGGGTTAGTCGGTCGCGATACGCAGATCATGCCGGTTTCCGGGCCGATATGCAGATGCTCGAAATCGACATGATATTTAAACTGGCCTTCCGGCAGCAGTTCGATGTTCGGACGCGCGGAGACGAACAAGTCCTCCTCCAGCCCGGAATCCGCATAACCGATGTATTCGGGGGCCAGCGGGAACAGCACTTTTTTCGACGTCCCGTCCGCCTGACGACCGGCAAACAGGTTAAACAAGTAGAAAAATGCGCTCTGACTGCCGTTTGTCAGTGCAATATTCTGTGGTTCGACATCCCAGCCAAACTCTTTTCGCAACATGCCCGCCAGGGCTACCAGTAGCTCACTTTTTCCGCGCGGACCGTCATAATTACAAAGCGCATCAGTCACTTTGCCGCTTTCCAGCATTGAGGCCAGCAGCTCCTGAAAATAGTGGTTCATCGCCGGGATTTGCGCCGGGTTTCCGCCGCCCAGCATAATAGCCCCGGGGGTGCGTAATCCGTCGTTGAGATCCTCCATGAGGCGCGTAATGCCTGCATGGCGGGTAAATTTGTCGCCGAAAAGTGAAAACGTCATAGCGGTCTGTCTGTCGCATTCTTTTAAAAAGAGGCTAACCATAGCGCTACAGGATGGCGGGTGCAAATCCGTGGGCGGGGGCTTTTCTGATGCAAAATGTTTCTATATTCATAACATGCAGCATTTAATGCTGGATAACCGGGCGGCGCGAGGGAATGCGCGCCGCCTGGCGATTACTGCTGGCCCGCCCAGATAACCATAACGGTATCGTCATCCTGCTGGCGGACAAACCCATAGCCCTCTTTCAATGAAAGCGTCGTCTGCTTGCCGCTGCCGATGGCCGGATGACGCGCGCGGAACTGCCCGAGCTTTTGCCAGTGCGCCAGCGTCGCCGCGCTTTTGCCGTCAAGAGCCTGCCAGTTCATATCCGATCGCGTACCCTGGAGCGGATCGGAGCCTGTCGGCCCGAAAGGCCGTTCACTCTCGTCGCCGTAAAAAATCTGCACCGCGCCGGGCGTGAGCAAAAGCAGCTCTGCCGCCCGCGGCCCGCCTTCGCGGAACAGCCGGGTATCATGGGAGGAGAGGTAGCTCAGCGCGTTGTAACTCTGAAGTTTTTCCGCCATCTGCTGCCAGACCGTATCGATATTCGCGAAACAGTCCGCGGCTTTCGCGGCCTGTTCCTGGTAATCGAAGTTAATCATCGCGTCGAAACCGTGACGGTAGTAATCGCTCTGCATTACGCCGTGACCCCAGGACTCGCCGGTCATCCAGAACGGCGCGTCATCAAGCTTTTTATCCGGGTTTTTGGCTTTCCATTCGACGAGCGCTGCGCTGGCTTCGTTTTTCAGCTGCTGCCAGGCGGCCAGCTCAACGTGTTTCGCCGTATCTACACGGAAGCCATCGATACCGTAATCGCGCACCCACTGGCTGAGCCAGCGGGTCAGGTAATCGCGCGGCGTGGCGCCGTCGATACGCTGTGCCGCGCTATCCGGTTTGTGCTGGTAAAAGTTCGGCAGGCCGGAAGGCTGCGTCGATTCCGTTTTCAGATCCGGTAAAAAGGTGAGCGACAGCGTGAGATCGTCAAAGCCAGGGCTGTCGTAGTCGCCGATATCCGTGCGGATCCACTTTTTGCCCCACCATTTTTCCCAGGCGGCTTTATCGCTGAAATTAATATAGTCATTAAAGCTGTGCCAGTTCTGGCCCGGCCCAGGGCGCCAGTCGGTCCAGTGTTCGCCAAGCGTCTTTTTCAGTTCATCGCCTTTCAGGTAGAGCGCGCCGAACTGGAACTGCTGCATATCGGCGAGCGTTGCGTAGCCCGTGTGGTTCATGACCACGTCGAACAATACCCGAATGCCGCGCCGGTGCGCTTCATCGACCAGCTGGCGTAAATCCTCCGGTGTCCCTATGTTGGCATCCAGTTTCGTCCAGTCCTGCGGATAATAGCCGTGGTAGGCATAGTGCGGAAAATCGCCTTTGGCGCCGCCGCCGACCCAGCCGTGGATCTGTTCCAGCGGCGAGCTTATCCATAGCGCGTTGACGCCGAGCGTTTGCAGATAATCCAGCTTGCTGGTCAGCCCTTTGAGATCGCCGCCGTGAAAAGTGCCTATCTCCTGCAGGCCATCTTTATAGCGGCCATAGCTGTTGTCATTGGTCGGGTCACCGTTTACAAAGCGATCGGTCAGGACGAAATAGACGGTGGCGTTGTGCCAGTTGAACGCGGCCTGGGCAGGGGACTCAGCGCGTTCCAGCAGCAGAAGCCCGTTGCTGCCGGGCGCGGGCGTCAGCGTGATTTGCCCCTGCGTGACCGTGGCGATACTGCCGCTGTAAAAATCGCGCACCACGCTGCCTTCCGGGAATGTCTCTTTTACGGAAACCGTAAGCGGTTTACCGTCCCACTTCGGACACTGGCGTGTGACTTCCGCCACCGCTTTTTGCGCTTCCTGCTCGATGCTCAGCATCAGCGTCGGGGTGCCGGATCGTGTGTCTATCTGCACCTGATAATTGCCATCGCGAAAGCGTCGCCACTCGGGCGCCGGGTCAACGCATGGCGTCAGGGAGAGCATCTGGTTGAGTTTAACAGGCCCGGCAGGTTGCCAGCAGGCGTTGTCCTGCGTCAGCCGCAACGGCTGAACGCCTTTAACCAGCGGCCCCTGGCTGACAAACACGCCGGGTGTCTTTTCCTGAAACGCAGGCAGATCGGGAGCGGACCACTGCGCAAGCGCGATGCCCGGCAGCAATAAGAGTGCGAGAGGGGAGAGGTTCATTATAGGCATCCTGTGCGATTTCTGTTCAGTGTCGCATGGCAATCTAAGGAATTCCTCATCCTTAAGCGGCAGTGAACGGGGCGGAAACGGGAGGATGAGCCGCACCGCTTCATCGCCAGCATTAAATGCTAAAAATACTGTTTTTTAATCTTCTTTTTCAGTGAGTTAAACTGCTGTTAAGCGGCGCGAATTCAGAATCGACTTATTTCTTTTGATGATCCAAAACGGTATTTTTGATACGATTTAAGATTACTTTCTTAAATCCAATTAAATAATAAGGTGTTGGAATGCTGAAATCCGACCAGGAGACCTGATGATATCGACTTCAATTCGACGATTAGGGGCGGCGCTGTGTATGTTAGCCGCCCTGGCATTTTCGGGTGAAGTGCTGGCAACGCAGCACACAACCAAAAAGAGCCACACAGTACACGTTAAAAAGGCAAGCGTTAAAAAGGCAAGCAGTAAAAAAGAGTATTCTCGCAATAGTGTAATAAGTGGTTCACTGCCTGATTTGCGAAAATACCCTTCCGGAACACCACGGAAAAAAGCGTTTCTCCGGACCGTCATGCCTTACATTACCAGCCAGAATGCAGCGATTTCGGCTGAGCGTAACTGGCTTATCTCAAAGCAGTACGACGCCCAGTGGTCGCCGTCCGAGCGCGCGCGCCTGAAAGATATCGCGAAGCGTTACAAGGTAAAATGGAACGGCAATACGCGCCGCGTACCGTGGAATACGCTGTTTGAACGTGTCGATATTATTCCGGCCAGCATGGTTGCGACCATGGCAGCGGCGGAAAGCGGCTGGGGAACCTCGAAACTTGCCCGTAATAACAACAACTTGTTCGGCATGAAATGCGCCAGCAAGCGTTGTAATAACGAACCAGGCAAAGTGAAAGGATATTCTCACTTTAACTCTGTTAAAGAATCCGTTAATGCGTATGCGGTGAATCTCAATACGCATCCGGCTTATGCTTCTTTCCGCAAATCCCGCCTGCAACTGCGTAAAGCGGATCAGGAAGTGACGGCCAGCAATATGATCCATAAGCTGCAGGGCTATTCCACCAAAGGGAAAAGCTATAACAATTATCTGTTTGCCATGTATCAGGATAATCAGCACCTGCTGGCAACTAATTAATTAGCGGCTCTCCTGGCCCGGATACAAAAAACGTCTTCTTTGGAAGGCGTTTTTTTATTGTTTCTTGCTCCGCCACGCGCGCATGTTATTAACGCCTGCCAGCATTAGCGCTGCTTAACGTTTTAATCGGTTCGAGTCTGTGTCCTATATCATCACTTCGCTGAATCTGTCGCGATACTCCTTCGGCGTGGTGTCGTACTCTTTCTTAAATACTGAATAGAAATATTGCAGTGAAGGATAGCCGCACATCTGAGAAATCTCGTTAATGCTTAGCGAGGTAGAAATCAGCAGGCTGCGCGCTTTTTCCAGCTTTTCTGAATGAATTACGGCGTGAATGGTTTCGCCGACTTCTTCTTTAAAGCGCTTTTCCAGGTTGGAGCGGGAAATCCCGACGGCATCCAGCACCTGTTCTACTTTGATCCCTTTGCAGGCGTGATTGCGAATGTAGTGCATCGCCTGAATAACGGCCGGATCGTGCAGCGAGCGGTAATCGGTGGAGCGCCTTTCCACTACCCGCGCAGGTGGCACCAGCACACGCTGGAGCGGCAGGTTTTCATTAGCCAGCAGGCGATGCAGTAGTTTCGCGGCCTGATACCCCATCTGGCGCGTGCCCTGCGCCACCGAGGAGAGCGCCACGCGAGAGAGATAGCGCGTCAGCTCTTCGTTATCAATGCCGATGACGCAGAGTTTCTCCGGCACCGGAATATGTAAATGCTCGCACACCTGGAGCAGGTGCCGCGCGCGCGCATCCGTCACGGCAATAATGCCGGTCTGCGGCGGCAACGTCTGAAGCCAGTCAGAAAGCCGGTTCTGGGCGTGCTGCCAGTTCTCCGGCGCGGTCTCCAGCCCCTGATAGATCACGCCGCGGTACTTTTCGCGCGCGACCAGTTCGCTAAAGGCGTGCTCGCGCTCGGCAGCCCAGCGCTTACCGCTGGAAGAAGGGAGCCCGTAGAAGGCGAAGCGGTGGACGCCTTTCTCTTTCAGATGCAAAAACGCGCTTTCGACCAGCGCGTAATTGTCTGTCGCAATGTAATGTACCGGCGGGTAGTGCTCAGGCCGGTGATAAGAGCCGCCGATGCCGACAATCGGCACCTGCACATCTTTCAGAAGCTGCTCGATTTCCGGATCGTCAAAATCGGCGATCACCCCATCGCCAAGCCACTCTTTAATGTTCTCAATCCGAGTGCGAAAGTCCTCTTCCATGAAGATATCCCACTCTGACTGAGAAGCCTGTAAGTACTCACCAACGCCTTCAACCACCTGACGGTCATAAGCTTTGTTGGCATTGAACAGCAGCGTAATGCGATGACGCTTTTCAAACATAGTGTCAGTATCCGGCCTTGAACCTGTTGTTTGAATAACACATATCCCGCCAGGCGGGATAACCGCGCGCCTGCAATGTGATCCATTGCAGGTTATGTTCAGGCGCGTCGGCGCGTCGCGGAATCCATCCAGACCGCCAGCAGCAAAATGGCGCCTTTGACAATGTATTGCCAGAAGGTGGGCACATCCATCATGCTCATGCCGTTATCGAGCGACGCCATAATAAAGGCGCCCATGACCGCCCCCGCCACGCTCCCGACGCCGCCGGCAAGGCTGGTGCCGCCGATAACGCAGGCCGCGATGGCGTCCAGCTCAGCGATATTACCCGCGGAGGGTGAGCCCGCCCCGAGGCGCGAGCTTAAAATCAGCCCGGCAATCGCCACCATCACGCCGTTTATCGCAAATACCGCAAGCTTAGTGCGTTCCACGTTAATGCCGGAAAGCCTCGCGGCGTCGATATTCCCGCCGATGGCGTAGATGCGGCGGCCAAACGCGGTATGCAGAGCCATAAACATGCCTGCCAGCAGAAGGAACGTCAGGATCAGCACTGGCGTAGGCACGCCGCGATAATCGTTCAGCAGCCAGATGGCGCCCAGCACAATCACCGCTGTCAGCGCCTGCTTGCCGGCAACGGCGCTTGAAGGCGTTGAGGTCAGCCCGAGCGCCTGACGACGCATCCGCCCGCGCCACTGCCAGAAAACAAATAACGCCAGCCCCAGCGCGCCGATAGCGAAACCGACGCCGCCCGGCAGGTAGCTCTGGCCTATCTGCGACATTGCAGGGCTGGTGGGCGATACCGTCGTGCCGTTGGTGATGCCTATCAGCACGCCGCGAAACGCCAGCATCCCCGCCAGGGTGACGATAAACGACGGGACCTTCCGGTAGGCGACCCACCAGCCGTTCCATGCGCCCAGCAGCAAACCGAGCAGCAGCGTGACGACAATCGTCAGCGGCAACGGCCAGCCCAGCCAGACGTCGAAAATCGCCGCCGCGCCGCCCAAAAGCCCCATCATCGAGCCGACGGAAAGATCGATCTCCGCCGAAATAATGACGAACACCATCCCTACCGCCAGAATGCCGGTAATCGCGGTCTGGCGCAGCAGGTTAGAGATGTTACGGGCGCTCAGGTACGCGCCGTCGGTCATGAAAGTGAAAAACAGCATGATGACCACAATGGCCGCGATCATCACAAAGACCTGAACGTTGATTTTATTCAGTACGCCGAACGAGACCGGCGAAGAGGCCGACGGCGCGGTCAGCTTGATTTCAGACGGGTTGCTTTTCGACATGGCGATCGCTCCTCAGGGCGGCTTCCATCACCTGTTCTTGTGTCAGATGGCGGTTAACGAGATTGGCTTTTAGTCGGCCTTCATGCATCACCAGTACCCGATCGCTCAGACCGAGCACTTCCGGCAGTTCCGATGAAATAACAATGACGGCGATACCTTGCTGCACCAGCTGGTGAATGAGTTTGTAGATTTCATATTTGGCACCGATATCAATGCCGCGCGTCGGTTCATCGAGGATAAGAATGCGTGGATTAAGCAGCAGGCAGCGCGCGAGAATCGCTTTTTGTTGATTGCCGCCGCTCAGGCGGCCTATCGCCAGCATCGGCGACGCGGTTTTCACTTTCAGGCGCTGTAGCGAATCAAGAATGCACTGCTGTTCCGCCGCCGCATCAAGCGCGCTGAGCGGCCCGCTAAATTCATCCAGCGCGGCGAGCGTAATGTTCTGCCCAACCGCCATCACCGGCACAATGCCATCCTTTTTGCGATCCTCCGGCACCATGGCGATGCCGTGGGCGATGGCCTGCTGACAGTTGCGCAGCGTCACCGGCTTAGCGTCGATAAAAACGTTGCCCTGCCAGCGCCCCGGCCAGACGCCGAACAGACATTGCATCGCCTCGGTACGCCCGGCGCCCACCAGCCCGGCGATGCCGAGGATTTCACCGCGGCGCAGCGAAAACGAGAGATCGCTGACGCGCTGAATATGGCGATTCACCGGATGCCAGGCCGTCAGGTTTTCCACACGCAGAATTTCATCGCCGGGAGTATGAGGCTCGCTCGGGTAGAGGGCCGTCAATTCACGACCAACCATCATGGCGATGATCTCCTCTTCACTCATTTGCGCGGCGGGCCGCGTGCCAACCGGTTTGCCATCCCTGATCACGCAAATGGTGTCGGATATCGCTTTTACTTCGTTCAGCTTGTGGGAGATGTAAATACAGGCGATGCCGTGCTGTTGCAGATCACGGATGATATCCAGCAACAGCGCGGTTTCCTGTTCGGTGAGCGAGGCCGTGGGCTCATCAAGCACCAGCAGGCGCACCTGTTTGTTGAGCGCCTTGGCGATTTCCACCAGTTGCTGCTGCCCAAGGCCCAGATCGCCCGTTCGGGTATGCGGAGAAACGAACAGGCTCACCTGTGCCAGCAGTTTTTCGCAGCGCACCGTCATGGCATCGTAATCCAGCACGCCATGGCGCGTAATTTCCGCGCCGAGAAAGATGTTTTCCAGCACCGTCAGGTTTTTTACCAGCGCCAGTTCCTGGTGAATGATCGCAATCCCTTTGCGCTCCGTATCGCGGATATGGGCTGGCGTGAGCGGCTCGCCGGCAAACATGATTTCGCCTTCATAGCTGCCCCAGGGGTAGATCCCACACAGCACTTTCATCAGCGTCGATTTGCCGGAGCCGTTTTCACCGCACAGCGACATCACCTCGCCTGGCGCAAGCGCGAGCGACACGTTATCGACCGCTTTAACGGCGCCGAAGGCTTTGGTGATATTTTTCATTTCGAGTAAATAAGGCATAACAATTCCGCCTGCACTGGTCGGAGGGCGTTACTGGCGTTTGCGGCGCGCCGCAAACGCCGTGGGATTACAGATCGCTTTTCTTATGGAAGCCGTCTTTAATGACGGTGGATTCAATGTTGGATTTATCCACCTTGATGGGGGTTAACAGGCGCGAGGGCACTTCTTTCAGCCCGTTATTGAGCGTGGCGTCAGATTTCGGTTGTTTGTCATTGCCAAGCTCAACCGCGACTTCGGCGGCCGTATTGGCAAGCTGAGTGATCGGTTTATAGACCGTCATGGTCTGCGTACCAGCCATGATGCGCTTGATTCCGGCAAGGTCCGCATCCTGTCCAGAAATCGCGACTTTACCGGCGAGGCCCTGCGCGCTTAACGCCTGAATGGCACCGCCTGCGGTCGCGTCGTTAGAGGCGACGACAGCGTCGATTTTATTGTTGTTAGCGGTCAGCGCGTTTTCCATGATTTTCAACGCATTTTCCGGCAGCCATCCATCCACCCACTGATCGCCGACGACTTTTATTTTCCCGCTATCGACAAAGGGCTTCAGGACTTTCATTTGTCCATCGCGAAACAGGCGCGCGTTATTATCGACTGGCGAACCGCCCATCAGGAAATAATTCCCTTGCGGCACCTTGTCGACCAGGCTTTGCGCCTGAATTTCACCGACTTTCTCGTTATCGAACGAAATATAGAAATCGATATCGGCGTTATTGATCATACGGTCATACGCCAGCACTTTAATTCCTTCGCGTTTTGCCTCGGCGACGACGTTGCTTAATACCTGCCCGTTATAGGGAATAATCACCAGCACATCCACGCCGCGGTTGATCATGTTTTCAATTTGCGACATTTGCGTTTCTTCATTGCCGTTCGCCGACTGCACAAAGACTTTGGCGCCCAGTGATTCCGCTTTGCTGACGAAAATGTCGCGATCTTTCTGCCAGCGCTCAAGCCGCAGATCATCGATCGCCATGCCGATTTTGACGTCTTTTGCGATGCCGCTGAAGCTGGTTAACACCAGCGACGCGCACAGGGTAAGAATAAGCTGCTTTATTTTCATGATTTTTATACCTGTTCCAGTGTTACGAATGGGCTTAATTCATCGGGGACGAAACGGACATTCATACTTACGGACGCAGGAATTTTTAGCGCGGAAAGGCTGGCGATCAATTACAGATTTTAATCTTCGGATTACGTTTTTTTGTTTATTTCTGATTTTATGACGCCGATCGGATTTCTAATGTTAAATCCAAAAGTTTCACAAATAAAATGGAATTTATCGCGCAATGCAATATTGAGTGGAACTAACCTGTTTTTTGCGAGCCAGCGCACATTTGCGCATTCTCTTAATCGCAGTGTGAAATAACGTAATTGAGCAAAGGGAAAGGAAATTCCAGGATTAATTTATTCTCGCTGGAACAGCCCTGATTACGGAGTCAATTATGCCGACTTATTTCGACCAACTTGAACGTGTGCGTTATGAAGGCCCGAAAACCACCAACCCCCTGGCATTCCGCCATTACAATCCCGACGAGTTGGTTGCCGGTAAACGTATGGAAGATCATCTGCGTTTCGCCGCCTGCTACTGGCATACGTTCTGCTGGAACGGCTCGGATATGTTTGGTGTTGGCGCGTTTGAACGCCCGTGGCAACAGGCAGGCGACGCGCTGAACCTCGCGAAACGCAAAGCCGACGTGGCATTCGAGTTTTTCCATAAGCTCAACGTGCCTTACTACTGCTTCCATGATGTCGACGTGTCGCCGGAAGGCGCGTCGCTGAAAGAGTACCTGAATAACTTCGCCCAGATGGTAGAGGTGCTGGCGCAGAAGCAACAGGAGAGCGGCGTGAAGCTGCTGTGGGGCACCGCCAACTGCTTTACGCACCCGCGCTATGGCGCAGGCGCCGCCACCAACCCTGACCCGGAAGTCTTCTCCTGGGCGGCCACGCAGGTGGTCACCGCCATGAACGCGACCCATCAGCTGGGCGGCGAAAACTATGTGCTATGGGGCGGACGCGAAGGCTATGAAACGCTGCTCAATACCGATCTGCGCCAGGAGCGTGAACAGCTTGGCCGCTTTATGCAGATGGTCGTGGAGCATAAGCATAAAACCGGCTTTCGCGGGACGCTGCTCATTGAGCCGAAACCGCAGGAACCGACCAAACATCAGTACGACTACGACGCCGCGACCGTCTATGGCTTCCTGAAACAGTTCGGCCTTGAGAAAGAGATTAAGCTTAATATCGAGGCGAACCACGCCACGCTTGCGGGCCATTCTTTCCACCATGAGATCGCCAGCGCTATCGCGCTCGGCCTGTTCGGCTCGGTGGATGCGAACCGCGGCGACCCACAGCTCGGCTGGGATACCGACCAGTTCCCGAACAGCGTCGAAGAGAATGCTCTGGTGATGTATGAGATTCTCAAAGCGGGCGGTTTCACCACCGGCGGGCTTAATTTCGATGCCAAAGTACGCCGTCAGAGTACCGATAAATATGACCTGTTCTACGGCCATATCGGCGCGATGGATACGATGGCGCTGTCGCTGAAAGTGGCGGCGAAAATGCTCGAAGAGGGCGAGCTGGATAAACGCGTCGCCCGCCGTTACGCCGGCTGGAACGGCGAGCTTGGCCAGCAGATCCTCAAAGGCCAGATGACGCTTGCCGAACTGGCGCAGTACGCGGAGCAACATAATCTGGCGCCGCAGCATCAGAGCGGACACCAGGAACAGCTGGAAAACCTGGTTAATTATTATCTGTTTGATAAGTAAAATGCGTTGCGCCGCCTGTGGGCGGCGCTCTGCACAGGAGCGGCGGTTATGTACATTGGGATCGATCTTGGGACTTCAGGGGTAAAAGTTATTCTGCTGGATGAGCAGGGCGCGCTTGTGGCCTCGCACAGCGAAGCGTTGCAGGTCTCCCGTCCGCATCCGTTGTGGTCGGAGCAAGATCCCGAAAGCTGGTGGCAGGCGACTGACCGCGCCATGCAGGCGCTGGGCGCGCAGCACAACCTGCGAGACGTGAAAGCGATAGGCTTAAGCGGACAGATGCATGGCGCCACGCTCCTTGACAAACATCAGCGGGCGCTGCGTCCCGCGATCCTCTGGAATGACGGACGAAGCGCGCAGGAGTGCGCCCTCCTCGAAGAAAACGTCCCTGATTCGCGCGCGATTACCGGCAATCTCATGATGCCCGGATTTACCGCGCCGAAGCTGCTGTGGGTTGAACGCCACGAGCCGGAAATTTTTAAGCAAACCGATAAAGTGCTGCTGCCCAAAGATTACCTGCGGTTACGCATGACCGGTGCTTTTGCCAGTGATATGTCCGATGCGGCAGGCACGATGTGGCTGGACGTGGCGCAGCGCGACTGGAGCGACAAAATGCTGGCGGCTTGTCACTTGCAACGCGAGCATATGCCTGCGCTGTTTGAAGGCAGCGAGATCACGGGCGAGCTGAAAGATGACGTTGCGCGGGCATGGGGTATGAATGCGGTGCCGGTGGTGGCGGGCGGCGGCGATAATGCTGCGGGCGCCGTGGGCGTTGGTCTTGCCGATCCGGGCCAGGCGATGCTGTCGCTTGGTACGTCCGGCGTTTACTTTGCCGTCAGCGATGGCTTTCGGGCCAAGCCTGAAAGCGCGGTGCACAGCTTCTGCCATGCCTTACCGGCGCGCTGGCATTTGATGTCGGTGATGCTGAGCGCCGCGTCATGCCTTGACTGGGCCGCGCGGCTTACCGGCGCGGGAAGCGTTCCAGCGTTGCTTACGGCTGCGGAAAGCGCGCGTGACGACGCCGGTACTGTCTGGTTCTTGCCGTATCTCTCCGGTGAGCGCACGCCCCACAACAATCCGCTGGCGAAAGGCGTATTTTTTGGGCTGACGCACGAGCATGGGCCCGCCGAACTGGCGCGCGCGGTGCTGGAAGGCGTGGGTTATGCGCTGGCGGACGGTATGGACGTGGTGCATGACTGCGGCGTGACGCCGCAAAGCGTTACGCTGATTGGCGGCGGCGCGCGCAGCGCATACTGGCGGCAGATGCTGGCGGATATCAGCGGCGTGCCGCTGGATTACCGCACCGGCGGCGACGTTGGCCCGGCGCTTGGCGCGGCAAGGCTTGCGCAAATCGCGCTTGCGCCAGATCGCCCTCTTAATGACTTACTGCCGCCGCTGGCGCTGGAGCAGCAACACCAGCCGGATGCGGCGCGCAATGAACGCTATAGCGAGCAGCGAAAAACCTTCCGCACGCTCTACCAGCAGTTGCTGCCGCTGATGTCGTAACCAGAAAACCGGGTGATCAGAAAGCCGTCCTGAAACACCCGGTTTTTGTCCTTTTCTGGTCTGCCCGGCGTCACGCATGCCTGTAAGAATAGGGTTCACCCCCACTCAGACAGGTGTCCTGAAATGACGCGTACCGCCCTTATCAATATCGATACTCAGCAATCCTTCTTTCACCGTAGCTACTGGCGTGAAGATGATTTTCCGGCGTTTTGCGAGGCTATCAATACGCTTATCGCTGGCTGCGAAGCGCGCAACGTCCCGATTGTCGATGTTTTTCATGTCGATGAAGACGAGATGTTTACGCTTGCGTCCGGCTTTGTGGCGCCGATGCCTTTCCTGCGCCATCGCGCTGCGGCCACGTTCCACAAACATGTCCATAACGCGTTTACCGATACCGGGCTGGATTTATGGCTGCGTCAACGAGATATTAACCACCTCATTATCTGCGGTATCCGTACCGAGCAGTGCTGCGAAACCACAACGCGGGTCGCCTCTGACCTGGGGTATCGGGTGACGTTTGTCAGTGAAGCGACGCTGACGTTCCCGATGACCTGGAAAGGCGTGACGCTGGATGTGGACGCGTTGCGCCACCGTACCGAAACGGTACTGGCTGGGCGTTTTGCGGTGATTAGCAGCGTGGCGCAATGTCTGGAGTCTTTGGGATGACCATTCCTGTCTGGTTTGTGGTGTTGCCTGGCGTCATGGCGCTCGATTTAACGGGCCCGGCGGAGACGTTCGCGCTCGCGGGCGACGCCTTCAGCCTGAACTATATCGGGCCTGAAGCGCGTGTCATGATGTCGACCGGCTTACAGGTGGCAGGTATCGCGCCGTTGCCGGAAACACTGCCGCCAGGCAGCCTGCTCGTCCTGCCAGGTGTCGCGGATTCCAGCCGCTGGTTTAATACGCCACAGGCGCTGGCCGCCCGCAACTGGCTGATGCGGCTTCAGCCGCTGATCCACAGCCAGCAACTCACGCTTATCTGCGTCTGTTCAGGCTCGCTACTGGCGGCGAAAGCGGGTCTGCTGCATGGCGTTGAGTGCACTACACACCATGATGTGCTGGCCCGCCTTAAAGCCGCCGCCCCCGGCGCGCTGGTACGCGATAACCGCATTTTTGTGGAAGATCGCGGCATCTGGACCAGCGCGGGCATTACTTCCGGCATCGATTTAAGCCTGTATCTGATCCATCGTCTCTGCGGACCGCGCGTGGCGCTCGACGTGGCGCGCGAAATGGTGGTCTGGTTTCGTCGCTCCGGCGACGATCCGCAGCTCTCGCCCTGGCTGCGTTACCGGAATCATTTACACCCCGCCGTGCATCGCGCTCAGGATTTACTGGCCGCCAACCCACAGGCGGCATGGAGTCTGACGGAGATTGCCGGGCGAGTTCATGTCAGCCCGCGCCATCTCACGCGGCTTTTTAAGGAACACCTGGGAATAAGCGTTCGCGATTATCTTGAACAACTACGCGTGGCGTTCGCCAGCCAGTGTTTATTGCAGGGGCAGGGCGCGGAGCAGGCGGCGCTGGCCGCCGGGTTTTCGTCGGCCCGGCAGCTCCAGCGCGCCCGCACGCGCGCCGTTAACTGACCAGACGACGCCGGTCGACGCGTTGCAACAGCGCGGCCAGCGCCAGGCTGCCCGCCAGCGTCATACTGAAAATCCAGGCGATATCCAGCACCGGCCATGCCGTAAATTCCAGATGCCGCGTGCGCAAAAAGTGGATGATTAGCGCATGGAAGCCGTAAATCCCGAGCGAATAACGCGCAATAAACGCGAGCGGCGCAAGCTTGCGGTTGAGCAGGTTTTTCGCCAGCACCAGCAGGCTTAAGGCGGCAATCAGCACCAGCGGGCCGCAGTAAAGATAAAAGGTATCAGCGAAGTTGCCGTGGCTCTCCAGCGCCTGGTGGGTGCCGCTCGCGATCGATACGGTGCTGACCGCCAGCACAATGCCCGCCACCAGGCTCGCCGGGCGCTGCTCTGTCTCCATCATTCCGATCGCGCGGCCCATCAGCCCGTACAACACGTAATAAAACGTATCGCCGTTAATATAGAGATTCACCGGCAGCCACTGCACGCCGTGAAATTTTTGCGCCACGGTATTGGGGTTCGCCACCACGCCCAGCAGCACGATGAGCGCCAGCGCCGTCCGGCCATCGATGCGCTTAACGCTAATTAACGGCGACAGCAGGTAAATGACGATAATGGCGAAGAAAAACCATAAATGGTAGAAAACTGGCTTCTGTAACAACAGCTTAAGCGAGAGTTTCTCATTGATCGGCGTCAGCAGCGTGATGTAGACAAGCGCCACGGCGCTGTAAAAGAGGAGGCAGAGCGCGATGCGCAGGAAATGCCGCTGTCCGGCGCTGCGTTCGCCGAAAAACAGATACCCTGAAATCATAAAAAACAGCGGCACGCTGACGCGTGATGCGGAGTTGAGCAGATTAGCCAACTCCCAGTTAACCGGGCTGACCAGCGAAGGGTTGGTAATGTACCAGGTCGTCGTGTGGATCATGATGACCATCAGACAGGCTATCGCGCGCAGATTGTCTATCCAGTGAATTTTTTGCTGCATCGGTTCCTCTGTACCATCTTTAATTCTCAGCAGTGTGACTTCCTGATTCTGGATCCTGCACCACGGAACAATCTGAGTTTCAGGGCGGTCTGTTGTCATTCAGGGGATGGTTTCGCAGAATGCACGCCCGTTTTCCGCGGCG
Organism: Cronobacter turicensis z3032; assembly: GCA_000027065.2. Lineage (NCBI taxonomy): Bacteria > Pseudomonadati > Pseudomonadota > Gammaproteobacteria > Enterobacterales > Enterobacteriaceae > Cronobacter > Cronobacter turicensis. Next base: position 4,229,114 of record FN543093.2, on the reverse strand, counting down.
GTCACCCGCGCTTTGGTCGTCATTTTAACATGGAGATAACAGACTATGACGAGGCTGTTGCCGCACACGCTTTGGCTGGGGCTTTTCGCAGGCGCGCTCGCGGGTTGCAGTCACGAAGACACGCACCCGCAGTATGCGCAAAAAGGCCGCGTCAGCGCGCCCTATTCACTGGAAATGGAGCAGCGTTGTAAAGAGAATGCCGCCCGCCGCTACAATACCGCCGCGCAGAAAATCACCGTCAACAGTTTCGACGCGTTTCAGGGAAGTTATGAAATGCGCGGCTATACGGCGCGCGAAGAAGGCTTTACCTGTTCTTTCGACGCGGATGGTCGATTTTTACACCTTTCAATGCGCTAATGGCGCAACCACGCGTCAACCGCCCGCTTTTGGTCGTGGATTGAGGCTGTATATCTGGCGGTCAACGGGTATACTGACCGCTTCCAAATAAACCCACTCGTATCGCGTGCGAAATCATATGCAAAAGTTTGATACCAGGACCTTTCAGGGCCTGATCCTGACCTTACAGGATTACTGGGCTCGTCAGGGCTGCACCATCGTTCAACCTCTGGACATGGAAGTCGGCGCCGGCACCTCCCACCCGATGACTTGCCTGCGGGCGCTGGGCCCGGAGCCGATCGCGGCCGCCTATGTTCAGCCTTCCCGCCGCCCGACCGATGGCCGCTACGGCGAAAACCCCAACCGTTTACAGCACTATTACCAGTTCCAGGTGATCATCAAGCCGTCGCCGGACAATATTCAGGAGCTGTACCTGGGGTCGCTTAAAGAGCTGGGTATGGACCCGACCATTCATGATATTCGCTTCGTCGAAGACAACTGGGAAAACCCGACGCTCGGCGCCTGGGGTCTCGGCTGGGAAGTGTGGCTGAACGGCATGGAAGTGACGCAGTTCACTTACTTCCAGCAGGTCGGCGGCCTGGAGTGCAAACCGGTGACCGGTGAAATCACTTACGGTCTTGAGCGTCTCGCCATGTACATTCAGGGCGTGGACAGCGTTTACGACCTGGTCTGGAGCGATGGCCCGCTTGGCAAAACCACTTACGGCGACGTGTTCCACCAGAACGAAGTGGAGCAATCCACCTATAACTTCGAATACGCCGATGTGGATTTCCTGTTTACCTGCTTTGAGCAGTACGAAAAAGAAGCTCAACAGCTGCTGGCGCTGGAAAACCCGCTGCCGCTGCCTGCTTATGAACGTATTCTGAAGGCCGCCCACAGCTTCAACCTGCTGGACGCGCGCAAGGCTATCTCGGTAACCGAGCGCCAGCGCTACATTCTGCGTATCCGCACGCTGACCAAAGCCGTGGCCGAAGCCTACTACGCCTCCCGCGAGGCGCTGGGCTTCCCGATGTGCAACAGAAATAAATAAGAGGCTGCCATGTCTGAGAAAACTTTTCTGGTGGAGATTGGCACTGAAGAGCTGCCACCAAAAGCCCTGCGCAGCCTGGCGGAATCCTTCGCTGCGAACTTTACCGCTGAACTGGACGCTGCGGGCCTGACCCACGGCGTGGTGAGCTGGTTTGCGGCGCCGCGCCGTCTGGCGCTGAAAGTGGCGAGCCTCGCGGCTTCCCAGCCGGATCGCGAAGTTGAAAAACGCGGCCCGGCGGTCTCTGCAGCGTTTGACGCCGAGGGCAACCCGAGCAAAGCGGCGGAAGGCTGGGCGCGCGGCTGCGGCATTACGGTCGATCAGGCGGAGCGTCTGGTGACTGATAAAGGCGAGTGGCTGATGTATCGCGCCCATGTGAAAGGCGAAAGCGCGCAGGCGCTGCTGCCGAATATGGTGAGCACCGCGCTGTCTAAATTGCCTATTCCGAAACTGATGCGCTGGGGCGCGTCTGACGTGCAGTTTGTGCGCCCGGTTCATACCGTGACGCTGCTGCTGGATGATGAAGTGCTCCCGGCCACCATTCTCGGCATCCAGTCCGATCGCGTGATCCGCGGCCACCGTTTTATGGGCGAGCCGGAATTCACTATCGATCATGCCGATCAGTACCCGCAGATCCTGCTGGAGCGCGGCAAAGTCATCGCTGACTACAACGCGCGTAAAGCCAAAATTCAGCAAGACGCCGAAGCGGCAGCGGCTAAAATTGGCGGCAACGCCGATCTGAGCGACAGCCTGCTCGAAGAAGTCACCTCGCTGGTGGAATGGCCGGTGGTATTGACCGCGAAATTCGAAGAGAAATTCCTGGCGGTGCCGGCAGAAGCGCTGGTCTACACCATGAAAGGCGACCAGAAATATTTCCCGGTTTACGGCACCGACGGCAAGCTGCTGCCGAACTTTATCTTTGTGGCGAATATCGAGTCCAGAGATCCGCACCAGATTATCTCCGGTAACGAAAAAGTCGTGCGACCGCGTCTGGCGGATGCGGAGTTCTTCTTTAACACCGACCGTAAAAAACGTCTGGAAGATCATCTGCCGCGTCTTGAAACCGTGCTGTTCCAGCAGCAGCTCGGCACGCTGCGCGACAAAACCGACCGCATTCAGGCGCTCTCCGGCTGGATTGCGAACCAGATCGGAGCGGATGTGAACCACGCGACGCGCGCGGGCCTGCTCTCCAAATGCGATCTGATGACTAACATGGTGTTTGAGTTCACCGACACCCAGGGCGTCATGGGGATGCACTACGCGCGTCATGACGGCGAATCTGAAGACGTTGCGGTTGCGCTGAACGAGCAGTACATGCCGCGTTTTGCGGGCGATGCGCTGCCATCAAGCCTGGTGGCCTGCGCCGTGGCGATTGCCGATAAGATGGATACCCTTGCCGGGATTTTCGGCATCGGTCAGCATCCGAAAGGCGATAAAGACCCGTTCGCGCTGCGCCGTGCCGCGCTTGGCGCGCTGCGTATTATCGTTGAGAAAAACCTGCCTCTCGATCTGCAAACCCTGACGGAAGAAGCTGTGCGCCTCTACGGCAGCAAGCTGACCAACGCCAAAGTGGTGGATGATGTCGTGGACTTCATGCTGGGCCGCTTCCGCGCCTGGTATCAGGACGAAGGTTACAGCGTCGACACCATTCAGGCGGTACTGGCGAATCGTCCGACCCGCCCGGCGGATTTCGATGCCCGCATGAAGGCGGTATCGCACTTCCGTACGCTGGATGAAGCAGTAGCGCTGGCCGCGGCGAACAAACGCGTTTCCAATATTCTTGCGAAGGCCAACGAGCCGCTGAACGATGAAGTTCATGCATCGGTGCTGAAAGAAGATCCGGAAATTCGTCTGGCGCTGCAGGTTGCCGTGATGCGCGACAAGCTGCAACCGCTGTTTGCGGAAGGCCGCTACCAGGAAGCGCTGGTCGAGCTGGCGCAACTGCGCGAGCCGGTGGATGAGTTCTTCGAGAAAGTCATGGTTAACGCGGACGATGCGCAGGTGCGTATTAATCGTCTGACGCTGCTGTCTAAATTACGTGAGCTGTTCCTGCAAGTCGCGGATATTTCCCTGCTCCAGTAACGTGTTCCGTTAATAATAAAAACCCGCCGCTGGCGGGTTTTTTTATAGCGGATTTCGCTACGTTGAATTCTTATTTTATTAATGAAAAGCAAAAAGCACGGGCTTATTACTTATTCACGTAATTATTAATGTTCAGGTTGCGGATAATATAGCGCGCGGGTGCTCAGGCTGGCTGGCTTGGGCATGATGCAAAGGCTGGTCAGATGAATGCCCCCCTTAGTTAATTCCATTTAACCTCGGGGGAGGCTGCAATCAGAACCCAACAGCCTGATTGTAGCCTCTTCCTTATAAGGAGGCAATTATGCCAATAAAATCCCGATATGCTTTTTTAAGCATAGTAGCGCTTTGTATTACGGCGCTGTGTTTCGCCTTAATAATGCGTGATCGCTTATGTGAATTCACTATTAAAGAGGGAAGCCGGGAAATACGGGCAATCCTTGCTTACGAACCAGGGAAGTAGCCTTTGGATGGGGGAGCGATCCCCCACCCACTGGTCAGGAGGGCGGGTTGGCCTGCACGCACCCAAATGTATTCTGAAAAGCAACGCCCCCGCATGTGCGGGGGCGTTTTGTTTGCGAAAAAAAGTGTACTGCTGGCTAGCGTTTCATTCCATGAGTTGTTTACTGAGCATGGGATTCGCCTGAATCAGGCGCATCAGCTTCAGTTCGGTGCTGGAGGGTTTCACTCGGCGGGATTCCCACTCCTGAACCATTGCGACACTGACACCCATCACACGAGCCAAATCATCAGTTTTCAGGCCCGTTCTTTTGCGTAACAGTTCAAATTCTGTAAACACGCTGGGTTTCTGCGCCAGGGTAACCGTTTCAGAGGCATCTTTTTTTAATACAATTTGTTCGAGGCTGCTGAGCAACTCAAACATAGGGTCTTTAGATTCCATTTTGGACTCCTAATCACACAGCGGGATCGTGAACGTCTAAGAAGCTTCTTAATCATAGTTCGGAAAAAACCAAAACCGCGGGCAGCGTAATCAAAGATTTTGCGCTTGTTGACTGGCGAGCGCCGGTGTTGACCGTTCGGTGGTGGAATATAGCGTGATAACGCTTTGATATTAAGATTAATCTTAGGAAGGTATAGTTTTGTAAAAGATCCCGGCGCGAGCCTTTAGCCTGTGAAGGATCACGGGATGTGCCAGGCATTCCAGAACGCGCATAGCACTGTTCTGACGCTCGCCTACACGGCGCCCGGCTGCTTCTGGGAAAGCGCCCATGTCGGTTTCTGAAAAGCACCGAATCACGTTCTGGCAGATTAAAAAGGCGGCGTAGAATGACCCCGGCGCTTGAGGCTTTTTGCCTCCGGCAACCGGCAGTGTTACCGCTATGGCGGATGGCAGAAAGAAGAAAGCCCCGAAGGTCAATTTTCATTAACCAACGAGGCTGTCTCCATACCAAACATATGCAGATTAGCCTCTTACCCGTCGCAAGACAAGGAAAAGAAGCTGATGAAACTACCGCGAAATGTGCTTATCTGGTGCGTATTAATCGTCTGTATCACACTATTAATATTCACGCTCCTTATACGAAAATCGCTGTGCGAAATTCGTTATAAGGACAGATATCGGGAGGCCGCTGCGTTTCTGGCTTACGAATCCGGTAAGTAGCGTCTGGAGGGCGGGGGAAACCCCGCCTTTTCAGGCCTGGCGAGGCTGCATGTTGGTAGGGTTGCGAGCGTCTTTATTAAGGGTCGTCAGCGCAGGCTGGCGGCCCTTTTTTACGTACGGCGCATCGCCTTTCGCATAATCGCTTTTGCAGCGCAATAAAGGGTATCCTGCGCGACGCGTCTGAACTATCCTTGTGGGCCTTGAAGCACACTGGCAGTGGTGTGCGCGTTGATGAGTGAAAGGAGCAAAAAAATGGCGACAGGTAAGTCCTGCTCTCGCTGGTTCGCGCCGCTGGCGGCGTTGTTAATGGTATTCAGCCTGAGCGGGTGTTTTGATAAAGAGGGCGACCAGCGCAAAGCGTTCGTCGATTTTCTGCAAAACACGGTGATGCGTAGCGGCGAACGTCTGCCAACGCTGACCGCCGATCAGAAAAAACAGTTCGGTCCGTTTGTTTCCGACTATGCCATCCTTTACAGCTACTCTCAGCAGGTGAACCAGGCGATGGACGCCGGTATCCGCCCGGTAGTGGATAGCGTAAACAGCATTCGCGTACCGCAGGATTACATGACCCAGCGTGAAGCGCTGCGCCAGGCCAACGGCTCGCTGGGTGTGATGAGCCAGCAGTTGCAGAACGCGAAAATGCAGGCGGACAGTTCCCACTCGTCGCTGAAGCAGGCGGATGATCTGAAGCCGGTATTTGATAAAGCCTATGAAAAAGTGGTGACCGGCCCGGCCAATGCGCTGCAACCGCTGATCCCGGCCGCGCAGACGTTCACGCAGCAGCTGGTGCAGGTGGGCGATTTTATCGCGCAGCAGGGCACGCAGGTGGGCTTTGCGGCCAACGGCATTCAGTTCCCGACCTCGCAGCAGGCCAGCCAGTATAACGCGCTGATAGGCCCGCTCGCCGACCAACACAAGGCGTTCACCCAGGCTTACACCGCCGCGACCAACGCGATGCAGTGAAAAAAAACGGCTCTGACGAGCCGTTTTTTATTGTCATCCCTGAACCACCTCCAGAAGAGGTGGTTTTTTATTTGACCGCTTGCGGATTCACACAGTTTTGCGACACGTCGCCATTGAGCGCGTTGATAAGGTTATCCACCGCGCAGGCGGCCATGTTGTAGCGCGTCTCGTGGGTGGCGGAGCCGATATGCGGCAGCGCCACCACGTTCTTCAGCGTCAACAGCGGAGAGTCTTTCTCCAGCGGCTCCTGTTCAAACACATCCAGTCCTGCCGCGTGGATCTCGCCGCTTTGCAGGGCGGCGATCAGCGCATTTTCGTCCACTACCGGGCCGCGGCCCGCGTTGATGAAAATCGCAGATTTCTTCATTTTGCGGAACTGCTCTTCGCCAATCATATGGTGCGTCTCGTCGGTCAGCGGCAGAATGATGCAGACGAAATCGGATTCGGCGAGCAGGGTATCGAGATCGCAGTAGCGCGCGTTGAAGCGCGCTTCCGCTTCGCTGTGATGGCGACGCGCGTTGTAGAGAATCGGCATGTTAAAGCCGAAATGCGCGCGCTGCGCCAGCGCCAGGCCAATGCGGCCCATGCCGACGATGCCCAGCGTTTTGTGGTGTACGTCGCAGCCGAACCAGTCCGGGCCGATGCTGCCGGTCCATTCGCCCGCTTTGACCCGCTCGGCCACTTCCAGCGCGCGGCGCGCGGTCGTCAGCACCAGCGTCATCAGCGTATCAGCGACCGTTTCGGTCAGCACGGTAGGCGTGTGCATCAGCGCTATCTTTTTCGCGCTCAGCGCGTCCACGTCGAAATTGTCATACCCCACGGAAACCGTCGAGGCGGCGCGAAGCGCGGGCATTTTCTCAAGCAGCGCGGCGTCCACTTTTTCACTCGAACCCAGCAGCCCTTGCGCCTCGCTAAACGCGCTGGCGTGAGCTTCGACGGTCTCCGGGCTCAGATCTGACACGCGGGTCACGTTAAAGTGGCTCTCCAGGCGGGCAAGCAAATCATCGGGCAGGGATTTGTAGAGAATGATGGACGGCTTCATGCAGGTCTCCAGCGTTGAACAAAAGAGAAAGAATAGACAAGCGGACGGCATCACGCCGCCCGCCGGGCGTTATGCGTGGCGCGCCCCCACCGGCAGTTGCTGGTTGGTGGTTGGTTTGACTATCAAAGTGAGCCACACGGAGGCGAAAAGCGCCACCCCCATAAAAATGTACGAGGCGGACGGGTTGCCGGTCGCGCCGTTGAGATAGCCGACCACCCACGAACCGACGAACGAGCCGAGCGCGCCCATACTGTTGATAAGCGCCATCGCGCCGCCCGCCACGTTCTTCGGCAGCATCTCCGGGATAATCGCAAAGAACGGGCCATACGGGGCGTACATCGCCGCGCCGGCAATCACCAGCAGGGTGTAAGAGAGCCAGAAGTGGTTCGCGCCGAGCGCCCAGGAGCCGATAAACGCCAGCCCGCCAATCAGCAGCAGCGGCCAGACGAACAGTTTGCGGTTCTGCATTTTATCGGAAGCCCAGGAGACGATAATCATGGCGATGGTCGCAGCCAGGTACGGTACGGCAGAGAGCCAGCCCACTTCCACCATCCCCATATTTTCACTGCCGCTGCGGATGATTGACGGCAGCCACAGTACAAAACCATAAACGCCGATGCTCCATGCGAAATATTGCGCGCACAGCAGGATAACGTTGCGCGAGCGAAAGGCTTCGCCGTAATTACGTACCGCTTTGATACCTTCCTGCTCTTTATTCAGTTGCGCCTGGAGCGCCGCTTTTTCGTCATCCGCCAGCCACTTCACCTGCGACGGTTTATCTTTCACCAGGGCCCACCAGCAGAAGGCCCAGACAACTGCCGGAATACCTTCGAAGATGAACATTTCACGCCAGCCGAACGCCTGGATGAGATAGCCGGAAACCACCGACATCCACAGCACAGTGGCCGGATTACCAAGGATCAGGAACGTGTTGGCGCGCGAGCGCTCCGACTTCGTAAACCAGTTACTGATGTAAATCAGCATGGCGGGCATCACGGCGGCTTCCACCACGCCAAGGATAAAGCGGATCGCCGCCAGCATCGGGATATTGCTGACCACGCCGGTCAGCGAGGCGCAGCCGCCCCACAGAATAAGGCAGATGAAAATGAGCTTACGCACGCTGCGGCGCTCGGCATAAATGGCGCCGGGGATCTGGAAAAAGAAGTAGCCGAGAAAGAACAGGGCGCCGAGCAGCGACGAGATGCCTTTGGTAATGCCGAGATCGTCATTGATGCCGGCCGCTGAGGCGAAACTGAAGTTTGCGCGATCGAGGTACGCCAGGCTGTACGTGATAAACACGACCGGCATGATGTACCACCAGCGTTTTGGAGCGTTAGTCGGACTTTTCATCGTATTCCCTCTATGGTTGAGGTGGATGCGTCTCGTCGGTGTAGGGGACGACGGAAGCTGTTCATACTGTTTGTTCGGGGTCAGGTTTTACCCTTCACCCTGTGCTTTTCCCGGCGGGGAAAGGCGTAAAAAACTTGTCTTGTTATAAATCTCCCGAATCCACAGGCCTTTTCCTTAAGGAAAGGATCGGGGCGAGGTAGACTACTCGCCCAGTTGTTCGCGGGTCGGTAGCCCTTCGCTGTCGCCCTGAACCTGGATCGCCAGCGCGCCGATTTTGTTGCCGCGGGTCGCCGCCTGGTGCAGCGTTTTGCCTTCCAGCAGCGCGCTTATCACGCCTACCGCAAACCCATCGCCCGCACCCACCGTATCGACCACGTTTTCGACTTTCACGGCCGCCACCGTACCTTGCTCGCCGCTGGCGCTTTGATACCAGGCGCCATCGGCACCCGTTTTGATAACGACTGCTTTCACGCCGCGCGTCAGGTAGAAATCGGCAATCCCTTCCGGGCTCTGCTGGCCGGTCAGGATCTGGCCCTCTTTCAGGCCCGGCAGCACCCAGTCGGCCATACAGGCAAGCTGGTTGAGTTTCTCTGTCATCTCCGCCTCGCTTTTCCACAGCACCGGGCGCAGGTTCGGATCGAAGGAGATAGTCTTGCCCTGGGTTTTCATGGCGCGCGCGGCGTGATCCAGCAGTTCATACGACGTTGCGGAAAGCGCCGCCGCCACGCCGCTCAGATGCAGGTGACGGGCGCTGTAAAACAGCGGCGCGTTAAAATCTTCGCCGCTCAGATGGCTCGCGGCGGAGCCTTTGCGGAAATACTCCACGCTGGGATCGGTTCCATCCACAACCTTCGATTTCATCTGAAAACCGGTTGGATAACGGTCGTCGATCGTCACGCCGCGCGTAGCGATGCCTTCTTTTTCAAGCTGGCTCAGCACGAAGCGGCCAAACGAATCGTTGCCGACGCGGCTCACCCAGCTTACGTTGAGACCGAGGCGCGCCAGGCCGGTGGCGACATTCAGCTCCGCCCCTGCGACGCGTTTAAAAAAATGCTCTACCTGCGCCAGGTCGCCGGGCTCGGTCGCGACAAACATCGCCATCGCTTCGCCGATGGTAATCACATCCAGTGGCTGTTCCATGTTCACTCCTCGCGCAGCAGGTTGACGTAATGACGGGTCACGGCGGTCAAATCGCGCCCTTCCAGCGGAAACTCAATGCCGCGCGGCGCGTCCGGCGGCAGCATCTCCAGCAGCGTGCGCCAGCGCGGCCCGGCGTCATCCAGTGCGATGGCGCGATAGTGGTAGTGGTGCGTGGTGGCGGCTTTGACATGGATATAGCTGACGCCTGTGCGAAGCGCGCGGGCGGCCTCTTCCGGCGCATCGTCCACCCACAGCCAGTTGGCCATGTCGAAGGTCAGACGAATGGGGAGATTGAGCGTTTTGCTGGCGGCGAGGAAACGGCGCATCGGTTCAAGACGCCCGCAGTCGGTCTGATCGTTTTCCACGACCAGCGCGACGTCGCTAAGCGCCAGCAGCCCGGCGAGCGGTTCCGCCTGGTGCGGATGGCTGAAGTGCCCGAGCGAGAGTTTCAGCCAGCGGGCATTGAGTTCATGGGCTTCGGCCAGCAGCGAAGGCAGGCGGGCGTTGATTTTGCCGTCGTGTTCAAACAGCGGCTCGGGCGCGGAGTAACAGGCTTTCAAATGATTATCTGCAATGGCCTGCGCCAGCGCGGGCAGGGCGTCGATCTCTGCCGGATCGAGCAGCTCGCGGCGGATCTCTACGCCGTCGGCGCCCGCGCCGGCGATGATCGGCAGCACGGCCTGCTGGCCGCCGAGGGCTTTTACTTTGTCGTTACCGTAAGCGGCGGTGACGACGATAATTTCTCTCTCCATTGATTTCTCCGGAGTGATTACATCTGCATAACATAGTTAATACGCTAGATGGAACCGGTTCCAAAGAGAAGTCCAGGATGGCGAATTTATGATCGGGGTCACGAACCGTCGTTCAGCGCGCCGTCGAGCCGCGCACGATCAGTTCACCGGAGAAAACCTGCTCCCGCACCGCCTGCGACTGGCCTTCGATGCGCTTCACCACTTGCTCCAGCGCGGCGTAGCCAATCTGCCAGGTGGGCTGTTTCAGCGTCGTAATGCCCACCCCCGCCAGCTCCGCCCACTCCAGCTCGTCAAAGCCGAGCAGGCCGATATCGGCGCCCCAGTTAAGCCCGATGCGTTTGAGCGAGCGCGCCACCTGGAGCGTCAGCGCGCCGTTGGCGGAGATCACCGCCTTGCGCATTCCGCGAAAACGGGTGTGGAAGTGGCGCAGGGTATTATCGAGATGATCGGCCTCATGCAACGGCGTTTCGGCGTTTTCGGCGACGACGCCGGAATAGCGGGCGGCGGTGGCGCGAAAGGCGGTCAGGCGCTCGCGGCGGGTGTTGACCGTTCCGAGTGGCTCGCTTAAAAACAGCAGCGCCTCAAAACCCTGTTCGATGAGGTGCTCCGTGGCGGTGGTGGCCGCCTGGGTGTTATCGAGCCCCACCACGTCGCAGGCGAAATCGGGGATTTTACGGTCGATGAGCACCATCGGCAGCGCCGACTGTTGCAGCCGGTTCAGCCCCTCTTCGCGCATGCCGACCGCGTTCACCACGATGCCTTCCACCTGATAGCTGCGCAGGAGATCCAGATAATGCAGCTCCTGGTCGAGCTCGTTATTGGTGTTACAGACCAGCGGCGTAAAGCCTTTCTCCCGACAGGCCGCCTCTATGCCGCTTAATACATTGACCGAATAGGGATTGGTGATATCGGCGATGATAAGGCCGATTAACCGGGTGCGCCCCCGCTTCAGGCCGCGCGCCATCTGGTTAGGACGGTAATCGAGCTGGGCTATCGCCTGCTCAATACGCGCCAGCAGATCCCCCGAAAGCAGGTGTTTTTCGCCGTTCAGGTAGCGGGAAACGCTGGTTTTACCGGTTTTCGCGGCGCGGGCGACGTCGCTGATGGTCGGGCGTGACGCTTTGATGGTCATGAGGCTTCCTTCTCAGGCTAAAACGCCGGTGGGGCAGGTGACTGTTTTTATTATTAGATTATTTCGGTGGCTGTCGTAAAGCAGGCGTTTGCCTGACGGGCATTATCGTCGCCCGTAATCTTTTCCCTGTCTCAAGGTGTGGCGCTGTTTTTAATTATGTTATAACGTATCAATTCATGACTAACGCGTACACAGGAGAGTGACAGAAATGAAGAAGTTAGCCTTATTACTGGGAATGGGGCTTCTGCTGGCAAGCGCTCAAAGCGCGGCGCACGGGCATCATCACGGCAAGCCGTTGACCGAGGCGGAGCGGCAGGCCAGCGAAGGGGTATTTAACGACAGCGACGTCAAAGACCGCGAGCTTAGCGACTGGGACGGCGTCTGGCAGTCGATTTATCCGTACCTTCTGAATGGCGATCTCGATCCAGTGCTGGCGAAAAAAGCGAAAGCAGCCGGTAAAACCGTGGAGGAGTATCGCGCCTACTACCAAAAAGGGTACGCCACGGATGTTGAGATGATTGGCATTGAAAACAACGTGATGGAGTTTCACATCGGGCAAACTGTGAATGCCTGCGCGTATCAATATAACGGCTTTAAGATTTTGCAGTACGCCTCCGGCAAGAAGGGCGTGCGCTACCTGTTTGAGTGCACCGACAGCGCGTCAAAAGCGCCGAAATTCGTGCAGTTCAGCGATCACACTATCGCGCCGCGCAAGTCCGCGCATTACCACATTTTTATGGGCAATACCTCGCATGAGGCGCTGCTGAAAGAGATGGATAACTGGCCGACCTACTATCCGTACCAGTTAAGCAAAGCGCAGGTGGTGGATGAAATGTTGCATCACTAAAGCCTGATGCTGCCTCATCGGGATTGCGCCCGATGAGGCCATCGCCCGTTACTGTAACGGGCTCAGCGTGATTTCCACGCGACGGTTCTGCGCTTTACCCTCTTCGGTGCTGTTGCTGGCGACCGGGTTCGCCGGGCCCATGCCGCTGGTGCGGATGCGGTTAGCGGCCACGCCCTGGGTGATGAGCGCGCTGGCGACGCTTTCCGCGCGCTGCTGCGACAGCTTCATATTCAGCGCCTGTCCGCCGGTGCTGTCGGTGTAGCCCACCACGTTCACTGCGGTTTTCGGGTACTCTTTCAGGACCATCGCCACGCCGGTCAGGGTGTTGGCGCCCGCCGGTTTCAGGTTCGCCTGGCTGCTGTCGAAGGTCACGTTATTCGGCATATTCAGGATGATGTTGTCGCCGCTGCGGGTGACGCTGACGCCGGTGCCCTGCATTTTCTGGCGCAGTTTCGCTTCCTGCACGTCCATGTAGTAACCCACGCCGCCGCCGAGCGCCGCGCCCGCCGCCGCGCCAATCAGCGCGCCTTTGCCGCGATCCTTTTTCGAGGAAGAGAGTACGCCGACGCCCGCGCCGACCAGTGAGCCAATGCCCGCGCCAATGCCTGATTTACCCGCTTCGCGTTCGCCGGTGTAGGGATTCGTGGTGCAGCCTGAAAGGGCCAGTGCGCCGCTGACGATAGCGGCGACAAAAATGATGCGTTTTTTCATCGCATATCCTTATTCAATTTAATTCTGGTTCGCCTGGAGTGGCGGAGGTTGATTATGACGGGGGAATGTGATGAAAATTCCGGGAAGTGTTCTGATTTTTTATCCATAACGAATCGAGCGGCGACAAAGTAGCCATACTCACGCCGCCTCATCTGCAAACGCCAGTCAGGAGCCCGTTTTGGCTAACCCATCTGCTTTAAAACGCATCGTTACCGCCGCCCACTGGGGGCCAATGGTTGTCGAGACCGACGGTGAAACCGTTTTGTCCTCTCAGGGCGCGTTGCCGACGCGCCACCCGAACTCGCTGCAAACCGCCGTCCCGGACCAGGTGCACAGCAAAGCGCGCGTGCGCTACCCGATGGCGCGTAAGGGGTTTCTCGCCTCGCCGGACCGCCCGCAGGGCGTGCGCGGGCAGGATGAGTTCGTGCGTATCAGCTGGGATGACGCGCTGCGTCTGATTGACCAGCAGCACCGGCGCATTCGCGAAAGCTACGGCCCGTCGTCGATTTTCGCCGGCTCCTACGGCTGGCGCTCCAACGGCGTGCTGCATAAAGCCGCCACGCTCCTGCAACGCTACATGAGTCTCGCGGGCGGCTACACCGGCCATCTGGGCGATTACTCCACGGGCGCCGCGCAGGTGATCATGCCCTACGTGGTGGGCGGCAACGAAGTCTATCAGCAGCAGACCAGCTGGCCGCTGGTGCTGGAGCACAGCGACGTGGTGGTGCTGTGGAGCGCCAACCCGCTCAATACGCTGAAAATCGCCTGGAACGCCTCTGACGAACAAGGCATCGGCTATTTCGAGAAGCTCAAAGAGAGCGGCAAAAAACTTATCTGCATCAACCCGATGCGCCCGGAAACCGCCGATTTCTTTGGCGAGCGCATGGAATGGATAGCCCCGCACATGGGCACCGACGTGGCGCTGATGCTCGGCATCGCCCATACGCTGGTGGAAAACGGCTGGCAGGATAACGACTTCCTCACCGCCTGCACGCACGGTTATGCGCAGTTTGCGGCCTACCTGACCGGCGAGCGCGACGGCACGCCGAAAGACGCCGACTGGGCGGCAGCGATTTGCGGCGTCGACGCGACGACCATCCGCGAGCTGGCCCGCCTGTTCAGCCAGAACCGCACCATACTGATGGCGGGCTGGGGCATGCAGCGCCAGCAGTATGGCGAGCAGAAACACTGGATGCTGGTGACGCTCGCGGCCATGCTCGGCCAGATTGGCCTGCCGGGCGGCGGCTTCGGGCTCTCTTATCACTTCGCCAACGGCGGCAACCCGACGCGCCGCGCGGCTGTGCTGGCCTCGATGCAGGGCAGTGTGGAAGGCGGCATTGAGGCCGTCGATAAAATCCCGGTGGCGCGCATTGTCGAAGCGCTGGAAAACCCTGGCGGCGAATACCCGCACAATGGTCAGCAGCGCATTTTCCCGGATATTCGTTTTATCTGGTGGGCGGGCGGCGCCAACTTTACGCATCATCAGGAGACGCACCGCCTGATTAAGGCGTGGCAGAAGCCAGAGCTGGTGGTGATTTCGGAATGCTTCTGGACGGCGGCGGCCAGGCACGCCGATATCGTGCTGCCGGTGACCACGTCATTTGAGCGCAATGACATGACCATGACCGGCGACTACAGCAACCAGCATATGGTGCCGATGAAACAGGTCGTGCCGCCGCAGTATGAAGCGCGTAATGACTTCGATATTTTCGCTGAGCTGTCAGAGCGCTGGGAAACCGGCGGACAGTCGCGTTTCACCGAAGGCAAAAGCGAGCTGGAGTGGCTGGAAACTTTCTACAACATCGCCCGCGAGCGCGGCGCGGCGCAGCAGGTGACGCTGCCGGATTTCGCCGATTTCTGGGCGGCGAATGAGATAATCGAGATGCCGGAGAACCCGAAAAACGCCGAATTTGTTCGCTTTGGCGCGTTTCGCGACGATCCGGCGGCAAACCCGCTCAGCACGCCGAGCGGTAAAATCGAGATCTACTCAGAGCGCATTGCCCGCTTCGGCTATGCCGACTGCCCGCCGCACCCGACCTGGCTTGAGCCGGACGAGTGGCTCGGCAACGCGCAGCCGGACGAGCTGCAACTGCTCTCGTCGCACCCGGCGCACCGTCTGCACAGCCAGCTTAATTATTCCACGCTTCGCGAGCGCTACGCGGTAGCCGGGCGCGAGCCGGTGACGCTGCACCCGGACGATGCCCGTAAACGCGGCATCGCCCACGGCGATCTGGTGCGGGTGTGGAACGCGCGCGGCCAGGTGCTGGCAGGCGCCGTGGTGACGGACGGCATTAAGCCGGGCGTGATTTGCCTGCATCAGGGCGCATGGCCCGATTTCGACTGGAACCAGCAGGGGCTTTGCAAAAACGGCGCGGTGAACGTGCTGACGCGCGATATCCCCACTTCCCGACTTGGCAACGGCTGCGCGGCGAACTCGTCGCTGGTGCGTGTGGAGAAGTACAGCGGGCCCGCGCCGGACGTTACGGCGTTTGATCCGCCTGCCAGCGCATAATCCAGGTCGGGTGGCCGGTCTCTTCCTGCCACGCGCTCTCTTCAATACGGAAACCCCGGGCGTGATAGAAATTCACCGCCCGGGTGTTTTTCTGATAGACCTCAAGATTCAGGGTATCGTACTGCGACTGCACCTGCGTCAGCAGCGCGGTGCCGATGCCTTGTCCCTCGCAATCAGGCGCCACGAACAGCGCGCCGATAAAGTTTTCATGCATCACGCTGATAAACCCGCGCAACGCGCCGTCCTTTTCCTCCACCCACGTCCAGGCGCCGGGCAGATAGACATCGCGCACTATCGGCAGGCTGGCGCGCCAGTAGTCAGGCTGAATGAACGGATGCCCGGCGGTGGTGCTGGCAAGCCACAGCGTCAGGATAGCCTTGCGGTCAGAGGGCCGCTGCGCGCGGATCACGGGCGATTCTCCGGGTGGCAGCCGCAGCCGGTGAGATGATCGTTCACCAGCCCGCAGGCCTGCATGAAGGAGTAACAAATCGTCGGGCCGACAAACTTAAAGCCCCGTTTTTTCAGCGCTTTTGAGAGTGCCTGCGCCTCGGGCGTCGTGATCGGCACCTGCGCGAGCGTCTGTGGGGAATTCACTTTCGGCTCGCCGTCCACAAACGACCAGACAAACGCTGAAAAATCTTCGCCCTGCGCCTGCATAGCGAGATACGCCCGCGCGTTGGCGATAATCGCCTCGATTTTGCCGCGATGGCGAATAATGCCCGGCTCAAGCACCAGCGCGTCGATTTCTTCCGGCCCCATCTGCGCCACGGTATGGGGATCGAACCCGTGGAAACAGCGGCGGTAGTGCGCGCGTTTTTTGAGTACGGTTATCCATGACAGGCCCGCCTGCTGACCTTCGAGACAGATCATTTCAAACAGCTTGTGGTTGTCTTTCTGAGGTTCGCCCCACTCTTCGTCATGGTAGGCGAGATAAAGCGGGTCCTGGGTGACCCATCCGCAACGTTCCATCCTGCATTCCCTCATTGTAATAAACACCATAGCGATTTTCCGAAGCGGCTTGACGTTGCGAATAAAGAGACAATAGTTAATTCAGGGTTACTCACCCATCCGCTAATAACGTCAATAAAAACTGCCGGAACCGGCTCTCTTCTGGAGTCGCTTGATGATGATAACTATCTCTGGACGCCATGCGTTGCGACGCGCGGCGGTGCTGTTGTGGTCTCTGGTTTTTACGCAGGCGGCGCACGCCTGGCAACAGGAATATATCGCTGTTGACCCACAAAGTAACACCTCTGAACGTTATACGTGGGATAGCGATCGCACACCGAGTTATGACGAGATCCTGGCCGAGCGCGTGGCGCAGACGCAGCGCGACGAGGCGGCGAAGTCCGCAATGCCCGCAAGCCTGAGCCTGTCATGGCCGGTGCCCGTGGTCGCGCGCCCGGTGGCGGGCTGGCGGCGTGAAGCAAGCGTCCTCCCTTTGCAGGAGAATGGCGTCAGCGCGGACGAGGCGTACTGGCATGCGAGCGTCGGCTCGCTGGGCTGGCGGATTGATTCGCGCCTCGGCGCTGTCCGTCCGTGGGCGCAGGTGAGCTATAACCAGCAGCACGGCGATCCGCTGTGGAGTATGCAGCCGCTGTTGCCCGGCAGCCAGTACGGCTCGTGGATGGATGTCTCGTTCGGCGCGGATATGCCGATTAACAAGCATCTCGCGGCGTGGGCGTCGTTCTCCCAGGCGGAAGGGCGGCTTAGCGAAAACGACGCGCAAATGTATAACCTCGGCGTCAGCGCGACGTTTTAGAGCGCGTCATTCGCGCCCGTTCAAGGCCATCCATGCCTTCGCAGCGGCAGTTCATTCCGCGGCTGCGGCATCTCATGCCGTTTTCCCCCGAAAAAGTAGGGGCTTCGCTATCGTTGCAGGTAGTGAAGCTTTCTTCTTATCAGTGGGACAACAACCATGAATACCTCCATTCAACAGCGTACCCGGTGGCTCACCCTCGTGGGCACCATTGTTACCCAGTTCGCGCTGGGCTCGGTGTATACCTGGAGCCTGTTTAACGGCGCCCTGTCGCAGAAACTCGACGAGCCGGTAAGCCAGGTGGCGTTTTCCTTCGGGCTGCTGAGTCTGGGACTGGCGCTGTCATCATCGGTCGCCGGGAAATTGCAGGAGCGTTTCGGCGTTAAACGCGTGACGATCGCCTCTGGCGTGCTGCTGGGGTTAGGGCTGGTGTTAACGTCCCACGCCAGCAACCTGATGATGCTCTGGCTGAGCGCTGGCCTGCTGGTGGGGCTTGCGGACGGCGCCGGTTATCTGCTGACGCTCTCTAACTGCGTGAAGTGGTTCCCGGAGCGCAAAGGGCTTATCTCCGCGTTTTCAATCGGCGCGTATGGTCTTGGCAGCCTCGGTTTTAAATTTATCGACAGTCATCTGCTGGCGTCCGTCGGGCTTGAGCGCACATTCATTATCTGGGGCGGCATGGTGATGGTGATGATCATCGGCGGCGCGCTGCTGATGAAAGACGCGCCGAATCAGCCTGCGCGTACCGGCAATAGCGCCAGCGAAGGCGATTACAGCCTCGCCGAATCGATGCGTAAACCGCAATACTGGATGCTGGCGCTGATGTTCCTGACCGCCTGCATGAGTGGTTTGTATGTGATTGGCGTGGCGAAAGATATCGCCCAGGGCATGGTGCGCCTCGACGCCGCCACGGCCGCCAACGCCGTCACCGTGATTTCCATCGCGAACCTGGCGGGCCGCCTGGTGCTCGGCATTCTCTCCGATAAAATGCCGCGCATCCGCGTGATTACGTTCGGGCAGGTGGTGTCGCTGGTCGGCATGGCCGCGCTGCTCTTCGCGCCGCTCAATGAAATGACCTTCTTTGCCGCCATCGCCTGCGTGGCGTTTAACTTCGGCGGCACCATTACGGTCTATCCGTCCCTGGTCAGCGATTTCTTCGGCCTCAACAATCTTGCGAAAAACTATGGCGTAATTTATCTGGGCTTTGGGATCGGCAGCATCTGCGGGTCGATTATCGCCTCGCTGTTCGGCGGCTTTTACGTCACCTTCTGCGTTATCTTCGCGCTGCTGATTGTCTCGCTGGCTATCTCCACCACCATTCGCCAGCCGCGCCGCGAGTCCTGGGAACACGCCAGCGCCTGATGCCGGATTGTCGCTTCGCCGCCGCTTTCTGCGGCGGCGCTTTTCCCCCGAATGTTCTCACTTTCTCCCCAGTTCGCTCAGACGTTCTATGCTTACTAGCTGTGATTGCCAACACAAAGGAGAACAAGATGTCCTTAGAAAAAGTGGTTTATCGCGCAAAAGCGAAAGCGACTGGCGGCCGTGATGGCCGTGCGACTTCCGATGACGGCGTGCTGGACGTGAAACTTGGCGTGCCGAAAGAGATGGGCGGCCAGGGCGGTCAGGTGACCAACCCGGAACAGCTCTTCGCGGCGGGCTACTCTGCCTGCTTCCTGGGTGCGCTGAAACATGTCGCCTCTCAGGAGAAAAAGAAAGTGCCGCAGGAGGCCTTTATCGAAGGTCAGGTGGGGATTGGGCCGCTGCCGACCGGTTTTGGTATTGAAGCGCAGCTGGATATCCATCTGCCGGGCATGGACCGTGCAGAGGCCGAGGAACTGGTGCAGAAAGCGCACATCGTCTGCCCGTACTCCAACGCCACGCGCGGCAACATTGACGTTAAGCTGAACGTTATCACCGACTAACGGGTTATCCCGCTTCGTAAAATGCGGTACCGGCCTCATATTTTTGTAAATACGAGCCGGACCGCCCTAAAAGCCCGCACTTTTTCTTATCCGTGTGGTCTACTACTCCGCGTCTGAGTTAAGAATCTCCTGATTCCCTCGTAGTGCTACGTACATACTCTTTTTTCATTTTTGTGGGTAAAGGGTTTTAGTCCTTGTTTTGCCTGGGCGGCTTGCATGAAATACATCCTCTCGATGACGCAGCAGAAACTGAGCGTTCTGCTGGCGGTCTACATCGGCCTCTTTTTTAACTGCGCGGTTTTATATCGTCGCTTTGACGGATACGCGCAGAACCTCTCCTGGGTCAACGCTGTATCGATGGTTGTCGAACTGGTGGCCACGGTTCTCGTCACATTCTTCCTGTTTCGCGTACTGTCGCTGTTAGGACGACGCGTCTGGCGCGTGCTGGCATCGCTGGTGGTGGTGTTCTCCGCCGCGGCCAGTTATTACATGACGTTTATGAACGTGGTGATCGGCTACGGAATTATCGCGTCGGTGATGACCACCGATATCGATCTCTCCAAAGAAGTGGTGGGCTGGGAGTTCATCTCATGGATGGTGCTGGTGTGCATCGTGCCGCTGACGCTTATCTGGGGCAACCGCTGCCGCGATACGCTGCTGCGCCAGCTTCGCACCCGCGATCAGCGCCTGAAAAGCGCGGCGGTGGTGATTGTGGCGGGGCTGCTGGTCTGGGCGCCGATCCGACTGCTGGATTTGCAGCAGAAGAATGAAGAGCGCACCTCCGGCGTCGATATGCCAAGCTACGGCGGCGTGGTGGCGAACTCTTATCTGCCGTCTAACTGGCTCTCCGCGCTGGGGCTGTACGCCTGGGCGCAGGTGGATGAGTCGAGCGATAATAAATCGCTGCTGAACCCGGCCAAGAAGTTTACCTGGCAGGCGCCGCAGGGCATTGATGACACTTACGTGGTGTTTATCATCGGCGAAACCACGCGCTGGGACCATATGGGCCTGCTCGGCTACGACCGCAACACCACCCCGAAACTCGCGCAGGAGAAAAACCTGGCCGCGTTCCGCGGCGAGTCGTGCGATACGGCGACCAAACTCTCGCTGCGCTGCATGTTTGTGCGCGAAGGCGGTGCCGACGATAACCCGCAGCGTACTCTGAAAGAGCAGAACGTCTTCGCGGTGCTTAAACAGCTGGGCTTTAGCTCAGACCTGTACGCGATGCAGAGCGAAATGTGGTTCTACAGCAACACGATGGCGGACAATATTGCCTACCGCGAGCAGATTGGCGCCGAGCCGCGCAACCGCGGCAAGCAGGTGGATGACATGTTGCTGGTGGAGGAGATGAAAAACTCGCTGGCGGGGCACGATAAGGGCAAGCATCTCATCATTCTGCATACCAAAGGCTCGCACTATAACTATGTGCAGCGTTATCCGAGAAGCTATGCGCGCTGGCAGCCGGAGTGCATGGGCGTCGATTCAGACTGTAGCCGTCAGGAACTGATTAACGCGTACGATAACTCGGTACTGTACGTCGACAGCTTTATCTCCGATGTGATTGACCAGGTGCGCAATAAGAAAGCGATTGTGTTCTATGCGGCGGATCATGGCGAATCGATCAACGAGAAAGAGCATCTGCACGGCACGCCGCGCAATATCGCGCCGCCGGAGCAGTTCCGCGTGCCGATGATGGTCTGGATGTCCGACAGTTATCTGGCGGATCCGCAGCACGCGCAGGCGTTCGCGCAGCTTAAACTGCAGGCGCAGCAAAAGCGCCCGCATCGTCACGTTGAGCTGTTCGATACCATTATGGGCTGCCTCGGTTATCAGTCGCCGGACGGCGGTATTAACCAGAATAACAACTGGTGTCATGTTCCTTCTGCCGCAAAATAGCCATATCGCTGGCTTTTCAGCCGATCGACAGGCTTTTTTAAAGTAAGGGATTGACGAGGATTAGGGTGCGCAGTAATATGCGCCCCGCATTCGGTGATTGGCGCAGCCTGGTAGCGCACTTCGTTCGGGACGAAGGGGTCGGAGGTTCGAATCCTCTATCACCGACCAAATTCAAAAAAGCCCTGCTCAACGAGCAGGGCTTTTTGCTTTCCGGCATCCGCGCTTTAAGGTTGCACCTGCGCTATTAATGCGTTCAGCTCGTCGATACGCGCCTTATTCATATTGATTTCGCACCGGGTGGATAGAACCCAATAGTTGGGGGTTTTAGCACTGATCTGGGAACTGGCCACCTGACAAAACAGGGCCTTATGTTTTTCCCATGCCGCCTGATCGTTTTTCAGCGCATTTGCCGTATCTACAACGATTTGTGAATCTTCATCCTCGTAATCCGCATTAGCCTCTAGCCAGTCTTCCGACTGTACCTGCTTCAGCGCCGCCGCCAGCGTCTGTTGTAGCGCCTGCTCCGTTTGCTTGCGCTGCCTCTCAAGACATCGCGTTCCGGCGGCATAATCGTTCACCTGCTTAGCGCACGTAATCACTTCTTTTCCATCAATGACAGACGCGGTAAACGCGTAGCTGGTTGAGAGCAACAGGCAGGACAGGCAACGGAACAACAACGTTTTAATATGCATAATCTGTTTTAAATAAGGTGCGAACTGAGCAGCCATCATAATGCGCTGGAATACCTCTGCTGCGCGACCAGGCTCATCTCACTCCCCACATTCAGACTCTGTTCCAGGGAATACCTGAACGGACGTATTCACCAGCTTAATTCGTTAGTCTTATTTAGCTTCGATTTTCTCGCGCGAACGCGATTCTGTGACATATTTCATTGAAAATAGTTATGAAACATCCCGCATACTTTCCGCTCTGCTTATATATCGCCTCAGCATTTTTTGCTGCAGGGTTAACAAATCGCGCCATAAACCGTTCATAAGTTCGCCACAAGCCCAGAAATTTTGCATTAAGCGGATAAAACATAAGCGCTGGATGTTACAAAATATCAAGATGATTATTCTGCGACTGGGGGCGTAGCATAAATTTCCGTGCTGAAAACATGCCCATGAGGTTTTTTTAATCTTTGTTTGCCGTTTCTCACCCCGGTTGTAAATCCCGGATAGCTGTATTGACGTTTGCGTGTTCTGTTGACAGATTGTAGGGCGTGAGGGTCATTTTACGGACAATCTGTACTGCAACTCAGTCTCCCTTGCGAAAGGAATCCCCAGCCTCACATTTACCGATCGGACCGGGCAAAAAATAAAAAAGGTCTGACGGAATAACACAACACCTATCACATTGGAGCAGAAGAATGAGTATTTCCTTGAAGAAGTCAGGGATGCTGAAGTTTGGTCTGAGCCTGGTGGCTATGACCTGCGCCGCAAGCGTACAGGCCAAAACCCTGGTTTACTGTTCAGAAGGCTCGCCTGAAGGCTTTAACCCGCAGCTCTTCACCTCTGGCACCACTTATGACGCAAGCTCTGTGCCTATCTACAACCGCCTGGTTGAATTTAAAATCGGCACCACGGAAATCATTCCAGGCCTCGCGGAGAAGTGGGACGTCAGCGACGATGGCAAAACCTATACTTTCCATCTGCGTAAAGGCGTGAAATGGCAGGACAATAAAGAATTTAAACCGACGCGCGAATTTAACGCCGATGACGTTGTGTTCTCGTTTGATCGTCAGAAAAATGCGCAAAACCCGTACCATAAAGTCTCTGGCGGCAGCTACGAATACTTTGAAGGCATGGGCCTGCCGACGCTGATTAGCGAAGTGAAAAAAGTCGACGACCATACCGTGCAGTTCGTACTGACGCGCCCGGAAGCGCCGTTCCTCGCGGATATGGCGATGGACTTCGCCTCGATTCTTTCCAAAGAATACGCCGACAACATGCTGAAAGCGGGCACGCCGGAGAAAGTCGACCTGAACCCGATCGGCACCGGGCCGTTCCAGCTTCAGCAATACCAGAAAGATTCCCGCATTCTGTATAAAGCGTTCCCGGGCTTCTGGGGCACTAAACCGAAGATTGACCGTCTGGTCTTCTCCATTACGCCGGATGCGTCCGTTCGTTATGCCAAACTGCAGAAAAACGAGTGCCAGGTGATGCCGTACCCGAACCCGGCGGACATCGCGCGTATGAAGCAGGACAAGAGCATCAACCTGATGGAGCAGGCGGGCCTGAACGTGGGCTACCTCTCTTTCAACACCGAGAAGAAGCCGTTTGACGACGTGAAAGTGCGCCAGGCGCTGACCTACGCGGTGAATAAAGAGGCCATTATCAAAGCGGTTTACCAGGGCGCCGGCGTTGCCGCGAAAAACCTGATCCCGCCGACCATGTGGGGCTATAACGACGACGTGAAGGATTACACCTACGACGTCGAGAAAGCCAAAGCGCTGCTGAAAGAAGCGGGTCAGGATAAAGGCTTCACCGTTGAGCTGTGGGCGATGCCGGTACAGCGTCCGTATAACCCGAACGCGCGCCGCATGGCCGAGATGATCCAGGCTGACTGGGAGAAAATCGGCGTTCAGGCGAAAATCGTGACCTACGAGTGGGGCGAGTACCTGAAACGCGCCAAAGCGGGCGAACACCAGGCGGTAATGATGGGCTGGACCGGCGACAACGGGGATCCGGATAACTTCTTCGCTACCCTGTTTAGCTGCGACGCCGCGAAAGATGGCTCCAACTACTCCCGCTGGTGCTACAAGCCGTTTGAGGATCTGATCCAACCGGCGCGTGCGACCGATGACCACAACAAACGTATCGAGCTTTACAAACAGGCTCAGGTCGTGATGCACGATCAGGCGCCAGCGCTTATCGTCGCGCACTCCACCGTCTATGAGCCGGTGCGTAAAGAAGTCAAAGGCTACGTGGTCGATCCGCTGGGCAAACACCACTTCGAAAACGTCTCCGTTGAATAATTAAAACCGTCAGGGGCGTGTGAGCGCCCCATGTCCGGCGACGCTGCGCTTATATCGGTCTACACTTCCAGACCGGGCAAGCGCAGCGCACCCGGCAGCAGTGCTTTATTCCCTCGCTGAAAGGGGAGGGAATGAGATTTGTGAGCAATACAGACCACATCCCCTGGTTGTGCGTCACTACAGAGAATCCGGGTTATGTTGCAGTTCATCCTCCGACGTCTGGGGCTTGTTATCCCGACGTTTATCGGTATCACCCTTCTCACTTTTGCCTTCGTTCATATGATCCCCGGCGACCCGGTGATGATCATGGCGGGCGAACGTGGTATTTCCCCTGAGCGTCACGCGCAGCTGCTGGCCGAGCTGGGTCTCGATAAGCCAATGTGGGAGCAGTATCTCCACTATATCTGGGGTGTCCTGCATGGCGATTTAGGCCTGTCGCTCAAAAGCCGCCTCCCGGTCTGGGACGAGTTCGTGCCGCGCTTTAAAGCGACGCTGGAACTGGGCATCTGCGCGATGATTTTCGCGGTCGCCGTCGGCATTCCGGTCGGCGTGCTGGCTGCTGTAAAGCGCGGCTCTGTCTTCGATCACACGGCGGTAGGCCTGGCGCTGACCGGCTACTCCATGCCTATCTTCTGGTGGGGCATGATGCTGATCATGCTGGTGTCGGTGCAGTGGAACCTGACGCCGGTGTCCGGGCGCGTCAGCGATATGGTGTTCCTCGACGATACCAATCCGCTCACCGGCTTTATGCTTATCGACACCGCCATCTGGGGCGAAGAGGGCAACTTTATCGATGCGCTGGCGCATATGATCCTGCCCGCCGTAGTGCTCGGCACCATCCCGCTGGCGGTCATTGTGCGTATGACTCGCTCGGCGATGCTGGAAGTGCTCGGCGAAGATTACATCCGTACCGCGCGCGCCAAGGGCCTGACCCGTATGCGCGTCATCATTGTTCACGCGCTGCGTAACGCCATGCTGCCGGTCGTGACGGTGATTGGTCTTCAGGTGGGCACGCTGCTGGCGGGCGCCATCCTGACGGAAACCATCTTCTCCTGGCCGGGCCTGGGCCGCTGGCTCATCGACGCGCTGCAGCGCCGCGATTATCCGGTCGTGCAGGGCGGCGTGCTGCTGGTGGCGACGATGATTATTCTCGTCAACCTGCTGGTCGATCTGCTCTATGGCGTGGTGAACCCGCGTATTCGTCATAAGAAATAAGGGGCCATCATGACGCAAATGACTGAAAACAAAGTGGTGGCCGCACCGGTGCCGATGACGCCGCTGCAGGAGTTCTGGCACTACTTCAAACGTAACAAAGGCGCGGTCGTCGGGCTGGTGTATGTCGTCATCATGATCCTGATTGCGGTCTTCGCGAATGTCGTCGCGCCGCATAACCCGGCGGAGCAGTTCCGTGATGCGCTGCTGGCCCCGCCGGTCTGGCAGGATGGCGGTAGCTGGGCGCACATTCTCGGCACTGATGACGTGGGCCGCGATGTGATGTCGCGCCTGATGTACGGCGCGCGCCTGTCGCTGCTGGTCGGCTGTCTGGTGGTGGTGCTGTCGCTGGTGATGGGCATTGTGCTCGGCCTGGTGGCGGGCTATTTCGGCGGTATCGTCGATACCATCATCATGCGTGTCGTCGATATCATGCTGGCGCTGCCGAGCCTGCTGCTGGCGCTGGTGCTGGTGGCGATTTTCGGCCCGTCTATCATTAACGCCTCGCTGGCGCTCACCTTTGTGGCGCTGCCGCACTATGTGCGCTTAACCCGCGCGGCGGTGCTGGTGGAAGTGAGCCGCGATTACGTCACCGCCTCCCGCGTGGCGGGCGCCGGCGCGATGCGCCAGATGTTCGTGAACATTTTCCCTAACTGCCTTGCGCCGCTGATAGTCCAGGCGTCGCTTGGTTTCTCGAATGCCATTCTCGATATGGCCGCACTGGGCTTTCTCGGCATGGGCGCGCAGCCGCCAACACCGGAGTGGGGCACCATGCTCTCCGACGTGTTGCAGTTCGCGCAAAGTGCCTGGTGGGTCGTGACCTTCCCTGGTCTCGCTATCCTGCTGACGGTGCTGGCATTTAACCTGATGGGTGACGGCCTGCGTGACGCGCTCGACCCCAAACTCAAGCAGTAAAGAGGCACGAGATGGCGTTACTGAATGTAGATAAATTATCGGTGCACTTCGGCGACGAAGGCACCCCGTTCCGCGCCGTAGACCGCGTGAGCTACAGCGTGAATCAGGGCGAAGTGGTCGGCATCGTGGGTGAATCAGGTTCCGGTAAATCGGTCAGCTCGCTGGCGATTATGGGCCTTATCGATTACCCGGGCCGCGTGATGGCGGACAAACTGGAATTCAACGGCCAGGATTTACAGCGTATTTCGGAAAAAGATCGCCGTAATCTGGTGGGCGCCGAAGTGGCGATGATCTTCCAGGATCCGATGACCAGTCTGAACCCCTGCTACACCGTGGGGTTCCAGATTATGGAGGCTATCAAAGTGCACCAGGGCGGCAATAAAAAGACCCGCCGCCAGCGCGCGATTGACCTGCTCAATCTGGTGGGTATTCCGGATCCGGCGTCGCGTCTCGATGTCTACCCGCATCAGCTCTCCGGCGGGATGAGCCAGCGCGTGATGATCGCGATGGCCATCGCCTGTCGTCCGAAGCTGCTGATTGCCGATGAACCGACGACTGCGCTCGATGTCACCATCCAGGCGCAAATTATTGAACTGCTGCTGGAGCTTCAGCAAAAAGAGAACATGGCGCTGATCCTTATCACCCATGACCTCGCGCTGGTGGCCGAAGCGGCGCACAAAATCATCGTAATGTACGCAGGCCAGGTGGTGGAAACCGGCGAAGCGCGGGATATCTTCCGCGCGCCGCGTCACCCTTATACGCAGGCGCTGCTGCGCGCCCTGCCGGAATTCGCGCAGGATAAGGCCCGTCTGGCGTCGCTGCCGGGCGTGGTGCCGGGGAAATATGACCGCCCGACGGGCTGTCTGCTCAACCCGCGCTGCCCCTATGCGACCGAGCGCTGTCGCGCAGAAGAACCGGCGTTAAATCTGGTGGACAACGGCCGCCAGTCAAAATGCCATTACCCCCTCGATGATGCCGGGAGGCCAACCAATTATGAGCACGCATGAGGCCGCCACGCAGCAACCGCTGTTACAGGCTATCGACCTGAAAAAACATTACCCGGTGAAGAAGGGCTTCTTCGCGCCGGAACGTCTGGTGAAAGCGCTGGACGGCGTCTCGTTTACGCTGGAGCGCGGCAAAACGCTGGCGGTGGTGGGCGAATCGGGCTGTGGAAAATCCACGCTGGGCCGCCTGCTCACCATGATAGAAACGCCGACCGGCGGCGAGCTTTACTACCAGGGCCAGGATCTGCTGAAACCGGATGAAACGGCGGAGAAACTGCGCCGTCAGAAAATCCAGATTGTGTTTCAAAACCCGTATGGCTCGCTGAACCCGCGCAAAAAAGTGGGGCAAATCCTTGAGGAGCCGCTGCTGATTAACAGCTCGCTCAACAAAGAGGCGCGCCGCGAGAAAGCGCTGGCGATGATGGCGAAAGTGGGGCTGAAAACCGAGCACTACGACCGTTACCCGCATATGTTCTCTGGCGGCCAGCGCCAGCGTATCGCCATCGCGCGCGGGCTGATGCTTGACCCGGACGTGGTGATCGCCGATGAACCGGTCTCCGCGCTGGACGTGTCGGTGCGCGCGCAGGTGCTGAATTTGATGATGGATCTGCAGCAGGATATGGGGCTTTCGTATGTGTTTATCTCCCACGACTTGTCGGTGGTGGAGCACATCGCCGATGAAGTGATGGTGATGTATCTCGGCCGCTGCGTGGAGAAAGGCACGAAAGACCAGATTTTCTCGAATCCGCGTCATCCGTATACCCAGGCGCTGCTCTCCGCGACGCCGCGCCTGAACCCGGACGACCGCCGCGAGCGTATTAAGCTCACCGGCGAGCTGCCGAGCCCGCTGAATCCGCCGCCGGGGTGCGCCTTTAGCGCCCGCTGCCGTCGCCGCTTCGGCCCGTGTACGCAGATCCAGCCGCAGCTTAAGGAATATAACGGCCAGCTGGTCGCCTGTTTCGCCGTCGATCAGGATGAAACCGGCGAGCCGCGCATTCCTTAACGCGCGCGCCACGTAAAAAGCCGACGCCATGCGTCGGCTTTTTTATGGGCGTAACGATGCAATGCGGTGGATGCGCTGCGCTTATCCACCCTGGGATAGGGGGTGTGTAGAGCGGGCAATCCTGCGCACCCGCCGGGTGGCCGGTGGTGGATGAGGTTTGTGTCGGGCGGGTAAGCCTGCGCACCCGCCGCGCGAAAAAGAAAAAGCCGACGCTTACGCATCGGCTTTTTTATCGCGGCCTGACTACTTATTGCGGGTAAGGCACCCAGTCGCCGCCGCTTAAGCGCACCCATGGTTTGCCCTGGTACTGCACTACCACGGCGTTGGCGTTTTCGGAGACCGGCGCGCTCTGCGGCAGGTTACTGGTCAGCCCCTGCCAGTCCACGTTATCGGCCACAAAGTTCTTACCATCCAGCATCCGCACCACCAGCTCGGAAATCGCCAGGAAGCTGCTCGGCTGGTCGATATCGATAGCCGCGCCCTGATGCGGCGCTTTCATACCGATAAACTTAATGCCGACCGGCACATGGGTGATGGACGGGCTTGGGATATCGCGCAGGCCGGATACCTGCATCCTGTCGCCCTGCAGCGCCGCGCCATGTTCCGGCACCATCACCACCATCACTCTGCGGTTCTCTTTCTCAAGCTGCGTCAGGAACGCATCCAGCTCGTCAAACAGCTTCTGCGCGCGCGCTTTGTAATCGGCGGTTTTACTGTTGCCCGGATAGTGGTTGCCGTCATGCAGCGGCAGCAGGTTAAAGAACGTGGCGCTGCGATCGCTGCCCTCGCTCTTCACGGTCTGCTGCCAGCGATTGAGCACCGCCGTATCGTCATATACCGGCGAGCCGTCAAACGACAACAGATTCACTGGCAGCCCGGACTGATCCATCAGCGGCTCCTGCATATTGCCGTTTTCGCGCACTTCTTTGAGGAAGTTACCGAACTCGCCGTTATGGTCCATCATCAGGTGGCGCTTAAAGCCGAGCTTCGCCAGGTTATCGAACAGATAGCACTGTTCACCGGCAGGCTGGTACAGGTTTTTATGCGACGGCTGACCGCAGCTTGCGCGCAGCAGGCGAATTGCCGCCGGGCCGCTGTACGATGTGCCGGAATTAAAGTTCTTAAACACGATGTCGAAATGCGACCACAGCGGGTGCGACATCAGGCCGGTGGCGTCTACATCAGACCAGGCCAGCGAACAGATGTTAATCACCAGCAGATCGAACGGCTGCGCATCCGCCGGCAGGCTCGCCGGGAAAGGCGTCTGGCGTTTGGATTCGCTGGTATAGAAGCTGTTCAGCCAGTCGTTAATGCTCTGGTTGTTCGCAGGCGCGGTTTGCAGCGGAATATCGCCCGCCACCACCGTACCGGCGGCGTTCGCGACGGTCGGCGCCGCGGTGCCGCCGGTTGTGGTGACCGTCGCCGCCGTGGTATTGCCGGCAGGCCACAGCGAGACGACCGGGCCGGTCACGGTCAGCACATTGAGCCAGACCATAATCGCCACCACAAACACCGTCACCCGCACCCACTGGGAGAGAAACATCCAGGCGACCAGCAGCACAAAAGCGGCACCAATCATCTGCCAGTTAATAAAGCGCGTCACGAGATCCAGCACATAATCGGTGCTGAAGCCCGCCACCTGCGAGCCCTGACTCATAATGCTTTCAGGGCCAGGCAGCCAGGTGTCATGCCAGAACAGACCGATGCCGACAGGAATCGCTATCCAGTGGCGCAGGCGATGCAGGCGCAGGTTCGGAATGGGGAACAGCAGAAACGCCATAAACACCAGGTTGGCGAGCGGGTGGAAATTCAGATAGCCCGTCCAGAGCAGACCGAATTTCAGCAAAAAATAGTAGTTCCAGCCGGAAAGACCGCGCCAGTTTTGCCAGCCCGAGCGGGCAAGGGGAGCGGAATGAACGTGATTAGTCATGTTTTACATTTGCCTTGACGGTAGAGCGGCGGCGCAGCGTACCAGCGGGTTTAACAAATCGGGGGCGAAACAGCAGCGGGCGCAGCGCTTTCATCATGCGACGCTTGCCCACGCACAGCGCGTATCCCAGCGGGATAAAAATCAGCGCGCACAGGGCGATAAGCTGAAGAATATCGCTAATCGACATCATAACGCGCGCTCCTGTGCGGTGTCGTTAAGCAGCGTAATGGGCGTCGGCACCTGGCGCGCGCGCGTTTTCGGCGCGTCGGCGAGCAGCGCGGCCGTCTCGCGGGCCTTGCGGGTCATCTCAAGCGGCGCGGCCCACTGTTCCGGGCGCATCGCGCTCATTTGCAGGATCTCTGCCGCTATCTGTTTATCTTCATGCCACACCATACGGTTGGAAAACAGCTCGCTTATCGGCAGCGGGAAAATATGGCTCAGCGCGGTGTCGAGATCGGTGATACGGCAGAACGATAAAAACAGCACCAGCCGGTTTTCGCCAAGCGTCACGATATCGCCCATGCGGCCCGGACGGCAGAGCGTCAGCGCCTGTTCGACGCGAATGCCCGGCACCGGGCGCAGCGCCACCAGAATTCCTTTATTATCCTGCGGGATAAGCACGTTGTTCATCAGCGCGCCGACGGCGTTGCAGAACATATCCCACGGCTGATAGCCGCGCATTTTCAGCGGCTGCATCGCCTCCAGCAGCATGTTCACATCTTCCGGCACAAAGCGGGTGAACTGCTGGTTCTGCACGCTTTCAATCAGCGTCAGGCAGCGGGAGAGCGGGGCGTTCCATGGGATCACCATATTCGCGCCGCAGCCCAGCAGCAGCCGTTCGTCGGTAGCGCGCACGCTGGCTTTGTTTTCGCGCACGATGATTTTCAGCGCGCTGCCGCGCTGGCGGCGCAGCGCGTGCACGTGACGCGCCAGCCCCTCTATCTGACTGTTTTGCGAAAGCGAGAAAATCACCGTCGCGGCCTGCGCCTGGCGCGCCTCGTTAAACAGCGCGTCGTTACTTTCAAAGAGCGTCCAGTTTTCGGAAAGCGGCGGCGCGCCTTCGAGCACGGCGATATGGCTCAGCACACGGCGTTCGTCGCTGCGCGCCTGTAACGACACTTCCTGGCGCGGCGCCAGCGAAAGACGATCGTTAATTAATGTCACCGGCAACTGCTGGCGCGCGCTGACGCCTTTATCGTTAAACCAGAACGCCACGTCATACAGCCAGGCGTCGCCCTGATAGCGTAAGGTGGCAAGCCCGGAGAGCTGCTGATATTCGGTCATCAGCATCGACGTTTGCTGGTCAGCCTGCGCGCCGGAGTTAATAATCAGCAATGTGCATTGATGTTCCTGCGCCCAGCTTTGGCTTTTTCTTATCCAGGCTTTAATATGAGCGGGCGCTACGCCTTGCCAGGCGTTTTCCGCACACAGCAGCACAATGAAATAATGTTCAGGTTCAAAACTGCAAAGCAAATCGTGATGCAGACGATGAAAGGCATTCTGGCTTTTCGGCATGGTAAACAGGCGCACTTCATTCGGGCCTTGCGGCGCGGCCGGAAGCGGCGCAATCACGGTTTCTGGCGCGGCGTCCATGGTAATGACAGCCACTTTTGTCTCAGGGGTTTGCGCAAGAAGCGTTTGATTGACGAACGTAATAGCATCGCTGTGGCGGTCGCAATTTATCCAGCCTGTTCCGCCTGCCGAAATATGGCGCAGTTCATCCCAGAGCGAATCAATGCCAATTGAAAAAACAAGAGCCATGGCGCCCTCAATATATAAAGAGTATGACTGTCAGTTTACTAGCGAAAGCCAGGAAATAAACCTAACATTGAAATTAAAGAACATGATCATTAGCATGCAAACCGGGATTGCGCAGGTTCACTGTTTTCGTTTGCTGGCTTTAGTGATATTGCTCTAAGGAAAAATAGAATATATGCCTGAGAATGACGCTAAGGCCGCACGCCAGCCCGATCGTGGCTATACCTTCCAGAATGATTTTGAAGCGCTCAGCCGGGTGTTTTCACTTCCAGATCTTGACTACACCGATATATCGCAACGTGAACAACTCGCGACGGCAATTGCACGCTGGCCGCTGCTGGCGGAATTAGCGCGTCGTGACGCAGGAGCGCAAGGATGACCGTTCTGGCATTACAGGGCGTACGTGGCGGCGTGGGGACCACCTCCTTAACGGCGGCGCTCGGTTGGGCGCTGCATCAGCTGGGCGAAACGGTGCTGGTGATTGACGCCTCGCCGGATAACCTGTTGCGCCTCTCTTTTAATATCGATTTCGACCACGTCGATGGCTGGGCGCGCGCGCTGCTGGACGATAAACCCTGGCAATCTACCGCCTGGCGTTACGCGCCAGGGCTGGACGTTCTGCCATACGGCGCGCTGCGTCAGGCGGAGCGAGAAAATGATGTGTCGCCTGCGCTCGGCGCGTTCGCGCAGCATCTTCACACGCTAAAAGCGAGCGGCCACTGGCGCTGGGTGCTGCTCGATCTGCCGTGCGGTTTTGACGCCGTGACCCGCAGCCTGTTGCAGGTGGCCGACCGCACGCTCTGCGTGGTGCAGCCCGACGCCAACTGCCACGCGCGCTTACATCAGCAGGCGCTGCCCAACGGCTGCGATCTGCTGGCGAATTTCCGCCTGATCTCAAGCCAGGTGCAAAACGACATCTGGCAGCTCTGGCTGCAAACGCAGCGCCATCTGGTGCCGGTCGCGGTGCATCGCGACGAGGCGATGATGGAGAGCTTCGCCGCCAAACAGCCTGTGGGCGAATACCGCCCGGATTCGCTGGTGGCGGAAGAGATTGTCACGCTGGCGAACTGGTGTTTGCTGCATTACGGGAGTGAAGGCGCATGATAAGCCTCTCCGCGCTGGTGCTTGCGCCGCCGGTTCGCGCGCGGCTGCGCGAGCGTTATATTACCTATCGCCGCAACGGCGCGCCGCCGTTCAGCGCGGCGCTGGGCTGTCTGTGGCTGACGCTCGCCTGGCTGCTGCTGCCGCTGGAAAACCCGCGCTGGCAGGCCATCCGCGCGCAGCACGCGCTGCTGTTCCCGCATATTCATCCTGACCGTCCGCGTCCGCTGGATACGGTGCGTTATCTGCTGCAGGCGCTGTGGCTGGTGACGCTGCGGCCCTGGCGCGCTGTCGGTGCGCCGCGCTGGCGGCCCGTCTCGGCGCTGCAAATCTGGCGCGAGCGCTTTAACCTCTGGCTGGAGTCGCTCCCGCAGCG
The DNA here is from genome assembly GCA_000027065.2 of Cronobacter turicensis z3032. Taxonomy (NCBI): domain Bacteria; kingdom Pseudomonadati; phylum Pseudomonadota; class Gammaproteobacteria; order Enterobacterales; family Enterobacteriaceae; genus Cronobacter; species Cronobacter turicensis. The sequence continues at coordinate 4,195,728 of FN543093.2, read as the reverse complement.
CTTCAGCGATGAAACCGACCACCTGAACGAGCAGAAAGAGCTGGGCCATATTAATGAGCGCCTGCGGCGCGTCGTGCTTGGCGTGGTGGTCTTTTTCTCGCTGGTGCTGGCGCTCCTGTGCGTGACGCAGCCGTTTAACCCGCTGTCGCAGTTTATTTTCCTGATGCTGCTCTGGGGCGTGGCGCTGCTGGTGCGCCGCCTGCCGGGCCGTTTCTCGGCGCTGATGCTGATTGTGCTGTCGCTGACTGTCTCCTGCCGCTACATCTGGTGGCGCTATACCTCGACGCTGAACTGGAACGATCCGGTAAGTCTGGTGTGCGGTCTGGTGCTGCTGGTGGCGGAAACCTACGCGTGGGTGGTGCTGGTGCTCGGCTACTTCCAGGTGATCTGGCCGCTCAACCGCCAGCCGGTGCCGCTGCCCAAAGATCTGAAAACGTGGCCGTCGGTCGATATTTTCGTGCCGACCTATAACGAAGATCTGCACGTGGTGAAAAACACCATTTACGCCTCGCTTGGCATCGACTGGCCGAAAGACAAACTCAAAATCTGGATCCTTGATGACGGCAACCGCGAGGAGTTTCGCCGCTTCGCCGAATCGGTCGGCGTGGAGTATGTGGCGCGGCCAACCCACGAGCACGCCAAAGCGGGCAATATCAACAACGCGCTGAAGCTCGCGAAAGGCGATTTCGTGTCGATTTTCGACTGCGACCACGTCCCGACGCGCTCGTTCCTGCAACTCACGCTGGGCTGGTTCCTGAAAGACAAAAAGCTCGCGATGATGCAGACCCCGCACCACTTCTTCTCGCCGGACCCGTTTGAGCGCAACCTCGGGCGTTTTCGTAAAACGCCGAACGAAGGGACGCTGTTCTACGGCCTGGTGCAGGACGGCAACGACATGTGGGACGCGACCTTTTTCTGCGGCTCCTGCGCCGTCATTCGCCGCGGCCCGCTGGATGAAATCGGCGGCATCGCCGTAGAAACCGTTACTGAAGATGCCCATACCTCGCTGCGTCTGCACCGGCGCGGCTACACCTCCGCCTATATGCGTATCCCGCAGGCGGCGGGGCTGGCGACCGAAAGCCTCTCGGCGCATATCGGCCAGCGTATCCGCTGGGCGCGCGGCATGGTGCAGATTTTCCGTCTCGATAACCCGCTCTTTGGCAAAGGGCTCAAGCTCGGTCAGCGCCTGTGCTACGTCAACGCGATGCTGCACTTCCTCTCCGGCGTGCCGCGGCTTATCTTCCTGACCGCGCCGCTGGCGTTCCTGCTGCTGCACGCCTATATCATCTACGCCCCGGCATTGATGATTGCGCTGTTCGTGTTGCCGCACATGGCGCACGCCAGCCTGACCAACTCCAAAATCCAGGGCAAATATCGCCACTCGTTCTGGAGCGAAATCTATGAAACGGTGCTCGCCTGGTACATTACGCGGCCTACCATGGTGGCGTTGTTCAACCCGCACAAAGGGAAGTTCAACGTCACCGCCAAAGGCGGGCTGGTGGAAGAAGAGTATGTCGACTGGGTGATTTCGCGCCCGTACCTGATGCTGGTGCTAATTAACTTGCTCGGCGTGCTGGTCGGCGTCTGGCGCTACTTCTACGGCCCGGCTAACGAGATGCTGACGGTTATCGTCAGTATCGTCTGGGTCTTCTACAACCTGATTATCCTCGGCGGCGCGGTGGCGGTGTCGGTGGAGAGCAAACAGGTGCGTCGCGCCCATCGCGTGGAGATGGTGATGCCGGCGGCTATCGCCCGCGAAGACGGCCATCTCTTCTCCTGTACGGTGCAGGATTACTCCGACGGCGGCCTTGGCATTAAAGTGCATGGCGGCGCGCAACTGTTACAGGGGCAGAAGGTGAACCTGCTGATGAAACGCGGCGCGCAGGAGTATGTCTTCCCGGCGAAAGTCGTGCGCGTCTTCGGCGACGAAATCGGCCTCAACCTCGACGGCCTGACCACGCGCCAGCATATCGATTTTGTTCAATGTACCTTTGCGCGCGCCGACACCTGGGCGCTCTGGCAGGACAGTTTCCCGGAAGACAAACCGCTGGAAAGCATGCTCGATATCCTCAAGCTCGGCTTCAGAGGGTATCGCCACCTGGCGGAATTTGCGCCAGCATCACTAAAAATTGTCTTTCGCACCCTTACCACGCTGGTTTCCTGGATAGTGTCGTTTATCCCCCGTCGTCCGGACAGGACGGCTTTGGGGGAACGTGCACTCCCGGTTATGGCTCAACAATGATGAATATGCGATGAAAAGAAAACTCTCCTGGATGTGCGCTGTGGCGGTTGGAATGAGCCTGTTGCCTGGCGCCTACGGCGCGCCTGAAGCCACCAACGATCCCAACGCCACCGCCGCGCCGACCGCGCCGGTCGTCGCCCCTGCGACACAAGGCGTGATGACCGCTACCCCTGCGCGCACCGAGGCGTTAACGCCCGCCACGCCGCCTGTCGCGGGCACCGAGCCTGCGCCTGCGACAGAAGGGGCGGTACTCGGCCAGGTGATGCCGGGTGTGGAAGGCGCTGGCGCGCCCGTCGTTCAGGATGGCGCGCCTGCGCGCAACGTCACGCTGAGTTTCGCCAGCATCGCGCCGCCGCCGGGCAGCATGGTCCTTAAAGGACTCAGCCCGGACGGGTTTGTCGAATTCGGGATGCGCAGCGATGAAATTATCTCTAAAGCGACGCTGAACCTGACCTACACGCCGTCGCCGTCGCTGCTGCCGGTACAGTCGCAGCTGAAGGTTTATCTGAACGATGAGCTGATGGATGTCCTGCCGGTGACCAAAGAGCAGCTCGGCAAGAAAACCACCGCCCAGGTGCCTATCGATCCGCTTTATGTCAGCGATTTCAACCGCGTGCGTCTGGAGTTTGTCGGCCACTATCGCGACGTGTGCGAAAACCAGGCCAGCAACACGCTGTGGATGGATATCGGGCGTAACAGCGCGCTGAATCTCACCTTCCAGACGCTGCAGCTGCAAAACGATTTGTCGCACTTCCCGGTGCCGTTCTTTGATTCGCGCGATAACCGCCCGCTGGAGCTGCCGATGGTGTTTGCCGCGGCGCCGGATCTCGCGACCCAGCAGGCCGCGAGCATCGTCTCTTCCTGGTTCGGCTCCCGCTCCGGCTGGCGCGGCCAGCGCTTCCCGGTGCTCTATAACGCGCTCCCGACGCGCCACGCGGTGGTGTTCGCCACCAACGATAAGCGCCCGGATTTCCTGCGCGATCTACCGCCGGCCAAAGGCCCGATGGTGCGCATGATGAGCCACCCGCAAACCCCGTGGGTGAAGCTGCTGGTGATTGAAGGACGCGACGAGAAAGACCTTATTCAGGCCGCTAAAGGCATTGCGCAGGGCAGTCTGCTGTTCCGCGGCGACAGTGTCGAAGTGGGCGACGTAAAACCGCTGCTGGCGCGCCAGCCTTACGATGCGCCGAACTGGGTGCGCACCGATCGCGCCGTCACGTTTGGCGAGCTGAAGAACTATGAAGAGCAGTTGCAGGCGACCGGCCTTGAGCCGAACCCGATTTCGCTGACGCTGAACCTGCCGCCGGATCTCTATCTGTTGCGCAGCAACGGCATCGACATGCGCCTTAACTACCGCTATACGTCGCCTGCCACACGCGATAACTCGCGGATGGATATCAGCCTGAACAACCAGTTCCTGCAATCCTTCACGCTGTTGCCGAAAGATGAAACCAACCGTCTGATGCTGCGCCTGCCGCTGCTACAGGGGCTGCTGGATGGCAAGACCGAAGTGACGCTGCCAACGCTGCGCCTCGGCGCGGCGAACCAGCTGCGGTTCGATTTTGAATACACCAACCCGTTGCCGGGCGGTTCGATTGATAACTGCGTGACCTTCCAGACCGTGCCGAACCGCGTGGTGGTGGGCGATGATTCCACGCTGGATTTTTCGAACTATCATCACTTTATCGCGATGCCGGACTTGCGCTCCTTCGCTAACGCCGGTTTCCCGTTCAGCCGTATGGCGGATCTCTCTGATACGCTTATCGTGATGCCGAAACAGCCGAACCCGGCGCAGCTCACCACGCTGCTGGGCACGGCGGGCACCATCGGCGCGCAGACCGGTTTCCCGGCGGTTAACCTCACGATCACTAACGATGGCGGCGACATGCAGAACAAAGACGCCGATATTCTGGTGATCGGCGCGCTGCCGGCGTCGCTGAAAGATGATAAACGCATCGATATGCTGGTGAACGCCACGCAAAGCTGGGTGAAAACCCCGACGCGCGACGTGACGCTTATCGATACCGATGCCCGCGACCGTCAGCCGCAGATGCAAACGCAGGTGACTTCTTCCGGGCCGATGGCCGCCGTGGTGGGCTTCCAGTCGCCGTATCACGATCAGCGCAGCGTCGTGGCGCTGCTGGCGGACAGCCCGCGCGGTTATGAACTGCTGAACAATGCGCTTAATGACAGCGGTAAACGCGCCGCCATGTATGGCTCTGTCGCGGTTATCCGCGAATCAGGCGTCAACAGCCTGCGCGTGGGCGACGTCTACTATGTCGGTCACCTGCCGTGGTTCGATCGCATCTGGTACGCGCTGGCAAACCACCCGATTCTGCTGGCGATTTTCGCGGCTATCAGCGTCGTGTTGCTGGCCTGGGTGCTGTGGCGTCTGCTGCGTATCCTGAGCCGTCGCCGTCTTGATCCGGGCAACCATGAGTAACGCGTCATGAAAAATCTGTGCAGATGGCTTACGGCGGGGCTGCTACTGGCGACGGTGTCAGCCCACGCCGCCTGTAGCTGGCCCGACTGGGACCGCTTTAAAGGCGGCTACATCAGCGAAGAAGGGCGCGTGATTGACCCGAGCGATCCGCGCAAAATCACGACGTCCGAAGGGCAGAGCTATGCGCTGTTCTTCGCCCTCGCGGCCAATGACCGCGAGGCGTTCGACAACATTCTGCTGTGGACCGAAAACAACCTCGCCGAAGGATCGCTGAAAAACACGCTGCCTGCCTGGCTGTGGGGGATGAAAGGGCCGGACGACTGGGCGGTGCTCGATACCAACTCCGCCTCAGACGCCGATCTGTGGATAGCCTGGAGCCTGCTGGAGGCCGGGCGTTTATGGAAAGAGCAGCGTTACAGCGACACCGGTAAAGCGCTGCTGGACCGCATCGCCAAAGAAGAAGTGGTGAATGTGCCGACGCTTGGCGACATGCTGCTGCCGGGCAAAGTCAGCTTCGCCGAACCGACGCTCTGGCGCTTTAACCCGAGCTATATGCCGCCGCAGCTGGCGCGCTATTTCACCCGTTACGGCAAGCCCTGGACGACCATCCGCGACACCAACCTGCGTCTGCTGCTGGAAACCGCGCCGGAAGGTTTTTCGCCGGACTGGGTCAGCTTTGAGGCGAAGAAAGGCTGGGTGCTCAAGCCTGTGGCGCCGCAAAAACCGCTGATTGGCAGCTACGATGCGATCCGCGTTTATCTGTGGGTCGGCATGATGAACCCGGCGGATGAACAGCAGGCGCCGCTGCTCAAAAAACTTAGCCCGATGGAAACCGCCACCACCAAAGCGGGCCTGCCGCCGGAAAAAGTGCGCGTTATCGACGGCAAAACCCAGGGCAACGGGCCGGTGGGCTTCTCCGCCGCGCTGCTTCCCTTTCTGCAAAACCGCGATATCCAGGCGCTGCAGCGCCAGCGGGTGGCGGACGACTATCCGCAGCAGGACGCCTACTTTAGCTATGTGTTAACCCTGTTTGGCCAGGGATGGGATGAACACCGTTTTCGTTTCACCGTCGACGGTGAGCTGCAACCCGCCTGGGGAGAGTCATGCACAAGTTCGCGTTAAGTATTACCGCGCTGGCGCTTGGCGTCGCCCTCTGCGGGCAGGCGCAGGCGCAATCGGATATCAGGCAGCAGTTGCTCGAACAGGTGCGGCTTGGCGAATCCGCCAAACGTGACGATCTGGTGCGCCAGTCGCTCTACCGTCTGGAGTTAATGAGCCCGGACGACCCGGATGTCGTCGCGGCCAAAATGCGCTATCTGTTGCGTCAGGGCGATAACGCGGGCGCGCAACAGCAATTCGCGCGCTTAGGCAAGCTCGCCCCGCAATCCCCGGCTTATCAGCAGGCGCGCATTACGCTCGCGCTGGCGTCGCCGGAAGGGCGTCAGCAACTGCAACAGGCCCGTCTGCTCGGCACGACCGGGCATACGCAGGAGGCGCTGGCGGCGTATCAGAAACTCTTTAACGGCGCGCCGCCGGATGGCGATCTGGCTGTCGAATACTGGGCGCTGGTGGCGAAAGATCCGGCGCAGCGCGACGAGGCCATTCGTCAGATGCAGGCGCTGAACGCCCGCGCGCCGGGCAACGATCAGCTACGCACGCAGCTGGCGTTACAGCTCTTTTCCGCCAACCGCCAGCAGGAGGGCTTCAGCGTGCTGGAGCAGATGGCGAAATCGGGCGGCGGGCGTGAAACCGCGGCGGATCTCTGGTATCAGCAGATTCAGGGCATGCCCGCGAGCGATAACAGCGTCGCCGCGCTGGAGCGTTTCCTGCAGGTATTCAGCAGCGGCGAAACCGCCGATAAAGCCAAAGGGCTGCTCGCCGAACAGCAAAGCAAACTCGCCGATCCGGCTTATCGCGCCAGAATGCAGGGCATGGCGCGGGTGGAAGAGGGCCAGGGCGCGAAAGCCGTTTCGGAACTCACCACTGCCGTCAAAGCCAACCCGAATGACAGCGAAGCGCTGGGCGCGCTCGCCCAGGCGTATTCCCAGCAGGGCAACCGCGCCCGCGCCGTACCGCTGCTGGAGCAGGCGCTAAAACAGGATCCGAACAGCCCCAACAGCGGCCGCTGGCAGAGTCTGTTGCAGGTGAACCGCTACTGGCTGTTGATACAGCAGGGCGACGCGGCGCTGAAAGCCAACAATCTGGCGCAGGCGCAGCAGAAGTATCAGCAGGCCGCGACGGTGGATAACACCGACAGTTACGCGGTGCTTGGCCTGGGCGACGTCGCTGTGGCGAATAAAAACGACGCGGCGGCCGAGCGCTATTACCGTCAGGCGCTGCGCATGGATAACACCAACAGCAACGCGGTGCGCGGGCTTGCCAATCTGTATCGTCGTCAGTCGCCGGAACGGGCAGACGCCTTTATCGCCACGCTCTCCGCCAGCCAGCGGCGCAGCATTGAGGATATTGAACGTAGTCTGACGAACGATCGGCTGGAGCAACAGGCTGCCACGCTTGAGGCTCAGGGACGCTTCGCCGAGGCCGCCGCGCTGCAACGCCAGCGTCTGGCGCTCGACCCGGAGAGCGTCTGGATAACCTACCGGCTGGCAAACGATCTGGCCTCTGCCGGAGCGCGCCGCGACGCCGATATCGTGATGGGGCAACTGGCGCAGCGTAAGGCGGGCGACCCGGAGCAGGTCTACGCCTACGGGCTTTATCTCTCCGGTAGCGATCGTCAGCGCGCCGCGCAGAGCCATCTCAATACGCTGGCGCGCGACAAATGGACGCCGAATATTCTTGAGCTGTCGCAGCGCTTGCAGACCAATGAACTGATGGAGACGGCCAATCGCCTGCGCGACAGCGGGCAGGAGGCGCAGGCCATCGCGCTGTTGCGCCAGCAGCCCGCCTCTGACCGTATCGATTTAACGCTCGCCGACTGGGCGCAGCAGCGTGGCGATAACGCCGCGGCGCGCGCGCAATATCAGACGGTATTGAAACGCTCGCCTGCCAGCGAAGAGGCGCGGCTGGGGCTTGCGGAAGCGCTGATCGCCGACGGCGATAATGCGGCGGCGCGCGAGCAACTCGCGGCGCTGCAAACGCCTGGCGCAGGCGGCGAGCCGCGCTCTCCCGGCACGCAGCGGCGTATCGCCAATGCCCAGGCGGCGCTTGGCGACACCGCGCGCGCGCAGCAGGCTTTTGCCGTGCTGGCCGCCACCGCCAGAACGCAGCCGCCTTCGCAGGAAACCGCGCTGGTGCTGCGCGACGCGGCGCGCTTTCAGCGCCAGAACGGGCAGCCGCAGCAGGCATTGCAGACCTATCGCGACGCGATGGTCGCCTCAGGTATCGCCCCGACGCGGCCCGCTGATAACGACGTCTTTACACGTCTTACCCGCAACGACGCCAGCGACGACTGGCTGAAGCGCAGCGTGCGCGGCGACTCGGCGGATCTCTATCGCCAGCAGGATTTGAACGTGACGCTCCAGCATGACTACTGGGGCTCCAGCGGCACGCCGGGGTATTCGGATCTGAAAGCGAACACCACGATGTTGCAGGTGGATACGCCGCTGCGCGACGGGCGACTGTTCCTGCGTACCGACGCGGTGAATATGAATCCGGGCAGCTTTAGCGGCAACAGCTACAGCGAGACCTGGGGCACCTGCGCCGAAACGCCCTGCTCCGGCAACGCGAAACAGCGCGCCTCCGGCGTGAGCGTGGCGGCGGGCTGGCGCAACGACACCTGGGATATGGATATCGGCACCACGCCGATAGGCTTCGACGTCGTCGACGTGGTGGGCGGCTTAAGCTACAGCAGCGATCTGGGGCCGATTGGCTATACGCTTAACGCGCACCGCCGACCGATTTCCAGCTCTATGCTGGCTTTCGGCGGGCAACGCGACGCGCCGTCCAACACCGGCACGACGTGGGGCGGGGTGCGCGCCACTGGCGGCGGAGCGAGCCTCAGCTACGATCGCGGCGAGGCGCATGGCGTCTGGGCCAGCCTCAATGCCGATCAGCTCACCGGTAAAAACGTCGCCGATAACTGGCGGGTGCGCTGGATGAGCGGCTATTACTACAAGTTGATTAATGAAAATAATCAGCGCCTCACCATTGGGCTCAACAATATGGTGTGGCACTATGAGAAAGATTTGAGCGGTTATTCTTTAGGCCAGGGCGGTTACTACAGCCCGCAGGAGTACGTCTCTTTCGCGGTGCCGGTGGCCTGGCGGATGAGAACGGAAAACTGGTCATGGGAGCTTGGCGCGTCGGGCTCGTGGTCGCACTCCCGCACGCAGACCGAGCGCCGTTATCCGCTTTCGGGGCTTATCCCGACGCCCGTGATTAACACGCAAAACCCGGCGTTAAGCCGTTACGCCGATAAGGACGCGCTGGAAGAGGGCAGCAGCAGCAGCGGCTGGGGTTATACGGCCAATGCGCTCATTGAAAGACGCATTACGTCGAACTGGTCGGTAGGCGCCGCAGTCGATATTCAGCAGGCGAAGGATTATACGCCAAGCAATTTCTCGCTGTTTATCCGCTATTCGCAGGGCGGCTGGCAGGGCGATATGGATATGCCGCCGCAGACGCTGACGCCTTACGCCGATCGGTAATAAGATTAATGCGCGTTCGGCCCGGCAGCGCGGTTAAATTCCACAACAATGCAGTATACTCCCGCCCGCAATGATAATTATGAGTGATTATCATGCGGGCAGTGGCATCAGTGGAGAATCAAGTTGCGAGTCAGTCGTTCCCTCACGATTAAACAGATGGCGATGGTTTCGGCCGTTTCCGTCTTTTTTCTTTTTATTTTCAGCGTCGTTTTGCTGTTTCATTTCGTGCAGTCGCATCGCTACCACACCGCCATGCAGATGGAAAGCATCGCCCGCTCGGTGCGCCAGCCGCTCTCTGCGGCTATCCTGAAGGCCAATATTCCTGAGGCGGAGGCGATCCTTCGCGAAATCAAACCCGCCGGCGTGATAAGCCGCGCCGATGTGGTGTTGCCCAATCAGTTTCAGGCGTTGCGCATGCGTTTTACGCCGGAGCGCCCCATTCCGGTGACGCTCGCCCGGGTCTTTGAACTGCCGGTGCAGATCTCCCTGCCGCTCTACTCGCTGGAGCGGCCCGCCAACCCGCAGCCGCTTGCTTATCTGGTGTTGCAGGCCGACTCCTGGCGTCTGTACCGCTTTATCATCAACGCGATTTCGACGCTCCTGACGACATTCCTGCTGCTGGCGCTGATCCTCTCGGTGGCGATCACCTGGTGCATCAACCGTCTGATCCTCCACCCGCTGCGGGATATCACGCGCACGCTGAGTGCGCTGGATGCCCACGAGCTGGCGCATCATCAGCTCACCATTCCGCGCCTGCATCAGGATGATGAGATCGGCATGCTGGTGCGCACCTATAACCGCAACCAGCAGGCGCTGGCGCGGCAGGTCGACGAGGCGCGCACCAGCGGCACCCGTTTCCCGCTCACCGGGTTGCCGAATCAGGCGCTGCTGACGGCGCTGCTTGAACAGGCCGTCGCGGGCGGCGGCGCGACCGCATTACTGTACGTGGCCTGTGAGCCGCTGCGTGAGAGTAACGAGTCGCAGCGGGACGCCCTTCAGCACGCGCGCGTGGATAAGCTGCGCTCGGTACTGACCCCGCGTATGGTGCTGGCGCAGATAAGCCAGGACGATTTTGCGATTATCGCGCACGGGGTGAAAACGCCGGAGCACGCGGTGACGCTGACGCAACAACTCCTGGCGGCCCTGAACGAGCCGCTGGAATCGCCTGCCGCCGCGCAAACGGGCGGGGCAAGCATTGGCGTGGCGATGTTTGACGGTCGCCAGAGCGCCTCGACGCTGTACCAGAGCGCGATTTCCGCCGCGCTGGACGCCCGGCGCAGCGGCATTAATCAGGTGGCGTTCTTCGGCGAAGCGTCGGTCAACACCCAGGAAAGCGCGATGCAAAGCGCGCTGGCGCGCCGCCAGTATGCTATCTGGCTGCAGCCGCAGGTGGATATGCGCAACGGCAATATCGTCGGCGCGGAAGCGCTGCTGCGTGAGCGCCAGCCGGACGGCGACTGGACGTTACCGGTGGGGTTTATCGATAACATTGAGTCGAGCGGGCTTATCGTCACCGTAGGCGACTGGGTGCTGGAAGAGGCGTGCCAGTTACTGGCGCGCTGGCAGGCGCACGGCATTACGCTGCCGCTGTCGGTTAACGTGTCGTCGTTGCAACTGTTAACGCGCGATCTGGTGCAGACGATGCTGCAACGGCTGGAGCGTTACGCCATCGCGCCCGGTACGCTGGTGCTGGAGATGACCGAAAGCCAGCGCATCGACGATACCGAAGCCGCCATCGCCATTCTGCGCCCCTTGCGCGAGGCGGGCGTGCGCATCGCGCTGGACGATTTCGGCATGGGGTATTCCAGCCTGAGTCAGTTGCAGAAGATGAAAGCGCTGCCGGTGGACAGCCTTAAAATCGACAAGAGCTTTATCGACAGCCTGCCGGACGATGACAGCGTGGTCTCGGCCATCATCAGCATGGCGAAAAAGCTTAACCTTGAACTGGTGGCGGAAGGCATTCAGAACGAGTCGCAGCGCGACTGGCTGCTGAACGCGGGCGTCACGGTGGGCCAGGGTTATCTTTTCGGCAAGGCGATGACGCCCGCGGCGTTTGAAGACGCGTGGCTCCCGACACCCTGAGCCCGCTGCAAAGGGTGTAAGGTACCAGGAGCTGACGCGTTTCAGCTCATAGATCTTAACATTTATGTTTCCTATTTGATGCTCTGATATTTCTGGCATGTTTTACGGGTGTTACTTTTAGCGCTACAGGTGGGATTTTCACACACAATTCCTGTGGTTATTACCTTCAAGGACACCCCTATGAAACTCTCTATTTTCAAAAGCCTTTATTTTCAGGTACTGACCGCAATAGCCATCGGGATATTGCTCGGTCACTTCTACCCGGAACTGGGCGCGCAGATGAAACCGCTGGGCGACGCCTTCGTGAAGCTGATTAAAATGATTATCGCGCCGGTGATTTTCTGTACCGTCGTGACCGGCATCGCGGGTATGGAAAGTATGAAGGCGGTGGGGCGCACCGGCGCGGTCGCGCTGCTCTATTTTGAAATCGTCAGTACCATTGCGCTGATCATAGGCCTGGTGATTGTGAACGTGATCCAGCCGGGCGCTGGCATGAACGTCGATCCGGCGACGCTCGACGCGAAAGCCGTCGCGGTCTATGCCGAGCAGGCGCAGCAGCAGGGCATCGTCGCGTTCCTGATGGATGTTATCCCTTCAAGCGTTATCGGCGCGTTCGCCAGCGGCAATATCTTACAGGTTCTGCTGTTCGCCGTGCTGTTTGGTTTTGCGCTGCACCGCCTGGGCCGCAACGGCCAGCTGATTTTCAACGTGATTGAAAGCTTCTCGCAGGTCATCTTCGGCATCATCAACATGATCATGCGTCTCGCGCCCATCGGCGCGTTCGGCGCCATGGCGTTCACCATTGGTAAATATGGCGTCGGCACGCTGGTGCAGCTCGGCCAGCTGATTATCTGCTTCTACCTCACCTGTATTCTGTTCGTGGTGGTTGTGCTGGGGAGCATCGCCCGCGCGACGGGCTTTAACATCTTTAAATTCATTCGTTATATCCGCGAAGAGTTGCTGATCGTGCTCGGCACGTCGTCGTCCGAATCCGCGCTGCCGCGTATGCTCGATAAAATGGAAAAACTAGGCTGCCGTAAATCGGTAGTGGGGCTGGTTATCCCGACCGGCTACTCGTTTAACCTCGACGGCACCTCGATTTACCTGACGATGGCGGCGGTGTTTATCGCCCAGGCGACCAACAGCCACATGGATATTTTTCATCAGATAACGCTGCTGGTGGTGTTGTTGCTGTCGTCGAAAGGCGCAGCGGGCGTGACGGGCAGTGGATTTATTGTGCTGGCGGCCACCCTCTCCGCTGTCGGCCATCTGCCGGTCGCCGGGCTTGCGCTGATCCTTGGCATCGACCGCTTTATGTCTGAAGCGCGCGCGTTAACCAACCTTGTGGGTAACGGCGTCGCGACGGTCGTGGTCGCGAAGTGGGTAAAAGAGCTTGATGAAAAACAGCTGCATGACACCCTGAATAACAAGAATTCCGCCGCTAAAACGCAGCAAATCTCCTCCTGATCTCACTCTTTAGCCCGCCGCTGCTTGCTCTGGCGGCGGGTGCCTGCGCATAATTAACTTTTATTTCACGCTATTGCGCGACATTTCCGCATTTTTGCGGTCTTACGAAAAGTTTAAGCGCTCTCTTTGGCGACGGGCCGCAGCAGCCTTTTGTCGCCATTTAACTGTTTTTAACCAGGAATGTTGATCAGGGGTATACATGCAGGGCACAAGAATCCGACTCATCGCTGGCGGCTTACTGATGGTAGCCGCCAGCCTCGTGCAGGCAGAACCGCTCCAGCCCGACCCGGCCTGGCAACAGGGCACGCTGAGCAATGGCTTTCAGTGGCAAATCCTCTCCACGCCGCAGCGCCCTAGCGACCGCGTTGAAATTCGTCTGACCATTAATACCGGCTCGCTGGCGGAAAATACTCAACAGAGCGGCTATACCCGCTTTCTGCCGCGTCTGGCCCTGACCCAGAGCGGAAGCCTCCAGGCCGTGCAGGCGCGCTCGCTCTGGCAGCAGAGCATCGATCCGAAGCGCCCGATGCCGCCGGTGGTGGTTTCTTACGATTACACGTTGTTCAACCTGAGCCTGCCGAATAACCGCAACGACCTGCTGAAAGAAGCGCTGACGTATCTCTCCGATACCGCCGGGCGGGTCGCGATTACGCCGGAAAGCATTACTAAAGCGCTGCAGACGCAGGATATGGTCGCCACCTGGCCGGATACGCAGGATGGCTGGTGGCGTCAGCGCCTGAAAGGCTCCACGCTGCTGGGCCACGATCCTTCTGTCGAGCTGAAACAGCCGGTGGATGCGCAACAGCTTAAAGCGTATTACAAGAAGTGGTACACCCCGGACGCCATGACGCTTATCGTGGTCGGCAACGTCGACAGCCGCGCCGTGGCGGAACAAATCAACAAAGCGTTCGGCGAGCTGAAAGGCAAACGCGAAACCCCGGCTCCGGTGCCGACGCTGTCGCCGCTGCGCCGCGAGCCGGTCGCCATCATGACCGACAGCGTGCGTCAGGATCGCCTCTCTATTATGTGGGACAACCCCTGGCAGCCGATTCGCGAGTCCTCCGCGCTGCAACGCTACTGGCGCGCGGACCTGGCGCGCGAAGCGCTGTTCTGGCACGTGCAGCAGAACTTAAGCAAAAACAACATCAAAGACATCGGCATCGGCTTTGACTGCCGCGTATTGTTCCAGCGCGCGCAGTGCGCCATTAACGTCGAATCGCCGAACGATAAACTCGACAGCAATCTGGCGCTGATCGCCCGCGAGCTGGCTGGCGTGCGTGAAAAAGGCCTGTCGGTGGATGAATTCAACGCCCTGATCGCCCAGAAAAAACTGGAGCTGCAGAAGTTGTTCGCCACCTATGCGCGCACCGATACCGATGTGCTCATTAATCAGCGGATGCGCTCGCTGCAAAATCAGGTGGTGGATATCGCGCCGGAGCAGTACCAGAACCTGCGTCAGAGCTTCCTCAATAACCTGACCGCCGCGGAGCTGAACCAGGATTTACGCCAGCAGTTATCCCAGGAAATGGCGCTGATTCTGCTGCAACCGAAGGGCGAAGAAGAGTACAGCGTGAAGGCGCTCCAGGAGACGTGGGATCGCATCATGATGCCCGTAACGGCAGCGCCTGCGCAGGATGAACCGCGCCCGGATGTTACCGACATTCCGCCAGCCCGCTGATAACCGCACATAAAAAACCCGGCACTGGCCGGGTTTTTTTATGCGCGCATCAATAAAAAGCCCGGCGCAGGGGCCAGCTCATCAGGCGGCGTGGTTTACTGCGGCATCGCCTCGCGCGGGATGATCGCGCCGCGATACTGAATCACGGTGCTGGCGGTCAGGTGGCCGCGTTTTGCCGCGGCTTCTGCGCTGCCGCCCGTCAGGCGTACCGCCAGATAACCGGCGCTGAATGAGTCGCCCGCCGCGGTGGTGTCGATGACTTTCTCTTTCGGCAATTTCACGGCGGGCACTTCACAGAGCGCCTCGCCCTGTACCGCCACCAGGCATGATTCGGCGCCGCGCTTAATCACCACTTCACGCACGCCTGCCGCCTGGGTGCGCGCGATAACGTCGTCGACAGGTTTTTCGCCCCACAGCGCATCTTCGTCATCCAGCGTCAGGAAGGCGATATCGGTGCAGCCCAGCATCTGCTGGTAAACCTGCTGCGTCTCCTCACGGCTCGCCCACAGGCGCGGGCGATAGTTGTTATCGAAAATCACTTTACCGCCGTTGGCGCGGCAGGCTTTCAGCAGGCCGAGCAGCTTCTCGCGACTCTGCGGGCTTAAAATCGCCAGGCTGATGCCGCTCAGGTAGAGGTAATCAAACTGCGCCAGCTGTGCGCAGATGGCGTCGGCCTCGTCGCTCTCCAGCCAGAAACGGGCGGCCGCCTCGTTGCGCCAGTACCAGAACGTGCGTTCGCCGCGCGCGTCGGTTTCGATGTAATAGAGCCCCGGCAGGCGGTTATCCATGCGCTGGGTGAGTTCGGTGTGCACGTTTTCGGCCTGCCAGGCGTCGAGCATCTGCTGGCTGAAGTTGTCTTTGCCAAGCGCGGTCACATAGTGCACCGACAGCGCCTTCGGGCTTACCTGACGGGCGACATAAACCGCGGTATTGAGCGTATCGCCGCCAAAGCCGCGGTTTACCTGCGCGCCTTTTTCCGACAGTTCAATCATGCATTCGCCAATCACGGCAATCTTTTGCTCTGACATAGTGACTCACCTGAAAACGAGAAGATGGGCGTTAGTGTGTGCCGCCGCGATCGCGCAGTCAAATCTTTTAAAACGCTGTTCCATTATTTTTTGAGCTGAACCAATATTCCTGAAGAAAAGCGTTATACCTTATTAACCTGCGGGTCGGACAACTGTGCATAAAGTTCTCAATTCTTGAGCCGATAATTCCTGGACGAGTCCCGGTAAGCCATCACACAACAGGACCATTTACCATGAATTTAAAACAGGTCACTCACCGGTTGGCGTTGCCGTCGGCGAGTGTCGAAAGCCTGCACGAGCGGCGGTACTGGCTGCAGTGCGAGCGCACCTACACCTATCAGCCGATATACCGGACTGACGGGCGCCTGCTGGCGGTTGAGCTGCTGACGGTCGTCACGCACCCGGGCGACCCTGCGCGTCGCATCGCGCCAGACCGTTATTTTGCCGGGCTGCCGGTACGTTATCGCGTGGACGTTATCGAAGAACAGTTACAGGTCCTGTCATCGCGCGCGCCGTTTTTTACGGAAAATAATATTCTGGCGTCCGTTAATGTCGACGGCCCGACGCTGATGGCCATGCGCGACATGCCGCAGATCCGCGTCCTGACTGAATCGCTGCCGTGGGTGCGCTTTGAGCTGGTGGAGCATATCAGCCTGCCGCAGGATTCGACGTTCGCGAGCTTCTGCGAATTCGGCCCGCTGTGGCTGGACGATTTCGGCACCGGTATGGCGAACTTCTCGGCGCTGAACGAAGTGCGTTATGACTACATTAAAGTGGCGCGCGATCTGTTCATCATGCTGCGTCAGAGCAGCGAGGGCCGCAACCTGTTCACGATGCTGCTGCAACTGATGAATCACTACTGCGAAGGCGTGATTGTTGAAGGCGTGGAAACGCTGGAAGAGTGGCAGGATGTACAGCAGTCGCCTGCGCTGGCCGCGCAAGGGTATTTTCTGTCGCGCCCTGTGCCATTCGAAACGCTGGAAAAGGTAATACTCAGACTCTCCTGATGAGCTTTGCGCTGTCGTCAACTATCTTTAGTGGAGGCAGGCATCATCAGGACGAGGTGTGAGGATGACAAAAACAACCAAAATTATCAGCGTGGTAGCAGGGGTTTTCTTGTTGCTGGTCGTAGTCGCAATCATCATTATCGCGACGTTTGACTGGAATCGGCTTAAGCCGACCATCAACCAGAAGGTCTCCACGGAGCTAAACCGCCCCTTTGCCATACGTGGCGATTTGGGCGTGGTATGGGAGCGAAACAAAGAAGAGCCCGGCTGGCGAAGCTGGGTGCCCTGGCCGCACGTACATGCTGAAGATGTCGTACTCGGCAACCCGCCTGATATTCCGCAAGTCACCATGATCCACCTGCCCCGCGTGGAGGCGACCCTCGCCCCGCTGGCGCTGCTCACCAAAACGGTTTATCTCCCGTGGATTAAATTCCAGAAGCCGGACGCGCAACTGATCCGCCTGTCGGAAAAGACCAATAACTGGACGTTCGACATGAAGCAGAGCGAAGGCGAGGAGGCGCAGCCGCCGTCATCCTGGTCTTTCCGGCTCGATAATATTCTGTTCGATCAGGGCCGGTTGCGGGTGGATGATAACGTCAGCCGCGCCGATGTGGAGATCCTCATCGATCCGCTCGGCAAACCGCTGCCGTTTAACGAAGTGACCGGTGAAAAAGGCAAAAAAGGGAACGATAAGGTCGGCGATTATGTGTTCGGCCTGAAGGCGCGCGGCACCTATAATAACCAGCCGCTGCGCGGCGACGGGAAAATCGGCGGGATGCTGGCGCTGAAAAGCAAAGGCACGCCATTCCCGGTGCAGGCGGATCTGCGCTCCGGCGACACCCGCGTGGCGTTTGCCGGGACGGTCAACGATCCGATGAACATGGGCGGCGTCGATTTACAGCTGAAATTCGCCGGTAATTCGCTGGGCGATCTCTACGAGCTGACCGGCGTGCTGCTGCCCGATACGCCGCCCTTTGAAACCGACGGCCGCCTGGTGGCGAAAATCAACAGCGATAAAGGCTCGGTCTATGACTACCGCGGCTTTAACGGGCGCATTGGCGAGAGCGATATTCACGGCTCGCTGACCTACAGCCAGGGCAAACCGCGGCCGAAACTGGAAGGGGATCTGGAGTCGCGCCAGCTGCGGCTTGCCGACCTCGGCCCGCTGATCGGCGTCGATTCCGGCGCCGGGGCGGAGAAGAGCAAGAATTCCGAGCAGAAAAAAGGCGAAAAACCGGCGCAGCCCGGCGACAAAGTGCTGCCGCACGACACCTTTGAAACCAACAAGTGGGACGTGATGGATGCCGACGTGCGCTTTAAAGGCCGCCGCATCGAGCACAGCTCACGCCTGCCGATTAGCGATCTCACCACCCATATTCTGCTCGCCAATGGCGATTTGCGTCTTAAGCCGCTGAAATTTGGTATGGCGGGCGGCACTATCGACGCCAATATTCATCTCGACGGCGACAAGCAACCGATGCAGGGCGCGGCGGACATCCAGGCGCGGCGTCTGAAGCTTAAAGAGCTGATGCCGGACGTGGAGCTGATGCAGCGTACGCTTGGCGAACTGAACGGTGATGCGAAACTGCGCGGCACCGGCAACTCTGTCGCGTCGTTGCTCGGCACCAGTGATGGCAACCTGAAGCTCCTGATGAATGACGGCGTCATCAGCCGCAACCTGATGGAAATACTGGGGCTTAACGTGGGTAACTTTATCGTCGGGCAGATTTTCGGCGACGACGAAGTGCGGGTGAACTGCGCGGCGGCGAACCTGAACCTGACCAACGGCGTGGCGCGTCCGGAGATTTTCGCCTTTGATACCGAAAATGCGCTGATTAATATTACCGGCACCACCAGTTTCGCCGACGAGCGGCTGGATCTCACCGTTAACCCGGAAAGCAAAGGAGTGCGCATCGTGACGCTGCGCTCGCCGCTGTACGTGCGCGGCACCTTTAAAGATCCGGATTATGGCGTGAAACCGGGGCCGTTGATTGCCCGCGGCGCCGTCGCGGCGGCGCTCGCGACGCTGGTCACGCCCGCCGCCGCGTTGCTGGCGCTGATTTCGCCGTCCGAAGGCAGCGAGAACCAGTGCAGCACGATCCTCGGGCAGATGAAGAAGTAATGACGTTTAAGTACAAGGTGGGTGCGCTACGCTTACCCACCCTACATCATCTCTCTCCCGGCACGCAGCCTGTAGGGCGGGTAAGCGCCGCGCACCCGCCGCCAGGCGCAGGCCGTCAATATCATTTGTAGAGCGGGTAAGCGCCGCGCACCGGCCGTCAGGCGCAGGCCGTTAATATCATGCGTAGAGCGGGTAAGCGCCGCGCACCCGCCGTCAGGCGCAGCCGTTCATATCATTTGTAGGGCGGGTAAGCACCGCGCACCCGCCAGCCCCACAGCCGTACCCCATAAAAAAGGCCGCCCGCGGGCAGCCTTTTTATTAACATGCTTCAATCACAGCGACTGATGACGCGTCTCTTTGGTGGCAATCAGCGCGATAAGCGTCAGCGCCGCCATCGCCGCCAGATAAATCCCCACGTAAAACAGCCCATAATTCGCCTGCAGCCAGGTGGCGATATACGGCGCGACCGATGCGCCGAGAATCGACGACACATTGTAGGAGAACGACGCGCCGGTGTAGCGCACTTCGGTCGGGAACAGCTCCGGCAGCAGCGCGCCCATCGGGCCAAACGTCAGGCCCATCAGGCTCAGGCCAATCAACAGATACGCCATCACCATCGTCTGGCTGCCGGAACCCAGCAGCGGCGGGAACACGAACAGCGCGAACAGCAGAATCAGCGTGGTAATAACGATCATGCTCTTACGACGCCCGAAACGGTCCGCCAGCAGGCCCGCGATCGGCACCATCAGGCCAAAGCCTATCACCGCCATCATCAGCATCCACAGCACGTCGTTACGCGGGAAGCCCAGCCCGCCCTGCGCCGCCGGCGTGGTGCTGAAGGTCATCGAATAGACCGTCATGATGTAAAACAGCGTATACGTGGCGAGCATAATGAACGTGCCAAGCACCGTGACGCGCATATGTTTCGTCAGCAGCGTGCCAAGCGGCACTTTCACCTGCTTCTTCGCTTTGGCGATTTTGGCGAAAACCGGCGTTTCATGCAGCGACACGCGCACATACAGGCCAATCAGCACCAGCACGGCGGAGAAGATAAACGGCACGCGCCAGCCCCAGCTCATGAACTGCTCGTCGGTCAGCAGCCACGAGAGCAGCAGGAACGTACCGTTGGCGAAGAAGAAGCCGATAGGCGCGCCGAGCTGCGGGAAGGAGCCATACAGCGCGCGTTTATGCGCCGGAGCGTTCTCGGTGGCCAGCAGCGCCGCGCCGCCCCATTCGCCGCCCAGGCCCAGGCCCTGGCCGAAGCGCGCCAGCGCCAGCAGCAGCGGGGCCATAATGCCGATTGATTCATAGCCTGGCAGAAGGCCGATCAGGACGGTTGAAATGCCCATGGTCAGCAGCGAGGCCACGAGCGTGACCTTACGGCCCACGCGGTCGCCGAAATGGCCAAACACCGCGGAGCCGATAGGGCGCGCCACGAAGGCGATGGCAAACGTCGCCAGCGACTGTAGCGTCGCGGCGGTCGGATCGCCCTGCGGGAAGAAAATGTGCGGGAACACAATCACCGCCGCGGTGGCGTAAATGTAGAAATCGAAGAACTCAATGGCGGTGCCGATGAGCGAGGCGATGACGACCTTACTGCGCGAGTTAACGGGCGTGGCGTCTTGTTCGTTGTCGATGCTGGTGGCGATGGATGCTTGCATAGAATTTTCTTATTTTAGTACCGTCGAAACCCCATATTAGCCACAGCAAAAACGACATTTCAATTCAGCAGACGCCGCAAAGGCGCGCAAAAAACAGGCAAAAAGCGGATAGTTTTAGCGCCAGCTGATTCTCTTCTATGAAATGCTTCACAGAATTTTATATTCAGTCGATAAAACTGGTTTTAGGTTAAATAAAAGTTACACCCTGGATTTTTATTCTGAAAGGAAGACGGCGGGCTGAAAAAATGCGTTTTTCCGGCCCGCGCGAAGGCGTCAGGTATCGCTTTTACCCGGCATCTGCGGGTCGTTTTTATATTGCGCGGTGGCTATCCAGGCGGAGCAGAACAGCGTCAGGCGCGCGAAGAAATAGAAGAACGCCATCAGCCCCAGCACCGAGCCGAACGCCGCGCCGGATGGCGATTTCACCAGCGACGGCAGCGTATAGGTCATAATGATTTTGATAACTTCAAAGCCAATGGCCGCAATTACGGTGCCGCGCAGCAGCGCTTTTTTGCGTGGGCGATGACGCGGCAGACGCCAGAAAATCCAGAAGAAAAGCAGATAGTTGGCGCAGAAGGAGACCGCAAGCCCGATCATATGCCAGACCGGTTTCAGCCAGCCGATGGCGTCCAGGCGCAGCAGCCGGATAATCGTCTCCTGGGCCGAGCCCGCGACAGAGGTAATAGACATCGTGATGACCAGCGCCACCAGCAGGCCAATCAGCGAAATAAAATCGCGCAGGTATTTCAGCCAGAACTTTTCTTTATCTTCAACCGCGCCGCGCTCCCAGTCGTCACGGAACTGCGCGCGGATAGCCTCGCGCAGATACCCCATCCAGTTCACGCCGGAATAGAGCGCGACGGCAAAGCCGACAATCCCGACGGTGGTGCGCTGCTCCACGGCGGCGTTAATGCTGCTGCTGAGCGTTTTCGCAAGCGTCGGATCGCTGACGCTTTGCAGAATTTTATTAAAAATATCCTGGAGCAGCGTCGGGTGCGAGGCGAGCACAAAACCCGCGACCGCAAACGACACCATCAGGATCGGGATCATCGATAAAAACGAAAAATAGGTAATGGCAGCGCCGAACTGGTTCCCCATACGTTCGTTAAACCGTTCAAAGGCGCGGATCAGATGAGCGACCGCCGGACGGCGCTCCACGTTCTCGACCTTCTGTTTCACGGCGCCGATGACGCCCTCAGCGGGTTTGTCATCGGTTTTTTTCTCTTCAGGGCGCGTATCCAGCTGCGGGACAGGCTGGTATTTCAGATCTTCGGTCGGGCGTTTAGCAGGCTGCTCCGGCGTGGTCATTAGCGTTGATTCCTTTTATTTTTTACAACTTGCTTCCAAGTATAGCCCGCTGCTAGTCAACGTAACCTTTCATGACGGTCGCCAGCCACTCCATAAACAGGTGTACGCGGCGCGAGAGATGCCGCCGGTGCGGATAAATCAGCGAGACCGGCATCGGCGCGGCGCGATATTGCGGCAGCACTTCCACGAGTTTTCCGCTGCGCAGCGCTTCTCGTACCCCGATGCGCGGCACCTGAATAATCCCCAGCCCGGCGAAACAGGCGGCCTGGTAGGTTTCCGTGCTGTTCACCGTCAACACGCCGCCGGTTGGTATCCACTCACTTCCGTTTTCACGCCCGATTTCAAAGCCTGCCGGTCGTGTGCCAAGCGTGGGCGTGTAATGCACCAGCGCGTGCGACGCGAGATCGTCGAGCGTTTCCGGGCAGCCGAAGCGCGCCAGATAGTCCGGGCTTGCGCAGTTAACCTGGCTTAATTTGCCAAGCGGACGCGCTACCAGCCCGGAATCCTTCAGCTGGCCGACGCGCACCACGCAGTCGAAGCCTTCGCGCACCACATCCACCAGACGGTCGCTGCTGCCCAGCTCAAGGGCGATGCCGGGGTAGTGGTGAAGAAACTCCGGCAGACGCGGGATCACCACGCTTTGCGCCACCGCGACCGGCATATCGACCCGCAGCCGCCCGCTGATGCTCGCCGGATCGTGCAGAAACAGCCCGTCCAGCTCGTCGAGATTAGCGAGCAGGTCGCGCGCGCGCTCGTAATAGACCTGGCCGTCCTGAGTAAGATGTACCCGTCGCGTTGTGCGGTGCAGCAGACGCGTGCCGAGCGCGCTCTCCAGCGCCTGTACCTGTCGCGACACGCTGCCCTTAGGCAGGCTCAGGGTCTCGGCGGCGCGGGTAAAACTCTCCAGCTCCGCGACTCGCACGAATAAACGCATTGCGTGAATTTTATCCATCGCTCGCCCTCATTGTTGTTGTTAATGAAACAGTAAAGCTTATTTTGCGCTCTTTATCGTTTCTGTGTCAGCTAATAAGCTCTTTTTTAATCATCACCCTGACCCAGAAGAGGTATTTATGACGCAACGTATCGCAATCATTACCGGTGGCAGCCGCGGGCTTGGTAAAAACGCAGCGCTGAAGCTCGCTGAACGTGGAATTGGCGTTTTGCTGACATACCAGAGCCGACGGGAAGATGCCGAGGCCGTCGTACATGAAATTGAACAAAAAGGCGTGAAAGCAGCGGCTCTTGCATTGAATGTCGCCGATAGCGCGTCTTTCCCGACATTCGTTTCGCAGGTGAAGGCGCAGCTGCAACAGACCTGGCAGCGCGCCAGTTTTGATTATTTAATCAACAATGCGGGGATTGGCATTTATGCGCCGTTTGGGGAGTTCAGCGAAGCGCAGTTTGATGAGTTAGTGAACATTCACTTCAAAGGACCGTTCTTCCTGACCCAACAACTGCTGCCGCTGATCAACGATGGCGGACGTATCCTCAACGTCTCCAGCGGACTGACGCGCTTTGCCCTGCCGGGCTACTCCGCGTATGCCTCGATGAAAGGCGCGATGGAAGTGCTCACGCGCTATCAGGCAAAAGAGCTCGGCAGCCGCAATATTGCGGTGAATATCATCGCGCCTGGCGCGATTGAAACTGATTTTGGCGGGGGGCGGGTGCGCGATAACGAGGAGCTTAACCGCTTTATCGCCTCGCAGACGGCGCTGGGGCGCGTGGGCCTGCCTGATGATATCGGCGCGGCGATAGCGGTGATTATCGGCGACGAGCTGGGCTGGATGAATGCGCAGCGGATTGAGGTTTCCGGCGGGATGTTCCTGTAAAAGACCGCCTTGCCCGGCGCAACCGGGCAAGGCAGGGTAGCGTTATTCTTTCTGGAAATGCGTCACGCGAATGCGG
This sequence comes from Cronobacter turicensis z3032, assembly GCA_000027065.2. Classification (NCBI taxonomy): domain Bacteria; kingdom Pseudomonadati; phylum Pseudomonadota; class Gammaproteobacteria; order Enterobacterales; family Enterobacteriaceae; genus Cronobacter; species Cronobacter turicensis. The sequence goes on along the minus strand of FN543093.2, from coordinate 4,172,178 downwards.
TACGGCTGCTGTTTCTTATCCAGCGTGCCGCTGATCCCCACCAGTTCATCCGGGCTGACATCTTTGCCTTCAAAAACCGCATGCGGGATCATCACGTCGATATCGCCGCCTTTATCGCGGAACTGATAGACATCTTCGCCTTTCTTCTTAATCAGATAGCCACGCAGCGTTACGGACGCGCCGTCGTGCATCTCTTTCGCCTGTTTAACGTCTATCGAACGGGCATCCGTGATGCCGCGATAGCCTTCTTTAAGCTGATGCGGCGGCGGCGGCGCTTCGTCGTTTTTAAAGCCACCTTTCTCTTCCGCCAGCGCAGGCAGCGCTAATAACGCGGAAAGCGTTGCGATAATCACTGTTTTTTTCATACGTCTCCCTGTGTTTTTTCAGGTGAATGTCTTTTAAGCCTGGCACAAGGAAGCAAAAACGTCTTTCAGCGTAGTCGCATGTGGAGGGCAGGCGGCGGAGAATTCAGACGGTCAGGCGGCGGGTGCGCTGCGCTTACCCGCCCTGCCAAACGGGGACTTGCGTAGGGTGGGTAAGCGCCTGCGCACCCACCTTTGCGTCATGGATAACGCTCCGGTAAATAGTCGCGCGCCAGCAGGCCGAACAGCCAGTCGTCATGCCACTGGCCGCCAAGAAAATAGCTCTCCCGCAGCGTGCCTTCCTGAAGAAAACCCGCCTTTTCCAGCGTCTTTTTCGAGGCGATATTGCCGCCGGTCACCGTCGCCGCGAGACGCCTCAGGCCGCAGCCTTCAAAGGCGAGACGGCAGAGCGCGCGCAACGATTCATAGCCGTAACCCCGGCCCTGAAAGGCGCTGCTCAGCAAAAATCCTACCTCCGCGATATCCTCGCCGCGCATCACAAAGCCCGTCACGCCGACCGGCTGGCCGCTGCGCTTCTCGCTTATCAGCAAACAGAGCCAACGGGCGCTTGCGGGCGTCCAGGGCGGCAGGCGCGCCGCGAAATCCTGCATCCGCTGCGCGTCAGGGCGCGGGTCGGCCACAAAGCGCATCACCTTGTCGTCACGTTGCAGGCTTAAAAAGAACGGCCAGTCGTCGGGCGAGAGAGGCCGGTAGACGAGGTGGGCAGAATCAAACGTCAGCTGGGCGTCGTTAAAGGGCGTGTCGGTGTGCATAGGGGCTCCGCGTGGTAAGGGCAGCAAACAGTGTTGCCTGAAAAGCGCGCCGCTGTCATTTCCGCCGCCGTTTTCCTGCTATTTCAGGCAGGGAACGGCGATTTTTCACGCAAAATTCGATGTGTCACTTTTTTTCCTGCCATTTTCAGCTATGTTGTTTCACTGCCCGTCAGCGCAGACAAAAAAATTCAGAAATAACAATATACTTAAGTGAAATTTCGCCCGCTCCGTTTGCGTTTTTGTCGGAGCGTTGAGCGTGAAAAGGATGCAACATGGCCCGCTCCACACAGCCTCTGGTAAGAGAAACATTTGAAACTGCGCTCACGGTTATTCGCCAGGCGTCAGTTGAAATTCTGGTTTTGCTTGGCGTTAACGTTGCGGAGGGCAAGGATCCGCAGTGGTTTTTACAGCAGCTCGATCAGGCGCGTCTGAATCTCGGCAACTGGGCGACCGTCGCCCGACGCCTGAATCTTAACGACGCCGGTATGTCGCAGTTCACGTTACAGCTGCGCCATTTACAGCAACTGGTGCCGCAGTATGAGAGCGGCCAGGATGTCACGGAAAACCAGCTCCTCGCGGCGCTGCGTTTTGTGACCTGTCTTGAAAAGGTGCGTAACCAGCAGCCGAAACTGGGTTACTCCACCGATATGGATGTGGATAAAGCGCAGATGCAGCCCGACGCGCTGCGCCAGTTGCGCGCGCTGGATCTGACGCTGCGCGGCATGGCGCGCGAAGCCTGGCCGGATGAACAACAGCGCGTTAACCAGCTTAAACAGCTGTGCGGCGGCGACAAAGTACGTCGCTGGCTGAAGATGGGCGACAAGGGCGATATCCTGAGCGGCATGTTGTTCAGCGAGCTGGCGATGCTGGTGGTGGATAAAAAGCTCTTCGCCCGTCACTACGACAAACTCTTCCAGGGCGCGACCTCGCTGACGCTGTTCGTCGAGCCGCGCAAAACGCTGCAAACCTTGCTGGATGATATCCGTGAGATCCGCAACGACGCCGCGCTCGGCAAACCGCTTTCCGGCGCGCAGGAAGTGATGCTGGATAACTATTTCAACGCCATCAGCGCGCCGCTGCATAAAGCCTGCGGCGAAGGGCGCACGCGTGTGAACCCGGCGGCGTTGATGAAAGCCGATGACGTGCAGCTGAAAGCGTTTATCGATCATGCCGCGAAGAAAAACAGCGTGGTCGGCGGCGATATCTTTGACGTTCGCGACGCCATCGAAAGCCCGAGCCGCCGTCAGGACGGCAAGCAGCAGGAGACGCGCCAGCTGGTCATGGGCGCGGTCTGGGGCGCGGTGGGTCTCGGCGCTATCGCGATGGTCGTGGGCGCGCTGTTTATCGCCAGCGATGCGCTCAGGCCGCCTGCCGCAGAGCGCGAAATGACCGCGCCCGTCGCCACGGCCATGGCCGCCGAGCCGGAGAATAACGACGATAGCCCGCGCCACAAGCTCAACAATATGGGCATCACCTGGGATGAAGAGAACCTGCATGCGGCTATCGATCGCGATGATAACGTGGTTACACGTCTCTTTCTTGAAGCCGGGATGAACTGGAAAGTCGCCTGGACCGAACAGGCGCTTGCAAAAAACCATGAAGAGACGCTGGAAACGCTGCTGCGCTACCGCCTTCAGATGGACGAGAAAAAACCGTGCCGCCGGATGATCACAACCTTAAGCCACGCGCTGTCGCAGGGTGAGAAAATGACATCCATGCGTAAGCAATATCTTCAGGCGTTTTGTACTGTGCCGGTGGTGGTGCAGCGCCAGAAGTATGAGCTTGAGCAGGCGCAGCTGCGCGCGCAGGCGAATCCGGGCGATGAAACGAAGAAATGGGTGAAGATCCGCGAAACGATTTACCAGACGATTCGGTAATTTTGCGGTAGTAAAATCGCGGCAGCAAAAAGGGGAAGCAGACGCTTCCCCTTCTTTTTACCCGCGGCGATGAACGCTTAGCGCATCGTCACAAACTCTTCCGCGGCGGTCGGGTGGATGGCGACGGTGTTGTCGAAGTCTTTTTTGGTCGCGCCCATTTTCAGCGCCACCGCAAAGCCCTGCAGCATTTCGTCCATGCCGAAACCGATCCCGTGAATGCCGACGATTTTCTCCTCCGGCCCGACGCAGACCAGCTTCATGCGGCACGGCTGGCGGTGCGTGGTGACGGCGGTGTACATCGCGGTAAACGACGATTTGTAGATTTTCACCTCCGCGTCGCCATATTGCTCGCGCGCCTGCGGCTCGGTGAGCCCGACGGTGCCGATGGGCGGATGGCTGAAGACCACGGTCGGAATGTTGTTGTAATCCAGATGCTCATCCGGCTTGTTGTTAAACAGGCGCTCGGAGAGGCGACGGCCTGCCGCGACCGCGACCGGCGTCAGCTCCACCGCGCCGGTATTATCGCCGACGGCGTAAATACCCGGCACGTTGGTATTCTGATATTTATCAACGACGATATAGCCTTTTTCGTTGGTTTTAACGCCCGTTGCCGCCAGGTTGAAATTATCCGTTTCCGGCTCGCGGCCAATCGCCCAGATCAGCGCGTCGACGGTTTCTGAACGGCCATCTTCCAGGCGCAGCGTCAGGCTGCCATCGCTGTTTTTCTCCACGGCTTTCGGCGTCGCATGGGTATGCAGCTGCGGGCCTTCGGCCTGCATCACTTCCACCAGCGTTTCGGAAAGCATCGGATCGAACGTGCGCAGCGGCGCGTGCTTACGCACAAACAGGTGCGTCTTTGCGCCCAGCGCGTTGATAACGCCCGCCAGCTCGACAGCGATATAGCCCGCGCCGACGACCGCCACGCGTTGCGGCATCGCCGACAGCGCGAAGAAACCGTCAGAATCGATACCGTATTCGGCACCCGGAATATCAGGGTGGCTCGGACGGCCGCCGGTCGCGATCAGGATATGATCGGCAGTGATCCGCTCGCCGTTCACTTCAACGGTATGCGCGTCCACAAAGCGGGCGTAACCCTGGATCACATCGACGTTATTCTTGCCCAGCACGTTGTCATATGACGTATGGATGCGGTCGATATACGCGGTGCGGCTCGCCACCAGCTTCTGCCAGTCAAAATGATTGACGGTGGTGTCGAAGCCGTAATCCGGCCCGTAAAGATGGATAGCCTCGGCGATTTGCGCGGCGTGCCACATGATTTTTTTCGGTACGCAGCCCACGTTGACGCAGGTGCCGCCCAGCGCTTTGGCTTCAATCAGGGCGCATTTCTGGCCGTACATGGCCGCACGGTTGACAGAAGCGATACCGCCACTGCCGCCGCCGATGGCGAGGTAGTCGTAGTGTCTGGTCATGGCTGTTACCTTTTAATAATGATGCGAATTAACGCGATTGTAGTCCTGACGAGCCAGGGTTCCACCTATAGCTGCGATTACTCCGGCACAACCCATTTAAGCGTCGTGTGGCCGGTGCCCGCCGGAACCAGCGCCTTGTGCAGCCACGGCAGCAGCGTCCCCATTTGCTGCTCAAGCTTCCACGGCGGGTTGATAACCACCATGCCCGAGGCGGTCATGCCGCGCTGATCGCTGTCCGGGCGTACCGCCAGCTCGATTTGCAGAATGCGGCGAATGCCGGTGGATTCCAGATCGTTCATCATACGCTTGATTTGGTTGCGTAAGACGACCGGATACCAGAGGGCATAGACGCCCGTCGCAAAGCGTTTGTAGCCTTCGTTGATGCCCTGAACCACCGCCTGGTAGTCGGTTTTGATTTCATACGGCGGGTCGATAAGGATCAGGCCGCGGCGCGAAGCGGGCGGCAGCTTCGATTTCAGCTGCTGATAGCCGTCGGCGCGCTCGACGCGGGCGCGTTCATCTTTCTGAAATTCGCCGCGCAGCAGCGGGAAATCGCTCGGGTGCAGCTCGGTCAGTTGCAGGCTGTCCTGCGGGCGCAGCAGCTGGCGCGCGATAAGCGGCGAGCCGGGGTAGTAGCGCAGCTGGCCGCTGCGGTTGAAATGCGATACCGCGCTGATGTATGGCTCAAGCTCGGCGGGCAGATCGTCCCGCTGCCAGATGCGCGCGATGCCTTCAAGATATTCCCCCGTGCGCTCGGCATGTTCGCCGCTCAGCAGATAGCGCCCGGCGCCCGCGTGGGTATCCAGATACAGAAACGGTTTGTCTTTCTCTTTGAGCGATTCAATGATCAGGCTCTGGACGGTATGTTTGAGGACATCGGCGTGGTTGCCGGCGTGGAAGCTGTGGCGGTAACTGAGCATGGAGGATGGGTTTCCAAAAGGCGTAAATGAACATCGATTCTGGACAGTATACCGGAAAGTGACCGCTTACGGGATGTGCTGTCGTGGCGGGTAAAGCCCAGCGCCAGCCATTGAAATTAACTACACTAAACCCCATGCTACAAGACATTGTCGCTGCAAGATGCGCTTAACAACACTAATCAGGACGCGCTTATGACCAATCCATTACTGACGCCTTTTGAACTGCCGCCGTTTTCCTCCCTTAAACCCGAGCATGTGGTGCCAGCCGTGACAAAGGCGCTGGAAGATTGCCGCGCGCAGGTGGAGGCGGTAGTCAGCCGCGGCGCGCCTTACAGCTGGGAATCGCTCTGCCAGCCGCTGGCGGAAACCGACGACCGACTGGGCCGTATTTTCTCGCCGGTCAGCCATCTGAACTCCGTGAAAAACAGCCCGGAGTTGCGCGAAGCCTATGAGCAGACGCTGCCGCTGCTCTCTGAATACAGCACCTGGGTGGGCCAGCACGAAGGGCTTTACCAGGCCTATCGCGATTTACGCGACGGCGAGAACTACGCGAAGCTCGACACCGCGCAGAAAAAAGCGGTCGATAACGCGCTGCGCGATTTCGAGCTTTCCGGCATTGGCCTGCCGAAAGAGAAGCAAAAACGCTACGGCGAAATCGCCGCGCGCCTCTCTGAGCTTGGCTCGCTCTACAGCAATAACGTGCTGGACGCGACGCAGGGCTGGACGAAACTGATTACCGATGAATCTGAGCTTTCCGGGATGCCGGAAAGCGCGCTGGCGGCCGCGAAAGCGATGGCCGAAGCCAAAGAGCAAGAAGGCTTCCTGCTGACGCTCGATATCCCAAGCTACCTGCCGGTGATGACCTACTGCGACAATCAGGCGCTTCGCGAAGAGATGTATCGCGCCTACAGCACGCGCGCCTCCGATCAGGGGCCGAACGCGGGCAAATGGGACAACACGCCGGTGATGGAAGAGATCCTGGCGCTGCGTCACGAGCTGGCGCAACTGCTGGGCTTTGACAGCTACGCTGACAAATCTCTCGCCACCAAAATGGCGGAAAACCCGCAGCAGGTGCTGGATTTCTTAACCGATCTGGCCAAACGCGCGCGTCCGCAGGGCGAAAAAGAGCTCGCTCAGCTTCGCGCCTTCGCCAAAGCGCACTTCAGCGTCGACGAGCTGCAACCCTGGGATATCGCGTACTACAGCGAAAAACAGAAGCAGCATCTCTACAGCATCAGCGATGAGCAGCTGCGCCCGTACTTCCCGGAAAACAAAGCGGTTAACGGCCTCTTTGAAGTGGTGAAACGCATTTACGGCATCAGCGCCAAAGAGCGCAAAGATATCGACGTGTGGCACCCGGACGTGCGCTTCTTCGAGCTGTATGACGAGAGCGGCGAGCTGCGCGGCAGCTTCTACCTCGATCTCTACGCGCGTGAGAACAAGCGCGGCGGGGCGTGGATGGACGACTGCGTCGGCCAGATGCGTAAAGCGGACGGCTCGCTGCAAAAACCGGTCGCCTACCTCACCTGTAACTTTAACCGCCCGGTGAGCGGCAAACCGGCGCTGTTCACCCATGACGAAGTGATCACGCTGTTCCATGAATTTGGCCACGGTCTGCACCATATGCTGACCCGCATCGAAACCCCAGGGGTGGCGGGGATCAGCGGCGTGCCGTGGGATGCCGTCGAGCTGCCGAGCCAGTTTATGGAAAACTGGTGCTGGGAGCCGGAGGCGCTGGCGTTTATCTCTGGCCATTATGAAACCGGCGAGCCGCTGCCGCAGGCGCTGCTGGATAAAATGCTGGCCGCGAAAAACTACCAGGCGGCGATGTTCATCCTGCGCCAGCTGGAGTTCGGTCTGTTCGATTTCCGTCTGCATGCGCAGTTCAGCCCGGAGCAGGGCGCGAAAGTGCTGGAGACGCTCGCGGAGATCAAAAAACAGGTCGCCGTGGTGCCGGGCCCGACCTGGGGCCGCTTCCCGCACGCGTTCAGCCATATCTTCGCGGGCGGCTACGCCGCAGGCTACTACAGCTACCTGTGGGCCGACGTACTGGCGGCGGATGCGTATTCCCGTTTTGAAGAAGAGGGGATTTTCAACCGCGAAACCGGGCAGGCGTTCCTTGATAACATCCTGACGCGCGGCGGCTCTGAAGAACCAATGGAGCTGTTCAAGCGCTTCCGCGGCCGCGAGCCGCAGCTCGACGCGATGCTGGAACACTACGGCATCCAGGGCTGACAATACGCGTGAACATTTGTCTTATTGATGAAACAGGCGCCGGAGACGGCGCCTTATCTGTTCTGGCGGCCCGCTGGGGGCTGACGCACGACGCGGATAACCCGATGGCGTTGGTGATGACGCCTGCGCATCTTGAACTGCGCAAGCGCGACGAGCCAAAGCTTGGCGGGATTTTTGTCGATTTCGTCGAGGGCGCGATGGCGCACCGGCGTAAGTTCGGCGGCGGACGCGGCGAGGCGGTGGCGAAAGCGGTCGGCATTAAAGGCGGCTACCTGCCGCAGGTGGTGGACGCCACGGCGGGACTTGGGCGCGATGCGTTCGTGCTGGCGTCGGTGGGGTGTCACGTGCGAATGCTGGAGCGCAACCCGGTTGTCGCGGCGCTGCTGGACGACGGCCTGGCGCGCGGCTATCAGGATGCGGAGATCGGGCCGTGGCTGCGCGAGCGGTTACAGCTTATTCACGCCTCCAGCCTGACGGCGCTTGACGCGATAACGCCGCGCCCGGATGTGGTCTATCTCGATCCGATGTTTCCGCATAAGCAGAAAAGCGCGCTGGTGAAAAAGGAGATGCGGGTGTTTCAGTCGCTGGTGGGGCCGGATCTGGACGCCGACGGCTTGCTGGCGCCCGCCCGCAGGCTCGCCATGAAGCGCGTGGTCGTCAAACGCCCGGATTACGCGCCGCCGCTCGGCGACGTCGCGACGCCAAACGCCGTAGTGACGAAAGGCCATCGGTTTGATATCTACACGGGCACGCCAGCCTGACAACGATTGGCTTCAGTGTGGCGCTGCCGTCCGGCAGCGCCTTTTTCACGGTTAAAGGCTCGTAGGGCGGGTAAGCGTCGCGCACCCGCCGCCACCCTTACGCCTCTTCGTCGTCGCGCAGCGGGACGATCAGCATATCGATATGAACGGTGTTGATGAGCTGACGGGCGGAAGACATCAGCTTGCTCCAGAAATCCTGATGATGTCCGCACACCACCAGATCCACATCGTATTTCTTAATGGCGTCGACCAGCACCTGGCCCAGATCGCCGCTGCCGCTCAGGGTTTCGGTAATCGGATAGCCCGCATTGGTGGAAAGCTCAGTCAGCGCGTGGTGCGTCTCTTCAGAGATACGCTTCTGCATGTCGCCCAGGTTAACGTCGATCAACCCGGTGTAAAGGTCGGAATAATTCACATCGACATGAATCAGAGAAATTTTCGCGTTGTAGGGACGCGCCATGGATACCGCTTTATCTACCAGTACCTTACTTTCAGGGGACAGATCGACCGCGATAAGAATATGTTTATAAGCCATAGTGTTACTCCTTCCATAAGATGTCGATGACCAGTGGACTGGATGGCGCAAGCTACCTGCGGCGTCATCCCCGTGCCCGCGTCCTGCGTACCACAATCGCGGGAACTCATTCCGGCGTAAAGACTTAGTGCTAAAGCTAATTTTACCTTATAGCGCCCTGGTACATCCGTCAATCCGCCGGGGTCGCATACATTTAAGCGGAAAATGGGTCAGCAAGCGTTGATAAGGATTAACGATGTGGTAAAAAAATTACCGGATCTCCTACACTATTAAAAAAGCCGTTCGGGTGAATAAATGTGAACCCGATCGATTTTCACGCATGCACGCTTCACAGAACAGTCTTTCAGGTATTGGGGAGCCATTGCTTTCCATGCGAGTCGTCGGGGGGAAAGTATGATCAGCACCGTCGCGCTGTTTTGGGCCTTATTCTTGGTTTGCGTTATTAATATGGCGCGTTATTTCTCATCGTTACGCGCGCTGCTGGTGGTGCTACGGGGATGCGATCCGCTGCTGTATCAGTATGTGGATGGCGGCGGCTTTTTTACCGCGCATGGTCAGCCGAGTAAGCAGATTCGCCTCGTCTGGTATATCTACTGGCAGCGTTATCTCGATCATCATGACGACGAATTTATTCGCCGCTGCGAACGTGTGCGCCGCCTGTTTATTTTGACCAGCGCTTTATGCGGGCTGGTGATTATTAGCTTAATCGGCCTGATGATTTGGCATTAAAAAAGCGGGTCAGTTTCCTGACCCGCTTCTTACCGTTCACGCCAGTTCGCTTATACGAAACGCAACGCAATCCAGTACAGCACGCCTGAGAGCAGGATAGATGCCGGCAGGGTGAAGACCCATGCCATCAGGATGCTGGTGACGGTTTTGCGCTGCAGACCGCCGCCGTCGACGATCATGGTGCCCGCGACAGACGATGACAGCACGTGCGTCGTGGAAACCGGCATACCGGTGTAGCTCGCGATGCCGATGGACACTGCCGCCGTCATCTGCGCCGACATGCCCTGTGCGTAGGTCATGCCTTTCTTACCGATTTTCTCACCGATGGTCGTCGCCACGCGGCGCCAGCCAATCATCGTACCCACGCCAAGCGCCAGCGCGACCGCCATGATTATCCAGACCGGCGCATACTCGATGGTGCTGAGCATGTCGGCTTTCAGGTTCTTCAGCAGACGCTGATCGTCGGCGCTGGTCTCTTTGAGCTTCGCCACTTTATCGGTGGTGTCAGAGATGCACAGCATGATGCGGCGCAGATGGCTGCGCTGTTCCACGCTCAGCTTGTCGTAGCTGTCGATGTTGTTAAGCATCGTTTTAGCGCGATCCAGCGCCACGATGGCGCGGCTGGCGTCGCAGTGGAACTCTTTCGGATTATCCGTCGGGTTCACCTGCTCCGGCGTCGGGATCACCGGCTCTGTGCCTGCGACCTGACGCAGCGCCGCCGGGTGCTGCTGGAAGTACGTTTCAACGTTGCTGATAGCATCGCGGGTGCGGGTGATGTCATAGCCGGAGGCGTTCATGTTCACCACAAAGCCCGCAGGCGCCACGCCAATCAGCACCAGCATAATCAGGCCGATGCCTTTCTGACCGTCGTTCGCGCCGTGCGAGAAACTCACGCCGATAGCGGAGAGGATCAGCGCAATGCGGGTCCAGAACGGCGGTTTTTTCTTACCGTCTTTCTTTTCACGCTCGGCGGGGGTCAGGTGGATGCGGGCGCGTTTTTTGGTGCCGCTCCAGTAGCGACGCAGCAGGAACACCAGGCCGCCCGCGAACACCAGGCCGACAATCGGCGAAATGATCAGGGAGCCGAAAATGTTCAGCACTTTCGGGATATTCAGCGCATCCACCACGGAGGTGCCGGTCATCAGGGCGTTGGTGAGACCAATCCCGATGATAGCGCCGATGAGCGTATGGGAACTGGACGCCGGCAGGCCCAGATACCAGGTGCCAAGGTTCCAGATAATCGCGGCCAGCAGCATGGAAAAGACCATCGCCAGGCCATGGGCGGAGCCTACGTTAAGCAGCAGATCGGTCGGCAGCATATGCACAATCGCATAGGCTACGCTTAAGCCGCCAAGCAGAACACCGAGGAAGTTAAAGAGAGCCGCCATAGCCACCGCAAGCTGCGATCGCATAGCACGTGTGTAGATAACCGTTGCGACTGCGTTTGCCGTATCATGGAAGCCGTTGATAGCTTCATAAAACAGTACAAATCCCAGAGCAAGCAATAGTAACAGGCCAGTGTGTAAATCCAGCCCGGCAAACAAATGTAGCATAGGACGTTACGCCATTTTGAGGACATGAACGCGGCGCATTATCTAAGACAACGGCGGCGTGGGCAAAGTGAAATATAGACTTTTTTTAATCGGTGTCACTGAAGCGTCAATTTCACTAAAGAGATTACCTTTTAAATTCAATTTATTAGAAATTGTAACAGGGTTTTGTCTGGTGCGACCAGAGAGGAAACTTTACAATTCGCGGCCTTAACGGCAATGAGGAAGGGTTGTGGAACAGTTTGATGCCATCATCGTAGGGGCGGGCGCGGCAGGATTATTCTGCGCGGCGCTGGCCGGGCAGGCGGGGCGCCGGGTGTTAGTGCTGGATAACGGCAAAAAACCGGGGCGTAAAATCCTGATGTCCGGCGGCGGACGCTGCAATTTTACCAACCTCTACATTGAGCCAGCCGCTTACCTCAGCGCCAATCCGCACTTCTGTAAATCGGCGCTGGCGCGCTACACCCAGTGGGATTTTATCGATCTGGTGGGCAAGCATGGCATCGCCTGGCATGAGAAAACCCTCGGGCAGCTTTTCTGCGACGACTCGGCGGAGCAGATCGTCGCCATGCTGATGGCGGAGTGCGACAAAGGCGGCGTGACCGTGCGGCTGCGCAGTGAAGTGCTGGAGATCGCGCGCGACGACAGCGGCTATACACTGACGCTCAATGGCGGCGCGGCGCAGACGCCGAAGCTGGTCATCGCCAGCGGCGGCCTGTCGATGCCGGGCCTCGGCGCCACGCCGTTTGGCTATAAAGTGGCGGAGCAGTTCGGCCTGAAGGTGTTGCCGACCCGCGCGGGCCTGGTGCCGTTTACGCTGCATAAGCCGTTGCTTGAGCAGATCCAGACGCTTTCCGGCGTCTCGGTGCCTGCGGTCGTCACCGCCGATAACGGCACCGTCTTTCGCGAAAGCATTCTCTTTACCCATCGCGGGCTTTCCGGCCCGGCGATTTTGCAGATCTCCAGCTACTGGCAGCCGGGGGAGTGGGTCACCGTTAACCTCCTGCCGGATACGGACGCCGGGGCGTTTATCGACGAACAGCGCGCCGCGCATCCGAATCAGAGCCTGAAAAACACGCTCGCCATGCTGCTGCCGAAGCGGCTGGTGGAGTGCCTGCAAAGCCTCGGGCAACTTCCGGATGTGACGCTGAAACAGCTCAACAGCCGTCAGCAGCAGGAACTCCTGGAGACGCTGCACGGCTGGCGCGTCCAGCCCAACGGCACCGAAGGCTACCGCACTGCGGAAGTGACGCTCGGCGGGGTGGATACCCATGAGCTTTCCTCCCGCACCATGGAGGCGCGCAACGTGCCGGGGCTCTATTTTATCGGCGAAGTCGTGGACGTCACCGGCTGGCTGGGCGGTTATAACTTCCAGTGGGCCTGGAGCTCTGCCTGGGCCTGCGCCCAGGCGCTTGCCGAATAACGTCGTCAGTAGAGATTCTGCGGCGTGAAAATACCGCGCTGGCGTGGAAAGCGCGGCGGCGCGGGCATGCCATCCAGCGCGTCGAGAAAGGCGCTCGCCCACCACTGATTATCATACTGTCGCACCTGCGTGAGCAGCGCCGCATGGCGCTGTTTTCGCTCCGCCAGCGGCATCGCGAGCGCCGAATGCAGCGCTTCGCTAAGCTCGCTGGCGTCATACGGGTTGACCACCATCGCGCCTTTCAGCTGCTCCGCCGTGCCGCTGCACTGCGAGAGGATCAGCACGCCCGGATCGGCGGCGTCCTGCGCCAGGACATAGGCTTTCGCGCTCAGGCTCACGCCTTCTGACAGTGGCGTAAACAGCGCGGCGCGGGAGCGTGCGTAAATCCCGGCGATAGCGCGCCGGTTCAGCGCGTCGTTATGCAGATAATTCACCGGGAACCAGCTCAAATCGCCAAACGCGCCGTTCACTTCGCTGCAAAAGCGCGCCAGCTGCCGCTCAAGCTGCGGCGAGAAGTGCGGGTACTCTTTCGCCGGGTCGCTCAGCTGCAACAGCGTGACGTCGCGCAGGTATTGCGGATGGTTGTTCAGCAGGTTACGCATGGCGTCGATACGGTAGTGAATGCCGCTGATATCGTTTATCACATCGTCGCTGACGATAAGCTTACGCGAATATAACGCGCCGTTTTTTTGGGCGAGCGGCGCGTGGCGTGTCGGGCGATGCGTCGCCACGCCGCAGGGAAACACGCCGACGTTAATAATGTGACCGTTGACCCGAAGCGTGGTGGCGGACAGCCGCTCCGTGCGGTAGTGGCGCATCACGCACAGCAGGAAATTATTCACATCGCTGCCGGACTGAAACCCAATCAGATCGTAGAAAAAGAGCGAGCGCATCAGCCAGTCATGCTCCGGCAGCGTTCTGAACACATCGCCTGGCGGGAACGGCTGATGCAAAAAGAAACCACACGGGTTCAGCAGGCCCGCCTCTTTCAGGCCGCGTCCGAGCGGGATCAGGTGATAATCCTGCACCCAGACGATGTCATCCGGGCAAATCTCCTCAGCCGCCATCTCCGCCACCGCCTCGTTCCACGCTTTATAGGCGCTGAACGCGCTTTTCTGGTGCGTGGCGAGATCGGGGCGGTTATGGAACACCGGCCACAGCGCCTGATGCACGTAGCCGTGATAGTAATCGGTATATTCCGCAGGCGACATATCCCAGCGCTGGCGCGTATAGCCCGCCGTTTCCCGCACCGCGATGCGGCGTGGTTCCCCGGCAAGGCCGACAGCGCCGCTCCAGCCCATCCACAGGCCGCCGCGCTGGCGCATGATGTCGTGCAGGGCTTCCGCCTGCGCATCGGCGCCGTGCGGCACGCCGCAGCGGCTGGATATCATGACTAAGCGAGACATGACTCACCTCTTTTTTCCGCGTGATTAATGGTGATGGGCGCGTATTTCCGCGTCGGTGACTTCACTTTCGAACCGGGCCAGCTCCTGACGTTTGCAGGCAAGCCAGGCGTCGCTGAACGGCGCGCCCAGCTGTTGCCGAAGCCAGTCCGCCTCCTGAAAACGCGCGAGCGCGTCCGGCCAGAAGAGCGGCAGTGCAGGCAAATCTGTGCTCGCGCCCGCCTCCGGCAGCGTTAACGGATGATCAAGGCCATAGAGAATGCCCGCGAGCGCCGCGGCCGCCACGAGATACGGGTTGGCGTCGGCGCTCGCCAGCCGGTATTCGATACGTTGACGGGTCGGGTCCGCGCAGGGCAGGCGCAGCGCCGCCGAGCGATCGTTATAGCCCCACGAGGAAAACAGCGGTTCGTTCAGGCTCTTACGCAGCCGCCGGAAGGCATTCGCGCCCGGCGTGACCAGCGCGACGCTTGCGGGCATCAGCGCCAGCAGGCCGCTCAGGCTGCGGCGCATCATTACGTTCGGGCTGCCCGCCGCGCCCGTGAAAAGGTTATTGCCCTGCGCGTCGTTCAGGCTGATATGAACGTGCAGGCCGCTGCCTGCCAGCTCAGAACGCGGTTTGGCCATAAAACTTGCGAAGTAGCCCTGTTTTTCCGCCACCTGATGCGCCAGCCGCCGCGCCGCCAGCACCCGATCGCACATCTCCACCACGCGCGGGGTGTGGTTAAAATTGAGTTCGAACTGGCCCGCTTCCGCTTCCGCCACGATGCCGCAGACAGGCAAACCCTGGCGTCGCGCTTCGGTTTCCATCGCCTCCAGCAGCGCGCTGTCGCGGCCCGGCATGTCGATATCAAAACAGCGCGACGTCGGCGGCGCGCCGTCCTGCGCCTGTAAATAAAACTCCACCTCCGGCGCGATGACCGGATAGATGCCGCGCGCATGGAACTGCGCCAGCAGGCGCTCCAGCACGACGCGCGGCTCCAGCGCGCAGCCTGCGCCGTCAGGGTCCTGCATCGCGAGCAGTAACTGGGCGTGATGTTCCGGATCGCTTGCGCAGGGGCGCAGCGTGCCGCTGACCGGCAGGCAGAGCCTGTCCGGCTCGTGCCGGGCGACGGCGCTTTCAACGACGCGCCCCTCGGTATCCATGGCATACACCGACAGCGGGAAATAGCAGCCCTGCGCCAGCGCGCGCAGGCTCTCAGCGCTGATGCGCTTGCCGCGGCGGCAGCCGTTCAGGTCATGCAGATAAATATCGACGTGGCGGGTATGCGGATATTCACGCAGGTAAGCGTCGGCCTCCTGACGAAAGGAAACCGGCGCGCCCGCCAGCATCCAGGTATTCAGCAACGTAGAGAACATCATCGGTTCCTGACCGGAAGGCGCCGCTGTCGGGCTCAGGGGTTTAAACCAGGGAGTAAGGGCAAAGGAGAACATAGGTCACGCTTCTTGTGAGCCGCTCGGGCGATGGTCAAAGGCTAGCGTTTTCCTGCAGGCGGCGGTGTAAAAATCCCGTAAAAAGAAAGGCCTGGCGTATAAAAATGGCGTTTATTCTTCGGCGAATGAACGGGTTGCGCAGCGCGTGTCGGGGTCGATGAAAGAGGAGTAACAAACGAATGTAGTGAGAGTCGATAGTCTGTTTTATCGCCAGCCGTTAACGTTGCGCCCCGTCAGAGGAAGCACATACGGAGCGCACTTCCTGACCGGGTAAGGAGCAACAACACGAGACGGTAACGATCGCGATGCGTTTTTTAATAATGTTTTTTTATTTTACCTCACTGCTTGCAGCCCCGGCCTTCAGCGCCGCGCTGCCCCCGTCCTGGCATTATCACGATGCCGCGCCGGGCTTCTCCTCTCGCTTTCATATGTCCACGCCGCAGCACCCGCGGCTTAAACACGCATTGTTAAGCCGTTATGCAGGCTGGAAGGGCACCCGTTATCACTTAGGCGGCACGACGCACCGCGGCGTCGATTGCTCCGCGCTGATGCAGCATCTGTTTGCCGAATCGGCAAGCGTTTCACTGCCGCGCACGACCTGGCAGCAGCTCAAAAAGGGCAAAGCGGTAAGAAAAACGGCGCTGCAACCGGGGGATCTGGTGTTTTTCAGCACCGGCCCGCAACAGCGCCATGTGGGGGTTTATATCGGTGACAATCAGTTCATCCACGCCTCGAAAGAAAAAGGCGTGACCATCTCCAGCCTCAGCAACGACTACTGGCGCGCACGTTATCTTGCGGCGCGGCGCGTGGTGTGATTCGTTAAAGCGAGGCGAGCGTCAGGGATTCGAGGCGTTTGCCGATATCCTTGCACGGCACGCAGGCGCAAACCGCTATCTGTAGATCCTCAATGCGGCAATCACTGAGAAAAACGCCTTCAGGCGGCGTGAGAATAGCTGGCGCCTGTAAGAGTTCCCACACTGCGCCGCCTCGCTGTTTGAGATGCGCTTCACGCCGGGTCCAGCATTGCCAGAACGCCGGCAGCCTGGCTTCCTCAGGCAGCGCGGATAACATCGCCTGTTCCTCTTCGCTGAATATCGCGCGTGCCAGCGATGGCCAGCTCCCTCGCGGGCGGATCCTTTCGATATCGCAGCCCACCGCTCCCGCATCGCTAAGAGTCAGCGCCACAACGCCATCGCTGTGGCTCAGGTTAAAGGCCAGCTCCGGACGGTGCGGCAGAAAAGGTTTGCCGTGGGGGTCTGTTTCAAGCGGCGGCAGCCCGCGCGTACCGACAGCCCAGGCCAGCATCACTCGTCCGGCAAGCCAGCTCGCCTGACGTTTGCCCGACGGCTGTTGCGCGCGCAGGGCAGGCGACAGCCAGCGCGCAACAGCCTGAGGGGTACTGAGCGAGGGGATCTCACCGATAATGACGCGCAGCACGGTTAAACCCAGCGACGCAGTACCAGCGAGGTATTGATGCCCCCAAAGGCAAAGTTATTGGTCTGGATAAATTCGCAATCGATAGCGCGTGACTCGCCCATAATGTAATCAAGCGCGCCGCACTGCTCATCGGGCTGACGCAGATTAAGCGTTGGCGCAAACCAGCCTTCTCGCATCATTTCGAGGCTCATCCAGGCCTCCAGCGCGCCGCAGGCCCCCAGCGTATGGCCAAAATAACTTTTCAGCGAAGAAAGGGGGGTATGGTCGCCAAACACGGCGGCGGTCGCCTGCGATTCGGCGATATCGCCCCGGTCGGTCGCGGTGCCATGCGCGCAGATATAACCGATATCACGCGCATCGAGTTCCGCCATTTTCAGCGCCCGTTCAATGCAGATCTGCATCGTTTCCCGCTGCGGCTGCGTAATATGCGCCGCGTCGCAGTTGGTGTAAAAGCTCACGATCTCGCCATAGATGGTGGCGCCGCGTGCTTTGGCATGTTCCAGCTCTTCCAGAATTAACGTCCCGGCGCCTTCGCCAATCACCAGGCCGTCGCGGTCTTTATCGAACGGCGCGGGCGTAGTTTTCGGCGCATCGTTGCGCTGGCTGGTGGCGAACAGCGTGTCGAAAACCGCGGCTTCGGATGGACATAACTCTTCCGCGCCGCCTGCGACCATCACCGTCTGGTAACCGTGACGAATCGCCTCCCAGGCATAACCAATGGCCTGGCTGCCGGAGGTGCAGGCGCTGGATGTCGGGATCACGCGGCCTTTCAGCCCAAAAAAGAGACCGGTATTGACGGCGGTGGTATGCGGCATCATCTGTACATAGGTAGTGCCGGTAATATTGTTGGTGTGCTTTTCCGTCAGCATGGTGGCGAACTCACTCACCGGGCCGGTGCTTCCTGTGGAAGACCCATAGGCGATGCCGGTTTCGCCGTTGGTCAGAACGGGGGCGTCCAGCAGGCCCGCCATGTCCAGCGCCAGCTCCGTTGCGCGGGTCGACATCAGCGAGACCCGGCCCATGGAGCGAATGCGTTTGCGGGTATAGTGCTCCGGCGTGACAAAATCGTCGATCGGCGCGCCCAGCAGCGTATGCAGCCCGTCATAGACCTGCCATTCCGGCATTTTACGCACCGCGTTTTCGCCCGCCTTCAGACGCTGCGCCACGCTGCGCCAGGTTTCGCCAAAGGCGGTAACGCCCGCCATACCGGTAATCACGACGCGGCGCATCATAACATGCCTCCATTGATGGAAATGACCTGGCGGGTAACGTAGCCTGCGATATCTGACATCAGATAGCTGGCGAGGCCCGCGACTTCATCCGCCTGCCCCATACGTTTCATTGGAATGATGCTCATCGCCTCTTTTAATGCAGCCTCTTCCATCTCAATCATGCCGGTATCAATAAGCCCCGGCGCGATGCAGTTGACGGTGATTTTGCGCTTCGCAAGCTCGATGGCCAGCGCTTTGGTCGCGCCGATAATGCCCGCTTTAGCCGCGCTGTAATTGACCTGTCCACGGTTGCCCATGATGCCGGACACAGAGGAGACGGTGACTATCCTTCCCCCCTGACGAGCGGCGATCATCGGCATAATGCAGGGCTGCACCACGTTATAGAAACTGTCGAGGTTGGTGTGGATAACGTCGTCCCAGTCGCTGTCGCTGAGCGCCGGGAAGGCGGCGTCGCGCGTAATACCCGCGTTGCTGACGACGCCATACCAGGCGCCGTGTTGCGCCATATCGGCCTCAAGCGTCTCGCGGCACGCCTCACGCTGGCTCACGTCGAAACAGAGCAAACGGCCTGCGCCGCCTGCCTCGATAATCTCGCGCAGCGTCTCCTGCGCGCCGTGTTCATCACGGTGATAATGCACCCCGATGGTAAAACCATCGGCAGCCAGCTGACGAGCGATCGCCCGGCCAATGCCTTTGCTGGCCCCGGTAACCAGAACGGAACGACTCATGTTGGGGCTCCCTGAGAAAATAGCTGGTTCAGCTCGGCGTTATCCGGCTGAAAGGTGTTAATGCGCCCGCGGGCGAAGCAGATCTCGCCGCAATGAATCGTGGCCTCGAAGCTGCCAAACTTTTCATCCTGCAAAAGCAGCGTGACGTCGATATCAAGCGTGCTGCCCTGCGGGAATGCGCTGTGCTGGCATTGCAGATCGCGTGCGCCCAGAATCATGCCGAGCGCGATGCCCGGTTCGCCGCGCGAAATACGATGCCAGCCCGACCATACGCCCACCGTCTGCGCCATCAGTTCCATCGCATACCACGCGGGCAATTCGCCTTCCGCCGTCAGAAACGGCGCCAGTACCCCTTGCGGCGATATCGTCACGCGACAACGTGCCGTGTTTTCGCTGACGGCAAGGACGCTTTCCAGCAGCAGCATCGGCGTTTCATGGGGTAAATAGGCGCCAGGCGCCAGGTAAGGGGTCACGACATCCTCCCGAATAACAGGCTGGTATTATTCCCGCCAAAAGCGAATGAGTTAGAAAGCACGTAAGGCCGACGCAGTGGCGCAGGGGCATGCAGAATGCCGCAATCGGGCAGCGTTTCATCGGGCGAATAACGTGCAAAATCTTGTGATGGCAGCGGCAGCGAACGCGCCAGGATAAGCGCGCTTATTACCGCTTCGCAAATCCCGGCGGCGCCCAGCGTATGGCCGGTGAGGTGCTTGGTCGAACTACAGGGCACGCGGTTGCCGAAGATCCTGTGCACGACGCGCGATTCGATTTTATCGTTGAGCGGCGTGGCGGTGCCGTGCAGGTTGATATAGCCGATATCGTCCGGGGCCAGTCCTGCTTCGCGCAGCGCCTGGTCGATAGCGCGAATGGCGCCTTCGCCTTCCGGATGCGGAGCGGAAATATGATAGGCGTCGCTGGATTCGCCCGTACCAAGCAGCGCAATAGCCTGCGGCTCGGCCGTCAGCAGCATGAGTCCCGCGCCTTCGCCGATGGTAATGCCGCAGCGGTCGCGGCCAAAGGGCTCGCACAGGCGCGCGGAGAAAGACTCCAGACTGTCAAAGCCATTCACCGGCATCCGGCTTAACGTATCGGCGCCGCCGACGATAGCGACGTCCGCCAGCCCCGCGTTAATCAGTCGCTTACCGCTGATTACCGCTCTGGCGCTTGAGGAGCAGGCCGTGGAAAGCGTAAATGCCGGACCATGCAGACTCAGCCATGCGGCAAGAAACCGCGATGGATCGCCTAACTCTTGCTGATAGTAGTGCCAGTCGGTGGCATCGCCCTCGTTCAGATGAGCTTCCAGATGTCGGTCGCTTTCATCCAGGCCAGAGGTACTGGTGCCCAGCACGACGGCTACCCGATCGCGACCGTAGCGCGCAATCGCCTCGTCAACCTGCGGCTGGATTTGCGCCAGCGCCGCCAGCAGGAGCTGATTATTGCGGGAGCGGTGCGCGCGAAACGCATCCGGAACAGGCGGCAGCGGGCCTTCAACACCGCCCAGCACGGCCTCCTGGTCTTGTTGCAGCCAGCCTTTGCGCGCTTTCATGCCGGGTACGACGCCGCTTTGCAGGCTTGCCGCAGTTTCATCAAGCGAGGTGCCGAGCGCGCTCACCATGCCCATGGCGGAAACGTAAATCATCTCAGTCGTCCAGATATTGAATCGTGATGTGATAGTGGAAGACCTTCTGCTCAATACTGATGGGCTCACGACGTGCGCCGCGTTGCAGATAGGTAATCTGTGTCACCACGTGTCCGTTGTTATCGCGCAGCTCGCGGCGTAAACCCCGATCTTCCAGCGTCCAGCCTGCCGGTAACCGTGAACGCCAGGCGTCGACCGGCCAGTGGCTCAGCATAATATCGGCCAGCACCTGGCTTGCAGGCGGCAACTGTGGAACGACGATAGATTGCTCGGTGTGGATGCCGCGGCTGTCGTAAGTGGCCAGAAACAGGCGAATACCGACGGACGAGAGCCCCGCCAGCGTGATTTTTTCATGGTCGGCATTTAGCATCACCAGCAGCGATTGCTTTTGTCCGTTGAATTCGCCGGTCAGCAATTGCTGGCTGCTGACGGCAGGCGTTATACCCGGCGGCGGCAGCGTGACGCGCACGCCCGGCTTCAGCCATGCCTGCGGATGCGGGTCATTCTGCCCGTCTGAATGGGGCGCGCATCCGCCAAGCAGTGATAACGCGAGCAGCATGCCCGCCTGCCAGAGGCTATTTTTCATCGTGATTTTCTCGCTTTGCGACGTTCCGGCATGGCCAGAGGAGATAATAAAAAGGCGACAAAGATGCCGCTGCACAGCACCGTGCCGAAGCCGCTAATCGCCTGTGTGGCGCTGAAGACCAGCATGCCCAGCGTCAGCAGGGTCGTGATCATGGCAAGCGTAATGGCGACCAGCGAGGTCAATGGCGTACCGCGCGGGTTGCTGAAAAAGAGCGTGTAGTTAATGCCAATGCCCAGTACCAGCACCAGCGCCAGCAACGAAAAGATATTCAGCGGCTGGCCGGTAAAGGCGAGCGCGGCCAGACCCGCGCCCAGCGAAAGCAGCGATGGCAGCAGGCTTATCAGTCCTTTGCGCCATCCCAGGCGTATCACGGCGCCGAGCGCGATAATGATTAATGCCACGCCTAACAGGCCCGTCAGCACATGGCGGTAGAGCGAAAAGAGCGCGTCAAACGACGCCTTCCGGTCTACCCAGGCGACGCCGGGCTGACGCGCCGCCAGCGTGCTTAACGCCGCGCTGTCGCGCACGCCGTCCACGGGCACCAGCGCGCCGCTGGCGCCATCGGGCAGCGTCAGCCACATCAGACGCCAGCCTTCGCTGGCCGGGCTGGCGAGCCACGCCTCAAGCGTTACGGGCATCGCGGACGTATTGATGGAGGGAACCGTAATGCCCGTCTGCGAAAGCGTGGCGTTGATGGTCGGCGCGGCGGCCTGGATCAAGGCCAGATCGCGCTGCTGGCGGGCGCTGGAATTTATCGGAATCAGACGGTATTGCGTCAGTAAACCTTCCTTCCGCGCTTTTTCAAGCACAGGGGCGAAAGCCTCCATACGCTGCAAGGTTTCTTCCGGCGTCCTGGCATAGATAACGAACCATTTTTGATCGCTGCCCTGGCCTGTGAGCGCGGCGATCGTTTTCTCCTGCGCCAGTAAACCCGCCGGAAGCGCCTGCAACTGCGCGATATCATCATCGACGCGCAGCGTGGCGATCCCGGCGGCCGACATCAGCGCAATGATAACCGGCAGCCCGACAATAAGACGCTTATCGCGCCGCCAGGCGGCAAGCGCGGGCAGTAGCAGCGATATCGCGGGCGCCGGGCGCACCGGCAGACCCCGGCACAGCAGCGGATGCCAGAAAATCACCGTCAGGCAGGAGGCGCTCAGCCCGACGGCCGCGAACAGCGCCATCTGACGGATGCCCGGGAAGGGGGCAAGCATCATCACAAGGTACGCCGCGACGGTGGTCAGCAGCGCCTGCAACAGCGTTTTGCCGACCTTCGCCATGCTTTGCTGCGCCGAGGCCTCCTGTCCGTGGATCAGCCTTTCGGTCAGATAATAGAGCGTGTAGTCCGCGGAGATGCCGATAATGCTGACGCTCATGACCAGCGTCATCAGGTGCAGTTCGCCGAAAACCAGCAGCGTCACGGCGCTGCCCGCCAGCGCCCCGGTACCGACAGAAAGCAGGCACAGCACCAGCGGGCGCAGCGAGCGAAAGGTCGCCACGATAAGCGCAATAACGCCAAGAATGGTCGCCAGCCCTAACGTAGAGACATCCTGTTTCGCCTGCTGGCTGGCGTAATCGCTATAAAACGCGGTGCCGCGCGAGAGCACATCGGCGTGGGGAAATGCGGCTTTCAGCGCCTGCTCGCGCGCTTTGAGTGTGGTGACTATCTCATGCGTCTGGCGCATATCGAATGATGAGCCGGCCAGTTCGCCATGCAGCAGGTACCAGTAATTGCCCCGATCGTCCTGCGCCGTCAGCCAGCCCTGCATCAGGCGCAGACGGCTGGTATTTTGCGCCATGGCCATTTGCGCGCCGCGCACCAGCATCAATGGGTCATTTTGTAACTCTTTGCCGCTGACGCCAGAAAACGCCGAATAGAGCTGCGAGAGGATCCATTGCGCTTGCGCTTCGCCGCCCTTTTCCAGGCGGCTGCGGGTTTGCGCGTCCAGATTGCCGTTGCGGTGCTGAAAGAAAAACGCGCCCCATGCCTGCTGCTGAGCGGCATCCATCGGGCCTTTGACGTCGCGCAGAAAGGGCTGGCGACGCAGCTCGTCCAGCCAGCGTTGCGCTACCTGCGGGTCCGGCGTTTTTCCAGGGCTGACCATCCACACTACCTGGCGGTCGAGACGCTGCATAAAGCCGTCATGCAGCGCAGGCGGGATCTCGCCTAATGTCTGTTGCGGCAACAGCGCCAGCACGCTGCTGTTAATACGCGCGTGCGGCAGCAGCGCACAGAGCGTTGCCGCCAGCAGCAGACAGAGGCCAAGCCAGGCCCAGGCGAAACGCCGTGGGTATTCAGAAAGCAAAACGTTGACGTTCATCATCGGTCAGTGTCGCAGGCTCAAGGCGGTGCTGGCTAAAGACGATCCCGGTCTGGTCGCCTTGTTTGTCAGACAAGTTAATGGTTTCCAGATAATCGCGTCCCTTCAGTTCGATAGAGGCGAAAATTTTATCCAGCGGGGTCGTGACGGGCGTCAGCATCAGCCGCCAGCGGCCCTGACCGTTGTCCTGAAAATCGATGCGGAAATTCTGCTCCAGCACCTGTCGATCCGCCTGAAAAAGCGCGCGGAGCAGGTGATTGAACTGGAACATCTGCGGGTTGTTTTGTGCCGTGACGACCTGCGGCGGCTGGTCGTTGATTTGCTGCGCCATCCGCGCGTCGTCCAGCAACAGGGTCATCGGGAAGGGGCGCGTCTGCCGCCAGAGCAAGCCTTTATCGCGCGCGATAATCATCTCGCCCTGCGAACGCAGCGGCTGAGGCATATCTTTAATGGCGCGGGTTTGTTCGAAATGGGCGCGAACAACCGGTTGCTGCGTAAAACGCTGCTGGAGTTCATCAAGCGTCACGGCGCTGGCGAACGGCCCGCAAAGCAGCAAGAAAAGCGGCCAGAATCTCATAATGTCACTCCCATTCGCTCGAACAGAATGGCCGGGCTGACGAAACACAGCTCCCGGCTCGCCTCTTCAACAGCGACCTGAATGGTGTAGCCCGTCGTGGTGCGTTTATGGGTTTGCGCATCGAAAATCGTGTAACCGATACGTAAGCGGTTTTCATACTCTTCGATGACGGCGCGTACCCGGATGCGTTGCTCAAAGGTCAGGGCATCGCGATATTTCACCCGCGTATCAACGACCGGCCATACGTAGCCGGAGGCTTTCATCTGCCGGTATCCATAATTGAACTGGTTAAGTAACGCCTCACGGGCGATTTCAAAATAGCGAAAGTAGTTGCCATGCCAGACCACGCCCATTGAATCGACGTCGTGAAAAGGGATGGCGAGCTCCACTTCTGCGGTGAAACGCGGGTCGTTTAACACGTTAAGACTCCTTTTTCCGGTCATCCGCCGCGTCGGGCAGGCGCCAGAAATCATAAAAGTTGAACCATTCGAGCGGCGCCTGAAGCGCGTAATGCTCCAGGCGTGCGGCATAGTGGTCAACCGCGTCCTGTAGCCCTTGCTCGCGCTGGCCGCGCGGCAGCTTCAGCGGGTCGGCGAAAGGCTCCAGGAACAGATGCAGTTTTCCTTTAAGATGTAGCGCGAAGACCAGATCGACCGGGCAACGGAGCGCGGCCGCGAGGATGAAAGGCCCCTGAGGAAAAGGCGCGGGCTGGCCCATAAATGCGCTCCAGATAACGCGCCACTGGCCGCCGCGCTGCGGATTCACCGCGATGCGATCGCCGACGATCGCCACCCATTCGCCGCGATCGAGTTTTTCTTTCAGCAGCATCGCCGTGTCGGGGCCGATATCCGTTACAGAGATGAGATTGACCCCGGCGCGCGGCGCGACCTCTTCCATGATTTGCTTAAAACGCTGCGCATTTTCGCTAAAGACCAGCGCATTAATAACGAGATTGCCGTGTCGTTCCGCCAGCGCGCGGCAGGCTTCGACATCGCCCAGGTGCGAGGCCAGCAAGAGCCGTCCCCGTTGGGGCGTTTCGGCGATCGCCTCCTGCGCTTGCGGCGAAATAACCACCTCGCTGCCAGGACGCAATTCACCGCGCCAGCTGGCGATTTTATTGAGCATGGCCTCGCCGAAACGTAAAAAGTGGCGATAGCTGCTAAGCGGCTCCGGCGCGTTCTGCTGGCGCATCGCCAGGGTTTGTTGAACGCGGGAAAGCCACTGGCGTGATGCCTGACGGGCCTCACCGGCGCTCAGCCAGTACACGGCCACCACCGGGCGCAACAGCGCATCAAACGCTCTGCGTCCCAGAAGGCGCCAGACCGCGATCATAATGCGCATCCCCAGCAGGCCTTTTCTTTCCTTCTGGCGCGCCCAGTGTTGCTGGCGTCGACGCCATAATAGCCCCGGCGCGCGCGGCAACATGCCGAAGAAAAGGCGCGTATGCATCCAGGAGATCCGGCAGTTATCGCGCAGCGCATCGAAATGCGATATGCCATCCTGCGGATAGGTGACGCGGGTGGGAATAAAGTAAGTGGGATGGCCCCGCCAGTAGAGGCGCACCATGATCTCCGTATCGAAATCCATCCGTTTGCCGGGCGGATGGCGCTGCGCCAGCGCGAGCGTCGGCGCGATCGGATAGACGCGAAATCCACACATGCTGTCTTTCAGGGAGAGCGACAGCGTTTCTATCCAGACCCAGACATGCGTGACCCAACGCCCGTAGCGTCGGGCGCGCGGCATCGAGGCGTCATACACCGGATGACCGGAGATCAGCGCGTCGGGATGGCGTTGCGCCAGCGATAAAAAGGCCGGGATATCTTCAATGGCATGCTGTCCGTCGGCATCGACTTGCACCGCGTGCGTAAAACCCTGCTGCGCGACGTGGCGCAGCCCTTCCATCACCGCGACGCCTTTGCCTGAATTACGGGCGAGACGCACCAGCGTCAGCGAGGGATAACGTTGCGGCAGTTCGTCCAGCGCGGCGCGCGTGGTCTCATCGCTGCCGTCATCAATGATGAAGCAAGGCAGAGCAAAGGGCGCCAGGCGTTGCAACACCTTTTCAATCAGGCTGCCATGGTTGTAACACGGGATAACCACACACGGACGAAAGGAAGCGGCAGTCAGCGACATAGCTTGATTTTCCCGCTGCTGGAGAGAATGCGCGCGTCCCCCGCCAGCCGGTGATAGCTGAAGCTCAGCACGCCGCGCGCCTCATTCCAGTCGAGCGAAAGCAGGACATCGCAGCCCGGCAGTAGCGGCGCCTGAAACTTCACATTCTGAATGCCCTGAAACCGGTAGCCGGGCGCAACGAGTTCACCGGCATAGCGCATGACCCAGTCCAGCTGCGCCACGCCTGGCAGCAACGGCTGCACCGGGAAATGCCCTTTAAACCAGAAAAGCGTGGGATCAAGGCGCAACACGATTTCAGCCTGCGCGGGCGACGGCTGGTGTCGTTGGATTTCAGGAGGGGTCATGAAAGAGTTCCTCTAATTGCGCATAGACACGCTTGTTCATACTGTTGACCGGAATTTCATCCACGATGCGCCAGTAACGGGGGATAGCGACCGGCTCAAGCCACGGGAGCAGAGCGCGGCGCCATGACAGCTCAAGCTGTTTGCCGGTGCTGTGCTGTTGCTGGCGAGCGCCTTCGCCATTGAGGACGACCAGAACCCCGACGCCCTGACGTCCGCCGCGCGTGACTGGCAACGCTGCGACCTCATGGATGCCTTCAATCATGAGCATCCGGCGTTCTATATCGCTTAATGAAACTCTTTTTTCTTCGATTTTAACGACACGCCCCTGGCGCCCCGCCAGATGAAACTGTCCGCTCTCCAGCACATGGAGCGCATCGTCCAGCAGCAGCCCTTCGCGCTCGGGAATGATGTCTGAGAACACGCGCCAGCGTGCCTGCTCTTGCCTGAGGACGACGCCCGGAAAAGGCTGCCAGGGAGCATCATCCTGCGCACGGTAGCGCCACGCGAGCACCCCCGTCTCGGTACTGCCGTAGATCTCATCCGGCGTGACGTCAGTCCAGTCCACGGTATGCTGAACATCCTGCCAGGGCAGCATGCCGCCTGCGGAAATAATCAATGACAGCGACGGCGCGGCGAGCTGTTTATCGAGACGTTTAAGGAATGCCGGGCTGCTGATAAAGGCGTATGTGTGACCGCAAGGCAGCGCGGCAAGCTGCTCGGCGTAATAGAGCATCGCGGTATGCAGCGGCAGAC
Source organism: Cronobacter turicensis z3032 (assembly GCA_000027065.2). NCBI lineage: Bacteria > Pseudomonadati > Pseudomonadota > Gammaproteobacteria > Enterobacterales > Enterobacteriaceae > Cronobacter > Cronobacter turicensis. The sequence continues at coordinate 4,144,999 of FN543093.2, read as the reverse complement.
CAAGCGCCATGGGCAACATGATGCGAAACGTCAGGCCATAGAGATGTTGCGGCACGACCGACGCCACTACGCGACACCCTTCCAGGCGATGCGCGAAGCGCTGCGCCAGCAAAGCGGCCTCGTTATCAAGACAGGCGACGGGTTTGCGTACCCGCCGCGGTTGACCGGTCGATCCGGACGTGAACAACTCGACATAACTGTCCGGCGTTAACGGCGGCAGCGCGGGGGGCGGCGCGTCATCCGGCGCGCCTGCCGCAACGATAAGCGTCGGGCCGCCCCAGTCCATCGGATGATCGGTCAGAATGCCGCTGAATAACCCGCGCTGCTCCCGTAATACCGCGATGCGGCGATGGCCCGGAATGACCGGCACCTTACCCGCATGGAGCGCCGCCAGCAGCGCGGTAGTAAACAGGTAGCTGTCTTCAAAGCAGAGCGCCCAGCGTTCGCCAGGCTGCGCCAGCAGCGTCTGCGTGAGTTGTGAAACGTCAATGCGTAACTGCCCCAGCGTCCATTCTCGTTCGCACGACCAGGCGACAACGGTATCGTCAGGCCGCGGCGCGCTCAGCCACTCGGCCACAGGCAGCGTAGAGGCGGTCATACGGCGCTCCGCTGAATAATACGACGACGCACCAGCCATTCACCCGCCATCAAAAGCCCCATGAGCAGATAAGCGATGGCGCCGTTCCAGAGCGTCCATAGCGACATATCGCCAGCGAGGCAAGTAGCGGCGGCTATCGCGCCATTGAAAATAAAAAAGAGGCACCAGATTTGCGTGACCCGACGGGTGTAGCTCACGGCGCGCGGGGGCAGTTCAGGGTCGCGCAACCGCGCGAGGCGCTCGACCAGCGGCATACCGCGCCAGAGCGAACCGCCGAACAGCATCAGCATCACCGCATTCACCACAACCGGATACCACAACAGGAGATCGTGCTGTCTGAGCGTGAGGCTCGCGAGGCATAACGTGATACCCGCGATCGCGACGCCGGCGGACATAAAGCGTCCCGGCCCGGCAAGCCGTCGCGCCTGATACAGCCTGACCACCAGCAACAGCGCCATCACCGGAATCATCCAGCGCATGATGTTAAGCCTGATGCCGAGCAGGATAACGAAAGGCCATGCCAGGGTGAGGACCACCGTCACCGGGGCGCTCACGCGACGCAACGCTGTCAGGATACCGGTCATGCGCGCTTATTCTTCGCTCAGCAGACGCTCAACCGCGTCCACCACATCCTGAACGGTGCGGACGGATTTAAAAATCTCCGGCTTAATTTTTTTGCCGGTCTTTTTTTGCAGATGGACAACCATATCCACTGCATCAATGCTGTCCAGCTCCAGGTCTTCATACAGTCTGGCCTGCGGGGTAATGTCCGCCGGATCGATTTCGAATAATTTGACGAGGAGGCCGGAAACTTCCTGATAAATAGCGTGTTGATCAACCATAACAAACTCGTTTTATGCGCGTTGTGAATGAATAAAGGACGCCAGCGAGGCGACAGAGAAAAAGTGCTGCCGCATCTCTTCGCTTTCTGCGGAAAGCACAACGCCGTACTGGTTTTTGACCGCCAGACCTAACTCAAGCGCATCGATGGAATCGAGACCCAGCCCGTCGCCAAAGAGGGCCGCATCGGTTTCGATATCCTCGGCGCTCAGTTCTTCCAGATTGAGCGTGTTGATAATCAGATTTTTAATTTCAAGATAAAGCGCTTGCATCGTTGTGGATTCCTGCCAAAGGTGGGGTTTGCTGTGATAACTGGTACAAGAGATGGCGGTTGAGCTGACGAGCCGCCAGCGCAGGCTCGAACGCCTCCTGAGCCTCACAAAACTCTGCGGTATTGATTCGCTCGCCGACCATGACCCTAAACTGCGGCTTGTGTGCCGGCACGTGATACCATTTGCTCTGCTTATCAAGCAGATGTTCGCTGCAATGAATCGTGACCACTCGCAAGTCGGCACGGCAACGCACGGCGATATTGGCCGCGCCGCGTTGCAGCGTCATGGGCTCGCCAACGCGGGTACGAGTGCCTTCCGGGAAAATGAGCAGCGTATCGCCGTTGCGCAGGCGTCTCTCGCTTTGCGGCAGCAGACGGTCAGCCTGGCTATTAATCAGGTAATCCGCCGCCCGGATAACGCCGCTGACAAACGGATTACGCAGCAGATCGCCTTTCACGAGGCAGTCGGTTTCCGGCATAACGGACGCGATGAGCACGTAATCAATCAGCGTCGGATGGTTGGCGACCACAAGGCAGCCGCGCTCCTCGCGCAGCGTCTGCGCGCCGTCAATCGCGTAATCCAGCACGCCTACGGCCTTCGCCACACGCAGAAAAAAACGGAAACTGGCGGCAATGCTACGTCTTGCAATACGTCGACGCCGCTGCCTGTCTCGCTCTGCAAGATTAAGCAGATTGAACCAGACGACGGACAGCAGCAGACCGCCTGCGCCAAATAGCGAAAAACAAAAGCCGGTCATCAGCAAACGCCAGAGCCAGTCGAGACGCGCCAGCAGGGTATTCATCGGCGGCTCCAGTGCCAGAGCATCCGCTCGCCCTGCAACGTGAATTCTGACTGTTCGCGCAGACAGTGACGCAAAAATTGCAGGCTTTGTGAAAGCGCCGGTTCCGGGGCTGGCGCGCAGGGTTGCGTCTGGCAGCGCAGTGCGTCGCCGGGTTCAATCACCAGCGCGACGGCATAGGCAAAAACCGGCATATTTTGCGGGACGCGCCCGTGATAAAACTCGGGCAGCGCGCCATCGAAATCGACCATCAGGACGCGCTGATAGCCTGCCTGCATCAGACACATAACTTCGCACAGCCCTTGCTGGAAGGTATCTACCCCTGCCGAGAGCGACGACGAGACCAGAGGCTGGCTGGCGGCAATGGTGAGATTGCCGACGGCTGAGTTATGGACCGACATGGCGAAATCGGTCGGGGAGAGCGGCTGTCGGGACGCAAGCGACGTCAGAATGCGGAAATTACGCTCCAGTTCGCCATGGCGGCTGGTAAACAGGACGGCGTCAATGGCATGGCGGCGCAGCATCGTCAGACCGCACTCTACCGCCAGACGGCTGCCGGAGGCGAGGCGACGCGCGGTCATCATCGGCAGGGCGGTCAGCTTCGCCTGCGGCGCTGTCGGATCGATAGCCTGGCAGCCCTGCGCCCAGTCTGACCACTGAGTCGGTTCGCTGAGCCCCGGCGCTCTCGCCTGCCAGTCAACAAGGTTTAATGCAAAGTTCATTCACGCGCTTCCGCCGCACACTGGTTTTTTCTGACTCAGAAGCATCAGGAAAAGGGCGCTGCGACCATTTTACTGTGACTCAAAATCATCGGTGACGTCTCAGGTTTTCTGGCATATCAATAAGGTATGCCCGGTACCGAGATGGTCGAGTTGTTGTTTAACGTGAAAACCCGCCGCCTCAAGCCAGTCGGTAAATTTCACGACGCTATAAAAACGGCTGTTGCCGTTTGCCATACAGGTGAAGTAAAGCGATGACGCGTTCAGACTGAACGAGGCCGCCTCAAACTTCTGCGCATCCCAGAAGAGTTCCATGACGCATAAATGGGCGCCTGGCTTCATAACGCTGGCGACGCGCGTCAGCATGGCGACAATCTGCTCGGGTGAGAAACAGTCCAGAAACTGGCTCATCCACCAGATATCCGCGTCGCCCGGCAGCGGCGTGGGCGTCAGCATGTTCACCGGGTGAAAATCGATGCGATCCGCCATCCCCGCCGTGCTAACCGCTTCACGCGCCAGCGCGATTTGCTCTGGCAAATCCAGCAGGGTTACGCGCACATCTTTGTTATATCGGCAGCAACGCAGCGCCCATTTACCGGTATTTCCGCCTACGTCATAAATTAAATTTGGGTTCAGGGCGAAAACGTGCGGCAATACGGCGTCAAACGCAGCGTCAGAGTAGTAATGATCGAAGGCGAACCAGCTACTTTTCGCGGGCTCCGGCAGTTGCGACAGCGCCGGATAAATCGTCGGCCATTCGCCAAAGACTTTCAGGCCTTCTGGCGTGCCTTTTTCCAGGGCGTCGCGCAGGTAATAAAGCCCCTGATAACAGACGTCCTGCGTAAAATCCATGTTGACCCGCGTCATGGTGTCATGCAGCAGAAAATGGCCGGTTTTAGCCAGGAAATAGCGATCGTCGCGTTCGAAAATAATGCGGCCGCTCAGACCCATATCCAGCAGAAGACTGATAGCGTAAGGGCTTAATGCGCAGGATTCGGCAATCTCATCCAGCGTCGCGCCCTGGCGGTTTTTGCCATCGAGAAACGCAAGAATGCCGGAATCACGCAGGTTGATCGCCGCCTGAAAGAGCATGGGCGCAAACGCAATACGCTGGGCTTCCGTAATCGCTTCCAGCGCGCTCAGGGGATCACTGTTGTAATGAGCGGACACAAAACTTTCCTTAGTATTTAACGCAGAAAAAGCCGGAACCCGCAGGCCCGGCTTACGTCATAAGCGATTAAAGATCCGCACCCGTAGAGAGATTCAGCTGGATGTCTTTATCGAGGTTATTGACCCAACGGTTATAGTTTTTGTGGATTTTGCCGTCGCTTGCTTTGAGGTTCATGCTGCCGACGTAATTGATGGAGTAGCCGTTGGCACTGTAAGGAATACGGATTTCAGCGGAGTGATCGCGGTTTTTCAGGCGACCAGTAATTACGCCAGGGCCTGCGTCAGTCATCATCCATTCACGCTGTTTCCCGGCTTTCAGGATAGCGGTGCGGACCTGCTGCGCCGTGTGCGTGCCGCTCACGGTGGACTGAATATTATCGACAGGCGCCGTACGCGCGCAGCCTGCCAGAGCGCCCATGACCGCCAGCGCGGCGACCCATTTAGTGACCTTTTTCATACAATCTCCATATTTCATTTATGAGTAACGCAACAGGGCGACGAGACGCTGTGTTGGTCCCGCCACACAAAATTTCGCCAGCAATCTGCTGGCGTCGCCGTCTGGCGTTAAGGTCGTTCAGTAAATTATCTAAAAAGGCGGGCTATCTTCTGGCAACGAGACGGGCGATAAGACGTCCGGTGTGACGTAAGATGCTATTACTTTTTAAAATCAGAATTTACTTATTTTTATAAATAGTAAAATAATGTTAACGCGTAAGCAATAGCCAGTCGTTAATAACGCTTTTTACCGTAAGTTTTTTAAGTCGCTGTTTTTTATAAGGTAGATGAGGTGTTTGTACTGCGGAAGGGAAATGCTGACGGGGACGGCATTTAAAAACTCATTGATTGTTCAAGAAAATAATAACTATAAAAAACATTTGTGAAACAATTGAAACTAATGCATCTGAATGTATTTGAATATGAAATGTAATTCACCGAAATAATTTACAGACGCTACACAAAATTAGCACATGAAAAAGCGGGCGCTATTTTGCCCGCTCGCAATCCAGTCATACCTTCTCTGATAAGTCAGCCGTACTACCCAGGTAGCCGGGTTTTCGGGCGGCCGGGGCCAAGAAGGACGGCGATTTTGCTGCCGCCGTGCGTGGTTTCCATCCAGATTTTACAGACGCTGGTGAGCGGCACCGAAAGCAGCATGCCGACCGGCCCGAGTAACCATCCCCAGAACAGCAGAGAGAGGAACACCACCATCGTGGACATCCCGAGACGGTGGCCCATCATACGCGGCTCCACGATATTCCCCAGGATCATATGCACCAGCAGGAACAACACCCCCACCATGACGACTTCATACACGCCATTGAACAGCAGCGCCTGGATCATGGGCGGTATTGCCGAGAGCACCGCGCCGATGTTGGGAATGTAATTGAGCAGAAAACCAAGCACGCCCCACATCAGCGCGAACTGGATGTCGAGCAACGTCAGGCCGAGCCAGATGATCACGCCGGTCCAGAGGCTGATGAGCGTTTTTAACGCCAGATAGTGGCTGACGCCTTTTAAGGCGCGATGCAGCCCGGCGATGTGCAGTTGCGGGTTAGAGAGCGCGAAGCGCAGCTTATAAGGCACGTGGCGCACTTCAAACAGCATGAAGACGACGGTCATCACCAGCAGTACGGCGCTGGCCATCGCGCCGGAGAGCTGCGTCATCAGCGTGGTGGCGAAGGTGACCATCTTGTCGGAATCCATGCGCTGTAGCATACGCTCCGGCGAAAGATGCAGGTGCATGAAGGGCACCATTTCCTGAAGATGCAGGAGTTTTCGCGTCAGTTCCTTATTATATTTCGGCATTAACGCGATAAATTCATTGAATGACGCCGCCAGTACGCCCAGCAGCAACGTCAGGCCTATCAGCATCACAAACACGACGATAGTTATCGCGACAGGGCGGCGAAAGCCCCGGCGCATAAACCAGGTCACCAGAGGGTTAAGCACTATAGCCAGAAACAGCGCCAGCAGCAGCGGCACAATCACATCTGCCGCGGCGTGAATGCCAGCCAGAATAATGACCAGCGCCGCCAGCTTTTGCAGCATATGCAGGCCGACTTTATCTTGTTGGGGTTGGGGTCGTTGTGGACCAATCATAACCAATTCCTTTTATGAGGGCTTTCTTAGTGTAGTGTGGAACCGGCATTGCGCCGCAGGGAGGAAGTCTGAAACGCGGGCGTTTCCGTTGAAGGAAATTTCAGGTTTATACTGACGCTACCGCTGTTGCCAAAAAAGTGAAATGTCATGCCGGATGTCTGCGCCGAACCCGCGTTAAGCGGCCTGCGGCTGAACCTGAAAATCGTCTCCATTGTTATCTTCAACTTCGCTACCTTTCTGACTATCGGTCTGCCGCTCGCGGTACTGCCGGGCTATGTCCATGATGTGATGGGATTTAGCCCGTTCTGGGCGGGGCTGGTTATCAGCCTTCAGTATATCGCCACGCTGATAAGTCGTCCTCATGCCGGGCGTTACGCCGATCTCTGGGGACCGAAAACGGTGGTCATTGTCGGCATGTTCGGCTGTCTGCTGAGCGGCGCGAGCTATTTTCTGGCGTGGTGGAGCGGCGGCTTGCCGCTGGCGTCGCTGGCGCTGCTGTGTCTCGGGCGTGTGGTGCTGGGCTTCGGACAGAGCTGCGCGGGCACCGGCTCGACGCTCTGGGGCGTCGGCGTGGTCGGTTCGACGCATATCGGCAAAGTGATCTCCTGGAACGGCGTCGTCACCTACGGCGCGATGGCCGTGGGCGCGCCGCTTGGGGCGCTGCTGTACCGGCTGGGCGGCCTGCCGCTGGTGGCGGGCGTTATTATGGGCGTGGCGCTGCTCGGGATTGTATTGGCGCTGCCGCGCCCGGCAGTGAAGGCGAGTAAGGGCAAACCGCTGCCGTTTCGCGCGGTGCTCGGCAAGGTCTGGCCGTTCGGCATGGCCCTGGCGCTCACCACCTCCGGCTTTGGGGTGATCGCCACGTTTATCACGCTGTTCTATCAGGCCAAAGGCTGGGACGGCGCGGCCTTCGCCCTGACACTTTTCAGCGGCGCGTTTGTCGGCACGCGCTTGTTATTCCCGAATGCGATTAATCGGCTGGGCGGCATTAACGTGACGCTACTCTGCGGCGTGGTGGAAACGCTTGGGCTGCTGCTGGTTGGGCTGGCGGTGGATCCGTGGATGGCGAAAGTGGGGACGTTTCTCGCAGGCGCCGGGTTCTCGCTGGTGTTCCCGGCGCTCGGCGTCGTGGCCGTGAAAGCGGTGCCCCAGAGCAATCAGGGCGCGGCGCTTGCCACCTATACGCTGTTTATGGATCTGTCGCTCGGGATAACCGGGCCGGCGGCAGGCGTGCTGATGGCCTGGGCGGGCGTACCGGCGATTTATCTGGCGGCGGCGGGGCTGGTGTTGCTCGCCATTCTGTTAAGCGCGCAGTTAAAAAAACGGCCCGCCCCGTAAAGGGCAGGCCGCTGTTGTAAGCGCGTTTTTACCGCGGATTACTTCACTACGATGGTGTTGATGATGTTCTCTGCAGTGCTCTGCGCCTGCTGCTGGTTATCGGCAGGCAGCGTGATTTGCAGGGTCAGCAGTTTGTCATCAACATTGCCCAGCACCACGGAGGAGTAAGCGGTCTGGCCTTTGGCGGAGATGATGGTATCGAGCTGCTGCATCTTCTGGCCTTTGATTTCAATCGCTTTATTGGTCACGACCTGCAGTTGCGGGTCGCGGGCGCGCTGCTGATCTTCCAGACGCTTCGCCAGCACTTCCAGCGATTCCTGGCTTTTCTCGCCGACGATGACGATCACGGCTTTCTGGCCGGTCTGGTCAGAGTAGACATGCATGTTGTTCGCCTGGGTGCCCACTTTACCACTCTGATCGGTCATATCCGCCGGCAGGGAGAAGCTCAGTTTACCGTCCAGCAGGCTGACCGGCTGGCCGGAGGCTTCGCTCTGTGAGGCACCGGCGCTTGCCGGCGCGTTGCTGTCTTTGTTGTCGCAGGCGGCAAGCCCCATCACCAGCAGGCCAATACCGACATATTTCACCAGATTGCGCATTCACTTATTCCTTTACAAGAGACGGTCAACACGACCCATCTCTGCATCTTAACACAAGAAATTCCGCGAACCTTTACCCGCGCTGTAGCACGCGGAAATCGGATTTATCCGCCAGCTTTTTCAACAGCATATTCAGCAGCACGCCATACATCGGCAGGAAGAATACCAGGCTGATAAGCACCTTAAAGGTGTAATCCACCAGCGCGATTTCCATCCAGTGTTCGGCCATGAACGGGTCCGGGCTGCGCCAGAACGCGATAAAGAAGAATGACAGCGTGTCGCTGACGTTGCCGAGCAGCAAGGACGCGCCCGGCGCCAGCCACCAGCGCGGGCTCTGACGCAGGCGATTAAAGACATGCACGTCGAGGATCTGCCCCAGCGCATAGGCCATAAAGCTGGCGGTCGCGATGCGCGCGACGAACAGATTAAAGTGCGACAGCGCGCCAAACCCTTGCCAGCTCCCCATATAAAACAGCGAGGAGATCACATAGGAGACCAGCAGCGCAGGCACCATCACCGCGAAAATAATGCGACGAGCCAGCGGCGCGCCAAAAATGCGCACGGTCAGATCGGTGGCGAGGAAAATAAACGGAAAGCTAAACGCGCCCCAGGTGGTGTGAAAACCAAAGATGGAGACCGGCAGCTGCACCAGATAGTTACTGGAGGTGATCACCAGCAAATGAAACAACGAAAGCCAGACGAGCGCGTGGCGGCGCTGACCAGACGTAAAGGGAGTCATATTGTGACCTTTTTGTTAGTTGGGGTGAGGGAACCCAGTTCATCTTCATGCTAAGGCAGACGCGGCGCGTTTGCGCAAAGCCGCCGCATGATACTGCTTTGTATCGTCAATGCAATGGTTAATTTTAACGCAATCGTTCACATGAGTTGCGTCACGTAAAACGGGGGGTAAACTAAGGCGGTTTTTCACAACCCCGAGAGAAGCATGACCGATCTGTTCGCCAACCCTGACCATACCCTGGACGCCCTCGGGCTGCGCTGCCCTGAGCCGATAATGATGGTGCGTAAAACCGTGCGCCAGATGCAGCCTGGCGAAACGCTGCTGATCGTGGCCGATGACCCGGCGACGACGCGCGATATCCCTGGTTTCTGCCGCTTTATGGAGCATGAGCTGGTGGCCTCGCAAACCGAAACGCTGCCGTATCGCTATTTGCTGCGTAAAAATCAGTAATTCCTGCCGTAAGCCGCCGTCATGCGGCTTTCTGAACTCACGTCACATTCTTTTTAAACCCTTGTTTCAGAGTTGCTGCTTTTGTGAGGCGCTTCACCCCGGCTTTACAGGACGTCGTCTAGTTTATAACCGACAAATCAAAACACCGTTTTATAACTAGCCTGTCCTTATCCTCTGGAGCGACCCGATGAAAAAGCGATTTATCCCGGCGTTTGCCGGTTTTTGCCTGTCCACCGCGTCACTGCTGTTTGCGCCCGCTCTGCATGCGCAAGTGATTAAAGCGGCCGATGTTCACCCGCAGGGGTATCCGAATGTCGTGGCCGTGCAAAATATGGGTGAGAAGTTAAAACAACAAACCAACGGCGAGCTGGAAATTAAAACCTTTCCGGGCGGCGTGCTGGGCGATGAGAAGCAGATGATCGAACAGGCGCAGATGGGCGCTATCGACATGATCCGCGTTTCGATGGCGCCAGTCGCGGCGATTTTGCCGGAGATCGAAGTTTTTACGCTGCCGTACGTGTTTCGTGATGAAGACCATATGCATAAGGTCATTGATGGCGATATCGGCAAGCAAATCGGCGATAAACTCACCAGCAACCCGAAATCGCGGCTGGTCTTTTTAGGCTGGATGGACTCTGGCACCCGCAACTTAATCACCAAAAACCCGGTCGTGAAGCCGGACGATCTGAAGGGCATGAAAATTCGCGTACAGGGGAGTCCTGTCGCCATCGGCACGCTGAAAGCGATGGGCGCGAACGCCGTGGCGATGGGCGTGAGCGAAGTCTACAGCGGCCTGCAAACCGGCGTTATCGACGGCGCTGAAAACAACCCGCCGACCTATATCGCCCATAACTACCTGCCGGTCGCGAAGCATTACACCCTGAGCGGCCACTTTATCATTCCCGAAATGCTGCTCTACTCGAAAGTGAAGTGGGACAAGCTCAAGCCCGAGCAGCAACAGAAAATCCTGACGCTCGCCCGCGAGGCGCAGATGGAACAGCGTGAGCTGTGGAATGCCTATAACAAGCAGGCGCTCGACAAAATGAAAGCGGGCGGCGTGCAGTTCCACGACATCGATAAGGCGTATTTCGTTAACGCGACCGCCCCGGTGCGCGACCAGTATGGCGCGAAGCATCAGGACCTGATGAAAGCCATCGCCGACGTCAAATAATCGCTTACGCCGGGCTGGCCCCGGCGTCTCATCCTCTGCGGAGTCTTTATGTCCCGATTCTTTCTGGTCTGGATGGATCGCCTGTACCTGCTCGCCATGATGGTGGCCGGGTTCGCGCTGTTGATCATGACGATCGTGATCCCGATAGGGATTTTCTCGCGTTACGTGCTTAACCGGGGGGAATCCTGGCCTGAGCCGGTCGCCATTATCTGCATGGTGACGTTTACCTTTATCGGCGCGGCGGTGGGCTACCGCGCGGGCTCGCACATCGCGGTAAACATGCTGACCGATCGCCTGCCGCCGTTTGCGCAGCGGGTCTGCGCGCGCGTGGTCGATCTGCTGATGCTGGTCATCTCGCTGGTGATGTTTTACTACAGCGCCCTGTTGTGTATGGAGCTGTGGGAGCAGCCCGTCGCGGAATTTCCGGTACTGACCTCCGGAGAAAGCTATCTCCCGCTGCCCATCGGCTCGGCGGTGATGATTTTGTTTGTAATCGAGCGGCTGCTGTGGGGCTCTCAGGAGAACCGTCCGGTCGTGCTCATTGGCAACCATAGCTGACGGAGAACACCATGGACGCATTTATCTTACTGGCCACGCTGGCCGTGCTACTGGCGTTGGGGATGCCGGTCGCTTTCGCGGTGGGCCTGAGCGCCATCGTGGGCGCGCTCTGGATAGATCTGCCGCTGGAGGCGTTAATGATCCAGATAACCAGCGGCGTCAACAAATTCACGCTGCTGGCGATCCCGTTTTTTATCCTGGCGGGCGCGATTATGGCCGAAGGCGGCATCGCCCGGCGGCTGGTTAACTTCGCCTATCTGTTCGTGGGCTTTATCCGCGGCGGGCTGTCTTTGGTCAATATTGTCGCCTCGACGTTTTTCGGCGCGATTTCCGGCTCGTCGGTGGCGGATACCGCGTCCATCGGCAGCGTGATGATCCCGGAGATGGAAAAAAAGGGATACCCGCGCGAATACGCCGCAGCGGTCACGGCGAGCGGCTCGGTGCAGGCGATTCTTATCCCGCCCAGCCATAACTCGGTTATCTATTCGCTGGCGGCGGGCGGCACCGTGTCTATCGCGACGCTGTTTATCGCGGGGGTTTTACCAGGACTGCTGCTGGGGATGAGCCTGATGGTGCTTTGCATCGTCTTCGCCCGGCGGCGCGGCTATCCGAAAGGCGAGCGGATCCCGCTGAAGCAGGCGCTGAAAATTTTCATCGATGCGCTGTGGGGGCTTATCACGGTCGTGATTATCCTGGGCGGCATTCTCACCGGCGTGTTTACGGCGACGGAGTCGGCGGCGGTCGCCTGCCTGTGGGCGTTTTTCGTGACGATGTTTATTTACCGCGATTACAAATGGAATGAGCTGCCGAAGCTGATGTTCCGCACCGTGAAAACGGTGACGATCGTGATGATCCTCATTGGGTTTGCCGCAGCGTTTGGCGCGGTGATGACCTATATGCAACTGCCGACGCGCATTACGGAATTCTTTACGACGCTGTCGGATAACAAATACGTCATCCTGATGTATCTCAACGTTATGCTGCTGATGATTGGCACGCTGATGGACATGGCGCCAATCATTTTGATCCTGACGCCGGTATTGCTGCCGGTCACCAATCAGCTCGGCATCGATCCTGTGCATTTCGGGATGATCATGATGGTGAACCTCGGGATCGGGCTGATTACGCCGCCGGTGGGCTCGGTGCTGTTTGTGGCGAGCGCCGTAAGTAAGCAGAATATCGAAAGCGTGGTGCGCGCCATGCTGCCGTTTTATGGGGTGTTGCTTGTCGTGCTGGCGATGGTGACCTACATTCCGGCCATTTCGCTCTGGCTGCCGCGGATATTAGGGATGATGTAAATGCGGTGGCGGGGAAGGCTTTTGTGATGGCGGGTGCGCTGCGCTTACCCGCCCTACGAGTATTCCGGCCGCTGTAATGTAGGGTGGGTAAGCGGAGCGCACCCACCGTGTCCTCCATCAGCCGCGCTTACGCAACAGCCTTAACGCATTGGCGGTCACCAGCACCGTCGCGCCCGTATCGGCCAGCACGGCCAGCCACAGACCGGTCAACCCAAGCAGCGTTGTCACCAGAAAAACGGCCTTTAACCCCAGCGCAATCGTAATGTTCTGGCGAATATTGCGGTGCGTAGCGCGGGCAAGCGCGATCATCTCCGGCAGCGCCGCCAGCCGGTTGTGCGTCAGCGCCGCATCGGCGGCTTCCAGCGCGACGTCGGTGCCGCTGCCCATCGCAATACCGATGGTCGCGGCTTTCATCGCCGGCGCGTCGTTGATGCCGTCGCCCACCACCGCCAGCGGCGCGCGGGCGTTAAGCTCATTGACCGCCGTCACCTTATCCGCAGGCAGCAGCCCGGCGCGATAGTCCATACCCAACTCCCCGGCAATCGCGGCCGCGGCGCGTGGATTATCACCGGTCAGCATGACACTCCCCACGCCCAGCGCCCGGAGTTTCTCCACCGCATCGCGCGCGTCGGCGCGTTGCGTATCGCGCAGCGCCAGCGTGCCGAGAAGCTGATCGCTGGCGGTCACCACGATCACTGTCTGGCCTTGCGCCTCCTGCTCCCGAATACGCGCCTGCCAGTGTGGCGGTAGCGCAATAGTCACTTTATCCGGCGCGCTGATACGAAGCAGGCGGCCTTCCACCTGCGCTTCAACCCCGGCGCCCGCCAGCGTGCGTTGCGCACCGGCGCGCAGCGTCGCCACGCCGCGCGCATTCGCCTCGCGCACCACCGCCTGGGCCAGCGGATGCGTGCTGCCCTGCTCAACGGCCGCGGCGTACGCCAGCAGCGCGTCGGCCTCCAGCCCGTCGACTGGATCGATTGCCGTCACCTGCGGCGTGCCCGCCGTCAGCGTGCCGGTTTTATCGAAAGCAATCTGCTCAACGCGCCCCAGCGCCTCCAGCGCGGCGCCGCCTTTAATCAGCGCGCCGAAACGCGTGGCGGCCGCAAGGCCCGATGTGATTGCTGCAGGTGTGGAAATCACCAGCGCGCACGGACAGCCAATCAGCAGCAGCGCCAGCGCTTTGTAGATCCACGGCAGCCAGGGAGCGGCAAACAGCAGCGGCGGGATAAGCGCCGTCAGCAGCGCCGCCGCCATAATGACGGGGGTATAAACACGGCTGAAGCGATCGATAAAACGCTCAATCGGCGCGCGTTTTGATTCCGCCTCTTCAATCAGATGCAGAATACGGTCAATGGCGCTGTCGCCGGGGCGTGAGGTCACCTCCAGCGACACCAGACGATCCACGCTGGTGGCGCCTGCCGGGACTTTTTCACCCGGCTGGCGCTCAACCGGCAGCGATTCGCCGGTCAGCGCGCTCTCATCGAAACTTGCCGCTGCGGCGAGCAGCTTGCCATCGGCCGGCAGCCTGCCGCCCGCGGCCACTTCAATCACATCGCCGGGCTGAAGTGCGCTTATCGCGACGGTTTCACGCGCGTCGCCGCGCAGGCGCGCCGCCGTTTCGGGGCGTAACGCCACCAGCGCGCTGACGCCGCTGCGCGCGCGGTTCGCCGCCCATCCTTCCAGCCGTTCGCCCACCAAAAAGAGCAGCAGTACCATCGCCGCCTCTTCGCTGGCGCCGATAATCAGCGCGCCGATGGCCGCCACGCTCATCAGCGTTTCAATGGCGAACGGGTTACCGCTGCGGATAAGACGCCAGGCCTGACGGGCGACCGGAAACAGCCCGACCAGCGTGGTGAGAGTAAACGCGATGCGTCCCGCCAGCGGATGGAACTGCTCCAGCGCCCAGCTCAGCGCCATAAAGACGGCGATAACGATAATCGGCAGGTTATCCCGCAAGCCTGACGTTGCCGCCGGAGCAGGCGCATGGGCGTCGCGCAGCGTATAACCGGCGGCGCGTACCGCCTCTTCAATGGCCTCGCGCTGTGAGGCGGGCGCGTCCACCACCAGTTTTTCGGTTGCGAACAGCACCTGGACCTGACGAACTTCGGGGACCTGGCGCACAGCATTTTCCACTTTGCGGGCGCAGGCGGCGCAGTCCATACCGGCGACCTGCCAGCTCAGCGCGCCTGTTGTTTCTATCGCAGGCGACGTTTCGCCGTCGCCGCTTTCGCAGCAGGGTGCTGCGCTGATGGCAGGCTTTTGCGGCGCAGGCGTCAGCGTCATTTTCGCGAATTGCGGCGTGGCGTGGGGCTTTTCAGAAGGGGTGCGCATGGCGTCCTCCGGTAATGATAATTTTCTCATTAACGGAGCTTACACTCTGGAGTCGACTCCAGAGTCAAGAAAATTGTGGGCGGAATTTCACCGCCCGTGGTTTAAAGGTACAGCGAGCGGACAATCATAAAGTGGCCCGCGAAATAGCAGGCGGCGGCGATGGCGCTGTCTGCGGTGAAGCGCTTACGGTAGTGGCTGCCGAGCCAGACGATCGCATTGAGCAACAACAGCACGGCCCCGACGAAGCCGGAGAAGCTGGTGTCTATCGGGCGGAAGAAATAGAGCTCCCCCGCGAGCCAGACCATCACCAGCGTCATGCCGATATAGGTGCAAATCGGCCAGCGTAGATCGCCAAGGCGGGTCCAGATGGTCGCGATCAGCGCCGCGCCTATCACCAGCAGCGCCAGCGGCAGCGGCCAGAAAAAGGAGAGCGTCATCTGGCTGGCGAACCAGACGGTATAGAGCAGGTGCGACAGGAAAAACGCCCCGAAGGCGTACAGCAACTGCTGGCGCGGCAGCAGCATGAGCGCGTCGCCTGCCAGCGTCGCCACCAGGCCCGCCAGCACCAGATAGCCCGTCGGGCTCGCGAGCGGCGCCTGCCAGCCCAGCAAGAGTAACAGCAGCAGCGTTAATGGCTTAAACAGCCACCGTTGCCAGGTCGCGCCGCGGTAAGACGCATCGACATACAGCCAACCGGATAAAAAGACAGCAATAAACGACCAAAGCATGATAAGTCCCTGATTCAGTTATTGTAACGTACGCACGCAGCGCACGGCCCTTGATTTCAGTCTAGTGGTCAGACGGGCGGGATGACAACGCCTGGCGCTGCGGGGTATTCTTAAAAAGAGATAAGCCGCCGGGATCTGTCATGAGTAAGCCACCACTTTTTTTCATTATTATCATTGCGTTAATCGTTGCGGCCGCCTCATTTCGCTATGTGCAGCAGCGGCGCGAGAAAACAGAAAATGACGCGGCCCCGGTCACGCAGCAAAACGTGGTGGTGGCCAGCAAGCGGGAAAAACCGGTTAACGGACGGCGTTCGCGTGAGCAACAGGTGGCGCCGCCTGCGCAAACCGTGCGGTATGAGGCGACGTTTCGCCCACAAGACGGTGGGGCGGAGATGCGGTTTCGGCTGGATGAGGCCCATTATCACCAGCTGACGGTCGGCGACCAGGGCCAGCTGGTGTATCAGGGAACGCGGTTTCTGGAGTTTGTCCCCGCGCCCGCGCGTTAACCTGGCATGGCGGGTGCGCGTCGCTTACCCGCCCTACAAAAATGACTTGTCCGCGCGTTAACGCGGCTTCTTCTGCTTTTTCTGCCAGGCGATCAGTTCAAATACGCCGAAGATAAAAATACGCGCCTGCTGAAAGCGGCTTAACGGCGGGGCGTCTTTGGGTTGCGTGGCGCGCAGCAGCGATAATTGCAGAATATGCATGATTATCATGAAAAATAGCGCCACGTTAACGAAAATATTCAGCGGGCGCGGGAACGGCTGGATCAGGTTCAGTACCAGAAAGCCCCACACGCCCAGCATCAGCAGGCGCCCCAGATTAATCAGCATTTTGCTCTCCTTGTGATTCGCGCAGATAAAGCCGGTACGCCACCTGCCCCGCCACTTTTTCGCGGTGCAGTTGCCAGCTGGCAGGCACCGGCGGCAGGCCATTTTCCACTTCGCTTTCAACGTATATCAGCGCCTGCGGCGCCAGCCAGCCGCGCGTCTCCAGCAGGTTCAGCGTCTCTTCCAGCAGCCCTTTGCGAAACGGCGGGTCGACAAACACGATGTCGTGCGGCTCGCCATTCTGGCTCAGAAAATTGAGTGTGTTAGTGTTCACTACCTTGGCAGCGCTGGATTTGAGCGTAGCAAGGTTTTTCTGAAGCTGCTGCGCGACGCCGCGCTCCATCTCCAGAAGCGTGGCGTCGGCGGCGTAGCGGGAGAGCGCCTCCAGGCCCAGCGCGCCGCTGCCGGCGAAGCAATCCAGGCAGCGCGCGCCGACCAGATACGGCGCCAGCCAGTTAAATAAGGTTTCGCGCACGCGGTCGGTGGTGGGGCGCAGGCCGGGGCTGTCCGGCACCGGCAGCTTCCTGCCGCGCCACTGTCCGCCAATAATGCGGATCTGGCCGCTACCCGAGGAGGTTGGTTTCTTCATTATGCTCACACGCTTTTCTGTTCAGGCTGCTATTCTAGCGGCGCAAACGGGCGGGCGAAACCTCCGTGCGGCGGTATGCCGCCCCGGCGGGAAAGTGGTAGACTAACTTATTCATTCGCAATTTTTTTCAGTACCCTGAGCCAGACGACGGGACTGCGCCATGTATTAACCGCGAGGAGTGCATTCGCCAATGGCAAAAGAGAAGAAACGTGGCTTTTTTTCCTGGCTGGGTTTTGGCCAGAAAGAGCAGGCAGAAACTGAAGCCGAACAACAAAAAGTAACAGAACAACCCGCGGCGACAGAAGAGCGCGTTGAGCCTGACTCGCAGACAGCGGCTGATGAGGCCCCCCATTCCCTGGCGGAGTCTGAAAAATTCGCCGATGAGGTGGTAGCCGTCAGCGAAAGCGTGGTGCATGAAGAGCAGCAGGCTACGCAGCCGGAAACCATTGAGACGCCGGTTCAGCCAGAGCCCGCGCTGAACACGGAGCCGGAAGCCGTAAACCCGCCGGTTGCACAAGCTGAAGAGTGGTTGCCGGAGCAGGAAGAAAACCGCACGCCGGTAACGCTTGCGCCGGGGTCTGTCGCTGAGCCTCAGCCCGAAACGGTCGCGGAAACGATCGTCGAAGAAGACGTCATCGAAGACGCGGCTGTTATTGAAGCGCCCGTTGTTGAAGAGGCGGCGGTAGCGCCTGCGGCGGCGGACGCCCCGCACGATGAAGACGAGATTGCAGAAGACGCGCCGATTAGCGAAGAAGAGCTGGCTGCGCTGGCGGCTGATCCGGAAGCTGCGCTGGAAGTCGAGCCGGAAGCCTCAGAAGACGTCGCGCCGGTGGTGGAGCAGGAGAAGCCGACCAAAGAAGGTTTCTTCGCGCGTCTTAAACGCAGCCTACTGAAAACAAAAGAAAATCTCGGTTCCGGATTTATCAGTCTGTTCCGCGGCAAAAAAATCGACGACGATCTGTTCGAGGAGCTCGAAGAGCAGTTGCTGATTGCCGACGTGGGCGTGGATACCACCCGTAAAATCATCGCCAACCTCACCGAAGGCGCGAGCCGTAAGCAGTTGCGCGATGCCGAGGCGCTCTACGGCCTTCTTAAAGAAGAGATGGGCGATATCCTCGCTAAAGTGGACGAGCCGCTGAGTGTCGAAGGAAATACGCCGTTTGTTATCCTGATGGTCGGCGTCAACGGCGTGGGTAAAACCACCACCATCGGCAAGCTGGCGCGTCAGTTCGAGCAGCAGGGTAAATCGGTGATGCTGGCGGCGGGCGATACCTTCCGCGCAGCCGCGGTTGAGCAGCTCCAGGTCTGGGGCCAACGCAATAACATTCCGGTTATCGCGCAGCATACCGGCGCGGATTCCGCCTCCGTCATTTTCGACGCCATCCAGGCGGCGAAAGCGCGCGGCGTGGACGTGCTGATTGCCGATACCGCCGGGCGTTTGCAGAATAAATCGCACCTGATGGAAGAGCTGAAAAAAATCGTTCGCGTGATGAAAAAGCTCGACGAGAACGCGCCGCATGAAGTGATGCTGACTATCGACGCCAGCACCGGGCAGAACGCCGTCAGCCAGGCGAAGCTGTTCCACGAGGCGGTAGGGCTCACTGGCATTACGCTCACCAAGCTGGATGGCACCGCGAAAGGCGGCGTGATCTTCTCGGTGGCCGATCAGTTTGGCATTCCGATTCGCTACATTGGTGTGGGCGAACGTATTGAAGATTTGCGTCCGTTTAACGCGGGCGACTTTATTGAGGCACTTTTTGCCCGAGAGGATTAACCATGATTCGCTTTGAACATGTCAGCAAAGCCTATCTCGGTGGGAGACAAGCGCTGCAGGGGGTGACTTTCCACCTGCGCCCTGGCGAGATGTCATTTCTTACCGGCCACTCCGGCGCCGGTAAGAGTACGCTGCTGAAGCTGATTTGCGGTATCGAACGGCCGAGCGCCGGGAAAATCTGGTTCGGCGGTCACGATATCAGCCGCCTGAAAAACCGCGAAGTGCCGTTTCTGCGTCGTCAGATCGGCATGATTTTCCAGGATCACCATCTGCTGATGGACAGAACGGTCTACGATAATGTGGCGATCCCGCTGATCATCGCGGGCGCCAGCGGCGAAGATATTCGCCGTCGCGTATCGGCGGCGCTGGATAAAGTGGGGCTGCTGGACAAAGCGAAAAATTTCCCGATTCAGCTCTCCGGCGGTGAACAGCAGCGTGTGGGCATCGCCCGCGCGGTGGTCAATAAACCTGCCGTATTGCTGGCGGATGAACCGACGGGCAACCTGGATGACGCCCTCTCGGAAGGCATTCTGCGTCTTTTCGAAGAGTTTAACCGCGTCGGGGTGACCGTATTAATGGCGACGCACGACACCGGGCTTATTTCACGGCGCAGCTACCCGGTGCTCACCCTGAGCGAAGGGCATTTGCATGGAGGCCGTGTTGGTGAATAAACGTGATGCGCTGAATGAAATCCGGCGCTTTAGCAACAAACTGGATAATTTCCGTAAACAGCGTTCTTCCGGTGAAACAGGACGGCCTGTGCAGAAGCGAAATAAAGGCTCCAACGTCAAAGGCAAATCGCGGCAGGGCGGCATCAATGAACAGGTGCGTTACGCCTGGCAGGGCGCGCTTGCCGATCTGAAAAGCAAACCGCTCGCTACGTTTTTAACGGTGATGGTGATTGCCATTTCGCTGACGCTGCCGAGCGTCTGCTACATGGTGTATAAGAACGTCAGCGAGGCCGCGACGCAGTATTATCCGTCGCCGCAGATAACGGTCTATCTCGACAAGACGCTTGATGACAGCGCCGCGCAACAGGTGGTGGGTCAGCTTCAGGCCGAGCCGGGCGTGGCGAAGGTCAATTACCTGTCGCGCGACGAGGCGCTCGGTGAATTCCGCAACTGGTCGGGCTTTGGCGGCGCGCTGGATATGCTGGAAGAAAACCCGCTGCCAGCCGTGGTGGTGGTCGAGCCGAAGCTTGATTTCCAGAGCAGCGAGGCGCTCAATACGCTGCGCGACCGCGTGGCGAAACTTCAGGGCGTTGACGAAGTGCGTATGGATGACAGCTGGTTCGCGCGGCTTTCGGCGCTCACCGGGCTGGTCGGGCGCGTGGCGGCGATGATTGGCGTGCTGATGGTGGCGGCCGTGTTCCTGGTTATCGGCAACAGCGTGCGCCTGAGCATTTTCGCGCGCCGCGACACCATCAACGTGCAGAAACTCATTGGCGCGACGGATGGTTTCATCCTGCGACCGTTCCTTTACGGCGGCGCGCTGCTCGGGTTTACGGGCGCATTACTTTCACTGATTCTGTCAGAAATCCTGGTGATGCGGTTATCCGCCGCGGTGACGGATGTCGCGAAAGTGTTCGGAACTACATTTGAAATCAGCGGGTTATCTTTCGATGAGTGCCTGTTGCTGCTGTTGGTCTGTTCCATGATCGGTTGGGCGGCCGCCTGGCTTGCCACCGTGCAACATTTACGTCACTTTACCCCCGAATAAAAAATATTTGTTATAATCATCCCCTGCTACGAGTTCCCGGCAGCAGGGGATGCGTACCGATGAACTTCTGCTTCTCCTGCCCACGCTTTTTCATAGCAATGTCACATTTTGTGCGTAATTTATTCACAAGCCTACAGGGAACTTGTGGATAAAATCACGGTCTGATAAAAGAGTGGCTGATATTCTCGTTGCTCAAACACACTGGCCCGTTTGTTGCCTGACCAGGGACGAACGCCAGTTCGATGTCGATTGAGAGGATTTGAATGACCAAAGAAATGCAAACTTTAGCTTTAGCCCCGGTCGGTAACCTGGATTCCTATATCCGGGCGGCCAACGCCTGGCCGATGTTGTCGGCAGACGAAGAGCGGGCACTGGCTGAAAAGCTGCATTACCAGGGCGATCTGGAAGCAGCGAAAAAGCTGATCCTGTCTCACCTGCGTTTTGTTGTTCATATCGCTCGTAACTATGCGGGCTATGGCCTGCCGCAGGCGGACCTGATCCAGGAAGGCAATATCGGCCTGATGAAAGCGGTACGTCGCTTCAACCCGGAAGTGGGCGTGCGTCTGGTTTCCTTCGCCGTGCACTGGATCAAAGCTGAAATTCACGAATATGTGCTGCGTAACTGGCGCATCGTGAAAGTCGCCACCACCAAAGCGCAGCGTAAGCTGTTCTTTAACCTGCGTAAAACCAAGCAGCGTCTGGGCTGGTTTAACCAGGATGAAGTGGAAATGGTGGCCCGCGAGCTGGGCGTTTCCAGCAAAGATGTGCGTGAAATGGAATCACGTATGGCCGCGCAGGACATGACTTTTGACATGTCCCCGGATGACGACGCGGGTGACAGCCAGCCGATGGCTCCGGTGCTGTTCCTTCAGGATAAATCTTCTAACTTTGCCGATGGCATTGAAGATGACAACTGGGAAGAACACGCCGCCGACAAACTGACCGACGCCATGCAGGGTCTCGACGAGCGCAGCCAGCAGATCATTCGCGCGCGTTGGCTGGATGAAGACAATAAAAGCACGTTGCAGGAACTGGCCAATCGCTACGGCGTCTCTGCCGAACGCGTGCGTCAGCTTGAAAAAAACGCGATGAAAAAACTGCGTGCCGCGATAGAAGCGTAAGTCACGTTAGTCTGATGACACACCCCGCCTTAAGCGGGGTGTTTTGTTTTATGCGCGGCGCGAAAGCGCGGGGTAAGCCGCCTCGATACATGTCAGCAGCGCTTTAAACGCACCCTCCATTTTCTCCTCCGCCACACAGGCGAATCCCATCAGCAGGCCGCGACGCCGGTTCTCCGTCAGGTAATAGCGCGACAGCGGGCGCACCAGAATGTCGCGCGCGTTGGCAAGACGGGCAATCTCCACGTCGTCCGCGTCATCGGGCAGATTCAGCACCAGATGCAGCCCGGCGTTATCGCTGAAATCCGACAGCGCCTCCGGCCCCAGATAGCGCGTTATCAGCGCCGTCAGAAACGCCCGACGGCGGCCATACAGCAGCCGCATCCGGCGGATATGTGCGCTGTAATGCCCGGCCTCGATAAACTCCGCCAGCGCTGCCTGGATAATCGAATGGCCGCCGCGATAAAGCTCAGCATGCGCGGTTTTCATCTCCTGCGCCAGCGCGCGCGGCAGCACCACATAGCCGATACGCAGGCCCGGATAGAGCGTTTTGCTGAAGGTGCCGATGTAAATCACCGGCGGGTCCGCCACCAGCCCCTGCAACGCCGGAATAGGCTGGCCGGAAAAGCGAAATTCACTGTCGTAGTCGTCTTCCACAATCCAGCTGCCGGTCTGGCGCGCCAGCGTTAACAGGCGCTGGCGACGCTCAAGGCTCATGACCGCGCCCAGCGGATACTGGTGCGACGGCGTGACGAAAATCAGCCGCGGCGGCGTCTCCTGGCCCTCCGGCGGCACCATGCCGGCGCGGTCGACCGTCACCGGCGTAATGTTCACCTCATTCATCTGCAACACATGGCGGATGCCCCAGTACGACGGCTCTTCCACCCACGCCGTATCACCGCGATCGCACAACATGCGCGCCACCAGATCGATCGCCTGATGAATACCTTCGGTGATCAGCACCTGATCCGCCGTGCAGTGAACCGAACGCGACACCCGCAGATAATCCACCAGCGCGCGCTGTAACTCCGGGGTGCCGCCCTGACAGCTGTAGGTGAGGCGCTGCGGGCTGGGGCGGCGGCTGATCCGCGCCTGAATTTTGCTGAACAGCTGGTGCGGAAACGCATGTACATCCGGTACGCCGGGGATAAACGCGCCCCACTGTTTCGGGCTGGCGCTGACCTGCCCAAGCAGCGTTTTGCCGCGTGATGAGAACTCCGCGTGCGCAACGCGATCGTGCTGCCCCTGGGCCACCGGCGGCGCAGATAACAGGCTGTCCGGCAGCATTCTGGCAACGAACGTTCCGCTACCGGCGCGAGACGTCACATATCCTTCTGCAAGTAATTGTTCATAAACTGTTAACACGGTGTTGCGAGAAAGGCCAAGCTGTTGCGCGAGATCCCGCGAGGCGGGCAGACGGCTTTGCGCAGGCAGGCTGCCGTCGAGAATAGTCAGGCGCAGCGCGTTATAGAGCCGCTTATGCAGGCGTTCGTCGCGCTGTTCGCCGAGGCGAAGCAATAAGAGATCGGACACTAAAGAATGCAATTGGATCCCTCATTTATTCAAAACTGGTACTCGATTATAGGGCCATAGGTTGGGTAAATAAACGTCACTGTTTCAGGTTTGTTGCTAAAAAGTGACGTTTATCAGCAGGAGAATGCGGGTGAAAAATTCAGAATTGAACCAACGTCGTCAGAGCGCCACCCCACGCGGCGTCGGCGTCATGTGCGGCTTCTATGCCGAAAAAGCCGACAATGCCACCCTGTGGGACGTGGAAGGCAACGAGATTATCGATTTCGCGGCAGGGATCGCGGTGCTGAACACTGGTCATCGCCATCCACGCGTGGTGGAGGCTATCGAAAATCAGCTGCGCGCCTTTACGCACACGGCTTATCAGATAGTCCCTTACGAAAGCTATGTGTCGCTTGCGGAGCGTATTAACGACTGCGCGCCGATTGACGGCCCGGCGAAAACCGCGTTCTTCACTACTGGCGCGGAAGCGGTGGAAAACGCCGTGAAAATCGCGCGCGCGTATACCCGTCGCCCCGGCTTAATCACCTTCGGCGGCGGCTTCCACGGACGCACGTTTATGACGATGGCGCTCACCGGCAAAGTGGCGCCATACAAAATCGGCTTCGGCCCGTTCCCTGGGTCGGTTTTCCACGCGCAATACCCGAACGCGCTGCACGGCGTGTCGGTGGATGACGCGATGGCGAGCCTGGAGCGTATTTTCAAAGCCGATATCGCACCGGATCAGGTGGCGGCCATCGTGCTGGAGCCGGTACAGGGCGAAGGCGGTTTTAACGTCGCGCCGCCTGCGTTTATGGAGGCACTGCGCGCGCTGTGCGACGAGCACGGCATTCTGTTGATTGCCGATGAAGTGCAGAGCGGCTTTGCGCGCACCGGCAAACTCTTTGCGATGGAGCATTACAGCGTGAAGCCGGATCTGCTGACGATGGCGAAAAGCCTCGCGGGCGGTATGCCGCTCTCGGGCGTGGTGGGGCGCGCGGAAGTGATGGACGCGCCTGCGCCGGGCGGCCTTGGCGGCACCTACGCCGGCAACCCGCTGGCGGTCGCGGCGGCGCACGCGGTGCTGGATGTGATTGAGCAGGAAAACCTGTGCCAGCGCGCGAACGAGCTGGGCCAGCATCTGCAGGAGGTGCTCAACCAGGCGCGGACGTATTGCCCGGCGATTGCCGAGGTACGTGGGCAGGGCTCGATGGTGGCGGTGGAGTTTAACGATCCACAAACCGGCAAGCCGTCGCCGGCGTTTACGCAGGACGTGCTGACGCGCGCCCGCGAAGAGGGGCTGCTGCTGCTGAGCTGCGGCGTTTACGGCAACGTTATCCGTTTCCTTTATCCGCTGACCATCCCGGATGCGCAGTTCAGTAAAGCGCTGGAGATCCTCTCGCGCGCGCTGGGGCGTTGAACCAGGGGGCTGGAACGGCGGATGCGCATG
The DNA here is from genome assembly GCA_000027065.2 of Cronobacter turicensis z3032. NCBI lineage: Bacteria > Pseudomonadati > Pseudomonadota > Gammaproteobacteria > Enterobacterales > Enterobacteriaceae > Cronobacter > Cronobacter turicensis. The sequence goes on along the minus strand of FN543093.2, from coordinate 4,120,303 downwards.
GCTTACCCGCCCTACATAAAAGCACAGCCCCTGGCCCGTAGGGTGGGCACCGCGCACCCACAGGATAAGGCACATAAAACCGTGCGTAGGGTGGGTAAGCGTAGCGCGCCCACCGTGCCGCAAAACGAAACAGGAATTACCCCGAGGGCGCCCGCCTTATGGCCTGGCCGCCGCGCAGCAGCGGGCCATAACGGCGCGTCTTTGGGGTGACCTGCGAAGGAGCGCGCTTCGGGAGGCTGACAGGCCCGAAGCTTAAATATCTCACTTGCTAACACAACAACACACCGTGAACACAACCGCTTCCGGTGGTGATAGCCGCCGGATATTTAAGGAAGAACTATGTCTGAAAACACGACTTCCGCCTCACTGTGGGCGTCCCGAGAGCGGGCAGCGTCATCCCCTAAATCCCTGAGCTTCGTTGAAGGCGTCGCGATGATCGTCGGCACCAACATCGGGGCCGGCGTACTCTCCATCGCCTACGCTTCCAGCAAAGCGGGCTTTATGCCGCTCCTCTTCTGGCTCGCCCTCGTCGGCGTGCTGACCACCATCACCATGCTTTATGTCGCGGAAGCGACGCTGCGCACCCGCGCGCATTTACAGCTCAGCGGCCTCGCCGGGCGCTATGTCGGGCGCATCGGCGCCTGGCTGATGTTCGCGTCGGTGTGCGTCAACAGCGTCGGCGCGCTCACCGCCTACATGACCGGCAGCGGCAAACTGCTAAGCTCGCTTATCGGCGTCTCGCCCGCCATCGGCAGCCTGATTTTCTTTATCCCGGCGGCAGGCATTCTCTGGCTCGGGCTCAAGGCTATCGGCCGCGGCGAGAAATTTATCAGTATCGGCATGGTGGTGATGATTGCCGTGCTGGTGGTCGCCACTCTCCTGCATGAATCGACGCAGATGCGCTGGCTGCTCGATGGCGACTGGCGCTACATGGTGCCGGTGTTCAACGTCACCGCGTTCTGCTTCGCCGCGCAGTACATCGTGCCGGAGATGGCGCGCGGGTTCGCCGATAAACCCGAAAAACTGCCGAAAGCGATTATCGTCGGGATGGTCATTACCTTTACGCTGCTGGCGCTGGTGCCGCTGTCGGTCATCGCGCTGAGCGGGCTCGATAATATCTCTGAAGTGGCGACCATCTCCTGGGGCCGGGCGCTCGGCGAGTGGGCGTTCTTTTCCGCCAATATTTTCGCGCTGTGCGCGATGCTCACTTCTTACTGGGGGCTTGGCGGGAGTTTTCTGACCAATATTTTCGATAAGTTCCGTCTGGGTGACGACGCGCAGCCGCTCAAGCGGCTCGGTGTGCTGGCGGTCGTGGCGCTGCCGCCGTTCGCGCTGGCTTACAGCGGGCTGGTCTCTTTTGTGAACGCGCTCTACTTTGCGGGCGTCTTCAGCGGCGTGATCCTCTCCATTATGCCTATGCTTATTTTGCGCGGCGCGCGCCGTCACGGGGAGATAACGCCCCGCTGGCAGTGTAGCTGGAGCACGCATCCGCTCATCCAGGGGCTGATTGTGCTGCTCTATATCGCCAGCGCCATTTACGCGGTGCTCTCCGCCTTCGGTTATCTGCCCGCGGGCTGGTAAAACCCGATAACCCGCCGCGTGACAGACGCGGCGGACGTTTTTTCGCCACTTCCCACCATAATTGACGTGAAAAATAGTGATTCCAAATTCATAAAAATGGGGTATGTTTTTAGCAGAGTATGCTGCTTTTGGCCGGGCAGCAGGGCTTAAAACTAATATTAAATGCTGCGCTAATAAGCGAAGCGGAAATAAAGTAGCGAAAAACAACAACATCACAACTGCAATAACCACAAGAATGGGGAACCTCAGGATGAAAATGAAGGGCAAAGCGTTACTGGCAGGCGCAATTGCGCTGGCGATGAGCAGCATGGCGATGGCAGAAGACATTAAAATTGCCGTAGTGGGCGCCATGTCTGGCCCGGTAGCGCAATACGGCGACCAGGAGTTTACCGGCGCCGAGCAGGCGGTAGCTGACATCAACGCCAAAGGCGGCATCAAAGGCAACAAACTGGTTATCACCAAATATGACGACGCCTGCGACCCGAAACAAGCGGTGGCGGTGGCAAACAAAGTGGTGAATGACGGTGTGAAATATGTCATCGGCCACCTGTGTTCCTCCTCTACCCAGCCGGCGTCTGATATTTATGAAGACGAAGGCATTCTGATGATCACGCCTGCCGCCACGGCGCCGGAGCTGACCGCGCGCGGTTATCAGCTGATCCTGCGCACCACTGGTCTGGATTCCGATCAGGGCCCGACCGCCGCTAAATACATTCTTGATAAAGTGAAGCCGAAGCGCATCGCTATCATTCATGACAAACAGCAGTACGGCGAAGGCCTGGCCCGCGCGGTACAGGATGGCCTGAAGAAAGGCGGCGCGAACGTGGTCTTCTTTGACGGTATTACCGCGGGCGAAAAAGATTTCTCCACGCTGGTGGCGCGTCTGAAGAAAGAAAACATCGATTTCGTTTACTACGGCGGCTATCACCCGGAAATGGGGCAGATCCTGCGCCAGGCGCGCTCCGCTGGTCTGAAAACCCAGTTTATGGGCCCGGAAGGCGTAGCGAACGTGTCGCTGTCTAACATCGCGGGCGATTCCGCCGAAGGCATGTTAGTCACCAAGCCGAAGAACTACGATCAGGTCCCGGCGAACAAACCGATTGTGGACGCTATCAAGGCGAAGAAACAGGATCCGAGCGGCGCGTTCGTGTGGACCACCTACGCCGCGCTGCAGTCGCTGGCTGCGGGCCTGAACCAGAGCCAGGATCCGGCAGCTATCGCCAAATACCTGAAAGCGAACGCCGTCGACACCGTGATGGGCCCGCTCACCTGGGATTCGAAAGGCGATCTGAAAGGGTTTGAGTTCGGCGTGTTTACCTGGCATGCCAATGGTACGGCGACCGACGCCAAATAATTTCCCCGGCGTCTTTCGCACCACAGCGGCGTTGGCTGCACCCTTCAACCCCGGTCACTTACTGATGTAAGCTCCCGGGGATTTCAGGGTTTGCCGCCTTGCTGTAGCACGAAAACCTTGGGGAAATAGGCTATTGCGTCCTCTGCACCACAGTGCGTAGGGTGGGTAAGCGAAGCGCACCCACCTTACATGCCCACCCGGCGGGTGCGCAGGCTTACCCGCCCTGGAGCTGGAGATTGAAGGGGTTGTAGGGCAGGTAAGCGCAGCGCACCTGCCTTTTTATCAATGGCTACGTCAGCGTCACGCCTCTAACCGCTTCACCCAGCCATCCTGCTGCGCCGCAAATCCCAGCGTCTGCATAAACGCGTTCATCACGTTGTAATCTTCCACGCCAATATCCATCACCCACCAGTCCGTCATCGACGGGTTATCGCGGATCGTCTCTTCTATCAGGTAATGCCCGACGCCGCGTCGGCGCGTCACTTCGCGTACCCGCAGGGAATCCATCGCGCCTTCGGTGCCGCGCAGCGTCACGCGCACCGCGCCCAGCAGTCGGTCGTTAAAGCGCGCGGCGTAAATTCGATGGTTCTCATCAAGACGTAACGATTCAGAAGGATATTCCGGCCAGATTTTCGCGAGGTCGATTTTGTCCTGTTCGCTCAGGGTATGCAGACGAAGAATGGTGAGTTTCATAACAGCCTTTCCGCCAGGGATGAATCTCTGAGTTTACCTGATTTTTTTCAGCTGCTGGACGCCCCGGCAAGATCTATTCGGTAGCTGATTAGTTTTTGTCTTATTCATTAGGTAGCTTGAAAGCGCGGGGAATGAAATTTAACCAGCACATAACGCTGAAAGGTAGCGTTTTATCTGGCTAATAATGCCGATATTTTATGCTATTCGCTGCGCTTTTTTTTGTTTATCTCAGGTATATTTCAGAATATTATCTTTGCTTAATAGACTGAAAAATAGATGTTTTAATTATAGTTTCGCCAAAAACCACGCTAACCCATTAAAGAGACAGGTAAAAGTAGCGTTGTCTATTAAATCAACAGAATATTTTTTAACCATAATAAAACTAATCAGCAACACACACATCACGAACGGGGATTCTGAGAATGAACAGCAACGCAAAGCGCTGGCTTGCGGGGATGGTTGCGCTGGCGCTATCTCAGGCAGTCAATGCGATGACAGTGAACACGGCGGCCAGGCGGGGCGTTAAAAACGCGCTGTGCGCCGCGCTAACAGGAAACCGACACGCGCGCGGCGCGCATGCCGTAACCGGGCCGCTGAACTGGGATGAAAAAAGCGATCTGAAAGGATTTTTCTCTGGCGTTTTTAAGGGGCAGGCGACGTGCCGGTAATTGTTGTAAGAAACGCGCTGTCGTTGCCCTGTAATAAAGCATACCCCATGTTCATCCCGCCTGTCGGCGCCTCGTCCGGCAGGGTTTAATAAGGTTACGTTATGTCCGAGCAGTTTCTCTATTTTCTGCAGCAGATGTTTAACGGCGTCACGCTGGGCAGTACCTACGCGCTGATCGCCATCGGCTATACCATGGTTTACGGCATTATCGGCATGATCAACTTCGCCCACGGCGAGGTGTATATGATTGGCAGCTACGTGTCATTCATGATCATCGCCGCGCTGATGATGATGGGTATCGACGCCAGCTGGCTGCTGGTCGGCGCCGCGTTTATCGGCGCGATTGTCGTCTCCAGCGCCTATGGCTGGAGCATCGAGCGTGTGGCGTATCGCCCCGTGCGCAGCTCCAAACGTCTGATAGCGCTCATCTCCGCCATCGGGATGTCTATTTTCCTGCAAAACTACGTCAGCCTGACGCAGGGCTCGCGCGACGTCGCGCTCCCGAGCCTCTTTAACGGTCAGTGGACCATCGGCAGCAGCGAAAACTTCGCGGCCAGCATCACCACGATGCAGCTGGTTATCTGGGTCGTGACGTTTATCGCGATGCTGGCGCTCACGCTGTTTATCCGTTACTCCCGCATGGGTCGCGCCTGCCGCGCCTGTGCTGAAGATCTGAAAATGGCGAGCCTGCTTGGCATCAATACCGACCGCGTTATCGCGCTGACCTTTGTGATTGGCGCGGCGATGGCGGCAGTGGCGGGCGTGCTGCTCGGCCAGTTCTACGGCGTGATTAACCCCTACATCGGCTTTATGGCCGGGATGAAAGCCTTCACTGCGGCGGTGCTTGGCGGCATCGGCAGTATTCCGGGCGCGATGATAGGCGGCCTGATCCTGGGCGTGACCGAATCGCTCTGCTCGGCTTACCTGAGCACCGAATATAAAGATGTGGTGTCGTTTGCCCTGTTAATCGGCGTACTGCTGGTGATGCCGACCGGTATTCTGGGCCGCCCGGAGGTAGAAAAAGTATGAAACCGATGCATTTTGTGGCGGCGCTGCTGGCCGCCGCCATGTTCTGCCTGCTGGCGGGTATTTTTATGGGCGTTCAGCTGGAGCTGGACGGCACGCGTCTTGTGGTCGACACCGCCGACAGCATTCGCTGGGAGTGGATCGCCATCGGCGCCGGCGTGGTCTTTTTATTCCAGCTTTTGCGCCCGCTGTTCCAGAAGGGCCTGAAAAACCTCTCCGGGCCGAAGTTTATTCTGCCGGCGATTGACGGCTCGACGGTGAAACAGAAACTGTTCCTGGTAGCGCTGCTCCTGGTCGCCGTGGCGTGGCCGTTTATGGTGTCGCGCGGGACGGTAGATATCGCCACGCTCACCATGATTTACGTGATCCTGGGCCTCGGCCTGAACGTGGTCGTCGGGCTCTCCGGTCTGCTGGTGCTGGGCTACGGCGGTTTTTACGCCATCGGCGCTTATACCTTCGCGCTGCTGAACCACTACTACGGACTGGGCTTCTGGACCTGTCTGCCGCTGGCGGGCCTGGTGTCCGCCGCCGCCGGTTTCCTGCTCGGCTTCCCGGTGCTGCGCCTGCGCGGCGACTATCTGGCGATCGTGACCTTAGGCTTTGGCGAGATTGTCCGTATTCTGCTGCTGAATAACACAGAGATCACCGGCGGCCCGAACGGCATCAGCCAGATCCCGAAACCGACCTTCTTCGGCCTGGAGTTTAGCCGCACCGCGCGCGAAGGCGGCTGGGACACCTTCAGCAACTTCTTTGGCGTTAAGTATGACCCGAGCGATCGCGTGATTTGGCTCTACCTGGTGGCGTTGCTGCTGGTGGTGTTCTCGCTGTTCGTGATTAACCGTCTGCTGCGTATGCCGCTGGGCCGCGCCTGGGAAGCGCTGCGCGAGGATGAGATCGCCTGCCGTTCGCTCGGCCTGAACCCGACGCGCATCAAGCTGACCGCATTTACCATCAGCGCCGCGTTCGCGGGCTTCGCCGGGACGCTGTTTGCGGCGCGCCAGGGCTTTGTCAGCCCGGAATCGTTCACTTTCGCGGAATCTGCGTTCGTGCTGGCGATTGTGGTGCTGGGCGGGATGGGCTCGCAGTTTGCGGTGATCCTGGCGGCTGTTCTGCTGGTGGTGTCGCGCGAGCTGATGCGTGATCTGAACGAATACAGCATGCTGGTGCTGGGCGGCCTGATGGTGCTGATGATGATCTGGCGCCCGCAGGGATTACTGCCGATGACGCGCCCGCAGCTGAAACTGAAAAATGGTGTGAGCCGTAAAGGAGAGCAGGCATGAGTCAGCCTTTATTATCCGTCAGCGGCCTGATGATGCGCTTTGGCGGCCTGCTTGCCGTCAATAATGTCTCTCTTGAGCTGCGCGAGCGTGAAATCGTCTCGCTGATTGGCCCGAACGGCGCCGGCAAGACCACGGTATTCAACTGCCTGACCGGCTTCTATAAACCAACCGGCGGCACCATTATGCTGCGCGACCAGCATCTCGAAGGGCTGCCGGGTCAGCAAATCGCCCGCCTGGGCGTGGTGCGTACCTTCCAGCACGTACGTCTGTTCCGTGAAATGACGGTGATTGAAAACCTGCTGGTGGCGCAACACCAGCAGCTTAAATCGGGTCTTTTTTCCGGCCTGCTGAAAACCCCGGCGTTTCGCCGCGCGCATAGCGAAGCGCTCGATCGCGCCGCCACCTGGCTTGAGCGTATCAACCTGTTGCAGCACGCCAACCGCCAGGCGGGCAACCTGGCGTATGGCGACCAGCGCCGTCTGGAGATCGCCCGCTGCATGGTGACCCAACCCGCCATTCTGATGCTTGATGAACCGGCGGCGGGCCTGAACCCGAAAGAGACCAAAGAGCTGGACGAGCTGATCGTGGAGCTGCGCAACCATCACAACACGACCATTCTGCTGATTGAGCACGACATGAAACTGGTGATGGGCATTTCAGACCGTATTTACGTGGTAAACCAGGGGACGCCGCTTGCCAACGGCACGCCGGAGCAGATCCGCAACAACCCCGACGTGATTCGCGCATACCTGGGTGAGGCATAAGATGGAAAACGTGATGTTATCTTTTGACAGGGTGAGCGCGCACTACGGCAAAATCCAGGCGCTGCATGAGGTCAGTCTGCATATCCGGCAGGGTGAAATCGTCACCCTTATCGGCGCGAACGGCGCCGGTAAAACCACGCTACTCGGCACGCTGTGCGGCGACCCGCGCGCGAGCACCGGAAAAATCGTCTTTGATGGTAAAGACATTACCGACTGGCAGACCGCGAAAATCATGCGTGAAGCGGTGGCGATTGTGCCGGAAGGCCGCCGCGTCTTTTCCCGCATGACGGTGGAAGAGAACCTGGCGATGGGCGGCTTCTTCGCCGACCGCTCGCAATATCAGGAACGTATTCAGCGCGTGTACGATCTCTTTCCGCGCCTGCACGAGCGCCGCATTCAGCGCGCCGGGACGATGTCCGGCGGCGAACAGCAGATGCTGGCGATTGGGCGCGCGCTGATGAGCCAGCCGCGCCTGCTGTTGCTGGATGAACCGTCGCTTGGTCTTGCGCCGATCATCATCCAGCAGATTTTCGACACCATCGAGCAGCTGCGCAAAGAGGGGATGACGATTTTCCTGGTTGAGCAGAACGCCAACCAGGCGCTGAAGCTCGCCGATCGCGGCTACGTGCTGGAGAACGGTCACGTGGTGCTGGAAGATACCGGCGAAGCGCTGCTCGCTAACGAAGCGGTGCGCAGCGCATATCTCGGCGGTTGATTCGCCTGTACGGCCCGGCGGCGCAACGCGTGCCGGGCCTCTTCATCTCTCTCCCGTGAGCCGGGCAAGGGCCCAACTTCGCGTTTAACCTGCGTCACCAGACCATCACCGGCGCGTCATTTCTCTGCCGCTGTTGCGTCACTATCTTGTCACTATTCAGTTATTTTTCTGTCATACGCGCATGTCATGTTAGCTCGCGAGCATAAAACGCGTGATTTCGCGCATCTCAAACGACGCATAATCAGAGAGATAACAGACATGACAGCTTCGTTACGACGTACAGCAATTTGTGTGGCTCTGGGATGGGCGCTGAGCAGCCAGGCGATGGCCGCCACCACCATTCCGTTCTGGCATTCGATGGAAGGGGAACTGGGCAAAGAGGTGAATTCGCTGGCGCAGCGGTTCAACCAGGCGCACCCGGAATACAAAATCGAGCCGGTTTATAAAGGTAACTACGAGCAGAGCCTGGCGGCCGGGATCGCCGCTTTCCGTACCGGCAATGCGCCCGCGATTTTGCAGGTCTACGAAGTAGGTACCGCCACCATGATGGCGTCCAAAGCCATCAAACCTGTGTACGAAGTGTTCAACGATGCTGGCATTACATTCGATGAGTCGCAGTTTGTGCCGACCGTGTCTGGCTATTACACCGACGCGAAAAGCGGCCATCTGCTCTCTCAGCCGTTCAACAGCTCGACGCCTGTGCTCTATTACAACAAAGACGCGTTCAAAAAAGCGGGCTTAGACCCGGAGCAGCCGCCGAAAACCTGGCAGGATCTCGCGGCCTATACCGCGAAGCTGAAAGCCTCTGGCATGAAGTGCGGCTACGCCAGCGGCTGGCAGGGCTGGATCCAGATTGAAAACTTCAGCGCCTGGCATGGCCTGCCGGTCGCCACCAAAAACAACGGCTTTGACGGCACTGACGCGGTGCTGGAGTTCAATAAGCCGGAGCAGGTGAAGCATATCGCTCTGCTTGAAGATCTGAACAAGAAAGGCGATTTCAGCTACTTCGGGCGTAAGGATGAGTCCACCGAGAAGTTCTACAACGGCGATTGCGCCATTACCACCGCCTCTTCCGGCTCGCTCGCGGATATCCGCCACTACGCCAAATTCAACTACGGCGTGGGCATGATGCCGTACGATGCCGATGTGAAAGGCGCGCCGCAGAACGCCATTATCGGCGGGGCGAGCCTGTGGGTGATGCAGGGCAAAGACAAGGCGATGTACAAAGGCGTGGCGGAGTTCCTGAACTTCCTCGCGCAGCCGGAAAATGCCGCGCAATGGCACCAGAAAACCGGTTATCTGCCTATCACTAAAGCCGCTTACGACCTGACCCGCCAGCAGGGCTTCTATGAGAAGAACCCGGGCGCGGATATCGCGACGCGTCAGATGCTGAATAAGCCGCCGTTGCCGTTCACCAAAGGGCTGCGTCTGGGCAATATGCCGCAGATCCGTACCGTGGTTGACGAGGAGCTGGAAAGCGTCTGGACCGGCAAGAAAACCCCGCAGCAGGCGCTGGATTCCGCCGTTGAGCGTGGTAATCAACTGTTGCGCCGCTTCGAGCAGTCGACGAAATCGTAACGTCGGGAGCGGGTTGGCGCGGCGGGTGTCGTTTCGAACGGCGGGTGCGCTTCGCTTACCCGCCCTACACGGAACCAGAAATTGTACCGCCGGGAGCGGGTTGGCGCGGCGTATGCGCTTCGCTTACCTGCTCTGGATCCCCAGGCCGGGTAAGGCGCAGGCGCACCCGCACCCGCACCCGGCATTTTTCAGGAAAGCGTTTCTCTATGTCATCATCCCGTCCGGTGTTTCGTTCAGGCTGGCTGCCCTATGCGTTACTGGCGCCGCAGCTGATTATCACCGTCATCTTTTTTATCTGGCCTGCGGGCGAGGCGCTCTGGTACTCCGTACAGAGCATCGATCCATTCGGGCTATCGAGCCAGTTTGTCGGGCTGGCGAACTTTACCCAGTTGTTGCACGACAGCTACTACCTGGATTCCTTCTGGACCACCATTAAATTCAGCACGCTGGTGACCGTCAGCGGGCTGCTGATATCGCTTTTTTTCGCCGCCCTCGTGGATTACGTGGTGCGCGGCAGTCGTTTCTATCAAACGCTAATGCTGCTGCCGTATGCCGTTGCGCCCGCCATCGCCGCCGTACTGTGGATTTTCCTCTTTAACCCCGGACGCGGGCTTATCACTCATGTGCTCGAACAGATGGGCTACTACTGGAACCACTCGCAGAACAGCGGCCAGGCGATGTTCCTGGTGGTGTTCGCCTCGGTCTGGAAGCAAATCAGCTACAACTTTTTGTTCTTCTTCGCGGCGTTGCAGTCGATCCCGCGCTCGCTGGTCGAGGCGGCCGCCATCGACGGCGCAGGCCCGGTGCGTCGCTTCTTTAAGCTGTCGCTGCCGCTTATCGCGCCGGTGAGCTTTTTCCTGCTGGTGGTGAACCTGGTCTATGCCTTTTTCGATACCTTCCCGGTCATCGACGCCGCCACCGCGGGCGGGCCGGTGCAGGCCACCACTACGCTGATTTACAAGATTTACCGCGAAGGATTCGCCGGGCTGGATCTCTCCACCTCCGCCGCGCAGTCGGTGGTGCTGATGGTGCTGGTGATTATTCTCACCGTGGTGCAGTTCCGCTATGTGGAAAGTAAGGTGCGTTACCAATGATTGAAAACCGCCCTGGGCTGACGATTTTCAGCCATACCATTTTGATTCTTGGCATCGCCGCGATTCTCTTTCCGCTCTACGTGGCGTTTGTCGCGGCAACGCTCGATAACCAGGCCGTGTTTGCCACGCCGATGACGCTTATTCCCGGCACGCACCTGTGGGAAAACCTGAAGGATATCTGGGTAAACGGCGTCGGGGCCAACAGCGCGCCGTTTTGGCTGATGCTGCTTAACAGTTTCATCATGGCGTTCAGCATTACCGTCGGGAAAATCGCGGTGTCGATGCTCTCGGCGTTCGCCATCGTCTGGTTTCGCTTCCCGCTGCGTAACCTCTTCTTCTGGATGATTTTTATTACGCTGATGCTGCCGGTGGAAGTGCGCATTTTCCCGACGGTGGAGGTGATAGCCAACCTGAAGATGATGGATAGCTACACCGGCCTCACGTTGCCGCTGATGGCGTCCGCGACCGCCACCTTTCTGTTCCGCCAGTTCTTTATGACGCTGCCTGACGAGCTGATGGAAGCGGCGCGCATTGACGGCGCCTCGCCGATGCGGTTTTTCCGCGACATCGTGCTGCCGCTGTCCAAAACCAACCTCGCGGCGCTGTTCGTCATTACGTTTATCTACGGCTGGAACCAGTATCTCTGGCCGTTGCTGATTGTCAGCGATCCGTCGCTCGGCACGGCGGTGGCGGGCATTAAAGGCATGATTTCGGTGGGCGAGGGCAGCACGCAGTGGAATCAGGTGATGGCGGCGATGCTGCTGACGCTTATCCCGCCGGTGGTGATTGTTTTAGTGATGCAGCGCGCGTTTGTTCGCGGGCTGGTGGATAGCGAGAAATAAGATGGCAGGACTCAAATTACAGGCAGTCACCAAAAGCTGGGATAACGGCAAAACGCAGGTCATTCAGCCGCTGACGGTGGACGTCGCGGATGGCGAATTTATCGTGATGGTCGGCCCCTCCGGCTGTGGTAAATCGACGCTGCTGCGTATGGTGGCCGGGCTTGAGCGCGTGAGTAGCGGCGATATCTGGATAGACCGCCAGCGCGTCACCGAGATGGAGCCGAAAGAGCGCGGCATCGCCATGGTGTTCCAGAATTATGCGCTCTATCCGCATATGAATGTTGAAGAGAACATGGCCTGGGGCCTGAAAATTCGTGGGATGGGCAAAGCGCATATCGCCGAGCGCGTCAAAGAAGCGGCGCGCATTCTGGAACTGGATGAGCTGTTAAAACGCCGCCCGCGTGAGCTCTCCGGCGGCCAGCGCCAGCGCGTGGCCATGGGCCGCGCGATTGTGCGCGATCCGGCGGTATTCCTCTTCGATGAACCGCTTTCAAACCTCGACGCTAAGCTGCGCGTGCAGATGCGCCTTGAACTGCAACAGTTGCACCGTCGTCTGCGCACCACGTCGCTGTATGTGACGCACGATCAGGTCGAGGCGATGACGCTCGCCCAGCGCGTGATGGTGATGAATAAAGGCGTGGCGGAGCAGATAGGCACGCCGGTGGAGGTCTACGAAAAGCCCGCCAGCCGCTTTGTGGCGAGCTTTATCGGCAGCCCGGCGATGAACCTGCTGGAAGGGCGGGTGAATACCGAAGGCACCCATTTTGATATCGACGGCGGGCTTTCCCTGCCGCTTGGGCGGCTGCATAAAACGCTCGCCGGGCGCAAGGTGACGCTGGGTATCCGCCCGGAACATATTGCGCTAAGCTCACAGGCCGCAGGCGGCGTGCCGCTGCCGCTCGATACGCTGGAGATGCTGGGCGCGGATAATCTCGCGCATGGCCGCTGGGGCAGCCAGAAAGTGGTGGCGCGCCTGGCGCATCAGGAGCGTCCGCAGCCGGGCAGCCAGCTGTGGCTGCACCTGCCGGAAAATCATCTGCACTTTTTTGATGGTGAAACAGGACAACGTTTATGAGCAACTGGCCATATCCTCCCATCGTCGCCCACCGCGGCGGCGGCCGACTGGCACCGGAAAACACCCTGGCGGCGATTGAAACCGGCGCGCGCCTGGGTCACGCCATGATTGAGTTTGACGTGAAGCTCTCGAAAGACGGCCAGATTTTCCTGCTGCATGACGACACGCTGGAGCGCACCAGCAACGGCTGGGGCGTGGCGGGCGAGCTGAACTGGGATGCGCTGCTGAAAGTGGACGCCGGCAGCTGGTTCAGCGGCGCGTTTAAAGGCGAGAGGCTGGCGCTGATGAGCGACGTGGCGCAGCGCTGCCGCGAGCATCATATGATGGCGAATATTGAGATTAAACCGACGACCGGCGCGGATGCCGAAACCGGGCGCGTAGTGGCGCTGGCCGCGCGCGCGCTCTGGAGCGATATGACCGCGCCGCTGCTCTCGTCGTTCTCCATCGAGGCGCTGGAGGCGGCGCAACAGGCCGCGCCGGAACTGCCGCGCGGGTTGCTGCTGGATGAGTGGCGCGACGACTGGCAGGCGTTGACCACGCGTCTCGCCTGCGTGTCTATTCATCTGAACCATAAGCTGCTGGATCAGGCGCGCGTCGCGCAACTGAAAGACGCGGGTCTGCGTATTCTGGTCTATACCGTGAATTCGCCCCGGCGCGCGCTGGAGCTGCTCGCCTGGGGCGTGGACTGCATCTGCACTGATGCGATTGACGAGATCGGGCCGGATTTTCGCGCTTAAGGCGTGATGGCGCTCTGCGTATTCAGCGTGGTGCCGCTTTGTCGCAGCATATCGCCGTTCTGACGCGGCTCAATCATGTGCGTCTGCGACGTACTGTTCAGCGTCGCGCCGTTGCTGTTAAGCATATGCTGCGTGCTGCTGCCGCTACTGCTGCTATTCAGCATGCCGCCGTTGGTGTTCGGCAGCACCTGCTCCCGCGGCGGGTTAAGGTTCCCCGGCTGGTTCTGCTGAATACGCTCGACGTTATTATTCATCTGAGTTTGCAACTGCTGCTGTTGCAGGCGGCTTTGCGTCTGGATCTGCTGATTAAGCATCCCTTTCTGCTGAAGCTGCTGGCTTTGCATTTGCGTCTGCAAGCGCTGCTGGCTGGGGTTCACATACCCCGGCTGGTTAGGGTTGTTGATGACGTTAATCGGTTCGGCAAGCGCCGCCAGCGGAAGCGCTGCGGCAATCAGTAAATAGCGTTTCATGGTATTTCCCTCCCCTGTGGAAGATCTTTTCAGTTTACCTCCTCTGTGACAGCACGATGATCTTTTAAGAGTTGTGAACCAGACTTATTGCGGGGAGCGTCCCGGATAATAAGCGGAGAACAATAATGATGATGCAGTGGAAAACCGTACGCCAGAGCGTGATAGCGGCGCTGGCGGTCACCTGTAGTTTTATGGCGGGGGCCGCGCCACCGCCTGTCGCAGCGCCTGCGCCCGTCTCGTATGGCGTGGAAGAAGATGTCTTTCATCCGGTGCGTGCCGAACACGGCATGGTGGCCTCGGTGGACGCCGCGGCGACGCAGGTGGGCGTCGATGTGCTAAAGCAGGGCGGTAACGCGGTGGATGCGGCGGTCGCGGTGGGGTTCGCCCTGGCGGTAACGCATCCGCAGGCCGGTAATCTCGGCGGCGGCGGCTTTATGATGCTGCGCACCAAAGACGGCAACGTCACGGCGATCGATTTCCGCGAAATGGCGCCGGAAAAAGCCACGCGCGATATGTTCCTCGACGCGCAGGGCAACGCCGACAGCAAAAAATCGCTCACCTCGCATCTCGCCTCCGGCACGCCGGGCAGCGTCGCGGGCTTCACGCTCGCGCTGCAAAAATATGGCACGATGCCGCTCGATAAAGTCATTCAGCCCGCCATTACGCTTGCTCGCGACGGGTTTACGGTCAATGACGCGCTTGCCATCGATTTAAAAACCTACGGCGTGGAGACGCTCCCGAATCACCCGACCAGCAAGGCGATTTTCTGGAAACAGGACGGTAATCCGTATCAGAAGGGCGACAAGCTGGTGCAGGCGAATCTTGCAAAGAGCCTTGAGCTTATCGCCAAAGATGGCCCCGACGCCTTCTATAAAGGCCCGATTGCCGACCAGATAGCTGACGAGATGGCGAAAAACGGCGGGCTTATCACCAAAGCCGATCTGGCGAATTACAAAGCGGTGGAGCGTACGCCTGTGAGCGGCAGCTACCGTGGTTATCAGGTGTATTCGATGCCGCCGCCGTCGTCGGGCGGGATCCATATCGTGCAGATCCTGAATATCCTTGAGAATTTCGATCTGCATAAATATGGCTTCGGCAGCGCCGACGCGATGCAGATCATGGCCGAGGCGGAAAAATACGCCTACGCCGACCGCTCGGAGTATCTGGGCGACCCGGATTTCGTGAAGGTGCCGTGGCAGGCGCTGACCAGCAAGGCCTACGCGAAATCGCTGGCGCAGCAGATCGATGTGAATAAGGCGCGTCCGTCGAACGAGATTAAACCGGGAAATCTCGCGCCTTATGAGAGCAACCAGACCACGCATTTTTCTGTCGTCGATAAAGACGGCAATGCGGTGGCGGTGACCTATACGCTTAACACCACCTTTGGCAGCGGCATTGTGGCGGGCGATACCGGCATTCTGATGAATAACCAGATGGACGATTTCTCCGCCAAGCCGGGGACGCCGAACGTTTATGGCCTGGTGGGCGGCGATGCGAACGCGGTGGGGCCGAAGAAACGCCCGCTGTCGTCGATGTCGCCGACGATTGTCGTGAAGGATGGCAAGACGTGGCTGGTGACCGGCAGCCCAGGCGGCAGTCGCATTATCACTACCGTATTGCAGATGGTGGTGAATACGATTGATTACGGTATGAACGTGGCGGAAGCCACCAACGCGCCGCGATTCCATCACCAGTGGCTGCCGGATGAGCTGCGGGTGGAGAAGGGTTTTAGCCCGGATACGCTGAAGCTGCTGCGTGAGAAAGGACAGAACGTGGCGGTGAAAGAGGCGATGGGCAGCACCCAGAGCATTATGATTGGCCCGGACGGGGCGCTTTACGGCGCGTCCGACCCGCGCAGCGTCGATGATTTAACGGCGGGTTATTAATGTAGCGCCCGCCGCGTC
The DNA here is from genome assembly GCA_000027065.2 of Cronobacter turicensis z3032. Taxonomy (NCBI): domain Bacteria; kingdom Pseudomonadati; phylum Pseudomonadota; class Gammaproteobacteria; order Enterobacterales; family Enterobacteriaceae; genus Cronobacter; species Cronobacter turicensis. The sequence continues at coordinate 4,104,523 of FN543093.2, read as the reverse complement.
ATGACCAAAAAGGGTCGCGCAATGTAAATGGCGGGTGCGCTACGCTTACCCACCCTACGAATTTAAACATCTCAATGTTTGTTGTTTGTAGGGCGGGTAAGCCACGCGCACCCGCCGTGTGGCGCAATTTAAACATCCCAGAAACGGCGGTGGGAGCGTTAACCCGCCTTTACCCGCGCCATAAAATACGCGTCGACGTACTCGCCGTTACGCAGGCCGTAACGCTTGCCGGTGCCTTCCGTCTCAAACCCGAACTTGCGGTACACCGCCAGCGCAGGCGCATTATCGACAAACACCGTCAGCTCGATCCGCTCGATGCGCAGCCAGTTATCACACAGGTTTACCATTTCGCGCATCAGCGCCGACGCCACGCCGCGGTTGCGCCAGCCGGGGTGAACGCTCATCCCGAACGTCGCTACATGGCTGCGGCGCGGGTTTTGCTCCACCGTTAAGGCCAGATGCCCGACGACTTCGCCATCAATACACGCCACCAGCTGACGACGCCCCGGCTGCGGCGCGCCGAGCCGGTCTCGCCACATCGCGAGCGACGGATGCGGAATTTGCAGCGTGTTGTGGATGATTTCCGGCATCGTGTGGATCTGCTGCAACGCCTGCGCGTCTTCCGCTTCCGCATGTCTTACTACTATCTCATTCATGGCGCGCTCCCGCTGTGGTCGGAGGATGTGAAGGCGAGGCGCATGGCTTCCCCGCCCAGGAAAACAAAATCCCCTTCAACATCAATGCTTTTTTCTTGCCGGTCAATTCCCAAATTTTTTTCAAAAAAGGCTGGACACATGCGAATGATAATGATTATTATTGTCATGCGTTCAGGGGGAACCCCAACGGAACATCCTGAAAGCACGACATTGCTCACATTGCTTCCAGTATTTCTTAGCCAGCCGGGTGCTGGCTTTTTTTTTGCCTGATGATCTATGGTTAACACAATGGGTTAACTCGCGATAAGGATTGGGCAATGACGATTAACTGCGCTTTTATTGGTTTTGGCAAAAGCACCACCCGCTACCATCTTCCCTACGTTTTACACCGCAAAGAGACGTTTCACGTCGCGCATATCTTCCGTCGCCACCCCAAACCGGAGCTGGAAAGCCACCCGCGTTATCAGCATATTCACTTTACGAGCGATCTGGATGACATCCTGAATGACGCCTCGGTGAAACTGGTGGTCATCTGTACGCATGCCGACAGCCACTTCGAGTATGCGAAACGCGCGCTGGAAGCCGGGAAAAACGTGCTGGTGGAAAAACCGTTCACGACAAGCGTCGCGGAGGCGCGCCTGCTCCAGGATCTGGCAAGGAGCAAGGGGCTTGTGGTCACACCGTATCAGAACCGCCGTTTTGATTCGTGTTTTCTTACCGCACGTAAGGTCATTGAGAGCGGCAAGCTTGGTGAGATTGTCGAAATTGAAAGCCATTTCGACTACTACCGGCCTGAGGCGGAAACCAAACCCGGCCTGCCGGAAGACGGCATGTTTTTCGGGCTCGGCGTGCACACGATGGATCAGATTATTTCGCTGTTTGGCCGCCCCGATCACGTCAGCTATGACATCCGCAGCCTGCGTAATAAAGCCAACCCGGATGACACCTTCGAGGCGCAGCTCTTTTATGGCGATCTGAAAGCCATCGTGAAGACCAGCCATTACGTCAAAATCGACTACCCAAAATTTATCGTCCACGGCAAAAAAGGCTCATTTATCAAATATGGCATCGACCAGCAGGAAACCAGCCTGAAGGCCGGGATTATGCCCGGCGAGCCAGGCTTTGCGGCGGATGACAGCATCGGGCGTCTGGAGTATGTCAACGAGCGCGGCGAAACGGTGCGTGAAGAGATCAAACCGGAAGAGGGCGACTATGGCCGTGTCTATGACGCGCTCTATGACACCCTCGTCAACGGCGCGCCGAATTATGTCAGAGAATCTGATGTGCTTACCAACCTGGAGATCCTCGAACGCGGCTTCGAGCAGGCGTCTCCCGCCACGGTAACCCTTGCGAAATAAGGGCTACCGGCTCCTCTGTTCTTGTTCACAAAATTTGAACAGAGGAGTCAATTTTCACCCTCTATGATCGCGAACGTAACAGGTCCACACTTACCCCATCAAATCGCTAAGGGGGTACACGATGATCTATTTACGCAAAGCAAACGACCGCGGTCACGCGAATCACGGCTGGCTGGATTCCTGGCACACCTTCTCGTTCGCTAATTACTACGACCCGAATTTCATGGGCTTTTCCGCCCTGCGGGTGATTAACGACGACGTCATCGACGCAGGCCAGGGGTTCGGTACCCACCCGCATAAAGACATGGAAATCCTGACTTACGTGCTGGAAGGCGCGGTTGAGCATCAGGACAGCATGGGCAATAAAGAGCAGGTGCCTGCCGGTGAGTTCCAGATAATGAGCGCCGGGACCGGCGTGCGCCACTCCGAGTACAACCCGAGCGCCACCGAGCGTCTGCGTCTGTACCAGATCTGGATTATGCCGTCTGAAAATGGCATTGAGCCACGCTACGAGCAGCGCCGCTTCGACGCCGCCCAGGGCCGCCAACTGGTGCTGTCCCCGGATGCCCGCGACGGCTCGCTGAAAGTGCATCAGGATATGGAACTGTCGCGCTGGGCGCTGCTGAATGGCGAAGACGGGCAGTACGTGCCTGCCGATGGCCGCCGCGTCTGGATCCAGGTGGTGAAGGGCGAGGTGACCATCAACGGCACCCGCGCGACCACCAGCGATGGCCTGGCTATCTGGGACGAAGCCACCCTTGCCATCCACGCCGACAGCGACAGCGAAATCCTGCTGTTTGATCTGCCGCCGGTCTGATAAATCTTTAACCTCACTCGCAACCTTCCTCTAAACAGGGGAAGGTTGTTGCACGTCCGTGATAAACTGGTTATTACCCATGATCTTATCCCCCCTTCAGGACGATGAAAAAGAGAAGACCGGTACTCCAGGATGTGGCCGATCGCGTCGGCGTGACCAAAATGACCATCAGCCGCTACCTGCGCAACCCCGAGCAAGTCTCGCTGGCGCTGCGCAGCAAAATCGCGGCGGCGCTGGATGAGCTTGGCTACATTCCCAACCGCGCGCCGGATATTCTCTCCAACGCGACCAGCCGCGCCATCGGCGTGCTGCTGCCTTCCCTGACCAACCAGGTTTTCGCTGAAGTCTTACGCGGCATCGAAAGCGTCATCGACGCGCACGGCTACCAGACTATGCTGGCCCACTACGGGTATAAGCCGGAGCTGGAAGAGGAGCGCCTGGAGTCGATGCTCTCCTGGAATATCGACGGCCTGATTTTAACCGAACGCAACCACACGCCGCGCACGCTCAAAATGATTGAAGTGGCGGGCATTCCGGTGGTGGAGCTAATGGACAGCGTCTCGCCGTGTCTGGATATCGCCGTGGGGTTTGATAACTTCGACGCCGCCCGCCAGATGACGGCGGCCATCATCGCCCGCGGTCATCGGCACGTCGCGTATCTCGGCGCGCGCCTCGACGAGCGCACCATCATGAAACAGAAAGGCTACGAGCAGGCGATGCTCGACGCGGGCCTGACGCCCTACAGCGTGATGGTCGAACACTCTTCGTCTTTCTCGACCGGCAGCGAACTGCTGCGCCAGGCGCGTCGGGAGTATCCGCAGCTCGACAGTATCTTCTGCACCAATGACGATCTCGCGATCGGCGCCGCGTTTGAATGCCAGCGTCTGGGCCTGCGCATTCCTGACGATATGGCGATTGCCGGTTTTCACGGCCACGATATCGGCCAGGTGATGGAGCCGCAACTCGCCAGCGTGCTGACGCCGCGCGAACGTATGGGACGCATCGGCGCCGAGCGTCTGCTGGCGCGTATCCGCGGCGAAACGGTTACCCCGCAAATGCTCGATCTCGGTTTTACGCTCTCGCCTGGCGGTTCAATTTAATCCCACAAATTTGAACTGGCTCACACTTATTCATGCTGAGAGCCTGCGGAAATTGCTAATTTTCAGTGTGAGCCAGACAATGTTACCGTTAACAGTTACCCGTAACATTATCCGTAATGCCTTTGCCAGGGGAGTACTGCAATGAGCACGACCAATCATGATCACCATATTTATATCCTGATGGGCGTTTCCGGCAGCGGGAAATCCGTTGTCGCCAGCGAAGTCGCGCATCGTCTGAAAGCCGCGTTTCTTGATGGCGACTTTCTGCATCCGCGCCGCAACATCATGAAAATGGCGGCGGGCGATCCGCTGAACGATGACGACCGCACGCCGTGGTTGCAGGCGCTCAACGACGCCGCCTTCGCCATGCAGCGCACCAACAAAGTATCGCTCATCGTCTGCTCGGCGCTGAAAAAACGCTATCGCGATATCCTGCGCAGCGGCAACCCGAACCTCTCTTTCATCTGGCTGAAAGGCGATTTTGAAGTGATCGAGAACCGCCTGCGCGCGCGTAAAGGGCACTTCTTCAAGCCGCAAATGCTGGTCACCCAGTTCGAGGCGCTGGAAGCCCCGCAGGAAGATGAAAAAGATGTGCTGTTTGTGGATATTAACCAGTCGCTCGACGACGTTATCGACAGCACCATCGCGCTTATCAACAAAGGCGAGTAAGTCGTGAATACATTAACCCTCGTGTTAACGGCAGTAGGGTCCGTTTTACTTCTGTTGTTCCTGGTGATGAAGGCGCGTATGCACGCCTTTGTCGCGCTGATGGTGGTATCTATTGGCGCCGGGCTTTTCTCCGGCATGCCGCTCGATAAAATCGCGTCCACTATGGAAAAGGGCATGGGCGGCACGCTCGGCTTTCTGGCGGTGGTCGTGGCGCTGGGCGCGATGTTCGGCAAAATCCTGCATGAGACCGGCGCGGTCGATCAGATTGCGGTCAAGATGCTGAAATCCTTCGGCCACAGCCGCGCGCATTACGCGATTGGCCTTGCGGGCCTGATTTGCGCGCTGCCGCTGTTTTTCGAAGTGGCGATTGTGCTGCTGATTAGCGTCGCGTTTTCGATGGCGCGCCACACCGGCACGAATCTCGTGAAGCTTGTGATCCCGCTGTTTGCGGGCGTCGCGGCCGCCGCGGCGTTTCTGCTGCCGGGGCCTGCGCCGATGCTGCTCGCCTCCCAGATGCACGCCGATTTTGGCTGGATGATTTTAATCGGCCTGTGCGCCGCTATCCCTGGCATGCTGGTGGCGGGGCCGCTTTTCGGTAACTTCATCAGCCGCCATGTCGAACTGTACACGCCTGACGATATCAGCGAACCGCACCTCGGCGAAGGCAAACTGCCGTCCTTCGGTTTCAGCCTCTCGCTCATTCTGCTGCCGCTGGTGCTGGTGGGCCTGAAAACCATCGCGGCGCGTTTCACCGCGCAAGGCTCGACGCTCTACGAATGGCTGCAGTTTATCGGTCATCCGTTTACCGCGATTCTGGTCGCCTGCCTGGTGGCGATTTACGGCCTCGCGCGGCGTCAGGGGATGGAAAAAGAGAAAGTCATGGCGATTTGCGGCCAGGCGCTGCAACCGGCGGGCATTATTCTGCTGGTGATTGGCGCAGGCGGCGTGTTCAAACAAGTGCTGGTGGATTCCGGCGTCGGACCGGCGCTCGGCGGCGCGCTGACCGGCATGGGCTTGCCGATTGCCTTGACCTGCTTTGTGCTGGCCGCCGCGGTGCGCATTATTCAGGGCTCCGCGACCGTCGCCTGCCTGACTGCGGTTGGGCTGGTGATGCCGGTTATCGATCAGCTGCATTTCTCCGGCGCGCAGCTTGCCGCGCTGTCGATCTGCATCGCGGGCGGCTCGATTGTGGTGAGCCACGTCAACGACGCCGGTTTCTGGTTGTTTGGTAAATTCACCGGCGCTACCGAAGCGCAAACCCTCAAAACCTGGACGATGATGGAAACGCTGCTTGGCACCACCGGCGCGATTGTCGGGATGATTGCGTTTACGCTGCTTTCTTAATTTACTGCTGATGCAAAAAACCGCCGGATCGACCCGGCGGTTTTTTTATTGCAGATATCTCTGCCTGCCATGCGTGAATATCTTTATCGCAAAACGTAAATCACAATAGCTAAAGCGGCACAAAAGACAGACAGCGTTTTCCACGTTTTGCTTTTTTCAAAAAAGGAAGCAATGACCTGCGTTAACAGTGCAACAACGAACGCCAGAAAGGACACCACGCCGCGGTCACCAGAACCGTTATCAACCGGGAGCATGTCAGGTGAGAGCGACGGATCCATTTCGCTCATCCATGAGTATTTGTCCACGGTGACGATCAATAACGTGGCGATGCCTGATATATAAAGTACGAGCAATAAAATCCTGTAAAAATATTTCATACTAATCCCATATCAGCCAGTGAAAACGCTGCCAGTTTTTTAGAATAAAATCGCCGTATCTTGTGTTTCTTTTTATCTCATCCAGTGTAGGCACGACGCCTCTATTATACCGTGTACCTACAATTCTTATATCTTCCTTTTTTAAGGTTTGCGTAAATTTATCATAATCAGCTAACTGCCGAAGGTGCCTGGCAACCAGGCTGATATTATAGGCATCTTTTTCAAGGCAGTTTGACAACTGGCGCCACTGTGTCGTGCTCATGGTTGAAGGGTCTATGCCCATTGTTTTCGCCGCAGTACGCAGTTGTATGCTTACGAATCCAACTGAAGTTTTCTCCGGTGGACTGGTGATGGTTAGATATCTGTCAAAAATGTCAGGCCCACTCCAGTCAAAGGTTCTTACTTCGAAGGCCACTCTATCTATAAAATTAGGATCTCCGCCTACTTCAATCCAACATACGCCAGCCAGGAACTCCGCAAGCAAATGATACTGCGTTGCAGACATTCTTATAAGTAGTTTATTATGAATAACCCATGAATCTTTAAATTTCTGTATGTATCTTATGCCACCACCAAATTTTCTTGGTAATAACTTCCATTTAAAAATGTCTGTCACTCCCCATGAAGGTGATTTGGAAATTGAGGCACATGCAGCAAGGTTTCATTCATCCATTTAATAATCCCTTTTAATGAATATAGTTTTACCGATGCCTATTGCAGTTGCTATAAACCGGTACGTGAAAAATAACAAACAACATGCTTTTAAAAAGAGGCGTAGTTCAGGTTTTGGGTGCTATTAATAGAGGGTTAGTCGAGATTAATACTCGGTAGATGGTCGTCTGGCGTAAGCTGTTAAACGTCAAAAAGGGCTTCCCGTCGGAAGCCCTTTTTCCTATCCCTTCATCCACGCCCGAATCCCGTCCAGGAACATCTGGGTGGCGAGCATCACCAGCACCAGCCCCATCAGGCGCTCCAGCGCGTTGACGCCTTTCTCGCCGAGCAGCCGTAAAAAGAGCGAAGACTGCAACAGGATAACAAACGTGCCGCCCCAGGCGAGCAGCAGCGCGATGACCAGATGCCCCATCTGGTTCGGATACTGGTGCGACAGCAGCATCAGGGTCGCAAGCAGCGTGGGGCCTGCGACCAGCGGAATCGCCAGCGGCACGATAAACGGCTCCTCACCCGCAGGCAGACCGGTACTGTTGCCTTCCTGGCTTGGGAAAATCATCTTGATGGCGATAAGGAACAGAATAATGCCGCCGGAAATAGAGACGGTCTCGGCGCGCAGATTCAGGAACGCCAGGATGTTCTCGCCCGCAAACAGGAAGATAAGCATCAGCAGCAGCGCGATAAACAGCTCGCGCACCATAATCGCCCGACGGCGTTTCGGCTCGGTATGCTTGAGCACCGACATGAAAATCGGCAGGTTGCCCAGCGGATCCATAATCAGGATCAGCAGGACGGCGGCGGAGAGAATGTCATTCATGAAAGAGTCCTGATAACGGTAAACGTGACGCCTGATTAGCTCTGTTTCTGATGTTCAGGCGATCATTGATTAATTTCACTTGCCACTTTAGCTGCATTTTGTATGGTGAAAGTATCTCCGGGGCTCTCCCGTCACGCACACAAAGCACATCTCGCAGGAACACGGGTTATGAAAAATGTTGGTTTTATCGGCTGGCGCGGTATGGTCGGCTCTGTACTCATGCAACGCATGGTGGAAGAGCGCGATTTTGACGCCATTCGTCCTGTCTTTTTCTCTACTTCCCAGCTCGGCCAGCCGGCGCCCGCCTTTGGCGCGCAGGGCGGCGGCACGCTTCAGGACGCTTACAATCTTGAAGCGCTGAAGGCGCTGGACATCATCGTGACCTGCCAGGGCGGCGATTATACCAACGAAATCTATCCAAAGCTTCGTGAAAGCGGCTGGCAGGGCTACTGGATTGATGCGGCCTCTTCGCTGCGCATGAAAGACGACGCCATTATCATCCTCGACCCGGTGAACCAGCATGTGATCGCCGATGGGCTGAATAAAGGCGTGAAAACCTTTGTCGGCGGCAACTGCACCGTCAGCCTGATGCTGATGTCGCTGGGCGGTCTGTTCGCGGAAAACCTGGTGGAGTGGGCGTCTGTGGCGACCTATCAGGCGGCCTCCGGCGGCGGCGCGCGCCATATGCGCGAACTGCTGACCCAGATGGGCCTGCTGCAACAGCACGTCGCGGCGGAACTCGCCGAGCCGGCCTCCGCTATCCTGGATATCGAACGCAAAGTCACGGCGCTTACCCGCAGCGGCGACTTGCCGGTCGATAATTTCGGCGTACCGCTGGCGGGCGGGCTTATCCCGTGGATCGACAAGCAGCTCGATAACGGCCAGAGCCGTGAAGAGTGGAAAGGCCAGGCGGAGACCAACAAAATTCTCGGCACCGCGTCCACCATTCCGGTAGACGGTCTGTGCGTGCGTATCGGCGCGCTGCGCTGTCACAGCCAGGCGTTTACGCTCAAGCTGAAAAAAGATGTGTCGCTTGCGACTATCGAATCGCTGCTGGCGGGCCATAACGACTGGGTAAAAGTGGTGCCGAACGACCGCGACATCACCGTGCGTGAATTAACGCCGGCGGCGGTCACCGGCACGCTGAGCACGCCGGTTGGGCGACTGCGTAAGCTCAACATGGGGCCGGAATATCTCTCGGCGTTTACCGTCGGCGATCAGCTCCTGTGGGGGGCCGCCGAACCGCTGCGGCGTATGTTGCGTCAACTGGCGTAAACAAATTTATAGAAAGAGCGCTTCGGCGCTCTTTTTTAATGTTCATCAATAAAGAAAAGACGATTGTTTCATATTTTCTGAGGGGTAACAGAATCCCCTGGCTATGCTTAGCATAAGGCGGGCTCTACTCGTCATACTTCCAGGTGGAACGGCACAGCCGCAGGAATGCATCAGGCTCTGCCCGTTCAGGTCATTAAGAGTGTCGCTACCGGACGCGAAGGCGTAAGGCTGGAATGGGGCGACACCAAATAAACAGGATGATAACCATGTCTGATCGTGTCTCAAGAGACGTGATTAATGCGCTGATTGCGGGCCATTTTTCGGATCCTTTCTCCGTTCTGGGCATGCACACTACCGACGCCGGGATCGAAGTCCGCGCGCTGCTTCCCGATGCCACAGAAGTCTGGGTCGTTGAACCTAAGACCGGGCGTAAAGTGGGTAAGCTTGAGTGTCTGGATTCTCGCGGTTTCTTCAGCGGCCTGGTGCCGCGTCGTAAAAACCCTTTTCGCTATCAACTGGCCGTGATCTGGCACGGACAGCAAAACCTGATTGATGACCCCTATCGCTTCGGGCCGCTGCTTCAGGAGCTGGATGTCTGGCTGCTTTCTGAAGGCACCCATCTGCGGCCTTATGAAACGCTCGGCGCGCATCCCGATACGATGGATGGCGTCACCGGCACGCGCTTTTCCGTCTGGGCGCCTAATGCGCAGCGCGTCTCCGTGGTGGGGCAGTTTAACTACTGGGACGGCCGCCGCCACCCGATGCGCCTGCGTAAAGAAAGCGGCATCTGGGAGCTGTTTATCCCCGGCGCGCACAACGGCCAGCTCTACAAATATGAAATGATCGACGCGCACGGCCATCTGCGCATGAAATCCGACCCGTACGCGTTCGAGGCGCAGATGCGCCCGGAAACCGCGTCGCTTATCTGTGGTCTGCCGGAAAAAGTGGAGCCGAATACGGCGCGCCAGGAGGCTAACCGCTTCGATGCGCCGATTTCCATTTACGAAGTGCATCTTGGTTCATGGCGTCGCCATACCGACAATAATTTCTGGCTCAGCTACCGTGAACTGGCCGATCAGCTGATCCCGTATGTGAAGTGGATGGGCTTTACCCATATCGAACTGCTGCCGATAAACGAACATCCGTTCGATGGCAGCTGGGGCTACCAGCCGACGGGGCTGTATGCGCCGACGCGCCGTTTCGGCACGCGCGAAGAGTTCCGCTATTTCATCAACGCCGCGCACGCCGCCGGCCTTAACGTCATTCTCGACTGGGTGCCGGGCCACTTCCCGTCCGATGATTTCGCGCTGGCGAATTTCGACGGCACCGCGCTGTACGAACATGGCGACCCGCGCGAAGGTTATCACCAGGACTGGAATACCCTTATCTACAACTACGGCCGCCGCGAAGTGAGCAACTTCCTGGTGGGCAACGCGCTGTACTGGACGGAGCGTTTCGGCATTGACGCGCTGCGCGTGGACGCCGTCGCCTCGATGATTTATCGCGATTACAGCCGTAAAGAAGGCGAGTGGATCCCTAACCAGTACGGCGGGCGCGAAAACCTGGAGGCGATGGAGTTTCTGCGCAATACCAACCGCATTATTGGCGAGCAGGTGAACGGCGCGGTGACGATGGCGGAAGAGTCCACCGATTTCCCGGGCGTCTCCCGTCCGCCGGAAACCGGCGGTCTCGGCTTCTGGTACAAGTGGAACCTGGGCTGGATGCACGACACGCTCGACTACATGAAGCTTGACCCGGTCTTCCGTCAGTACCATCACCACAAAATGACCTTCGGGATGATTTACAACTACACCGAAAACTTCGTCCTGCCGCTGTCGCACGATGAAGTGGTGCATGGCAAAAAATCGATCCTCGACCGTATGCCGGGCGACGCCTGGCAGAAATTCGCCAATCTGCGCGCTTACTACGCCTGGATGTGGGGCTTCCCGGGTAAAAAACTGCTGTTCATGGGCAACGAGTTTGCGCAGGGACGGGAGTGGAACCACGACGCCAGCCTCGACTGGCACCTGCTGGAAGGCGACGACAACTGGCATCACGGCGTGCAAAGACTGGTGCGGGATCTCAATTCCACGTATCGCCAGCATAAAGCGCTGCATGAACTTGATTTCGATCCTTACGGCTTCGAATGGTTAGTGGTAGAGGATACTCAGAACTCCGTATTTATCTTCGTGCGCCGCGATTCGCAGGGCAACGAAATCATCGTCGCAAGCAACTTCACGCCGGTGGTGCGCCACGACTATCGCTTCGGTATTAACCAGCCGGGCGAATGGCGCGAAATCCTGAATACCGATTCGCAGCACTATCATGGCAGTAACGCCGGGAATGGCGGCAAGGTGCGCAGTGAGGCGATTGCCAGCCACGGGCGCGATAACTCGCTCTCCCTGACGCTGCCGCCGCTTGCCACTATCTGGCTGGTTCGAGAGGCAGACGATGCAGCTTAACGCAGGCCATTCCGCTCCGCCTGGCGCCTGGTTTGACGGCGCTGGCGTAAATTTCACGCTGTTTTCCGCCCATGCGGAAAAGGTGGAGCTGTGCCTGTTTGATGAAAGCGGCAACGAAACGCGTTACGCGCTGCCCGCCCGCAGCGGCGATATCTGGCACGGTTATTTGCCAGAGGCTCGCCCTGGCCTGCGTTATGGTTATCGGGTACATGGCCCGTGGAGCCCGGCGCAGGGCCATCGCTTTAACCCGGCGAAACTGTTGCTTGACCCGTGCGCCCGCGGCGTGGACGGCGAGGTTATCGACGATCCGCGTCTGTATGGCGGTATCGAGACGCCAGACCCGCGCGATAACCACGAGATCATGCCGAAATCGGTGGTGATGGATGACCGCTACGACTGGGAAGACGACGCGCCGCCCGCGACCGCCTGGGGCGAGACGGTGATTTACGAGGCGCATGTGCGCGGCTTAACGCGCCTGCATCCGGATATCCCGCCTGCGCTGCGCGGCACCTACGCGGCGCTCGGCCACCCGACGATGATTGCCTATTTCCGCCAGCTCGGCATTACGGCGCTGGAGTTACAACCTGTTGCGAAATTCTGTAGCGAGCCGCGTTTACAACGTCTCGGCCTCGCTAATTACTGGGGTTATAACCCGCTGGCGTTGTGGGCCGTCGAGACGCGTTACGCCTCGCAGACCGCGCCGCAGGCCGCGCTTAATGAATTTCGCGATGCCGTCAAAGCGCTGCATAAAGCCGGTATCGAGGTGATCCTCGACGTGGTGCTTAACCACAGCGCTGAACTGGATCTCGACGGACCGACCTTCTCCCTGCGCGGAATTGATAACCGTAGCTATTATTGGATACAGGACGATGGCGATTATCACAACTGGACGGGCTGCGGCAACACGCTGAACCTGAGTCATCCGGCGGTGGTGGAGTACGCCCTCGGCTGCCTGAAGTTCTGGGTCGAGCAGTGTCACGTAGATGGTTTCCGGTTTGATCTGGCGACGGTCATGGGCCGCACGCCGGAATTTCGCCAGGACGCGCCGCTCTTTGAAGCGATGCGCCGCGACCCGACGCTATCAGGGGTGAAGCTTATCGTCGAGCCATGGGATATCGGCCCCGGCGGCTATCAGGTGGGCAACTACCCACCGCCGTTCGCCGAGTGGAACGATCGCTTTCGCGACGATATGCGCCGCTTCTGGCTGCGCCGCGAACAGGATGTGGGCGAATTCGCCACGCGCTTTGCCGCGTCGGCGGATGTCTACCGCCAGGGCGCACGCGAGCCGTGGGCGAGCGTCAATCTGGTGACGGCGCATGACGGTTTTACGCTGCGCGATTGCGTGTCGTTTAACGACAAACATAACGAAGCGAACGGCGAGGATAACCGCGACGGCGCGTGGGAAAACCATAGCAATAATCACGGTTACGAAGGCCTGGGCGGCGGGCTGAGCGTTCAGGATGCGCGGCGTGCGAGCACGCATGCGCTGCTGGCGTCGCTGTTGCTGTCGCAGGGCACGCCGATGCTGCTGGCGGGTGATGAACATGGCCACAGCCAGCATGGCAATAACAATGCGTATTGCCAGGATAACGAACTGACCTGGTTTGACTGGTCGCAGGCCGATGAGGGGCTTATCGCGTATACCGCGGCTCTGATTCGCCTGCGCAAGCAAATCCCGGCGCTTACCGCCTCGCGGTGGTGGGAAGAGAACGACGGCAACGTCCGCTGGCTGAACGCCGCAGGCGCGCCGATGCGACCTGAGGAGTGGCACAGCGGCGCACGCCAGCTGCAAATCCTCTTGTCCGATCGCTGGCTTGTTACCCTTAACGGCCGCGATGAAGTAAGCGAGATCGTATTACCTGAAGGGGAATGGCGCGCCGTTCCTCCGTTTGCCGGAGAGGATAATCCGGTTGTCATGGCTGTATGGCATGGGCCTGCGCACGGTGTGTGCGTCTTCCGGAAGTCATAAACAGGAGTTCGTCATGGTCAGGCTTGAAAAGAAAGATCCGTTGATGCTTGCAAGGCAGTTGCCATTGAAATCCGTGGCGCTAATCCTGGCGGGTGGTCGCGGCACGCGGTTGAAAGACTTGACCGCGACCCGCGCCAAACCCGCCGTTCATTTCGGCGGCAAGTTCCGCATTATCGACTTCGCGCTCTCGAACTGCCTGAACTCCGGCATTCGTCGCATCGGGGTTATCACGCAGTACCAGTCTCACACGCTGGTGCAGCACATCCAGCGCGGCTGGTCGTTCTTTAGCGAAGAGATGAACGAGTTTGTCGATCTCCTGCCCGCGCAGCAACGCGTGCATGGCGAAACCTGGTATCGCGGCACCGCCGACGCCGTGACACAGAACCTCGACATCATTCGTCGCTATAAAGCGGAGTATGTGGTGATCCTTGCGGGCGACCACATCTACAAGCAGGACTACTCGCGCATGCTTATCGACCATGTCGAGAAAGGCGCGCGCTGTACCGTGGCCTGTCTGCCGGTGCCGGTGGCTGAGGCGCGCGCGTTCGGGGTAATGGCGGTTGATGAAAACAGCAAAGTCATCGACTTCGTCGAAAAACCGGCGAACCCGCCTTCTATGCCTGGCGACGAGACCAGAGCGCTCGCCAGTATGGGCATCTATATTTTTAATGCTGACTATCTTTACGAGTTGCTGGAAGAGGATGACAAAAATGAATCCTCCAGCCATGACTTCGGGAAAGACATTATCCCGAAAGTCACGTACAGCGGCGAAGCCTACGCGCATCCGTTCCCGCTCTCGTGCGTGCAGTCCGATCCTAACGCCGAGCCGTACTGGCGCGACGTCGGGACGCTGGAGGCATACTGGAAGGCGAATCTGGATCTGGCTTCGGTGACCCCGGAACTGGATATGTACGACCAGGACTGGCCTATCCGTACGCATATGGAGTCGCTGCCGCCCGCCAAGTTCGTGCAGGACCGCTCCGGCAGCCACGGCATGACGCTGAACTCGCTGGTGTCCGGCGGCTGCATTATTTCCGGATCGGTGGTGGTGCAGTCGGTGCTGTTCCCGCGCGTGCGTGTGAACTCGTTCTGCAATATTGATTCTGCGGTGCTGCTGCCTGATGTCTGGGTTGGCCGCTCCTGCCGCCTGCGTCGCTGCATCATCGACCGGGCCTGTGTTATCCCTGAAGGAATGGTGATTGGCGAAAACGCCGAAGAGGATGCTCGCCGTTTCTACCGCTCCGAAGAGGGAATTGTTTTGGTGACCCGCGACATGCTGGCGCGTTTGCCAGACTGAGTCGCACAAGGATTACGTGCGCACGGACGAGAATTTCCGCGCGCGATTGTTTCGCGTTCGGCGCGCCTGTTGCGCTGTGACTTTCAACGGGAGAGATAATGCAGGTCTTACATGTATGTTCTGAACTTTTTCCGCTGCTGAAAACGGGTGGTCTGGCGGATGTCCTTGGCGCGTTGCCTGCTGCGCAGATTGCCGAAGGTGTGGATACGCGCGTATTGCTGCCGGGCTTCCCCGATCTCCGTCGCGGCGTCGCGGATGCCAAAGTGATTACGCGCCGCGATACCTTCGCCGGGCCTATCTCTTTGTTATTCGGGCATTTTAACGGTGTCGGCATCTATCTTATCGATGCGCCGCATCTCTATGACCGTCCGGGCAGCCCTTATCACGACACTAACCTGTACGCGTACAGCGACAACGTTATCCGCTTCGCCCTGCTGGGCTGGGTGGGCAGCGAAATGGCCGCAGGCCTCGATCCGTTCTGGCGCCCTGACATCGTTCACGCGCATGACTGGCATGCGGGCCTGACGCCTGCGTATCTGGCGGCGCGCGGTCGTCCGGCCAAATCCGTGTTTACCGTGCATAACCTCGCCTACAAAGGCATGTTTTACGCGCATCACATGGATGACATCGGATTGCCATGGTCGATGTTTAACATGAATGGCCTGGAGTTCAACGGCGAGATTTCGTTCCTCAAGGCGGGCCTCTACTATGCCGATCATATTACGGCGGTGAGCCCGACCTACGCGCGCGAAATTACCGAGCCGCAGTTCTCTTACGGTCTTGAAGGGTTGCTGAAACAGCGTCACAGCGAAGGGCGGCTGTCGGGCATTCTGAACGGCGTGGATGAAAACATCTGGAACCCGGCGCACGATCTGCTGCTGGCCTCGCGCTACACCCGCGATACGCTGGAAGAGAAGGCTGAGAACAAGCGCCAGCTCCAGATTGCGATGGGCCTGAAGGTGAATGACAAAGCGCCGCTGTTCGCGGTGGTCAGCCGCCTCACCAGCCAGAAAGGGCTGGACCTGGTGCTGGAGGCCTTGCCGGGACTGCTGGAGCAGGGCGGGCAGCTGGCGCTGCTGGGCGCAGGCGATCCGGTGCTTCAGGAAGGCTTCCTCGCGGCTGCGGCTGAACACCCGGGCCAGGTCGGCGTGCAGATTGGCTATCATGAAGCTTTCTCGCACCGCATTATGGGCGGCGCGGATGTGATTCTGGTGCCGAGCCGCTTTGAACCGTGCGGGTTGACGCAGCTTTATGGTCTGAAATACGGCACGCTGCCGCTGGTGCGCCGCACTGGCGGGCTTGCGGATACGGTGTCCGACAGCTCGCTGGAAAACCTGGCGGACGGCATCGCCAGCGGTTTTGTCTTTGAAGACAGCAATGCCTGGTCGCTGTTGCGGGCTATCCGACGCGCTTTCGTATTGTGGTCCCGTCCGTCTCTCTGGCGTTTTGTGCAGCGCCAGGCCATGGGGATGGACTTTAGCTGGCAGGTCGCGGCGAAGTCGTACCGCGAACTTTATCAACGCTTGTTGTAAAGGAACACGTGGATGAATGAACCCTTTAGCTACGCGTCGCCAACCCTGAGCGTGGAGGCGTTAAAACACTCTATCGCTTACAAGCTGATGTTCACCATCGGTAAAGATCCGGCTATCGCTAACAAACATGAGTGGCTAAACGCCACGCTGTTTGCCGTGCGCGACCGCATGGTGGAGCGCTGGTTGCGCTCCACGCGCGCGCAACTCTCGCAGGAAGTGCGTCAGGTGTACTATCTGTCGATGGAGTTTCTGATTGGCCGCACGCTCTCAAACGCGCTGTTGTCGCTTGGCATCTATGAAGATGTACAGGACGCGCTGGAGGGAATGGGCCTGAGTCTTGAAGAACTCATCGACGAAGAAAACGACCCCGGACTTGGCAACGGCGGCCTTGGGCGTCTTGCGGCCTGCTTCCTGGATTCGCTGGCGACGCTGGGCCTGCCGGGCCGCGGCTATGGCATTCGCTACGACTACGGCATGTTTAAGCAGAACATCGTTGACGGGCGTCAGAAAGAATCGCCGGATTACTGGCTGGAATATGGCAACCCGTGGGAGTTCCAGCGCCACAATACGCGCTATAAAGTGCGCTTCGGCGGCCGTATTCAGCAGGAAGGCAAAAAGACCCGCTGGGTGGAAACCGAAGAGATCATCGCGGTCGCTTCTGACCAGATCGTGCCCGGCTACGATACCGACGCCACCAATACGCTACGGCTCTGGAGCGCGCAGGCCAGTAGCGCCATTAACCTCGGTAAGTTTAACCAGGGCGATTATTTTGCGGCGGTGGAAGATAAAAACCACTCCGAGAACGTGTCGCGTGTGCTTTACCCGGACGACTCCACCTATTCGGGGCGCGAGCTGCGCCTGCGTCAGGAATATTTCCTGGTGTCCGCCACCGTGCAGGACATCTTAAGCCGCCATTACATGCTGCATAAAACCTACGCCAACCTGGCGCAGAAAGTGGCGATTCACCTGAACGATACCCACCCGGTGCTGTCGATTCCGGAGCTGATGCGTCTGCTTATTGACGAGCATAAGTTCACCTGGGATGAGGCGTTCGAGGTGACGTGTCAGGTGTTCTCCTACACCAACCATACGCTGATGAGCGAGGCGCTGGAGACCTGGCCTGTGGATATGCTCGGCAAGATCCTGCCGCGCCATCTGCAAATCATTTTCGAAATTAACGATTACTTCCTGCGTACCGTTCAGGATCAATACCCGAACGATACCGCGTTGTTAAGCCGCGTGTCGATTGTCGATGAGTCGGGCGGGCGTCGCGTGCGCATGGCCTGGCTGGCGGTGATTATCAGCCATAAGGTCAACGGCGTTTCTGAATTGCACTCGAACCTGATGGTGCAGTCGCTCTTTGCCGATTTTGCGAAGATCTTCCCGATGCGGTTCCTGAACGTCACCAACGGCGTGACGCCGCGCCGCTGGCTGGCGCTGGCGAACCCGGCGCTCTCTGAGGTGCTGGATGAGAATATCGGTCGCACCTGGCGCACCGATCTCAGCCAGCTGAGCGAGCTGGAGCAGCACATCGACTACCCGACGGTGAACCAGCAGGTGCGCGAAGCCAAGCTTGAGAATAAAAGGCGCCTGGCGATTTATATCGCGCAGCATCTCAATGTGGTGGTAAACCCGAAAGCGCTGTTTGACGTACAGATCAAACGTATTCACGAGTACAAGCGCCAGTTAATGAACGTGCTGCATGTTATTACGCGCTATAACCGCATCAAGGCCGATCCCGAGGCGGACTGGGTGCCGCGCGTGAATATTTTCGCCGGTAAAGCCGCCTCGGCGTATTACATGGCGAAGCACATTATTCACCTGATTAACGATGTGGCGAAGGTTATCAACAACGATGCGGAAGTGAAGGATCGGCTGAAAGTGGTCTTTATCCCGAACTACAGCGTCAGCCTTGCGCAGCTCATCATTCCGGCGGCGGATCTTTCAGAGCAGATTTCACTCGCGGGCACCGAGGCATCCGGCACCAGTAACATGAAGTTTGCGCTCAACGGCGCGCTGACCATTGGCACGCTCGATGGGGCGAACGTGGAGATGCAGGAGCATGTCGGCGAAGAGAACATTTTCATCTTCGGCAACACCGCAGATGAAGTGGAAGCGCTGCGCCGCGCTGGCTACAATCCGCGCGATTACTATGAGCAGGACGAAGAGCTGCGCCAGGTGCTGACCCAGATAGCTACCGGCGTGTTCAGCCCTGAAGAGCCGAGCCGCTACCGGGATCTGGTGGATTCGCTGATTAACTTTGGCGATCACTATCAGGTGCTGGCGGATTATCGCAGCTATGTGGATTGTCAGGATAACGTGGACGAGCTTTATCTTCAGCCGGAAGTGTGGACCACCCGCGCGATGCATAACATCGCCAACATGGGCTACTTCTCCTCTGACCGCACGATTCAGGAGTATGCGGAAAATATCTGGCATATCAATCCAGTACGCCTGTAAGATCGCTGTGTTATCAACATAACCAGAGTGGTGACACTCTGGTTTTTTTATGGGTGCGAAAGACAAGGATGACGAAGAAAAACACAGGGGTGGGGGCGCTGCTTGTATCGCTGATAGGTGCGCCATTACTGGCTCAGGTCTATGGGGCGGTCGCGGATATCGCGCTTTCCGGCGTGATGAGCTCGTTCGCCTCAGCGAACGTCGGCACCGCCATGCTGGTGTTGCTGCAAGGGGTATCACTGGCGCTGCTTGGGAAACGTCAGGCGACGCGGCGGCCCTACAGCGCACGCGCGTTCTGGGCTGTCTTTGGCTGGTATCTGCTGTGCGCGGCCGTGTTTAGTACCAGTGCGGCGTTTTTGCCCGACGCGCCGCGTGGCGCGCTATTCTTTGTCGGCTGGCTCCCGAGCGCGTACATCTGGCTGCTCGCGAGGGACGCTTTTTCTGTATGGCCGCTGTGGATCCCCGCGCTGGGACAGGGCATCGTGCTGGCAGGGTTTTATTACGGCCGACGCCGCGCCGCTTAAGCGCGTTATGCCTGGTACGGCGCCTCCATCAGAATGTGGCTCACACCTGCCGCGCCCACCACGCAGTTGCGGCCTGCGCGCTTCGCCTGATAAAGCGCGTCGTCCGCCCGGCTCTTCAGCGTTTCGCCGTTGACGTCCCCACCTGTGACGGTGGCGGCGCCTGCGCTTATCGTCAGCACTTTCTCTTCCCTCGGCGTCGCCGGGTGCGACAGTCGGGCGTGATGGATGGCTTCAAGGGCGCGTAGCGCCACACGCTGTGCGGCATGCGCATCCGCGCCGGGCAGAATAATCGCAAATTCTTCGCCGCCGTAGCGCGCGACTCTGTCGGTATTGTGCAACGGCAGATGACGCAGAATATCTCCCACCGCTTTCAGGCAGGCATCGCCCGCCACATGTCCCTGGGTGTCGTTATAGATTTTGAAATAGTCGATATCGAACATCACCAGCGAGACCGGCGCGCCGGTCGCCTGCGCGCGCGTGATGCACTGCTCCAGATAGATATCGAACTGGCGGCGGTTAGCCAGCCCCGTTAAGCCATCCAGCAGCGCCAGATCCTGTAAAATATGGTTCGAGCGCGTCAGATCGTCCCGCAGCCCGATAAGCTCTCGCTGATAACGCAGACTGGCGCGGATTTGCCGCAGCACCAGCACCCCGAAAATCAGCACCACGCCAAACAGTACGGCATTAAGCGCCAGCGTGGGAATATTGTTACGCCACCAGGCGGCGCGCAGTTCGTCAACGTCATAACCTGCCGACACCACCAGCGGATAGCGTTCAAGCGTGGCATAGCCGAAAATGCGCGGCACGCCGTCAATCGCCGATTTCCAGGCGCCGCCGCCGGTTGGGGCGATTTTCAGCATCCGGGTAAAGAGCGGGCTGGAGGAGAGGGTGCGGTTGATGTAGGAGTCGGGAAACGGGCGCACATACAGCACTGTGCTGTCCGCGAAGGTGATCCCCAGCGTGTCGCTCGGTCCCATCTCGTAATAGCCGTAAAACTGGCGGAAATAGTCGAGCTTCACCGTCGCCAGTAGCACGCCGTGAAAGCGCCCCTCGCGGTTATTCAGCCGCACCGAGACCGGTACGACCAGCTCGCCGGTGGAGCGGCTGCGGATCACATGACCAATATGAATGCCGGTATCGCTGTGCTGTGTGTGCCAGCGAAAATAGTCGCGGTCTGCGCTGTTGCCCTGCGCCGGAATGACGCTGGCGGACGTGGCTATCCAGTCGCCGTTGGCATCGTAGACAAACAACCCGTGCAACTGCGGCAGCTGGCGCTGCTGCTGGGCAAGCAGGCCGCGCGAGCCGTTCCAGTCGGCGGGCTGCAGGAAAATGTCCTCTGAGCGGCGCACCAGTTCATCGAGCGTTAACTGCACCTGAAGAAATGTATCTTCCGCCTGTCGCGCCAGCGAAATGGACTGGTTACGCGCCTGTCGCTCCGTCTCTTCGACGCTGTGTTGCCACGATTGCCATAGCGAGCTGCCGCTGACCGCTATCACCAGCAGCGAAATCAGCAGCAAAAAAGCCAGCATGACGGCATCCGGCGACCGGGATGTTGCCTTGCGCAAGCGGCGCTCTCCTGAGGACAGGGTCAATAACCCATAGTAATACGATGTTATTAAGTGTAGCGACAGAAAAACACGTCAATGCGGGGGGCTTGGCAGATAAAAAGACGCGGCCGCGCAGGAGGAAACGCGGCCGCGAAAGGGAAAGTATTACGAGGCGAGCGAGAGCGTCACGTTCGCTTTTTTACCGACGTTTTCGGTCAGCCACTGCGCTACGCGCGACTGTTCTTCAGCATTGAGCCACATGCCGAGTTTGGTACGGCGCCAGATGGCGTCGTCCAGACGGCGCACCCATTCGTGTTCCACCAGATAACGCAGCTCCGCTTCGTAGAACTCATGGCCAAAGTGTTCGCCCAGCGCGTTAAGATCGGCGGCATCGCCCAGAATCAGTTCGCTGTTGCTGCCGTAGGTGCGGGCATAGTGGCGCGCCAGCGCTTCGCTGATGAACGGATAGCGGCGACGCAGCTGCGCGGCGTAGTCGTCGCGCTCGCCCTGGAAAGCGCCGCCCGGCAACACGGCGTTACGGGTCCACGCCTGGCCGATATTGCTGTAATAGGACGACAGCTTTTCCATCGCGTGTTCGGCGAGCTTACGGTACGTCGTGAGTTTACCACCGAAGACCGACAGCAGCGGCGCCTGGCCGTTTTCATCGTGAATATCGAGCGTGTAATCACGGGTGATGGCTTGCGGAGAATCGGATTCGTCATCGCACAGCGGGCGCACGCCAGAGTAAGTCCAGACCACATCTTCGCGGGTCAGCTGTTTTTTGAAGTGCGCGTTATACACTTTCAGCAGATAACCGATTTCTGACTCATCGATCGCCACTTCTTTCGGATCGCCTTTGTATTCGACATCGGTAGTGCCGATTATCGAAAACTCTTCCATCCACGGAATAACAAACACGATGCGTTTATCTTCGTTCTGCAGGATGTAAGCCTGTTTCTGAGTGTGCACGCGCGGCACCACGATATGGCTGCCTTTGATCAGGCGGATGCCGTAAGGCGACTTCAGTTTCAGGCCGTCGTCGAAGAAGTTTTTCACCCACGGACCGGTGGCGTTTACTAAGCCGCGCGCCTGCCAGGTGTAGGTTTTGCCGGTATCGATATCTTCCGCTTCCACAATCCACATGCCGTTTTCGCGGCGCGCGGAGGTCGCGCGGGTGCGGGTCAGCACTTCGCCGCCTTTTTTCACGACCATCTGAGCGTTCGCCAGCACCAGACGGGCGTCATCGACCCAACAGTCGGAATATTCGAAACCGCGCACGATTTCCGGTTTCAGGACGGAATCCGCGCCAAAACGCAAACCGGTAGAGCCCGGCAGGCTGGTGCGTTTGCCGAGGTGATCGTACATAAACAGGCCGGTGCGGATCATCCACGCCGGACGCAGATGAGGGCGGTGCGGCAGACGAAAGCGCATCGGGAAGGCGATATGCGGCGCCATTTTCAGCAGCACTTCGCGCTCCGCCAGCGCTTCGCTCACCAGACGGAACTCGTAATGTTCCAGGTAGCGCAGGCCGCCGTGGATCAATTTGGAGCTGGCGGAAGAGGTGGCACATGCCAGATCCTGCGCTTCCAGCATCAGCACAGAGAGTCCACGCCCTGCGGCGTCTGCCGCGATACCGGCACCGTTGATGCCCCCACCTATCACAATCAGATCTTTGGTTTCCATGCTGCTGCCCTCACGCACTTTCGTTAAAGCTCATAAATGTTCGTTATCGCTCATAATAGCAAACAAACGCGCTTTTGATAACAACAAAAAAACATTTCAGTGTGATGTGAATAACATTATGGCGTTACAGACGGAGGAAGCCTTACACTTACGTTATTATCGGCATAACGCATCGTGCGTCGTTGGCCAGCCTTACGCCCCTTTAAAGATGAAAGAGAGCACTATGGATCAGTTTGAATGTATTAATGTCGAAGAAGCGCACCAGAAACTGCAACAGGGCGGCGCCGTGCTGGTGGATATTCGCGATCCGCAAAGCTATGCGATGGGCCACGCGCCCGGCGCGTTTCATTTAACCAACGCCACGCTGCCCGCTTTTATGCAGCAGACCGATTTCGATGTGCCGGTGCTGGTGATGTGCTATCACGGCAACAGCAGCAAAGGCGCGGCGCAGTATCTTCTCCACCAGGGGTTTGACCAGGTCTATAGCGTGGACGGCGGTTTCGACGCCTGGCATCGTCATTTCCCCGCAGAAGTGGCGCACGCAGAGAGTTAAGCATCGTGTCCGCGTCGTTCGCAGGTATACTGTTTTCCTCGTGTGGAGATACCTTTCTGAAAAGAACGACTTGCTATGTTGATGATTAACTCGTTTGACAACCCGCGTCTGGCGCAGGCGTTTGTTGACTATATGGCCACCCAGGGCGTGATACTGGAAATCCAGCGGCATGATACCTGGGATATCTGGCTTGCCGATGAAGCACAAGCGGAGAAGGTCAAAGCGGAGCTGAGCTATTTTCTCTCGCACCCGAGCGATCCGCGTTATCTCTCCGCCAGCTGGCAGACTGGGCAGTTGAACGCGGGTTTGCGCTACCGTTCTTATCCTTTTATGGCCACCGTGCGCGCCCATGCGGGCCCGCTGACGCTCGGCATGATGGCGCTGTGCGTCGTCGCGTATCTCGCGATGAGCTTTATCGGTTATGCGCAAGTGGCCGTCTGGCTTGCATGGCCTTTCGATCCCTCTCTCAAATTTCAACTCTGGCGTTATGTCAGCCCGCTGCTGCTGCACTTTTCCCTGCTGAGCCTGATCTTCAATCTGCTATGGTGGTGGTATCTTGCCGGTCCGCTGGAGAAGACCGTCGGCAGCGGTAAACTGCTGACGCTCACGCTGGTCACCGCGCTGGTGGGCGGCGTTATCCAGTATCAAATCGCGGGCCCGTGGTTCGGCGGCCTTGGCGGCGTCGTCTATGCGCTGGTGGGCTACGTCTGGCTTCGCGGCGAACGCGAACCGGAAAGCGGGCTACATCTGCCCCGCGGCATTCTGGTGTTTATGCTGTTGTGGCTCGCCATCGGCGGACTGGGGTTGTTTGGCAACAAGACGGCGAATGCCGATCTGGTGGCGGGGATGCTGATTGGCCTGGCGATGGCCATGACGGATACCCTGCATGCGCGAAAACGAAAATAATACGGCAACACGTCAGGAGAAGGGTGTGAAGCAAACACAACGTCACGATGCCATTATTGAACTGGTAAAAAAACAGGGCTATGTCAGTACCGAAGAGCTGGTGGAGCAGTTTGACGTCAGCCCGCAAACCATCCGCCGCGATCTCAACGATCTCGCCGAACAAAACATGATCCTGCGCCACCACGGCGGCGCGGCGTTGCCGTCGAGTTCGGTTAACACTTCCTGGCATGACCGCAAGGCGACCCAGACGGCGGAAAAAGAGCGCATCGCCTACAGAGTGGCGAGCCAGATCCCCAACGGCGCGACGCTGTTTATCGATATTGGCACCACGCCGGAGGCGGTGGCGCATGCGCTGTTAAACCATGAAAACCTGCGCATCGTGACCAATAACCTGAACGTGGCGAATACGCTGATGGTGAAGGACGATTTCCGCATCATTCTGGCGGGGGGTGAACTGCGCAGCCGCGACGGCGGGATCATTGGCGAGGCGACGCTCGACTTTATCTCTCAGTTCCGGCTCGATTTCGGCATTCTGGGTATCAGCGGCATCGACAGCGACGGCTCACTGCTGGAGTTCGATTATCACGAGGTGCGCACCAAGCGCGCGATTATTGAGAACTCGCGTCACGTGATGCTGGTGGTGGATCACTCCAAATTTGGCCGTAACGCGATGGTGAATCTGGGCAGTATCAGCCTTGTGGACGCGGTGTATACCGACATTATGCCGCCCGCCGGCGTGATGCAGGTGATTAACGCCAATAAGGTGCAATTAGAGTTGTGCTGATGTGGTGAGTTTTGCGGCGACGGTTGTCCGCGGAACGGCGGGTGCGCTGCGCTTACCCGCCCTACGGTGGCTTGTAAGGTGAGTAAGCGCAGCGCACCCACCATTAACGCGAATTACTGCTCACCCTAAACCCCATACCCCATCATTTTCAACAACTGCTGGGCGTGCTGAACGGCATCCTGACGGTGCGCCACACCAAGCTTCTGATACAAATTCCGGATATGGGTTTTAATCGTGGTCGCCGCCACATCAAGCTCGCCGGCAATCTGATCGTTGCTGTAACCGGAATAGATAAGCCCCAGCACCTGCCATTCACGCTGCGTCAGCGGGCTGGTGCGAATTAACTCCGGCACTTCCGGATGATTCAGCAGCTTATTGACGAAATTCTCATCAAAATGCGCGAACTTGTGGCGATGATGCTGGTTAATATCGCGCAAAATACGCTGCGCGCGATGCTGTTCGATCTCCGGCAGCGTATTAAGCTGCAACAGCTGACGCAACTGCTGCGCCATCGCCTCGCCTTCAATCACGAAATGGCTGATAAACCCGGTGCGGTTCGCCAGCGTTAACGCCTCCATCAGCACCCGCTGGGCGTCGCTTTTCCGCCCGGCATTCCAGTAAAGCTGATTCAGCAACAGCAGGTTGCGGTTGATATCGCTCATCAGACGCAGGCTGCGGGCGTTTTCATTCAGCTCTTCCAGCACCATCTCCGCAGGCTCGTAATCGCCAAGCAGGATCTGGACGCGGGCGATATTGCGCCACTGACTTTGCAGGAAATGGTTATTGGCGAAGGCCGGTTTCGGCGTCTGGCGCAGCCAGGCGGCCGCCGCGGCTTTGTCGCCTGTCATCTGCCAGTAAATCACTCGCACTTTGTCGGCGTTAGAGACCCAGTCGCTGTGGTAATGCCCGTTACCGAGCAGGTTTTCGAGACGGTTCAGATGGCCGCGGGCGTTGTCGAGATCGCCGCGCGCCAGCGAGCACTGCACCAGCAACGCCAGACACTGCAACTGCTGCTGCGGCTGGTAGTTCGCCAGCACGGTCATGCCCGTACGCGCGCAGGCTTCCGCTTCATCCAGCCGCGCCCAGGCCCACAGCAGCTGCGCGCGAATGCGCAGCAGGAACTCATGCAGCGGCAGCTGTTCGAGATGCTGCTCCTGAATCAGGATAAACGCCTTCTCCTGCGTCTCCCAGGCGGCCTGTAAAAAGCCCTGGGCGAAGAGAATTTCGCTCTGCTGGATAAGGCTCCAGAGCGCGTAATGCCAGACATCGTGACGGCGCGCCATCAGCTCAGTTTGCTGCATTACCGACAGCGATTTCGTTAAATCGCCTTTGCAGTGCAGCACTTCGCCGTGTACCGACGTCGCCACAATGCGGCTGTAGAAATTCGCCAGCGGCAGCGTCTCCAGCGCGACCATCGCCAGCCGCTCGGCCTCGTCCGGGTCGCCGTCGTTAATCGCCACCTGCGCGCGCAGGGCGTTGAATTCGCCATGCAGCGTGTCGTCCATTTCGCCTTTCATCTCCTGCTCGGCGCGCGCCAGCAGGGTATTTACTTCGCTGTAGCGGTGCTGGCTCTGCATCAGCCAGGCCTGCAACAGCACGAGGCGCGGGTTCGCCAGCAGGCTCTCCCAGGGCAGGGCTTTTAAAGACTGTTCCAGCAGAGTGAGTTCACTGTGGTTGAACAGCCCCCAGGCGTGATTGAGCAGAATATCGCGCAGCATATTGGCATCGCCCGCGGCAAGCGCGTGGTGGATGGCTTCACTCGGAAAGCCTTGCGCCATCCAGCTCTCCGCCGCCGCGCGGTGGATATCCGGCAGCTCTGTCGACAGCTCCCACTGGCAGCGCTGACGCAGGAAGTTACCGAACAGCGGGTGATAGCTGAACCATTCACCGGAATCATCCATACGCTGCAAAAACAGCCCCTGACGCTCAATCTCCTCCAGCCGCATCTGACCGTTCTCTTCGCCGGTCACGCGCACAATGAGCGCGTCGTTCATCGAGCGCAGCAGGGCGCTTTTCAGTAAAAACTGGCGGGTGTCGTTATCGACGTTGTTCAGGACTTCATCGACCAGATAATCGGAGAGATGGCTGGCGTTAATGCCCGCCAGGCGGCGCGCCGACTGATGCACTGCGCCAGTATTCTGACGCGCCGACAGAGCGATGAGTTGCAGGGCGGTGGCCCAGCCTGCGACGTCGTCGCAAAGGCGGCTGCTCTGCGCCGGTTCGATGGGTTGGCTCAGGCGGCAGTCGAAAAACTGACGCGCTTCCTGGTGCGTAAAGGCGAGCTGCTGGCTGCCGATTTCGAGTAACTGTTCGCGCACGCGCAGGTTGGCGATGCCCAACTGCGGCAGGTTACGCGACAGGACTACCAGCGTCAGGTGGTCAGGCTGATGGCGCAGGAAGAAGCGCATCGCCTCATGGATAGCCGGGTTGGTGATGAGGTGGTAATCATCAATCACCAGAAAAAGCGGCCGCGGCCACTCCGCCAGTTCAATAAAAAGCTGGGCGAAAAGCGATGAAAGGCTCGCGTACTGGCGTTTTTGCGCCATCACTTCGCTACTGGCGCAGTGGCCGCCGGTGGCCTGCTGGATAGCGGCGATAAGATAGCTGGCGAAGCGCTCCGGCTGGTTGTCGCCTTCATCAAGCGAATACCACCCCAGTTCGGTTTTACCTGCGGCCCACTGGGAAATTAACGTTGTTTTTCCGTAGCCGGCGGGACTGGTGATAAGCGCCAGCCGGTAGTTGCTAGCGCCGGATAATTTAGCCAGCAGACGTTCACGAACCACAGTGTGTTCAAGACGAACCGGGCGACTTAACTTAGACGGTATCAACATAGGATCACTTCACTGTGCAGGAGGCAAAGAGATGACGATTTTTTTTGAGCTTCGTAATTAATACTAAATTAAGGTCGGACAGAATCGGGCTGAATGCAAGTTATGTCCTTTTTGGGGCATCTTAAAGTTGCACTCTGTCACATTTCCATTTTTTCTGTGAATATTTCAGCCCCGTACGCCTGCGAAGGCCGTTGGCTCTGGCTTCGCGTTCCGTCGCGGCTGATTTTTATTTCGCCATCGGCGCAGTAAACTTTGCAAACCGGGAGCCGTTTTGCCGGTTTTTGTGCGCGAAATCACCGTAAAAAAGCGTCAGAACGGGGCTGAAGCGTTATTTTTAGTGAGAATTCATTTCTGCGGTAACCGCGTACCTGGCGGGGTGGCTGTGTCAGAGTACAACGCGGCGTGAAGGGGCCGAAGGTGTAGTATTTCCTGCGTGTTTTACCGCTTTTCGTGTGGGTTTTAGTGCCCGGGATCACAGTTTTTGCTACTACCCGTTCCTCCTCCCTCGCTAATCCTGCGCAGGATGAGGAATTCGCAAAGGGGGCCGGGCAAACTAGCGGAAATTCTCCTTATTTTTGCTACAGGACCCCGATTCACTATGTCACAGCCCACCTTTAACCCGGTCGAATTCGAGGCTGCTCTGACCCGTCAGTGGCAGCGTTTTGGTTTACACAGCGCCAAAGAAATGACGCAGCGCCAGTGGTGGCAGGCGGTCAGCGGCGCGCTTTCGGAAATGCTCGTCGCGATCCCGCCGCACCAGCCGCAGGCGAAACAGCGTCATGTGAACTATATCTCGATGGAGTTTCTGATTGGCCGTCTGACCGGCAACAACCTGCTCAACCTTGGCTGGCACGATGAGGTGAGCCGCATTCTGGAAAGCCATAATATTCATCTGGGCGATTTGCTGGAGCAGGAAACCGATCCGGCGCTGGGGAACGGCGGCCTGGGGCGTCTGGCGGCCTGCTTCCTGGATTCCATGGCGACCGTGGGGCAATCGGCGACCGGCTATGGCCTGAACTACCAGTACGGCCTGTTCCGCCAGTCTTTCGAAGACGGCAAACAGATGGAAGCGCCGGACGACTGGCACCGCCGCAGCTACCCGTGGTTCACCCATAACGAGGCGCTGGATGTGCAGGTGGGCATCGGCGGTAAAGTGATTAAAGACGGGAAAACCGCGCGCTGGGTGCCGGGGTTCGTCATTACCGGCGAAGCGTGGGATCTGCCGGTGGTGGGTTACCGTAACAGCGTGGCGCAGCCGCTGCGTCTGTGGCAGGCGACGCACGCCCATCCGTTCGATCTGACCAAATTCAACGACGGCGATTTCCTGCGCGCTGAGCAGCAGGGCATCGACGCGGAAAAACTGACCAAAGTCCTCTACCCGAACGACAACCATCAGGCGGGCAAAAAACTGCGTCTGATGCAGCAATATTTCCAGTGCGCCTGTTCCGTTGCCGATATTCTGCGTCGCCATCATCTGGCGGGTCGCAAACTGGCTGAGCTGCCGGATTACGAAGTCATCCAGCTTAACGATACGCACCCGACCATCGCTATTCCTGAACTGCTGCGCGTGCTTATCGACGAGCATCAGCTGAGCTGGGACGACGCCTGGGCGATCACCAGCCGCACCTTCGCCTACACCAACCACACCCTGATGCCGGAAGCGCTGGAGTGCTGGGACGAGCGCCTGATCCGCACGCTGCTGCCGCGTCATATGCAGATTATCAAAGAGATCAATACGCGC
This sequence comes from Cronobacter turicensis z3032, assembly GCA_000027065.2. Classification (NCBI taxonomy): domain Bacteria; kingdom Pseudomonadati; phylum Pseudomonadota; class Gammaproteobacteria; order Enterobacterales; family Enterobacteriaceae; genus Cronobacter; species Cronobacter turicensis. The sequence goes on along the minus strand of FN543093.2, from coordinate 4,075,152 downwards.
TTTAAAAAGCAGGTGACGAAAACCTGGCCGGGCGACGAGGCGGTCTGGGCGAAACTGGCTGTGGTACACAACGGCCAGGTACGTATGGCGAACCTCTGTGTGGTGAGCGGTTTTGCGGTGAACGGCGTGGCGGCGCTGCACTCCGATCTGGTCGTCAAAGATCTGTTCCCGGAATACCACCAGCTGTGGCCGAATAAATTCCACAACGTCACCAACGGCATCACGCCGCGCCGCTGGATGAAGCAGTGCAACCCGGCGCTGGCCGCGCTTATCGACAAAACACTGAAAAAAGAGTGGGTGAACGATCTCGACGCGCTGGCCGGGCTGGAGAAATATGCCGACGACGCCGCGTTCTGCAAGGCGTACCGCACTATCAAGCAGGAAAACAAACAGCGTCTGGCGGCGTATATCCATGCCCGTACCGGCATTGAAATCAACCCGAACGCGCTGTTTGACGTGCAGATCAAACGCCTGCATGAGTACAAACGTCAGCACCTCAACCTGCTGCACATCGTGGCGCTGTACAAAGAAATTCGCGAAAACCCGAACGCGAACCGCGTGCCGCGCGTCTTCCTGTTTGGCGCAAAAGCCGCACCGGGTTACTACCTCGCGAAAAATATCATCTACGCTATCAACAAAGTGGCGCAGGCGGTGAATAACGATCCGCGGGTCGGCGATAAGCTGAAAGTGGTCTTCCTGCCGGATTACAACGTCTCGGTCGCCGAGATGATGATCCCGGCGGCGGATATCTCCGAGCAGATCTCAACCGCCGGTAAAGAAGCGTCCGGCACCGGCAACATGAAGCTGGCGCTGAACGGCGCGCTTACCGTCGGGACGCTGGATGGCGCGAACGTCGAGATTGCCGAACAGGTGGGCGAAGAGAACATCTTTATCTTCGGCCATACCGTCGAAGAAGTGAAAGCGCTGAAAGCCAAAGGGTATGACCCGGTGAAATGGCGCAAAAAAGACAAACTGCTGGATGAAGTACTCAAAGAGCTGGAAAAAGGCGTCTACGCGGATGGCGATAAGCACGCTTTCGATCAGATGTTGCACAGCCTTGGCAAACAGGGCGGCGACCCGTACCTGGTGATGGCGGACTTCTCGGCCTATGTTGAAGCCCAGAAGCAGGTGGATGTGCTCTACCGCGACCAGGAAGCCTGGACCCGTGCGGCTATTCTCAATACCGCGCGCTGCGGCATGTTCAGCTCTGACCGCTCCATCCGGGATTATCAGCAACGTATCTGGCAGGCAAAACGCTAAAGGAGCCGCCATGGAAAGCAAACGCCTTGACTCCTCCGCCCTTGCGGCGGGGATTAGCCCTAACTACATCAATGCGCACGGCAAACCGCAGGCGATTGGCGCTGAGACCAAACGGCGTTTGCTGGAAGCGATGAACCCTGAGGCCGCGCCGAAAGCGGCCGATAAATCGCCGCTGCCGCCGGTGAAAGTGGTGACGAAAAGCCGCCGTATGCAGTTAACGCCGCAAGGCCGCGGTGACTACCACTGGCTGCTGACCAGCGAAACCGGCGAGCAGTTTAGCGGCAACGCGCGCGGCGGCGAGGCGCTGACGCTGCCTGCGAAGCTGGAAGAGGGGTATCACACGCTGACGCTCACGCGTGACGATAATCGCTGGCACTGTCGGCTTATCGTCGCGCCGAAGCGTTGCTATGAGCCGCAGGCGCTGCGTGAGGGTAAAAAACTCTGGGGCGCGTGCGTACAGCTTTACACGCTGCGCTCGCAAAACAACTGGGGCATCGGGGATTTCGGCGATCTGAAAGCGATGCTGAATGAAGTGGGCCCGCGCGGCGGCGCGTTTATCGGCTTAAACCCGATCCATGCGCTCTACCCGGCGAACCCGGAAAGCGCGAGCCCGTACAGCCCGTCGTCCCGCCGCTGGCTTAACGTTATCTATATTGACGTTAACGCCGTGGAAGATTTTCGGCGTAGCGATGAGGCGCAGACCTGGTGGAAGCGCGACGCCACGCAGCAGGCGCTGAAAGCGGCCCGCGAGTCGCAGTGGGTCGATTACTCGACCGTGACCATGCTGAAGCTCACGGCGCTGCGGATGGCCTGGACGCGCTTCTCCACGCGCGGTCCGGATGATGACGATGTGGTGGCGTTTCGCGATTTCGTGGCCCGCTCGGGCGAAAGCCTTTACTGGCAGGCGGCGTTCGACGCGATTCACGCCTGGCAGGCGCAGGAAGATCCGATGCGCTGGGGCTGGCCGGCCTGGCCGAAAGCGTATCAGAACACCAGCAGCCCGGAAGTGCAGGCGTTTTGCAAAAAACGGGCGGATGAGGTCGATTTTTATCTCTGGCTGCAATGGCTCGCGTATGAGCAGTTTGCCCGCTGCTGGGAGACCAGCCAGTCATACGACATGCCGATCGGGCTGTATCGCGATCTGGCGGTTGGCGTGGCGGAAGGCGGCGCGGAAACCTGGTGCGACCGCGAGCTGTACTGCCTGAAGGCGTCGGTCGGCGCGCCGCCGGATATTCTGGGGCCGCTTGGCCAGAACTGGGGCCTGCCGCCGATGGATCCTCACGTGATGCAGGCGCGCGCCTACGAGCCGTTTATCGAACTTCTGCGCGCCAATATGACCCACTGCGGCGCGCTGCGCATCGACCATGTAATGTCGCTGCTGCGTCTGTGGTGGATCCCGTACGGCGAAACAGCGGATAACGGCGCTTACGTGCAGTATCCGGTCGACGATCTGCTGGCGATCCTCGCGCTCGAAAGCCAGCGCCACCGCTGTATGGTGATCGGCGAAGATCTCGGTACGGTTCCGGCGGAGATCGTCGGCAAGCTGCGCGACAGCGGCGTCTACTCGTACAAAGTCCTCTACTTTGAAAACGAAGGGGGCAGCCGCTTCCGCGCGCCGAAACGCTGGACGTCGCAGGCGATGGCGGTCGCGACCACTCACGATCTGCCGACGCTGCGCGGCTACTGGGAAAGCGGCGATTTAACCCTCGGTAAAACGCTGGGGCTCTATCCCGATGAAGAGGTGTTAGAAGGGCTGTACGCCGATCGCGAGCGGGCCAAACAGGGACTGCTGGAGAGCTTGCATCAGCATGGCTGCCTGCCGAAACGCGCAGGACACCACGCCGCGCGCATGAAAATGGGCGCCACGCTGAACCGCGCGCTCCAGCGCTATATCGCCGACAGCAATAGCGCGCTGCTCGGACTTCAGCCGGAAGACTGGCTGGATATGGCGCAGCCGGTGAACGTGCCAGGCACCAGCTATCAGTACCAAAACTGGCGTCGCAAGCTCACCGTCGATCTGGAAACCATGTTTGCCGACGACACCGTTAACCGGCTGATCAAAGACCTCGATAAACGTCGCCGCGCCGCATCGGCGGTAAAGCGTAAATAACAGTTCGCCCCTGCGCGTCGCAAAACACGCGCAGGGGCGACTATTTTTGCCTCCCTCAATAAAAAGCTTGCTTTGTGGGAGCCAGCATGCGTTAATGCACTCCTCGGTTTGCGAGACAGACCCGTCGAAAAGCAGTTTAGTAAAGCAGTTCTCATTTCAAGTGTTATCCCAAGATATCCCTTCTTTTTGAGTCTCCTCCATAAGCGCTAAGTAAATTCTGTTATGCAGGCCACGCAACGCCGTAAGGCTCAATGATTTTTTAAGGTGATAACATGTCTGATAAAATGACTGGTTTAGTAAAATGGTTTAACGCGGAAAAAGGTTTCGGCTTCATTACTCCGGACAACGGTAGCAAGGACGTTTTCGTTCACTTCTCCGCAATCCAGGACAACGGCTTCAAAACCCTGGAAGAAGGCCAGAAGGTCTCTTTCACCGTTGAAAGCGGCGCGAAAGGCCCGGCAGCTGCGAACGTAACTGCCATCTAATCGCTCCCCTTGCGCGGTTTCCGACAGCGATGACGGGTTAACCCTGAGCAGTGAAATCGACGCAAAAAAAGAACCCGCCTTGTGCGGGTTTTTTTATTCCGAGCATACGCGAAAAAAAAGCCCGCTTAAAGCGGGCTTTTTTAATAGCTTGCGATCGCGCTTAGTAGTAAGAGTGCTCGCCGCGCTGGTGCTCGGTGAGATCGCGCACGCCTTTAAGTTCCGGGAACTCGTTCAGCAGCTGCTTCTCGATACCTTCTTTCAGCGTCACGTCTACCATGGAGCAGCCGTTGCAGCCGCCGCCGAATTGCAGAATGGCGTAGCCTTCGTCGGTGATCTCCATCAGCGTGACGCGGCCGCCGTGGCCTGCCAGCTGCGGGTTGATCTGCGACTGCAGTAAATATTCCACGCGCTCCATCAGCGGCGCGTCATCCGCCACTTTACGCATTTTCGCGTTAGGCGCTTTCAGCGTGAGCTGCGAGCCCAGCTGGTCGGTCACGAAATCGATTTCCGCATCTTCCAGATACGGCGCGCTCAGCTCGTCGACATAGGCGGTGAGCAGGTCGAATTTCAGTGCGGTATCCGTAGCTTCCACGGCATCGGGCGGGCAGTAGGACACGCCGCATTCAGCGTTCGGGGTGCCTGGGTTGATAACGAATACGCGGATCTGCGTCCCTTCTTCCTGGCTTGCCAGTAGCTTGGCAAAGTGTGCCTGGGCGGCATCGGAAATACGGATCATAGCAATGGCCTAATAGTTGACTATTTTAGTTGGTTATAATACGCCCATCATCGAGGCTCTACAAGGTTCGACACAGGCACCATACCTGGACAGTCGCCGCGCCGTTGCGCTTAAGCAGGCGCGCGATCCGGGCAACAGTACTCCCTGTCGTGACGACATCATCCACAATAACGATATGGAGACCCGCCACCGGTAATTCAACCCGGAAGGCGTTTTTCAGGTTGCTGCGCCGCTGCCGGGCGTTGAGCTGCCGCTGGGGCGGGGCGGCTTTGATGCGCGCTACCGCGTCCGGCGCATAGCGTATCCCGAGCCAGCGTGACAGCGCCCTGGCGATAAGTGCGCTTTGGTTAAAACCGCGTCGCCAGGCGCGTGTACGGTGCAGCGGCACGCTGATGAGCAGATCCGCCGCGGGAAGCGCGCCGCTGCGCTTCGTGGCAAGAATTTTCAACAGCAACAGGCGGGCGAGCGCGGGCGCAAGCGCCGTACATCCTTGAAATTTAAACTGATGCACCAGTCCGCTTACCGGCGGCGCGTACTCGCTCGCGGCGAGTAGCCGCTGCCAGACGGGTGGCTTTTGCAGGCAGCGGCCGCACGGCTGTGTCTCACACGCGGCAGGCAGCCCGCACTGCGGGCATACCGGTATCTGCCGCAACCGCTGGCAGCGCGAGCAAATTCCCCAGTCCGGCACGCGCAGCGGCATCCGGCATAGCCAACACATCCCCGGTATTGTTAGCATGACAACCTCCTTGTACATCAACCATGAGAAGAGTAACGGATGAATGACATCTGGTGGCAGACCACGGGCGAAGGAAATTGTCATCTTGTGCTGCTGCACGGGTGGGGGCTGAATGCCGAAGTGTGGCGTTGCATTTCGCAGGAATTACGCTCGCACTTTACGCTGCATCTGGTCGACTTGCCGGGCTACGGGCGCAGCCAGGGCTTTGGCGCGCTGACGCTTGATGAGATGGCGCGCCTGGTGGCGAGCCGTGCGCCTGAACGCGCCGTCTGGCTGGGCTGGAGCCTTGGCGGGCTGGTGGCAAGCCAGGTGGCGCTCAATGAACCGTCGCGCGTCGAGGCGCTGGTGACGGTCGCCTCGTCGCCCTGTTTTCAGGCAGGCGACGACTGGCCCGGCATTAAGCCCGAAGTGCTAAGCGGGTTTCAGCGTCAGCTGAGTGAAGATTTTCAGCGCACGGTGGAGCGTTTTCTGGCGCTGCAAACGCTCGGCACCGAGACGGCGCGCCAGGATGCGCGCGTGCTGAAATCTATCGTACTGGCGCAACCGATGCCCGGTGCTGAGGTATTAAACGGCGGGCTGGAGATCCTGAAAACCGCCGATCTGCGAGAGGCGCTCGCCGCCTGGCAGGGGCCGTTTTTACGCCTCTACGGGCGTCTTGACGGGCTGGTGCCGCGCAAGGTCGCCGCGCTGCTTGATGAACGCTTTCCTGAAAGCGAATCGCTGGTGTTTGATAAAGCCGCCCACGCGCCGTTTATTTCTCATCCGCGAGAATTCTGCGACGCGTTGCTGGCGTTACAGGCTCGCCTGGCAAACCTGTGAAAGCGCGCCATACTTAAGATGTCGTTGTTATCGGGGCGTTTTTATCCCGCCCTTAACATCATCTGAGCAGGGAGTCATTCTTATGAAATTACGCACCGGTATGCTGTTGTCTGTGGTTCTGGGTTCGCTCTCTTTTGGCGCGCTGGCCGCGGAAGAACTGCAAAAAGATAAAGTCAAAGAGATGAATCTCACCAAAATCGGCACTATCGTCTCTGACAAAGGCACCGCGCCGATGGACGCGAAAGAAGAACTGATTAAGAAAGCCGATGAAATGGGCGGCAAATATTATGTCATCACCAGCGGCGAGAAAACCGGTAAGGATATTCACGCCACGGCGGATGTTTACAAATAAGCGATTTATCAATAAGAAAAGGGGCGGGCACGATGCCCGCCCTGTCGGTTACCGCAACCGCCACACCTCTTGACGGCACGCCTTGCCCTCCGGGCAGTGGCGACAGCTGCCGCTCAGGCAGCCCGACAGCCACTCCTCCTGACGTTCCGCTTTCCCCATCGTCTCCAGGCGACTGAGCATGGCATTGACCAGCGGCAGCGGCGTCGCGAGCTGTTCGCTAATACGCTGCGCGTCCATTCTTCCCGAGAGCGCCAGCAGATCCCGCACCTCAATCAGCGTGGCCATCAGTGACACTCCCCGGCGGTCGTTTCGCAGCAGCGGGCCTCGCGACGCGGCGCCAGCAGGCTCACATTCACGCGGCTGCGCGCCCGGCGTAATGTCGTGAGCAGCGCGATATTAAACAGAACGACCGCCAGCATCGCCGTAAGGCTATAGAGCGGATGCGCCTGGAATGTCGCGCCCTGGTAGAACAGCGTCGCCAGTGAATACGCGATATTCAGTCCCCAGAGAATCGAAAAGCCCATCCAGCCGCGGCTTGATTCGCGGGCGATGGCGCCCATCACCGAGATGCAGGGAATATAGAGCAGCACGAACACCAGATAGCTGTAAGCGGCGGCTTCGCTGCCAAATTTAGCGCTCATCACGCCCATCGCCCCGGTCGCCATCTCACCGTCGCCTTTGCTGGCTTCGATAGGGTTTGCCAGCACGCTCAGGCTGAAGGTGTCTTTCAGGCTCTGCCAGGTTTCCGCCAGCGCGCCGGTCAGCTCGGCCTTCAGGCTAAAGCTCGCGGCATCGAACGGGGCTTCATGGATGTTTTCGGCGGTATAAAGCGTGTTCAGCGTGCCGACCACGACTTCTTTCGCCATCGCGCCGGTGAATAACCCGACGGTGGCCTGCCAGTTGTCTTCCTGCACGCCGATCGGTTTTAACAGCGGCGTCAGTACGCGGCTGACGGAGGCCAGCGCGGAATCGTTAATGTTGTCCACGGTCTTGCCGCTGAACGAAAAGCTATTCAGCGCGCCAATGAACACACTGACAATGACGATGACTTTCCCGGCGCGCAGCACAAAGCCTTTCAGGCGCTGCCACGTTTGCAGCAGCAGGCTTTTCAGGTGCGGCACGTGATATACCGGCAACTCCATCACAAACGGCGTGGCTTCGCCGCGCATGATCGTAAACTTCAGCATCAGGCCGGTCAGGATCGCCATGACGATGCCAAGCAGATAGAGCGAAAAGACCACCAGCGCGCCCTGCTGACCAAAAAAGGCGGCGGCGAATACCGCGAAAATCGCCAGTCGCGCGCCGCAGGACATAAATGGCGCCATCATGATAGTCATCAACCGTTCGCGCGGCGCATCCAGCGTGCGGGCGCCCATCACCGACGGCACGTTGCAGCCAAAGCCCACAATCAGCGGAACGAACGATTTACCCGGCAGACCCAGCGCCTGCATCAGGCGATCCATCACAAACGCCGCGCGGGCCATATAACCGGAATCTTCAAGAAACGACAGAAACAGGTACATCATGCCGATTTGCGGCACGAGCGGCAGCACGGTGTTGATGCCGCCGCCAATCCCCTGGGCGAGGAACAGCGTCAGCCAGGTAGGGAAATGCAGCGTGTAACCGACCCATTGCAGCCCGTGAATGAAAATCGCCACGGAGCCCGCGTCGAAAATCGGCTGCAACGCGCCGCCGATGTTAATGGCGAGCAGAAACATCAGGTACATCACGCCGAGAAAGACCGGCAAACCCAGAAAACGGTTGAGAATAATGTTATCCAGCGCGGCTGTGAGGCGGTGCGGCTCGGCGGTGAGGCTGTTGCTGACGGCGTCGCAAAGGGTGGAAATACTCTGGTAGCGGGCGTCAACGATATGCAGCGCCGGGTCATCAAGCTGGCTCTCAAGCTGCGCCTGAATGTGCGGGAGCCGTGCGGCGGCATCGCCCGCCACACTGTGGCTATAGATATCGCCTTCGAGCATTTGCAGCCCGAGCCAGCGGCGTTGCTGGGCGGAGAGATCGCCGGGCATCGCCGCCGCCAGGGTCTCAGCCGCTTCAGAAAGCGGCGCCGGGTAATGGACGCGCTCAATAGTCTGATTACGCTTGTGGCGGTCAATGGCGAGCTTCAGGCTGTCGATGCCGCGGGCGCGCGTAGAAACCAGCGGTACGACCGGGCAGCCGAGGCGGTTCGCCAGCGCGTCGATATCAATGCGGATGTTTTGTTTGTCGGCGATATCCAGCATGTTCAGCGCGACCACGCATGGAATGCCGAGCTCCAGCAGTTGCAGCGTCAGGTAGAGGTTGCGCTCAAGGTTGGAGGCGTCCACCACGTTTATCAGCATGTCCGCATCGCCGCTGAGGATGTAGTGGCAGGCGATTTGTTCATCGAGCGAGGTTTGCGAAGAAATCGTAGTCAGAGAGTAGGTGCCAGGCAGATCGACCAGCGTCACCTGGTGATCGGTCGTCGCGAAGCTGCCCTCTTTACGCTCTACCGTCACGCCCGCCCAGTTGCCCACGCGCTGCCGCGCGCCGGTAAGCTGATTAAATAGCGTCGTTTTGCCGGAGTTCGGATTGCCGATTAAGCCGATGGTTAATTTTTTCATTTGCGTTAACTCAACACAGAAAGAGGTCAGCGGGTCGCTTCAACCTGCAAAAGCGCCAGATCTTTTTTTCGCAGCACCAGGCTTACGCGTCGGGTTTCGATATGAATCGGGTCCCCCAGGGGAGCTACGCGTTTTACCTCAAACGATGAACCCGGCAGCATGCCGAGCGACAGTAACTTCTGGCGGTAGGCCGGGCTGATTTCCCGGGCGAAACCCGTGATTTTCCAGCTGCTGTTAGGTGTGAATTGCATAGGACCTGCTTATTCCGAATGCGCTCAGCGGCGGTGAGCCGTAGCGATACAACGGCCAGGAGCCGACTATTGCGCGGGAAGGGTTGTTTATCTGATTAAGATGGTAATGAGAATGGTTTTTATCTTCAATGCAATAATGCAGCGTAACGATACTTTCTGATGTTTATTTGTTCTGGCGCAAAAAAACGCGGTCACCCGCGTTTTCAATAGACGTGGTCAAATTATTTATTCTTTATTTTTCATTTAATTAAAATTAAAAGCGGCCAGAGATTATTTTGACACCTTTTATGAGTGTTATTTATTTGTTCGAGTTGTTGTTTAAATGAAAAATGTAACCGCGTTCATATTTGATTTTATTTCTGAATGTGGATTTTTAAATAATTTTTGCGGTACGGGCAAGGAATGACAGGTGGGTGCGCTGCGCTTACCCACCCTACAACTACATAAATGGCCGTTAACGCTGCGGTGGGTGCGCTACCCCACAGAATCAACGCGTCTGTCAAAACGTAGGGCGGGTAAACGTAGCGCACCCGCCATGGATATCACCCGAAAAACCAATAAAAAAGGCCGGTTTTCCGACCTTATGTGTTGTGCTGCGGCTTAACGCTTTTTGCCGAACGCGGCGGCGAGCGCATCGCTCATCGCGCTGTTGCCGCCCGCGCCGCTGTCGCGCGCCGGTTTACGGTTATTCTGCGCCGGGCGCTTCTGCGGCTCGCGGCTATTGCCGCCGCGCCGCGCGTTGCCTTCGCCTGGCTGCTCGTCGAGACGCATGGTCAGCGCGATACGCTTACGCGGTAAATCCACTTCCAGCACCTTCACCTTCACGATATCGCCCGCTTTCACCACGGTGTGCGGATCCTCGACGAATTTGTCGGAGAGCGAGGAGATATGCACCAGACCATCCTGATGCACGCCGATATCCACAAACGCGCCGAAATTGGTCACGTTGGTCACCGCGCCTTCCAGCACCATGCCCGGCTGGAGATCGTTCATCGTCTCCACGCCGTCGGCGAACTGGGCGGTTTTGAATTCCGGACGCGGGTCGCGACCCGGTTTTTCCAGCTCTTTAATAATGTCGGTCACGGTCGGCACGCCGAAACGCTCATCGGTAAAATCCACCGCCTTCACGTTACGCAGCGCGCTGCTGTTGCCCATCAGATCGCGCAGCGACTGCTCCGTCGCCGCCAGAATGCGCTCCACCACCGGGTAGGCTTCCGGGTGAACCGTAGAGGCGTCGAGCGGGTTATCGCCGTGGTTAATACGCAGGAAACCCGCGCACTGCTCAAACGCTTTCGGCCCCAGACGGCTGACTTTCAGCAACTGCTGACGGTTGCGGAACTGACCGTTCTCGTCGCGCCACGACACAATGTTCTGCGCCATCATACGCGTCAGGCCCGCCACGCGGGTCAGCAGCGGCACCGAGGCGGTATTGAGATCGACGCCCACGGCGTTCACGCAGTCTTCCACGACCGCATCGAGTTTGCGCGCCAGCTGGCTCTGACTGACGTCATGCTGATACTGGCCCACGCCGATGGATTTCGGATCGATTTTCACCAGTTCCGCCAGCGGATCCTGCAGACGACGGGCGATAGACACCGCGCCGCGCAGCGACACGTCGAGATCCGGGAACTCCAGCGCCGCCAGTTCAGAGGCGGAGTACACCGACGCGCCCGCTTCGCTGACAATGACTTTCTGCGCGGTCACTTTCGGGAACTGCTTCTGCACGTCGAGGAAGAAACGTTCGGTTTCGCGCGACGCGGTGCCGTTGCCGATAGCCACCAGCTCCACATTATGCTTCTCGCACAGCGCGGCGATGACGACCGCCGCTTTGGCCGCCTGGCCGGTATGGGGATAGACGGTATCGGTTGCGACCAGCTTGCCGGTGGCGTCAACCACCGCCACTTTCACGCCGGTACGCAGGCCCGGATCGAGCCCCATCGTGGCGCGCAGCCCGGCGGGCGCGGCCATCAGCAGGTCATGCAGGTTACGGGCGAATACGTTAATCGCCTCGTCTTCGGCGCGCTCGCGCAGCGTGCTCATCAGCTCGGTTTCCAGATGCATCAGCACTTTGATGCGCCAGGTCCAGCTCACGACACCTTTACGCCAGCTGTCGGCCGGGGCGTTATTCAGGCGCAGACCGAGATGATCGGTAATAATCTGCTCGCAGTAGCTTTCGCGCGGCGGCTCGTCAAACTGCGGGTCGGCGTTGAGCGAAAGCTGCAATACGCCCTCGTTGCGCCCGCGGAACATCGCCAGCGCGCGGTGCGACGGCACCGTGGAGACGGGTTCATGATGGGCGAAGTAGTCGCGGAATTTCGCGCCTTCTTCCTCTTTGCCAGGCACCACGGCGGAGACCAGATGGGCGTTCTTCCACAGGTAATCGCGCACTTTGGCGAGCAGCGCCGCGTCTTCGGCAAAGCGCTCCATCAGGATATAGCGCGCGCCGTCGAGCGCGGCTTTAGTGTCCGCCACGCCGTTGTCGGCGTTGATAAATTTCGCGGCTTCCGTTTCCGGCTCATGGGACGGCTCGTTCCACAGCAAATCGGCAAGCGGCTCAAGGCCCGCTTCGATCGCTATCTGCCCGCGGGTGCGACGCTTCGGCTTGTAAGGCAGGTAAAGGTCTTCAAGCTCGGTTTTGCTCTGGGTGCCGGTAATGGCCGCCTGAAGTTCATCGGTCAGTTTGCCCTGATCGGCAATCGATTTGAGGATAGCCGCACGGCGCTCTTCGAGTTCGCGCAGATAACCCAGACGCGTTTCCAGCAGGCGTAACTGGGTGTCGTCCAGACCGCCGGTGACCTCCTTACGATAGCGTGCGATAAACGGCACGGTATTCCCTTCATCAAGCAGGCGAATGGCAGCGTCTACCTGTTCAGCCCTGGCCTGAAGCTCACTGGCGATAATACGACTGAGCGAATCATTCATCATGGCAATATCATCTGTTATGTACAAAAAGTCAGGGCACAGTTATACGGACTGAAGGGTAAAAATGCCAGCCGTAGCCGCGCCCGTGGCGGGTTTCGGAGCTATCCGCAAAGGGTTACTTCACATACTCAATGGCGTTCACATACCAGGTGGCCTCGCCGCCCGGCGTCTGGACGGTCGCCACGTCGCCTTCCTCTTTTTTGAGCAGCGCGCGGGCCATGGGGGAGTCGATGGAGATGTAATCTTTGCGTCCGAAAATCTCGTCATAGCCGACGATACGAAAACGCTTTACGTCGCCGTCGTCGTTTTCCACCTCAACCCAGGCGCCGAAAAAGACTTTGCCTTCCTGCTGCGGCGAATAATCGACAATTTTCAGGTTCTCAAGGCATTTGGTGAGATAGCGCACGCGGCGGTCGATTTCGCGCAGTCGCTTTTTGTTGTACTGGTAATCGGCGTTTTCACTGCGATCGCCAAGGCTTGCCGCCCAGGTCACTTTTTTAGTGACTTCGGGCCGCTCCTCGCGCCACAGATAGTCGAGCTCTTTTTTGAGTTTTTCGTAGCCTTCGCGGGTAATTAACGGCGTTTTCATCGGCTGGCCTTCGCAGAGAATTTTAACGTCCGTACCTTAGCGGGCGCGGTGGCGAATGTGAAGCGCCGGGCGCGTGAAAACAGGGCTGATTCACGCGCCTGAAACCGAAGGGCCAGCATACGAAATGCGCCAGTTCGTTTATGATTAGGGCTGAGGTCGGCAGCGTCGTCATATCGCGCTTTAGGGACACGCCGGTTTTGTGATGAAAAGTGAAGATAAGCTGCTGTTAAATATGCTTTGTAACAATTTCGACTACAATATATACCAGATTTAACTCACCGGCTGACGCACACTTTTTTAGAATGGCGTTACAACTGTTTGAGCCTTTGGGAGTAAACACAATGCAAGAAAATTACAAGATTCTGGTGGTGGATGACGATATGCGCCTGCGCGCGCTGCTTGAGCGTTACCTCACCGAGCAAGGCTTCCAGGTGCGCAGCGTGGCAAACGCCGAACAGATGGACCGCCTGCTGACCCGCGAGTCCTTCCACCTGATGGTGCTTGATCTGATGCTTCCTGGCGAAGACGGGCTCTCGATTTGCCGCCGTCTGCGCAGCCAGAGCAACCCGATGCCGATTATCATGGTCACCGCTAAAGGCGAAGAGGTCGATCGTATCGTGGGGCTGGAAATCGGCGCTGACGACTACATCCCTAAACCGTTCAACCCGCGTGAGCTGCTGGCTCGCATCCGCGCCGTACTGCGCCGTCAGGCCAACGAGCTGCCGGGCGCGCCGTCGCAGGAAGAAGCGGTCATCGCCTTCGGGAAATTCAAACTCAACCTCGGCACGCGTGAAATGTTCCGTGAAGATGAGCCGATGCCGCTCACCAGCGGGGAATTCGCCGTACTGAAAGCGCTTGTCAGCCACCCGCGCGAGCCGCTGTCGCGCGATAAGCTGATGAACCTGGCGCGCGGCCGTGAATACTCGGCGATGGAGCGCTCCATCGACGTGCAGATCTCCCGCCTGCGCCGCATGGTGGAAGAAGATCCGGCGCATCCGCGCTATATCCAGACCGTCTGGGGCCTGGGCTACGTCTTTGTGCCGGACGGCGCTAAAGCATGAGGAAGCTGCGCTTCTCGCCTCGCAGTTCTTTTGCCCGCACGCTGCTTCTCATCGTCACCCTGCTGTTCGCAAGCCTGGTGACGACCTACCTGGTGGTGCTTAACTTCGCCATCCTGCCGAGCCTCCAGCAGTTTAATAAAGTCCTGGCCTACGAAGTCCGTATGCTGATGACCGATAAACTTCAGCTGGAGGACGGGACGCAACTGGTGGTGCCGCCGGCGTTTCGCCGCGAGATCTACCGCGAGCTTGGGATTTCGCTCTATGCCAACGAGGCGGCGGAAGAGGCGGGATTGCGCTGGGCGCAACATTATGAGTTTTTAAGCCAGCAGATGGCGCAGCAGCTTGGCGGCCCGACGGAAGTGCGCGTCGAGGTCAATAAAAGCTCGCCGGTGGTGTGGCTGAAAACGTGGTTGTCGCCCAACATCTGGGTGCGCGTGCCGCTGACCGAAATTCATCAGGGCGATTTCTCGCCGCTGTTTCGCTATACGCTGGCGATTATGCTGCTGGCGATTGGCGGGGCCTGGCTGTTTATCCGCATCCAGAACCGGCCTTTAGTGGAGCTGGAACACGCCGCGTTGCAGGTCGGTAAAGGCATTATTCCGCCGCCGCTGCGTGAATATGGGGCGTCCGAAGTGCGTTCGGTGACGCGCGCGTTTAACCATATGGCGGCAGGCGTAAAACAGCTGGCAGACGACCGCACGCTGCTGATGGCGGGCGTCAGTCATGATTTACGCACGCCGCTGACGCGTATTCGTCTGGCGACCGAGATGATGAGCGAAGGCGACGGCTATCTGGCGGAATCTATAAATAAAGATATCGAAGAGTGCAACGCCATCATCGAGCAGTTTATCGACTACCTGCGCACCGGGCAGGAGATGCCGCTGGAAACGGCGGATCTCAACGCGGTGCTGGGTGAGGTGATCGCCTCGGAAAGCGGCTATGAGCGCGAGATAGAAACGGCGCTGCAAACCGGCGAGATCCCGCTGCGCATTCATCCGCTGTCCATCAAGCGCGCCGTGGCGAATATGGTGGTGAATGCCGCGCGCTACGGCAACGGCTGGATCAAAGTGAGTAGCGGTACGGAACTCAACCGCGCCTGGTTCCAGGTGGAAGATGACGGGCCGGGCATTGACCCTGCCCAGCTCAAGCATCTGCTGCAACCGTTTGTGCGCGGCGACAGCGCGCGCAGCACCAGCGGCACCGGGCTGGGGCTGGCGATTGTGCAGCGTATTATCGATAACCACCACGGGCTGCTCGATATCGGCAAGAGCGAGCGGGGCGGGTTGCGCATCCGCGCCTGGCTGCCGGTGCCGGTGGGGACGACGGTGGTTAAAAACAGCTAATTTTCTGCTCTTCACACCATAAAAAAACGGCTCCTTTACGGAGCCGTTTTTACATTCAACCCTTTAGCGCTGCGGGCCTGCGCTCACCAGCGCGGCGCCGGCAGGCGTGTCGGTGTATTTCTCGAAGTTGCTGATAAACAGCTGCGCCAGCTGCTGCGCTTTCTCCTGCCACTGTTCCGGCGAGGCATAGGTATTGCGCGGGTCGAGAATGCGCTCGTCAACGCCCGGCAGGCTGGTCGGGATAGCCAGATTAAAGAGCGGCAGCGTGAAGGTTTCCGCGTCGTCCAGCGAGCCGTTCAGGATGGCGTCGATAATCGCGCGCGTGTCTTTAATGGAGATGCGTTTGCCGGTGCCGTTCCAGCCGGTATTCACCAGATACGCCTGCGCGCCTGCCGCCTGCATACGTTTCACCAGCACTTCGGAATACTGCGTCGGGTGAAGCATCAGGAAGGCCGCGCCGAAACAGGCCGAGAAGGTTGGGGTCGGCTCGGTCACGCCGCGCTCGGTGCCCGCCAGTTTCGCCGTAAAGCCCGAGAGGAAGTGATACTGCGTCTGGCTGGCCGTCAGGCGCGAGACCGGCGGCAACACGCCGAATGCATCGGCGGTCAGGAAGATCACTTTCGTCGCGTGGCCCGCCTTCGACACGGGCTTCACAATGTTATCGATGTGGTAAATGGGGTAGGAGACGCGGGTGTTTTCCGTTTTGGACGCGTCGTCAAAATCGATACTGCCGTCGTCGCGCACGGTCACGTTTTCCAGCAGCGCGTCGCGGCGAATGGCGTGATAGATATCCGGCTCGGCTTCTTCAGACAGGCGAATGGTTTTGGCATAGCAGCCGCCTTCGAAGTTAAACACGCCGTCATCGTCCCAGCCGTGCTCGTCATCGCCGATAAGGCGGCGCTTTGGATCGGTAGAGAGCGTGGTTTTTCCAGTACCGGAGAGGCCGAAGAACACCGCGACATCGCCTTTTTCGCCGACATTCGCCGAGCAGTGCATTGAGGCAATGCCTTTCAACGGCAGCAGGTAGTTCATGATGGAGAACATGCCTTTTTTCATCTCGCCGCCGTACCAGGTGCCGCCGATAAGCTGCATCCGCTCGGTCAGGTTAAAGGCCACGAAGTTCTCGGAGTTCAGCCCCTGCGTCTGCCAGTCCGGGTTGGTGCACTTCGCGCCGTTCATCACGATAAAATCGGGCTCGAAGCCTTCCAGTTCATCATCAGACGGGCGAATAAACATGTTTTTAACGAAATGCGCCTGCCAGGCCACTTCGGTAATAAAACGCACCGCCAGGCGGCTGTCCGGGTTGGCGCCGCAAAAAGCGTCAACGATGAACAGGCGTTTACCGGAAAGCTGCTGCGTCACCAGACCTTTCAGATGCTGCCAGGTTTCCGGCGTCAGCGGTTTGTTGTCGTTTTTGCCTTTGCCCTTATCGGACCACCAGAGCGTATCGCGCGTGGTGTCGTCGCGCACGACGTATTTATCCTTCGGCGAACGACCGGTAAAAATGCCCGTGTCGACGGCGACCGCTCCCAGATCAGTTAGCACCCCGCGCTCATAACCCTCCAGTGACGGGTCGAGCTCTTCGCGATAAAGCGTGTCGTAATCGGGGTTATAAACCACCTCCTGGACGTCGTTAATACCGTAAGCCTTGAGATCCTGCGGGGTTATGCCTGTAACTCGCATTTCACTGCTCCTTAGCCAATTTATACTAACTGAAAGTGTAGGGTCATTCCGGGGATGTTAACCGCGACAGGCTTCATAGATTTACGTTACTGATGGGGCGCCAGGCGCGCCATAGTGGAAAAATTCTGTGAGACCGGTCACGACGGGACTCAGAGTATGGCAACATTTTATCTGTGTACGCGTTAATTGTTCCGAATATGTTATAAAAGCCGCCCGCTAAACCCGCACTTTGTGACTGTAAGCGCTTTCCTGAAGAAAATTATCTTTTCTGTGAAAACCAAAACCGGCGGGCGATCGCACAGGACAAACGTGCTTTTGTTGAAAGGCGTCCGGCTCCGGTGCCCGAAACCTGTCTTTTCCCACTTCACGCTCACTTCACGAAGGCGATTTATCTTCATCACGTGAATGCGTTTTTAAAGGATTATCCCCATGTCTGAACTCCATCCTCTGGCGCCCGCGACGCGCTGGAGTATCGTGATGATTGCCGCAATTTGCGGTCTGCTGATGTTTTTAACCGGCCCGCGCAGCTTGATCGTGATGAGCCAGGGCTCAGCGCTGGTGCTGCACTCGCTGGCCATCACGCTATGCGCGAGCGTGGCGCTTGCCGCGACCCGCCTGCGCGCGCCGCGTTTCTGGTTAATGACCGGCGCGCTGCTGGCGCTGGTCGGCGTGATGGCGGGCTGGATGCGCTGGTCTGTCACGGGTGTGGACGAGCTGGATGCCGCAGAGATGGTCGCGAACTGGTATTTCCACCTGGCGGCCACGCTCTTTATGGCGCTGCCCTGGCTGCAGCGCGACAGCGTATCCGGCGAGCCCGTCTCACGCCGTCTGGCGTTGTGGAATAACGGCGTCGCGCTGCTGCTGGCGCTGGCGCTCGCTGGCCTATTCTGGGGCGTGCTGCTGCTGTGGGCGAAGCTCTTCAGCGCGGTGAATATCCGCTTTTTCGACGATCTGTTTTTTGACACGCCACTGTTCGGCTACGTGATGGTGACCGTTTCCGGCGCGGTGTGTTTGCTGCTGTGCCGCAGCCAGACGCGCATTACCGAGGCGCTGATTCGCTTTCTGACGCTGGTGGCGTCCGGCCTGCTGCCGCTTGCCGCACTCATCGCGCTGCTGTTTCTTGTGACGCTGCCGTTTGTTGGCCTGAGCGGTCTTGCGGAGCGCACCTCCTGCAATGCGCTGCTAAATATGCTGGCGCTGGTCTTGCTGTCGCTTTCGGGCGTGGCCTGCGCGCCCTGGCGCAGCGCGCCGCCGCCGCATAAGGCGTTGCGTCTGCTGAACGCCGCCGGGCTTATCGCGACGCCGCTCTTTTCGGCGTTGGCCGGGTGGTCGCTGTGGCTGCGCGTGCAGCAATATGGCTG
Source organism: Cronobacter turicensis z3032 (assembly GCA_000027065.2). Classification (NCBI taxonomy): domain Bacteria; kingdom Pseudomonadati; phylum Pseudomonadota; class Gammaproteobacteria; order Enterobacterales; family Enterobacteriaceae; genus Cronobacter; species Cronobacter turicensis. The sequence goes on along the minus strand of FN543093.2, from coordinate 4,056,844 downwards.
GACGCCGTCACGCGTTTACGCGGCGCTTATCACGGCGACCGTGCTGTGCTGGGCCGTATGCGCAGCGCTGCAGGCGGCGCGGCGAATGAAGCGCAGTGAACCGGTCAGCGATCGCGGCGGCCGGGTCGTCATGCTGTTTTCGCTCGCGCTATTAGTATTAAGCCATTCGCCGGTGCTCGACCCGTGGCGCATCAGCGTTGAGAGTCAGATGGCACGCTATGAGAGCGGGGCGCAAAAGGCCGACCTGATGAGCCTGTATATGCTGCAACACGCCGGGCGACGCGGCCAGGCGGCCCTGAATGAACTTCGCAATAACACGGCTTTCATGGCGGATCGTGAAAACCGTCAGGCGCTGCGCGATATGCTGGACGGGGATCCGTCGTCGGCGGTGAACGAGGCGGATCTGCGCGACGCCATTTCGCTTGCCGCAGGCGCGCAGGCGCCCGCGGAAAGCTGGTGGCAGTGGGTGCGTAAAGAGGATACCTACAGCGTGCGCGGCTGTTTATATGAGAAAGGCAGTTGCGTCGTGGCGGCGCTCGATCTCAACCACGACGGCCAGAATGAAGTGCTGCTGTGCAGTAGCGATACGCGCAGCTGTAGCGTGACGGTGCGCGAGAACGGCCAGTGGCGGCAGGCGGGCTGGAGTCTTGAGGTGCCCGGCAGCCTGACCCGCGAAAAATTCGACAAGGCGCTGCGCGAAAACCAGATCAAAGGAAAAGATAAAACCTGGCAGGATGTGGAAATCGGCGGGGTGAGAATACCGATCAGTTATCAGTAAGCGTATAGCAGGAAACGCTTCCCGCCGGGCGGCGGGAAGCGTCAGCAGGCTTTAGTGCACCTGCGGATCGGCCGGGGAGACGTTTTTGCGGATCCCGGCGATATCCATCGCGTCAAACACGTAGTGGTTACCGCAGTAGTCGCAATGCATATCCACTTCGCCGTCTTCTTCCAGAATCTGTGCGATTTCTTCATCGGGCAGCGTACGGAGCGCATCGGCGCAGCGCTCACGCGAGCAGGTGCATTTAAACTCCACCGCCTGCGGATCGTAAACGGTCACTTCTTCTTCGTGGTAGAGACGCCACAGCACATCGTTAGCAGGCAGCGTAAACAGCTCGTCCGCTTTGATGGTTTCAGTCAGCGTCGCCAGATGGTTGAAGTCTTCCGTCTGGGCATCCTGCGCCGGCAGTACCTGCAACAGCATACCGCCTGCGGCAGGCTGGCCCTGCGCTTCGCCGGTGCGGATAAACAGGCGGGTCGGCAGCTGCTCGGAGCGCATGAAATAATCTTCCAGACATGCGGCCAGGGTATCGCCTTCCAGGCCAACCACGCCCTGATAGCGCTCGCCTTCTTCCGGCGTAATGGTGATGACCAGATAGCCGTTGCCCACCAGCGTTTTCAGATCGGCATCAGCCGGGACATCGCCCTGCACGCGCGCGACGCCGCGCATCTGCTGGCGGTTATTGCCGTTAATGACGGCAAGCGTCATCGGGCCGTCACCCTGCAACTGAACCGTGATATCGCCCGCGAATTTCAGCGTCGCGGTCAACAGACTGGTGGCGACCAGCAGCTCGCCCAGCAGGGTTTTCACCGGCATCGGGTAGTCGTGGTTTTCAAGTATCTGTTTCCAGGTTTCTGAAACCGTCACCAGTTCGCCGCGCACGGCATAATTTTCAAAAAGATAGCGGTGTAGTTGGTCGTGTTGAGCCATTATTCTCTCTCCTGGCGTGACGGTTATTCGCTGTCGCCAAATTTAAATTTGATCAGATCGCGGCGCTCTTTTTTATCCGGGCGGCGATCCGGATGCGGCATGGAAAGGGCGTTGAGTTTACGCGCCAGCGCGAGTTTTTCGCGCTTTTCGATACTTTCTGCCGTCTCTTCGTACAGCAGTACCGCCTCGTTTGCCGGTCGTCGCTGATCGGTAATGCCTTTTACCACCAGCGTGCGTTCATCGTTTCCCTGGCGCAGCGTTAATACCGCGTTCGGTTCGATAATTTTACTCGGTCTGGTCCGTTGTCCGTTGTAGTGCACCTTGCCGCCTTCGATCATCTCGCGGGCCAGCGTGCGGGTTTTATAGAAGCGCGCCGCCCAGAGCCATTTGTCCAGGCGAACCCCTTCCGTAGATTTCTCTTTCATCACGACTCCTCGGTTTGCAGCGAGGGGATCAGACGCCGGTAATCGCCAAGCGCCGGATGGCGCTGATAGCTTTTATCCGCAACGCCTGAATCGGGATTGGTGACGCCAAGGCAGTAGCGAATACCAAACCGCGCGGCGGCATCGAGAATCGGCTCGCTGTCGTCGATAAACAGCGTGCGCGATTTTTCAAGGCCGGTGTGCCGGGCAACGGCCTGCCATAACCGCTGATCCTCTTTTGGATAACCAAATGTGTGGGTGGAAAGTAATAAATCAAGGTGCTGAGCAAGCCCGGTATGCTCAAGCTTCACGGCCAGATTATGAGGATGCGCGTTGGTCAGCAAAATACGCCGCTTGCCGCAGGCTTTCAGCGCGTCGAGAAACGGCACGGTATCTTCACGTATCAGCGCACGCGGCCCTTGCTCGGTCGTCATGGCGCAGATATCGAGCCCCAGGCGCTCGCTCCAGTAATCCAGACAGTACCAGTTTAGCGTATGCTGAACGGCGTGATATTCGGCGCGGATATGATTGTGGGCGTCATCCAGCGAGATGCCGCGCTGCTGGCTTAAGGTTTCGGGCACCAGCTTCTGCCAGAAAAAGGTATCGAACGCGAGATCAAGCAGCGTGCCGTCCATATCCAGCAGAACGGTATCAACCTCCTGCCAGGCGATATCAATAGTCATGGGAACTCCCGCCTGAGGAAAAAAGGGGCGACAGATTACCATAAACCTGTCGCCGCCGGATTATCAGAACAGGGGGCGAATATCCGCGGAGGGGACCAGCTGCGGGTTGAAGCAATTTTCGTAGTAGCGCTGGATTTCTTCGATACGGGTGCGGCTGCGCTGCCAGCGGCGCAGCGCGACGACGCCGTTATACAGCGCGCAGATGAGCATCACCAGCATCAGGAGCGTGGTGCCGAAATAGCGCCACAGCCCGGCGCTGTCCGGAATACTGCTGAGCGTAACATGCTGGGTGCCGTTGGCGTCGGTGCGCAGGCTGGTGACGACGCCTTCAGCGTGGAACGGCGTCTGCATCAGCATACCGGCCAGACGCTGAAACTCTTTCCACTGCTCCTGCGGCGGGAAATCATACAGCGATGTCGGCGGCAGCGGCTGGTTCACCATATCTTTGCCTTCGTCGCTGATAATCATAAAGCCGCCCGGCGGCGGGCTGTTGAGCGACTGCGCGGCGCGGCTGGTTTCACGCACGAAGAACGGCGCGGTTGACGCAATCACCAGATTATCGAGCGATTCCGCGCTGACCGGGCGCAGCAGCACGTTGATGCCGTCGAGTTTGCCTTCGCTGGCGCGTTTCACGAGCGACGGCCAGTCTTTGGTATTGCCGAGGTTCACCAGCGCGTTTTTCAGTCTCACGCACTCTTCTTCGCCGGTACACAGCGCTTCGGTTTTCAGCACGATCTCCGCGAAATCATCCAGCAGCACCATGCCCGATTTTTGGATAGCCGACGCCAGTTGCGGGTTGATTTTGGTGTCACCTTCCTGCGGATGCAGCTGGCGGTTAACCGCATCTGCCAGCGCCGTCGCTTTGGTTACCGTATCGGATTCCGGCAGGGGCAGGGGGCTTGCGTTATTCCAGAGAATTTGCGAGCAGTCGAACGGCATAAACGGGTAGTTCTGGCGCGTGGTGTAACGCCCCGGCAGATGGATATTACACATGCCCGTGCCGTTGATACGCAGCGTGTCGCCAACGCGCAAACCCGCTTCTTCAAGCTGCGCGACGCTGGTCGCTTCGACCGTTTGCGCGCCTTTAAGCCAGGAGATCGTCAGCTTAAACGGCATATCGAGCGGCACCCAGATGGTCAGGAGCAGCAGTACCAGCAGCGCGCCTGCGCCGATGACCGCGCTGCGCAGCCAGTGCTGAAGCGGGAAATGTTTCACTTCATCATGCAGCGACAGGAAACGCCCCTGGCGCACCACATGTCTGTCCATATAAATATCGATATCCGTTTTCTGGCCTAAATCATGCGCGATAAACGGTTGCCAGTGCGGCGGATAGATAAGGTCGATAATGCCGAGCGAAATATTATTGAGCTGTTCCTGATTGGTTTCGCCAAACAGGCCCCAGCGTTTGGGCGTGCCGCGCAAACAGTGTATTTCGCGCAGCGCCGTTTTCGCTGGCGGCGCATACAGCCCCCACAGGCCCGCGCCCAGCAGTAAAATCGCGCCGCCCGCAAGCCAGGGCAGCATCATCGGCGGCGTCACGAGGCAGAGGAAAAAGAGCACAAACGCGGCGCAAATCAACAGCGCTTCGCGCAGCCCGTCCGGGCGCCCAAGCAAGTGCTCTTCCTGCGTCTCCTGACGAATATTCAGCAGCTCAATCTGTTCGCTTTCTTCGCCGCGGATGGACGCCAGGCCCGACGCCGGGCCTTCCAGCACGTAGCCGCGCGCTTCATGCACGTGTTCCTGGATCGAATGGCCATTTAGCGAAATAACCAGCGGCAACGTTCCGGTGCGGATAAGCTCGACGCTGTTATCGTCCGTGATGTATTGCTCGCAGAAAGGCGGCAGATGCACTTCGACCGAATCCAGGTAGTAGCGCCATTTGTTCGGATCGTCCGATGAGAGGCCGTAGCGGGTAATGGCCCGACGGATACAGTAGACAGTGCTGCTTTGCGGCGTCAGCGTTAACCGGACTGGCGGCTTAATCGCGCCGGTCGGCGTCGGCGAATCCTGAAAACGAGAGAGCGTTTCCAGATAGCTTTCGATGGCGCTACGCTCTTCACTGCTGAGTTTACGGGTCGTGGCGCCAGCAAAAACCTGGGCGGGTAAACGGGGATGACGGGGGCGAATTTTGCGCTTTATCCACCAACCTGCAATGACGATGCAGGCCAGCATAGCAGCGACTAAAATCAACAAGGTGCTCATGCTTTCCCCATCAAATCACGGTACTCGATGCAAATGTAAACAAGTATTGCCTATGCAACATTAAGGCAGAACAATGAACAAAAATCGACAGGTATGGGTTCAATTTGAGTGAAATTATTTGAGGCATACCAGCAGTAAATCAATGTTAGCAAAGCGAGAAGCGTGGAAATATCAGCAAATTCTTATTTTAAATTCAACCTCTTGACATAAATGGGTATTTGGGTTTTACGTGCGCGTAACGTTGCGGGAATGTAAATAAAAAACGATTCACATTGCCCGAACCGTGCGGTGTGTCGCACAATGAGAAGAGATATTGTCACCCGGTGGCCGGTTAAAATGAGTAAACCCCTGCAAAAACCCACTATTTTACATATCGAAACGGTCGCCCGTTCGCGTCTTTTTAGCGTCGAGCAGGTGAGTCTGGCCTTCAGCAACGGCGAGCAACGCGTCTATGAGCGCATGCGGCCTTCCGAACGCGAGGCGGTCATGATCGTGCCGATTATTGACGATCATCTGGTCTTAATCCGTGAATATGCCGTCGGCACCGAATCCTATGAGCTGGGCTTTTCCAAGGGACTTATCGATCCGGGTGAGAATATTTACGAAGCCGCGAACCGCGAGCTCAAAGAAGAAGTCGGCTTTGGCGCAAAGCAACTGACGTTCCTGAAAAAACTCACCATGGCGCCGTCTTATTTCTCCAGCAAAATGAATATTCTGGTGGCGGAAGGTCTCTACCCGGAAACGTTGCAGGGCGACGAGCCGGAGCCGCTGGTTCAGGAGCGCTGGCCGCTCGCGCATATGATGGATCTGCTGGAAGACCCCGATTTTAGCGAGGCCCGCAACGTCAGCGCGCTGTTTTTAGTGCGAGAATGGCTGAAGATGCACGGCAGGCTGTAGCCAAAGAAAACGCCCGGTAAAGGGCGTTTCAACCCGCTCAACGGATAAAAAAACGCCCCATGATGGGGCGTTTTGTGTTTTATCAGAACAGCTCGTGGGTTTCCCCGTTATCGATAATCGTTGTACCGACTTCATGCACCGCCTGTTGGGTCGGTTGCGTGCCTTCGATAAAGAACTCCTGACGACTGTTGCCGCCGTTCGCGAGCTGGCCGGTGCTGCGGTCGATGTTGACCGTCACGATGCCAGGCGGCGGGGTTAACGGCTCTTCCGGCACGCCTTCCAGCGCGGCTTTCATGTACGCATCCCATGCAGGCTGCGCGCTTTTCGCGCCGCCCTCATAGCCGGAGATCTGATCTTTAATCGCGCCCGAGGCCGTGGTGCGGCCGAGATCGCGGCGATGATCGTCAAAGCCTATCCAGACCGATGTCACCACACCCGGACCGTAACCGGAGAACCAGGCATCTTTCGAGCTGTTGGTCGTCCCGGTTTTACCGCCGATATCGCGGCGCTGGAGATCGCGTCCGGCGCGCCAGCCCGTGCCCTGCCAGCCCGGCTCGCCGAAGATATTGCTGTTCAGCGCGCTTTTAATCAAAAACGACAGCGGCGTGCTGATCACGTGCGGCGCATATTGCGGCGCCGGGCTTTGCGCGACCAGATCGCGGTTTGCCTGTTCAAGCTGCGGCATCGGCACCGGGGCGTTCTGCTGTTCAGCGGAGGTGGCGACGTTTTCCACGTCTTTATTTTCCAGCACGTCTGACTTCGGCGTTTCGCCGTAAATCACCGGAATATCGCAATCCGGGCAAGCGATTTTCGGTTTCGCCTCAAACAGCGGTTCGCCCTGGTCGTTGGTGATTTTGCTGATAAACCACGGGTCGACCAGGAAGCCGCCGTTCGCCATCACCGCGTAGCCGCGCGCCACTTGCAACGGCGTAAAGGAGGCGGAGCCCAGCGCGAGCGATTCGGTATGCACGATATTCTGCGCCGGGAAGCCGAAACGCTGCAGATATTCCGCCGCGTAGTCGACGCCCATGGCGCGCATGGCGCGAACCATCACCACGTTCTTAGACTGGCCCAGGCCCTGGCGCAGACGAATCGGCCCGGCATATTCCGGCGGAGAGTTTTTTGGCCGCCAGTCGGAGCCCGCGCCCGCATCCCAGCGGGAAATCGGCACGTCGTTCAGAATGCTTGCCAGCGTCAGGCCTTTGTCCATCGCGGCCGTATACAGGAATGGCTTAATGTTTGAGCCGACCTGGCGCAGCGCCTGAGTCGCGCGGTTAAATTTGCTCTGGTTGAAATCAAAACCACCTACCAGCGCCAGGACCGAGCCATCTTTCGGGTTGATAGAGACCAGCGCCGAGTTCACATCCGGCACCTGAGCGAGCCACCAGCTGTCATCCACCTTGCGCACCCAAATCTGCTGGCCGGCCTGCAACACGTCTGTCACGCGGCGCGGCGTCGGGCCCTGCGCGGTATCGGAACGGTAAGGGCGCGCCCAGCGCACGCCGTCCATCTTCAGCGACACCGACGAGCTGTCCGCCAGCAGGGCTGTGGCTTCGTCCGTATTTGCCGAGGTGACGACGGCAGGCAGTAGCGGCCCGTAGGTCGGCAGGTTTTTCAGCGAATCGGTGATTTTCTTGCTGTCCCACGCCATCTCGCCCACGCGCCACAGCACGTTAGACGGGCCGCGGTAGCCGTGGCGCATGTCGTAGTCCATCACATTATCGCGAACCGCTTTCTGCGCGGCCTGCTGAATGCGGCGGGTGATCGTGGTGTAGACCTTATAACCGTCTTCATAGGCGTTCTCGCCGTAACGGCTAATCATCTCCTGACGCACCATTTCCGTCAGGTACGGCGCGGAAAACGCGATTTCCGGCGCGTGATAATTGGCGTCAATGGCTTCGCTGCGGGCATCGTCATACTGCGACTGGCTGATATAGCCTTCGCTCAGCATACGTGAGAGCACGACATTGCGGCGCGCGGTGGCGCGCTCAAGCGAGTAGAGCGGGTTGAACGTCGAGGGCGCTTTCGGCAGACCGGCGATCACGGCGATTTCACTTAAGGAGAGCTGATCCACCGTTTTGCCGAAATAGACCTGCGCGGCCGCGCCCACGCCATAGGCGCGATAGCCGAGGTAAATCTTGTTCAGGTAAAGCTCAAGGATCTCATCTTTCGTCAGCAGTTGCTCAATACGCACCGCGAGAAAGGCCTCCTTGATTTTACGCATCAGGGTGCGTTCCGGGCTTAAGAAGAAGTTACGCGCCAGCTGCTGCGTAATGGTGCTCGCGCCCTGCGAAGCGTGACCAGAGAACAGCGCGACGCTTGCGGCGCGGAAAATCCCGATAGGATCGACGCCGTGGTGATCGTAGAAGCGGCTGTCTTCCGTGGCGATAAACGCCTTCACCATTTCTGGCGGGATCTGATTGAGCGTCAGCGGAATGCGGCGCTTTTCGCCGTACTGTGCGATCAGTTCGCCATCGGCGCTGTAGATCTGCATAGGGATCTGCAACCGCACATCTTTCAGCGTGGCGACATCAGGCAACTGCGGCTCAATAAATTTATACAGACCGTATATCGAGCCGGCTCCCAGCAGAATGCAAAAGACTGCAAGGAAGAATAAATACTTTACGAACTTCACCGAGGATTTCCCATTTAGTTTCTGTTGGGCAGTTTATAAACAACCGCGCGGTAGTATAAAGGCAAGCCAGAAGCATTGATATTGCATTTTCATTTTGCGGGACAGGGAGAACGTCAAAAATGATCGGCGCGCAATGGCAGATAGGCCTTCATATTCAACCAGATATAGTCATTTCCGTGGCGTTAACGCCTAAGCGAGGCGGCTGGCGTCAGCAGCGCTGGTGGGCGCTTCCGCTGGCGCCTTATCATGACGACGAACAGCGCCGTCAGGCGTTAATCGAAGCACTAACGCCGTGGCGCGCGCAGCTGCCGCGTTATTCCTCCATCCGGCTCGGATTTCCGGCGCAGCGCACGCTACAGCGCGAGCTTCCCCGGCCCGTTACCGCGTTATGCGAACCGGAATGCGAAGCCTGGCTTGGCGCCGTCGCGGCACGCCAGCTCTCTCTGCCGCCCGACGCGCTGGCGTTTGATTATACCGAGAGCCAGGAGGGCTATGCCGTAACCGCCGCGCGCGCTGTGGAGGTGGCGGAACTGACGGCCTGCGCCCGCGCGCTGCGTTTCACGCCCGCCGCGCTGACGCCTGACGCGAGCGCGCTGGCCTGCTTCTTTCCGTATGTTGATAACACCTGCAAGGTCATCGTGGCGCAGGCGGGCGCGCAGTGGCTGTGGGCGACCCGCGATCGCTGGGGCGTGTGCGCGACGCCAGGCGCGGAGGGCTTATTGTCGCTTGGCGTGCAGCTTAACGTGCCGGCGCAGGAGATAACCCTGTGCGGCGCAATCCGGGAGGAGGGCGACTGGCAGAGGTTTGATCCCTGGCAGGCCATCACATGGCCTTGCCCGCCCTTGCCGGATGAGCGTGGACGCTTCGCCGTCGCCATTGGGCTGGCGCTGGGAGCGGCGTGATGAGGCGGCACGTTAACCTCTTACCGTGGCGACACGTAAGGCGGCGCACGCGGCTGATGCGCTGGGGCGGCTTTTTTCTTCTCGTGACGCTTGCGGCGGCGCTGGTGGCTGTGGCCGGTCACTACGTCATTGGGCATCAGCAGCGCGCGCGACAGCAGCAGCTTGACGCTCTGCTCCTCGTCGTGACGGAGCAAAAAACACAACTGCAACAGGCGCAGCGCGCCGGGACAGAGTATGAGGCCTTACGCGCGCGCTGGCAGCGGCGTGAAAGCGCCCGTCAGGACGTCGCGGCGTGGCGGCAACGCCTGCTCACACTCGCCGATGCCCTGCCGGCATCGCTCTGGCTCACCACGCTGCGTTTTCATGACGATCGTCTGGAGCTCACCGGCAATGCCTATGAACCGCAGGCGCTCCGTCTTTTTGAGGAAAATCTGCGCGGGCTTGCGCCTTTTACGCGGGTAACGCCGGGTGAAACGCGCCGGGAGGCGGAGGGCTACTGGCGCTTTAGCCTCTCATTGCAGAAGGAGCCTGCCGATGCGACTTCTCATTGATCGCTGGCTTACCGGCCCGCTGTTGCTGCGCGTGGCGTGCGCCCTGGGCTGGCTGGCGGCGCTTACTGGCGCCACTTATGCGTGGCTGGCGCCGCTCTGCCAGGCTGTTCACCAGTCAGAAGTGCAGTTTGAGCAACGCAGCGCCGAACGACAAACGCTTCAGCGACTACAGGCCGCCCAACCCGATCGGCGAGAAGCTGTCGCCGCGCTGGAAGCGCAGCTCGCCCTGAAGCCGTTTTCGCCGCTTGCGCTAAACCCTGGCCCTGACGGGCACCTTATCCGCTGGCAACCGCAGGGCGATACGGGCGAGCTGGAGCTGGCGTTAGCCTGGCAGCATGTACCAGCCATTTTTGACGGGCTCGCGCAGAGCGACATGCTGCCGCTCGGGTTTACGCTGCGCAGGGAGGACGAACAGAGCCTGCGTCTGACGCTACAACTGGGGCGCGCTCATGAGAAGTAGCGCGCTATGGGTATGGCTAATGCTGGCGTGTTTCCCGGTCTGGGGCGAGGGCGATCCTTTTGCGCCGCCGCAGGCGCGCTGCCAACTGCATCAGGCGGATCTCTGGCGCTATGGCGGCATGGTGAAAAAGGGCGAGTCGGTGCGGGTGCTGTTGCAGACGCCGGAGAAAACGTGGCTGCGTGTCAGCCCTGGCGCGACGCTCCCGACAGGCTGGCAGCTCACCGGTGTCGAAGCCGGTAAGGTGACGTTAAAAAGTGGCGAAGGGTGTCGCCCTTCGGTTCTGGTATGGACACTTAAGGATGCGCATCATGATAAGGAAATCCCTTCCTTTATTATTACTCGCAGCGACAACCGTCTGCGCCGCGCCCGCGAGCCCGGGCGTCTCACTGGTGGCGGATGAAACGCCGGTCGTCCAGCTGTTACAGGCGCTGGCTGAGAGCGAACAGTTAAATCTGGTCATAGCGCCCGGCGTGGAGGGTGTGGTCTCGCTGCACTTGCAGAACGTGCCCTGGCAGCAGGCGTTTCAGATGGTCACGGAGAGCGCGCGGCTACGCTGGCGCAAAGAGAGCAATATTTTGCGAGTCTACCCGGAAACCTGGGAGCAGCAAACGCAGGCCCAGCGCGAAGCGGCGCGCCAGCAGCAAGAGCGTAGCCTGCCGCTGGCGAGCGAGACCGTCACGCTGCGCTATGCCGAAGCCACGGAGCTTGCCGCCGGGCTGGCGGCGCTCGGCGATAAACTGATGACGCCGCGCGGCAGCATCACGGTGGATAAGCGTACCAACCGGTTGTTGATACGCGATACCGCAAGCGCGTTGCGTCAGGTGCAGGAGTGGGTCGCGAAAATGGATATTCCGGTAGGCCAGGTGGAGCTGGCCGCCCATATCGTTACCATCAACCAGCAGAGCCTGCGCGAGCTCGGCGTCAAATGGAGCACCGCGGATGCCGAAGGCGCCACGAAGCTCTATCACCCCACCACAGTCTCGGCAGATCTGGCGGTGGCGAACGCCACCACGCGGCTTGGCTTTAATATCGGCCGTATCGACGGGCGCATGCTGGAGTTCGAGCTTTCGGCGCTGGAGCAAAAACAGAAAGTGGAAATTATCGCCAGCCCTCGTCTGCTGGCCGCGCATCAGCAGCCTGCCAGCATTAAGCAGGGCAGTGAAATTCCGTATCAGGTGTCGAGCGGCGAAAGCGGGGCGACGTCGGTGGAGTTTAAAGAGGCGGTGCTGGGGATGGAAGTGACGCCCACGATCGGCCAGGGCGGACGTATCCGGCTGAAGCTGCGTATCAGCCAGAATATGCCGGGTCAGGCGCTGCAACAGGCCGATGGTGAAGTGTTAGCCATTGATAAACAAGAGATTGAAACGCAGGTTGAGGTTAAAGACGGCGAGACGCTGGCGCTCGGCGGGATCTTCCAGCAAAAAAATAAAACGGGGAATGAACAGGTGCCGGTATTGGGAAATATTCCGCTCTTAGGGAGCCTGTTTCGCCACGACGGTAAAGATAAAGAAAAGCGTGAACTGGTGGTGTTTATTACGCCGCGCATCATCAACGGCGCCTGATCGCACAGGAGTTTTTAGCCATAATCGTCGCCGGATGTTTGACGCAGAGTTGGAATTAGCATACAAGGAGTACCGATTTGAGAGTCGGTCAAAGGCGGTGCGCCCGTTATTGTTTTTCACTCCTGTGCGTCAGACGCGGTGATTTATTCGGTTGCCAAACTACCTTGAGTGTTGAGATAATTTTTGATCTGACTCTCGCACTATCGCTTAAGAGGTTTCAGTTCATTTCCCGCAGCTCAGGGTTATTTGCTCGCGGGTTTATCATCAACGAATTGTCTTAGTAGTACCGAAAAAATGGCAGAGAAACGCAATATCTTTCTGGTTGGGCCTATGGGTGCTGGCAAAAGCACTATTGGGCGTCAGTTAGCACAACAGCTCAACATGGAATTTTACGACTCCGATCAAGAGATCGAAAAACGTACCGGGGCTGATGTCGGCTGGGTCTTCGATGTAGAAGGCGAAGAAGGTTTCCGTGATCGCGAAGAAAAAGTCATCAATGAGCTGACGGAAAAACAGGGTATTGTACTGGCGACCGGCGGTGGCTCTGTCAAATCCCGCGAAACCCGCAATCGTCTCTCCGCGCGTGGCGTGGTGGTCTATCTGGAAACCACTATCGAAAAGCAGCTCGCCCGTACTCAGCGCGATAAAAAACGTCCGCTGTTGCAGGTTGATACGCCGCCGCGTGAAGTACTCGAAGCGCTCGCCAATGAGCGTAATCCGCTGTACGAAGAGATTGCCGACGTCACCATCCGTACTGACGATCAGAGCGCAAAAGTTGTGGCTAACCAGATTATCCATATGCTGGAAAATAACTAATTCCGGCGAATCCTTACTCACCTGCGGGTAAAGCACAGAAGGTTACTGAACGTCATGGAGAGGTTAACGGTTACTCTCGGGGAACGTAGTTACCCTATCACCATCGCAGCCGGATTGTTCAACGATCCGGCTTCCTTTTGGCCTTTGCGTGCGGGTGACCAGACCATGTTGGTCACCAATGAAACGCTGGCGCCGCTGTGGCTGGACAAAGTCCGCTCTGCGCTGGAACAGGCTGGCGTGAAGGTTGACCAGGTGATTTTGCCCGACGGCGAGCAGTATAAAAGCCTGGCCGTGCTGGAAACCGTATTCAGCGCGCTGCTGGAAAAACCGCATGGCCGCGATACCACGCTTATCGCGCTGGGCGGCGGCGTCATCGGCGATCTCACTGGCTTTGCCGCGGCGTGCTATCAGCGCGGCGTGCGCTTCATCCAGGTGCCGACCACGTTGCTTTCTCAGGTCGATTCCTCCGTTGGCGGCAAAACGGCCGTTAACCATCCGCTTGGCAAAAACATGATAGGCGCCTTCTGGCAGCCCGCCTCAGTGGTGGTCGATCTCGACTGTCTACAAACCCTGCCTGCGCGTGAGCTCGCCTCCGGGCTCGCGGAAGTTATCAAATATGGCATCATCCTTGACCGCGATTTCTTCCACTGGCTGGAAGAGAACATCGACGCGCTGCTGGCTCTCGACGGCGCGGCGATGGCGTACTGCATTCGCCGCTGTTGCGAGATCAAAGCCGATGTCGTCGCGGCGGACGAGCGCGAAAGCGGCATGCGCGCATTGCTGAACCTGGGCCATACTTTTGGGCACGCGATCGAAGCGGAAATGGGTTACGGCAACTGGCTGCATGGCGAAGCGGTATCCGCGGGCATGGTCATGGCGGCGCGCGCCGCAGAGCGTCTCGGCCAGTTTGCGACGCAGGATGTCGAGCGCATTATCACGCTGCTCAGGCGCGCAGGTCTGCCGGTCACCGGCCCTGCGTCTATGGCGCCGCAGGCGTATCTGCCGCACATGATGCGCGATAAAAAAGTTCTGGCTGGCGAGCTGCGCTTAGTGCTGCCGCTGGCTATCGGGAAGAGTGAAGTGCGCGGCGGAGTGCCGCACGATCTGGTATTAAGCGCGATTGCTGACTGTCAGCAGGCGTGAATGAAAAGTACTGTTCGCCAGTAATGGCGTTTTTACTATCGGGCAATAGCGTGGCGCAGGCCGCAATGAGCCTTCGAGTGGGGTGTTAAATGGATGAATTCAAACCAGAAGACGAGCTGAAACCCGATCCCAGCGATCGTCGTACTGGTCGTTCTCGTAAATCTGCTGAGTTTGATAACGAACCGCAAATCAACATTGATGACGTTGATCTGGATGCAGACGATCGTCGTCCGTCGCGCTCGCGTCGCGAGCAGACGCAAGAGACTTACGAAGCGGATGAATCGCTGCCGGATGAGGAAGACGTGCAGGAACGCCGCCCGCGCAAGCGTAAAAAAGCGCCGCCGAAAGGGCCCATTTCTCGCCAGCATCTGATGATGGCGCTCGGTATTTTTGTGCTGGTGCTGCTGATTATCGGCATCGGTTCAGCGCTGAAAGGCCCGGACACCACGAAAACCGACGATGCGCAGGCGCAAAACGCCGAGAAGAATATCGATCTCGCGGGTAACGCCGGCAGCCCGTCAGACCAGGCTAACGGCGCGCAGCCGCAGCCGGGCAACACCTCTGCCGCGAATCAGAACACCAGCAACGCGCCGCAGGATATCTCTCTGCCGCCGGTTTCTTCGACCCCGACTCAGGCTGGGGCGCAGTCTGCGCCGGAAGGCCAGCAGCGTGTCGAAGTCCCGGGCGATCTGAACAATGCGCTGACGCAGCAGCAGGGCCAGATTGATAACGCGGTGTCCGGCTCTACGCTGCCGACCGAGCCCGCGACCGTTGCGCCGGTTAATGGCAACGCCGCCGCGCCGCAGCCGTCGCGTGACGCCGCGCAAAGCGAGAAGCCTGCGCGTCATAACGCCGCAACCACACCTTCGCGCCCTGAGCGTAAGCAAATGGTGATTGAGTCTGAACCGCGTAAAGCGCAGACCACCCAGAGCAAACCGCAGCAGGCGCCAGCGAAAACCGCAACCACCGAACAGAAACCGGCCAGCACGCCGAAGCGCAGCGAACCGGCGACCGGTACCGCCTCTGCGCCGGTGAAAGCGCCTGCGACCACCACGGAAGCGCCGAAAAGCGCGCCTGCGGCGAGCCAGCCTTCCGCTCCGGCGGGTGGGGCGAGTGCCGGTAACGTCGGCGCGCTGAAATCCGCGCCGGGCAGCCACTATACGCTTCAGCTGAGCAGTTCTTCGAACTACAACAATCTGAACGCGTGGGCGAAGAAAGAGAATCTGAAAAACTTCGTGGTATACCAGACGACCCGTAACGGTCAGCCGTGGTATGTGCTGGTGAGCGGCGTTTATGGCTCGAAAGAGGAAGCGAAACGCGCCGTCTCTTCGCTGCCAGCCGACGTGCAGGCGAAAAACCCGTGGGCTAAGCCGATTCACCAGGTCCAGGCCGATCTGAAGTAATGAGTAAAGCGCAGTATGCTGTCGGAGCCTCCTCCACAGCGTGGGAAGGTATGAATTAATCAGGCAGCATGAAAAAATATCGCGCTTTTCTTAAATGGGCAGGGGGGAAATACCCCCTGCTCGAAGAGATCAAACGTCATCTCCCTGAAGGGGAGTGTCTTATCGAGCCCTTCGTCGGCGCGGGGTCGGTTTTTCTTAACACCGACTATTCGCGCTATGTGTTATCAGACATCAATAGCGATCTGATAAGCCTCTACACCACGGTGAAAGATAAAACTGACGATTATGTCAGCGAAGCGCGTCTGCTGTTTACCGCCGAGCATAATCAGGCCGAGGTGTATTATCAGTTACGCGAAGAGTTTAATCAGAGTCGGGATGAGTTCCGCCGGGCGCTGCTCTTCCTGTATCTCAACCGCCACGGTTACAACGGGCTGTGCCGCTACAATTTGCGCGGCGAGTTCAACGTGCCGTTTGGTCGCTATAAAAAGCCCTATTTCCCGGAGACGGAGCTGTATCATTTTGCGGAGCGCGCCCAGAACGCGCTGTTTATCTGCGAATCCTATGACGCCAGCATGGCGCGGGCGCAGCAGGAAAACAGCGCGGTGGTCTATTGCGATCCGCCTTACGCGCCGCTTTCCGCCACCGCGAATTTTACGGCTTATCATACGAACAGCTTTAATCTCGAACAGCAGCAGCATCTGGCGCAACTGGCGGAAGGGCTGCAAACCCAGCGCATTCCGGTGCTCATCTCTAACCACGATACCGAGCTGACCCGCCAGTGGTATCAGCAGGCGAAGCTGCATAAGGTGCGGGTAAGACGCAGCATCAGCAGCAATGGCGGCACGCGCAGAAAGGTGGACGAACTGCTGGCGCTTTACGAAGCCTGAGTGAGTTCCGTCCGCCATACACACAAGACTTAATGGAGAAGCGGATGAAACAGTATTTGATTGCCCCCTCGATTCTGTCGGCCGACTTTGCCCGGCTGGGTGAAGACACCGCCCGGGTGCTGGCCGCCGGTGCCGACGTCGTCCATTTCGATGTTATGGATAACCATTATGTGCCCAACCTCACCATCGGGCCGATGGTGCTGAAGGCGCTGCGCGATTACGGCATTACCGCGCCGATCGACGTGCATCTGATGGTGAAACCCGTGGATCGCCTGATCCCCGATTTCGCCGACGCGGGCGCCAGCATCATTACATTCCACCCGGAAGCCTCCGAGCATATCGACCGTTCGCTGCAACTGATCAAAGAGCACGGCTGCAAAGCGGGCCTGGTCTTTAACCCGGCGACGCCGCTGAGCTATCTCGACTATGTGATGGATAAACTGGACGTTATTCTGCTGATGTCAGTCAACCCCGGCTTCGGCGGTCAGTCGTTTATTCCGCAGACGCTGGAGAAGCTCAAAGAAGTGCGTCAGCGCATCGACGCCTCCGGGCGCGACATCCGGCTGGAAGTGGACGGCGGCGTGAAGGTCAGCAATATCGGCGCTATCGCCGCGGCGGGCGCCGACATGTTTGTCGCGGGCTCCGCTATCTTCAACGAGCCGGATTACCAGAACGTCATCAACGATATGCGTAGCGAGCTGGCGAAGGTTTCTCATGGATAAGCTGCAAACGATCCGCGCCGTCGCCTTCGATCTCGACGGCACGCTGGTGGACAGCGCGCCAGGGCTGACATACGCCGTGGATAACGCGCTTTATGCGCTGGAACTGCCGACCGCGGGCGACGCGCGGGTTATTACCTGGATTGGCAACGGCGCCGATGTGCTTGTTGAGCGCGCGCTGAGCTGGGCGCGTCAGGAGAAAGCTGCGCTTCGCGCCGCCGCGGGCAAGCCTGTGGAAACCGACGGCATTCCGGAAGAAGAACAGCGCCGCATGATGCGCCGTCTGTTTGACCGCTATTATGGCGAGGCTGTCGAGGCCGGTAGCGCGCTGTTCCCGGAGGTAGCGCAGACGCTCGACGCGCTGCGCCGTCATGGGCTCGCGCTGGGGCTGGTGACCAATAAGCCGACGCCGTTCGTAGCGCCCATGCTGGAATCGCTCGGTATCGCAGACTATTTCAGCATTATTATCGGCGGCGATGATGTGCAGAATAAAAAACCGCATCCGGAACCGCTTCTGAAGGTTATGGACGCGTTGCGGGTTACGGCGCAGGAGTTGCTCTTCGTGGGCGATTCACGCAATGATATTCAGGCGGCGCAGGCCGCGGGTTGCGCAAGCGTCGGTCTGAGCTATGGCTATAACTACGGCGAAGCGATAACGTTAAGCAACCCGGATTTCGTCTTTGACCATTTCCGCGACTTACTGCCCGCGTTCGGGCTCCCCCACAGTGACAATCAGGAATTGAAAAATGAGTAAGCCCATCGTTTTTAGTGGCGCGCAGCCATCCGGAGAACTGACCATCGGTAACTACATGGGTGCGCTGCGTCAGTGGGTTAACATGCAGGACGACTACCACTGCATCTACTGCATCGTGGATCAGCATGCCATCACTGTGCGTCAGGACCCGGCTGCGCTGCGCAAAGCCACGCTGGATACGCTGGCGCTTTACCTCGCCTGCGGCATCGACCCGAAAAAGAGCACCATCTTCGTTCAGTCTCACGTGCCGGAGCACGCGCAACTGGGTTGGGCGCTGAACTGCTACACCTATTTCGGCGAACTGAGCCGCATGACGCAGTTCAAAGATAAATCCGCGCGCTATGCGGAAAACATCAACGCCGGCCTGTTTGATTACCCGGTGCTGATGGCGGCGGATATCCTGCTGTACCAGACCAACCTGGTGCCGGTGGGCGAAGATCAGAAACAGCACCTGGAGCTGAGCCGCGATATCGCGCAGCGCTTCAACGCCATCTACGGCGACATTTTCCGCGTGCCGGAGCCGTTCATCCCGAAATCGGGCGCGCGCGTGATGTCACTGCTGGAGCCGACCAAAAAGATGTCCAAGTCGGATGACAACCGCAATAACGTTATCGGCCTGCTGGAAGATCCGAAATCCGTCGTGAAGAAAATCAAACGCGCGGTAACCGATTCCGACGAGCCGCCGGTGGTGCGCTACGACGTGGCGAACAAAGCGGGCGTCTCTAACCTGCTGGATATCCTTTCCGCCGTGACCGGTCAGAGCATCCCGGAACTGGAGCAGCATTTCGAAGGCAAAATGTATGGTCACCTGAAAGGCGAAGTGGCGGATGCCGTCTCCGGCATGCTCACCGAGCTTCAGGAGCGCTATCACCGTTATCGCAACGACGAAGCCTTCCTGCAAAGCGTGATGAAAGAAGGGGCCGAAAAAGCCCGCGCGCACGCTGGCGAAACGCTGAAGAACGTGTATGAAGCCATCGGTTTTGTAGCGCAGCCGTAATAAAAAACCGGGTAAGCCCGGTTTTACGTATCGCGTTGAAACCACCTCTCAGGAGGTGGTTTTTTATTGCTTAGCGCAGGCGCATTACTGCTCCGCCGCCGGACCGCAGCCGCCAATTATTTTCGAAATCGAAATCGCCGGGTGAAGCAGATAGTCGTAGCTGCAGGTTTTATTTTTATTTTCGATATGACCGGTACAGGCGGTCAGTGAGGAGAGTACGGCGGCCAGCATCGCGAGTTTTATGACGTGTTTCATTGTGCATCCCTATTAATTAAATATCCTGAGTGATTGATATGAATGTCTTTTTCGACGCTTCATAACGGGACGACTTTATGCGATTTCAGGCAGGGGAAGTCAACGTCAGTAACAGGACTTGCAGGACAGGAAAAACCGCGCGGGCGCTGTCGTTCAGCGCCGCTGGTTGTCGATGGTCAAAGTGACGCGGTTAGCGCGGCAGAACAACTCGGAATAGTGTACGGGTTTTTGATGCTGGTCGTACGCGATTTTGCTGATGCGAAACAGCGGCTCGCCCAGTTCGCATTTCAGCCACTGCGCCTCGGCTTTGGTGGCGGTAAAAATATCGATGGTTTTTTTATCGCTCACCACCTGCGTATCGAAGCGCTCCTGAAACAGCTGATAGGTCGATGCGCCTGCGCTGTAGATCTCGTCAAACTGCGGGTAGCGGGAGAGCGGGATCCACGAGGCATCGATAAACAGCGGTTCGCCATCGAGATACATCACCCGGCGCAGCAGGAATATCTCGCCGCCGCCCGGAATATTCAGGCGTTCGCAGAACGGATCGGCGCTGACGCGCGCCTGTTCAATCACTTCTTCTTTGGTGGGTTTGCCCTGCGATACGCCGAAATCGGTAAAGCCGCTCACGGTCAGCAGGGCGTTTTCTACTTTCTTACTCTGCACAAACGTGCCTTTACCCTGCCAGCGGATCAGGACGCCATCTTTCACCAGATCGCTAATCGCCTTGCGAATGGTGATGCGGCTGACGTTGTAGAGCGTACACAACTCGCTTTCAGTGGGGATCTGCTGCCCGGGCTGGTACACGCCATGCCCGATATCATCAAGCAGACGCTGGCGGACGGTGGCATAAAGGAGTTGATGAGAGTAGCGCTCCGTAGCTGGCATGTATCGACCCTGAAGTTGTAGAAAACGTGGGGATGATTATAAGAGCGTTTATTGAGGAGTGACAGGGCGTTGGCGTGAGTTGCGTCACGCCAACGCAGACCTTACCAGGCGCCGTGATAGCCGAGTGTTCTCGCCGCGCACTGCGTACCCTGTTTCATCGCATCGACCAGCGGCAGTCCGGCGGCGATAGCGCAGAGGAAACCGGCGATGTATGAATCCCCGGCGCCCATGGTATCAACTACCTCGACCTGCTCCGGCGGCATGCGCCAGAACCGCGCGCCATCCCACGCCAGGCTGCCGTTCTCGCCGAGCGTGGCGACGGCGACGCCTGCGCCGCATTCCACCACCGTTTGCAGGCGGTCGCGCAGCCAGGGCGTCTCATCGTGCGCGGAGGCAAACGCATAATCGAGATGCGCCGGCAGCGTGCGCCACAGCGGGCTTTCCCATTTGTCGGCAAAATCAAACGACAGGGTTTTCCCGGCGGCGTGGAGCGCCGGAAAGACAGCGTCGGCATGGCCCCAGATGGCGGAGTGAATGATATCGAACCCCATCAGCCAGCGCAGATCCTCGTCGCTGACCATAAAGTCCGCCATCACGCCCTCGGTGTAGTCGCCAAGAATGCGGTCATTATGGCTAAGCTCCACCTGGGTCTGCGCCGTGACGCCCGGTCTGGTGCGCAGATGCGAGATATCGATGCCGTGGCGCGCCAGGTCCTGCTTCAGCATGTCGCCATAGTCGTCATCGCCCACCCAACTGACGCAGGCGGGTTGCATCCCGTAGCGGGTGCTGTAAACCGCCACATTAACCGCGTTGCCGCCGGAAAACGCCTTGCCAAGCTGCGGGTAGATATCCACGCAGTTATCGCCGACCGTCGCCAGTTTTTTCATAGCGCCTCCTCTGGCAGCAGGTCGCGAAAGCGCGCCAGCGCCTGGCGGGCGTAAAGCCGCGGCTCGTTCATGTACATGGTGACCAGCTCAATAGTGCAATAGCCGTTGTAGCCGCGATCGATGATGTCGCGCATCAGCTCACGCAGCGGCATTTTGCCTTCGCCGGGGATGTAGTGGCTGTCGCTTGCGCCATCGCTGTCGACGATATGCAGATGGCGCAGCTTATCGCCGAGCTTGTCGAAGTAACTCATCACCGGCTCGCCCTGCACAAACGGCGCGCAGATGTCCACCATGCTGTAGAGGCGCGGCGACGGCACCATTGAGAGCGCCCGCAACACGTCGTTAGCGTTGCACACGACGTTGGATTCATAAGGCGTGAGCGGCTCCAGCAGCAGGTCGATGCCGATATCTTCGGCGACCTCGCACAGCTCGCGCAGGTTATCGGCGAGGCGGTGCCAGATAGCGTCAGGCCCGGTGAGGTAGCCCGCGTGGGCGGCGGAGATCATTGTAAAGCCCGCGTCCATCTCTTTGGCCATCTCCATGGCGAGCTTGATCATGTCGAGGCTTTCGCGGCGCATCCGCTCGTCGCCCAGCATCATGTTATAGGGATAGCCGTTGGTTTCCGGCGTGTAGCCGATGATCGGCATCTGATAAACGCGCGACAGTTCTTTCACCTGGCGAATGCCGCCTGCTTTAAGATCCGGCGCAAACGCGTGCGGCCTGCCGCCCCACAGCTCCAGCCCGTCATAGCCCAGTTCGTGCGCGTCGCGAAAGGCGTGCTCCAGCGGCAGTCGCTGATGCCCGCAGGTAAACATACCCGTTTTCATAACCCTTCTCCTTGCATGAATGTCCCGGCCCCCCGCAGAGGCCGGGCAGGGGATTAATACTCGACAATGCCGCCGTAGTAGCGACGGTCGTCCGGGTTGTGGTCTTTGTAGATGGAGAGGTAGTAGCAGAGCCACTCCATCGGCACGAACATCAGGAACGGCGCGAGCCACGGGTGCAGCCCCTGGGAAATCTCCGCGTAGTCGATAACGATGACGTTATCGGTACGCTCGCGCACAAAGCGGATAGCGCGCTCGGTGGTGTGGCGGCTCTCATCATTGCCAAGCAGGAAGAGGAACGGCACGCCCGGCTCGACTATCTCCAGCGGCCCGTGGCGGAATTCGCCGCTCTCAATCACCGAACCGTGCGTCCAGGTGAACTCCATCAGCGTCACGATCCCTTCTTTGTAGCCAAGCGGACGCAGCGGGCCCGCGGAGACGGTGTAGATCATCGGCCACTGCGACGCCTGCTCGCCGAGCTGGCGACCCTTGTCTTCCCAGGTGCGCACCAGATGGCCCAGCGCCTGCGGCAGCTTGCGCAAGTCGTTTTTGATTTTGCCGATCTCGGCGTGCGGCGCCTGGCGGGTGATCATCTCCAGCACCACGCTGTAGCAGAGCAGCAGGTGGATTTCCCAGATGCAGTCAGCTTCATACGCCACCACATGTTCGGCGGCCTGTACAATCGGGCTGTCCGGGCGCTTGGTGAACGCGGCGGTCAGCGCGCCGCAGGCGGCGCCCAGCGCCAGCGCTTTGATCACTTCTTCGGTTTTGCCATAGTCGGAGACGCCAATCACCGCGCATTTCGCATCGAGGCGGTGCGGCGTGTTGTCGCAGAACTCCCAGCCGGAAAGCGCGTAAACCTGAAGGCTCGAGTAACGGTCCGCCAGGTGCTTCGCCGTCTGCGCCGCGTTAAGCGGCGAGCCGCAGGCGACGAAATAGATGCGGTCGATGCCGCGGTTGATCATCTCATCCACGATGGCGTGCACGCGGGGCACATCCTTCTCCAGAATCTTCTCCACTTCCTGAACCATATTTTCGGTGACCAGGAAATCCACGGTGCTTTTATCGATATTCAGCATGAAACAACTCTCCAGACAGGGTTAAGAAACATGAGCCAGACGGCGGTTGCGCTTTTCCCAGAAGACGTAAGCGGGCAGGCCGGTGGCAATAACAATCAGGGCGCAGATAAGGCCGGGAACCGGCGCCCACACGAAGGTGGAAGCGACCAGAATCAGGCTTGACGCGATGGCGGCGAAGGTCATCAGGCCGAAGGCCGGCGTGCGCCACAGCGGTTTGTAGTCCTCTCGTTTGCGACACCAGATGATGGAGCCGAAGGTGAGCGTGTTTTTAAAGCACATCACCAGCGTGAAATAGCCGAGCAGGCTGGTGAGGTCTGACACGAAGATGAAGAAAATGCCCAGCGCGCACTGCAAAATGATGGAGACATCCGGCGTGTTGTACTTCGGGTGCACGTGGCCGAAACATTTGAAAAAGAGATTGTCTTTCGCCATCGCGTATTCGAGGCGCGGCTGGTACATCACGCAGCTGGAGAGCGAACCCAGAATAACGATCATGGCGGTAATGGCGACAAACACGCCCGCCACGCTGCCGAGCGCCGGAATGTAGGTCAGCGCGTCGGAAATCGGCGTTTCGGAGGCGGCGAGCTTGTCAAACGGCATCAGCCCGGAGATAACCAGCGCCAGTAGCGAGTAGAGCACCAGCACCAGCAGGCAGGAGCCAATCAGCGCCCGCGGCATGGTTTTGCCGGGGTTTTTGATTTCGCCGGTCATGTAGCAGATGGATGCCATACCGGTGTAGGACCAGCTGGTGGCCGAGATGCCCGCCAGCAGCGCCATAATGCCTGCCGCCGTGCTGGTGGTGGCGCTGCTGGCAGGCGCCGTGAAGTTATCGCCCTTCAGCCAGAAAACGCCGATGCCAATCACAATCGCGAAAGGAATGATTTTGGCGATGGTAATCAGCGTCTGGAATGTGGCGCCGCCCTCCACCGAGCGCAGGTGCAGCAGCATAAAGGCGAGGATCAGCCCGGTGGCGACAAGCTTGCCGGTGAGCGGATCGAGCGGCACCAGAAAACCGAAATTACTGACGATGGCGAGCGCCATAATGGAGAGCGACGGCGCGTCGTTGGCCCAGAAGCTGGCCCAGCCGGAAAGAAACGCCAGCGGGCGGCTGCCGGCATTTTTGAGATACACGTAATCTGCGCCATTCTCGGGGTAAGCGGTAGAGAGCTCCGCGTAAACGCACATCTGCGGGATCACAATCAAACCGCCAATCACAAAAGCGAGCACCGTGAGCCACGGCGTGCCTGCCGCTTTCGCCACTTCACCAACCGAAACGAAAATACCGGAACCGACGGTCGTTCCGACGGAAATGGCCAGCACGGCCCAGAAGCCGAGCTTGCGTTGGAGTTCCTGGCCTTCCATATCGTTACCTTTTTAGTATTGAACAGGGTTGTAGGATTCAGAGCGCGTCGCCCGGATGAAGGCAGCAGGAGGCCGCACGACCCGGTATAGGGGTTGTGGAATGCCGTCAGGCTGTTTTCATAATGAGATGACGCATAACCAATATAACAACACATGATGAATAGTATTGGCGAGGCAGATCACAAAATCGCTGTATGTTAGCGATATGTAATATATTTATTTGTTATGTGTTTGAAAAATAAGGAAAGAAATTTTGAGGCCAGCGGCGCTGGCCTGAGAAGAGATTATTTAGACGAGAACCAGTTGAGCTTATCGCGTAGCGCCACAACGCGGCCGACGATAATCAGGCTTGGGCTTTCCACACGCTGCGCCAGCGCGCCAAGCTCGGTCAGAACACCGGTAACGACGCGTTGTTTTACGCTGGTGCCATTTTCGACCAGCGCCACCGGCATCTGTGGATCCATACCGTGTTCGATGAGTTTTTCCTGAATAGCCGCGGCCTGGTTTAACCCCATGTAGAACACCAGCGTCTGTTTTTCCGCGGCGAGATTATGCCAGTCAAACTCACCGCCGTTTTTCAGATGCCCGGTGACCAGACGCACGCTCTGGGCGTAATCGCGGTGGGTCAGCGGCAGCCCGGCGTAGGCTGAACAGCCCGACGCCGCGGTGATGCCAGGTACCACGGAGAAAGGAATGCCTGCGTCGCAGAGCGTTTCCAGCTCCTCGCCGCCGCGCCCGAAGATAAACGGATCGCCGCCTTTCAGGCGCACAACGCGTTTGCCGCGCTGGGCTTCGCGCAGCAGGATCTGGTTGATCTCCTCCTGCGGCACGCAGTGATAGCCCGCACGTTTGCCGACAAACACGCGATCGGCGTCGCGGCGCACCAGATTCATAATCTCATCGGACACCAGGCGGTCGTAGACCACGATATCCGCCTGCTGGATCTGCTGGAGCCCTTTGAGCGTCAGCAAACCCGGATCGCCAGGCCCGGCGCCTACCAGCACGACTTCGCCGCGGTCATCAAGCGGTTCGCTCAGCAGCGTTTCGGTAATACGGGCGACGGCCTGTTCATCGTCATTGGCAAGCGACTGCGCGAGGCGGTCGTTCACGAAGAATTTTTCCCAGAAGCGGCGGCGCTCACTGACAGAGGCGAAGGTTTGCTTCACGCGACGGCGCAGTTGCCCGGCATAACCGGCGACCTTGCCGAGGTGCTGCGGAAGCAGCGCTTCGAGCTTTTCACGCAGCAGGCGCGCCAGCACCGGTGACGTGCCGCCGGAAGAGACGGCCACCATCAGCGGCGAGCGGTCGATAATCGACGGCATGATGAAGCTCGCCTGTTTCGGCGCATCCACCACGTTGCAGAAGATACGCCGCGCTTCGGCAGCCTCGCTGACCTGATTATTCACCGCGTCGTCATCCGTCGCGGCGATCACCAGCCAGCACTCATCAAGAAGCGTGGCGTCAAACTCGCCCTGCGCCAGGCGCAGCATGCCCTGTTCAGCCCAGGCTTCAAACTGCGGCGCGAACGCGAGCGCGTTGACCGTAAGCGCAGCGCCTGCCTCCAGCAGCAGACGCGCCTTACGTTCTGCGACATCGCCGCCGCCGACCAGCAGGCAGGCGCGATGACGTAACTGACAAAATATCGGCAGGTGATCCACGGCGTATCCTTCTTATCGGGCTTAACGGGCGGTTTCTGGTGCGGTGTGGGCGGCAGGCTGCGGGCGCTCCGCTTTCGGGGTAGCATACCAGTAACCCAAACCCATGAACACGGCGCCAGAGAGGGTATTGCCGAGGGTTACCCACAAGAGGTTATGGCCGATACCACTAAGCGTGAAAGCCTCGTTGTGATGACCAAACCAGGAGAGCGCGAACAGCGTCATGTTAGCGACGGAGTGCTCATAGCCCGAAGCGATAAAGGCCAGCAGACACCACCAGATGGCGATAAATTTCGCCGCCCCTTCGGTGCGGATCGCCATCCAGATAGCGAGACACACCAGCCAGTTGCACAGCGCGCCTTTAAAGAACAGCGCCATCGCCGGCGCGCTGGTTTTTGCGAGCGCGACGGTATGGACGAGGCTGGTGTCGACCGGCAGCAGGCTGCCGCCGCCCCAGCTGTAAAGCAGCGCGACAAACACCGAGCCGACCAGATTGCCAAGCCAGGTCTGCGGGAGGATTGCCCACATCTGACCATGGCTGATGGTGCCCGCTTTGACGCCGAGCGTCAGAAACATCGTGTGGCCGGTGAAAAGCTCGGAACCGGCGATGATAACCAGAGTCAGCGCGATGCCGAACGTGGCGCCCATCACCAGCGGGCGAACGGAAGGGTCAAGCAGATTGCCGAGGGTGAAAATTAAAATAATGCCGAGCCCGACGTAAGCGCCCGCCATCGCGGAGCTGACCCAGAAGCCCAGAGGATTATTTGCCGAGAGGCGAGCGATGCGGGCCGCATTGGCCGCGCACTTATTGATCGTGTCGGTAAACATAGTGGTTATCCTAAAAAGTGAGTGAAAGTAAAAAATTAAGAAACGAAAAAGGTGATTCAGAGCGGCGCGCTGTTTGTTGCGCGCGTAATTGTTGTTGTCCGTAACGGGCGTCCCTGTAATGCAAACGCCGATGACGCTTTTCATAAGCGGAGGCTTGAGCCTCTCTGCTTTACAACGCCCTTTGCGAAGGGCGGTTATTGCTATTTGAAAACCGGGATGGATGCGCTGCGCTTATCCACCCTGGGGTGTCAGAAGACCGGCATCCGGGGCGGGTAAGCGAAGCGCCACCCGCCTGCCTTTTTGCGTTACGCCTTCACCTGTACCTGACCCTCCTTCACGCGCGCCTCAAAGTGCGCCACTGAACGGCTTTCATCTTCCATACACAGCCCATCGCGCAGGCGGAAGCGCTGCTTTTTCAGCGGGCTCGCCACCCATAAATCGCCCTGATGTTCGGCGATGATGCCGCGCGACAACACGCTGGCCTCAAAGAACGGGTCGATGTTGCTGATGGCGTAAACCTCGTCATTCGCGCGCGGGCGGAAAATCGCCACCTGGTTTTTGCCGACCAGCGCGCAAACGCCGGTCGCCGGGATAATCTCATCGAGCGAACAAATCGTGTTCCACTGACTCATACGGTTTCCTCCACGAAGGTGACAGGGATGCGCTCATACGGCGTGGCCGGACGGTGCTGCTGGCGCTCCGGCACCACCTGCACGTTCGGGTCGCGGCGATCGCTGTTCACGAAGTGTTTAAAGCGGCCCTGCGCCTGCGGATCGTTGACCGTTTCGGTCCACTCGCAAATTACCGCTTCGCGCAGACGCGCCATTTCGGCTTCCAGCTGGCTGTTCAGGCCCAGTTTGTCGTCGATGATGACGCGTTTCAGGTAGTCGATGCCGCCTTCCATGTTGTCCAGCCACGGCGCGGTACGGGTCAGTTTGTCCGCGGTGCGGATGTAGAACATCATGAAGCGGTCGAGATAGCGCACCAGGGTCTCTTTATCGAGATCCGCCGCCAGCAAATCAGCGTGGCGCGGTTTCATGCCGCCGTTGCCGCAGACATAGAGGTTCCAGCCTTTTTCGGTGGCGATAATACCGACATCTTTGCCCTGCGCCTCGGCGCATTCACGCGTACAGCCGGAGACGCCGAATTTCATTTTGTGCGGCGTGCGGATGCCTTTGTAGCGGTTTTCCAGCTCAACGCCGAAGCCCACGCTGTCGCCGACGCCGTAACGGCACCAGGTACTGCCGACGCAGGTTTTCGCCATGCGCAGCGCTTTGGCATAGGCGTGGCCGGTTTCGAAGCCTGCGGCAATCAGCTGACGCCAGATTTCCGGCAGGTCGTCTTTCTGTGCGCCGAACAGGCCGATGCGCTGGGAGCCGGTGATTTTGGTGTAGAGGTTAAATTCGCGGGCGATACGGCCCACTTCCATTAGCCCTTCCGGGGTGATTTCGCCGCCAGCAGAGCGCGGGATCACGGAGTAAGTGCCATCTTTCTGGATATTCGCCAGGAAGTTGTCGTTAGTATCCTGTAGCGGCGTGTGCTGCGGCTTGAGAATGTACTCATTCCAGCAGGACGCCAGCAGCGAGCCGACGGTCGGCTTACAGACTTCGCAGCCGTAGCCTTTGCCATATTTCGCCAGCAGTTCGTCGAACGATTTAATGCCTTCCACGCGGATGAGGTGATACAGCTCCTGGCGGGAGAACGCGAAGTGCTCGCACAGGTTGTTGTTCACTTCGATGCCCTGTTTCGCCAGTTCGGCGTTCAGCACCTGAGTCACCAGCGGGATGCAGCCGCCGCAGCCGGTGCCAGCTTTGGTTTCAGCTTTCAGCGCCGCGACGGTATGACAACCTTTGTTGATGGCGGCGATCAGCGCCCCTTTGGTTACGTCGAAGCAGGAGCAAATCTGCGCGCTGTCCGGCAGTTTATCGACGCCGATAGACGGTTTGCCCTGGCCTGCGTGCGCCGGGAGGATCAGCGAATCCGGATTTTCCGGCAGCTCGATGCCGTTCAACACCAGTTGCAGCAGGTTGCCGTAATCGCTGGTGTCGCCCACCAGCACCGCGCCGAGCAGCGTTTTGTTGTCCTCGCTGACGATAAGGCGTTTGTAGATCTCTTTGCTTTCGTCGAGGAACACGTAGCTGCGTGATTTCGGCGTGCGGCCATGCGCGTCGCCGATGCCGCCGACGTCAACGCCCAGCAGCTTCAGTTTGGCGCTGAGGTCCGCGCCTTCAAACTGGTTGCCCGCGTTGCCGAGAATGTGGTCGACCGCCACCTGCGCCATTTTGTAGCCCGGTGCGACAAGGCCATACACGCGGCTGTTCCAGCTGGCGCATTCGCCGATAGCGTAGATATCCGGGTCGGAGGTCTGGCACTGGTCGTTAATCATGATGCCGCCGCGCGGCGCAATCTCGAGATCGCACTGTTTCGCCAGTTTGTCGCGCGGACGGATGCCGGTGGAGAAGACGATGAAGTCGACTTCCAGCTCGCTGCCGTCGGCAAAGCGCATGGTTTTACGCGCTTCAGTGCCCTGCTGGACAATCTCCTGGGTGTTTTTGCTGGTGTGAACTCTCACGCCCATGCTTTCAATCTTACGGCGCAGCTGCTCGCCGCCCATCTGGTCGAGCTGTTCCGCCATCAGCATCGGCGCGAATTCGATGACGTGGGTTTCGACGCCTAAGTTTTTCAGCGCGCCCGCGGCTTCCAGACCGAGCAGACCGCCGCCGACGACCGCGCCGCGTTTGCTGCGACGCGCGCAGGCTTCAATCGCGTTCAGATCTTCGATGGTGCGGTAAACGAAGCAGTCCTGGGTTTCGGAGCCTTTAATCGGCGGGATCCACGGGTAGGAGCCCGTCGCCATGATCAGTTTGTCGTAGAAGACGGTGCGCCCGGCGCTGGAGTGGATCACTTTCTCCTGGCGGTTAATGGTGATCGCACGCTCGCCCACCAGCACTTTCACGCCGTGCTTGTCGTAGTAGCCTTCGCGGACCAGCGACAGCTCTTCAGCGGTGTGATGGGAGAAGTAAGAGGAGAGGTGCACGCGGTCATAGGCGATGCGCGGCTCCTCACAGAAAACGGTGATGTCGAAATGGCCTGGATCGGCTTTATCGAGAAGGTCTTCGATAAAGCGGTGACCAACCATGCCGTTACCGATAATAGCGAGTCTGACTTTGCTCATTTTTGCCTCGATTTCTTTTCTATTACCGCCTACCTTAACGATTCAGCACCCCCGCTTATTGATGTAAATCAATTACATCTTTATATACCCCTTAATGGGTATTTCCTTGATTTTTGTAGGTTTTTCTAAGTGCTGGAATTGATTAGGATTTCGCGAGTGTCTGTTTTTTGAACCGCGGTGGAGTGAATTTTCACCAGAACCATTTACGGTGTGAACAGGATAATGCGTGGCAAGAAAGGGCAATCGTGAGGAGAAAAACGACGGGGAAAAGATAAGAGAAAATGTCCCTTCCCGGCCGGGAAGGGACAGGCAAAACTTAATGCGCTGCCGCGGCTTTCGCGTGCTGGCGATGACGGCTGACAAAGCCCAGCGCGAAGCACATCACGAACACGACGGCGTAGAGGCCGTTGGCGGTAAACAGCGCCGCCTGCGGGCCGTGATTCGCCACAATCGGGCCGGTCACGATAAAGGTCAGCATGGTGCCGACGGTGCCGCAGGTCAGAATGAAGTTAACCAGTTTCGGCGAGGAGACTTTGGTCTGTTGCGAGCCGAGCGTAATGATGGTGGTGTAAATCGCGCTGGAGAAGAAGCCCAGCGCCAGAATGAACCACGCCATATGTTCCGGCTTGCTGGTGATAAAGAAGTACATCAGCACCGTCGCGAGACCTGCCAGCACGGTCAGGATGCGCTGCAAATCAAAGAAGCGCAGCACGAAGCTGAAGACCCACATGCCGACCATATAAGACATCCAGAAGTTACTCACCAGCGTACCGGCGTCGTTGAGGTTCATGCCGAGGCCTTTGGTGGCATATTCCGGCACCCAGCCGATAAAACCGAGCTGACCCAGAATGTAGCAGAGCGCGGCGATGGAGAGGAACAGCACGCCCACGCCCCATTTCTCTTTTGCTACCGGCTTGTTTTCCTGCGGGGCATGTTTGCCGAGTACCGGGAAATCGCAGCCGAACGTCAGGATGAAAATTGCGACATAGACCAGACCGATGCAGGCGTACACCCAGTACCACTCAATGCTGCGCGCCAGCAGGAAGGCGGCGACCATCGGGAAGATCATCCCGGCCATGCTGAAGAAGGAGTCGGTAAACAGCAGGCGGGAGCCGCGCTGACGGCCTTCATACATATGAGTAATCAGGAACGTCCCGATCGACATCGTGATCCCGCTGACCAGGCCAAGCACAAACATGGCGGCGGAGAAGAGCATCAGGCTCTGGCTGAACATCAGCGCCACCACGGCCAGCACCATCAACACAAAACCAAAGCGCAGCTGGGTTTTCAGCGGCACGATTTCCATCAGCCAGGCATTCAAAAAGATAGAGATCAAAATCCCGGCATTCAGGAACGTAAAGGTGTTGCTCATGCTGGATACGGGCAGTTTGAAATACTCTGCGATATTACCCATCACCATCCCGGTGACGATTACCAACGCGCCGGTAAGGGCGTAGGAAAAAAAGCTGATCCATGTGAGCTTAATACGATTGCTGTTAGTCATGACTGGCCTGTGAATAGAAGTGTAAAGCGCGTTGACGGCGCCGGGAACCCAGGCATTCTAGGTGGTATTGTGATCCAAGAAAACATTCATTGATCACATGCTGTGTAAAACGACATATTTTATATGACGCGGCTCACACAATTTTACGTAGCAGATCCGATGAGCGCTTTTTCGCTGCGCGCTGGTACGTAAAACCAGGTAAATCTCTGGCACCGCATGCGATCGCTATTTAGAATCGACCCACTCGCTTTTTTCTCCTTCGTAAGGAATTCTTCATGCTCAAATCCACTCTGGCGGCTGTTGCGGCTGTATTTGCTCTCTCTGCCCTTTCTCCTGCCGCGCTGGCGGCAAAAGGCGACCCGCATGTTCTGCTGACGACCTCTGCGGGAAATATTGAGCTGGAGCTGAACAGCCAGAAAGCGCCGGCATCAGTGAAAAACTTCGTTGATTACGTCAACAGCGGTTTTTACAACAACACGATTTTCCACCGCGTGATCCCAGGCTTTATGGTGCAGGGCGGCGGTTTTACCGCGGATATGCAGCAGAAACCAACCAACGCGCCGGTGAAAAACGAGGCGGATAACGGCCTGCCCAACGCGCGCGGGACCATCGCGATGGCGCGCACCGCCGATAAAGACAGCGCCACCAGCCAGTTCTTTATCAACGTGGCGGATAACGCCTTCCTGAACCATGGCCAGCGCGATTTCGGCTACGCTGTTTTCGGTAAAGTGGTTAAAGGCATGGACGTGGCGGATAAAATCGCCCAGGTGCAGACCCACGACGTCGGCCCGTACCAGAATGTCCCGTCCAAACCGGTTGTGATCCTCTCCGCGAAAGTCCTGCCGTAATCTTCTTGCGCACGCGGGCTACATGGCCCGCGTCGCGTCTCCTCCCGGCAAACCGGCCCATTGCTGCTTATACTTGTGGCACACGGGGTTACGTTCAGGGAGGCAAAATGTCCAGAAAACTCACCGATAAACAAAAGTCTCGACTCTGGGACGCGCAAAAGAATCAGAACTTCCAGGCCAGCAACCGGCTGGAAGGCATTGAGGTGCCTCTGGTGACCTTATCCCGCGAAGAAGCGCTGGCGCGCATTGAAGAGCTGAGGGGGCACTATGAGCGATAAATTTGGCGACGGGCGCGACCCTTACTTCTGGTCCGGCAGCGATGTGCTGCGCAACCGGCTGAACATTCACGCCGCGCAGGATCTGCAACATGCCGAGCGCGAACTCACCTCGCTGCGCGCGGCGACGCTGGAACTGGGCCCTGTGCAGCGCGGGCTGCCGCATCTGTGCGCCATTCACCGCCAGCTGTTTCAGGATCTCTATGAGTGGGCGGGCGAGCTGCGCGAGGTAGACATCTACCAGGGCGAAACCCGCTTCGCGCACTTTGAATATCTGGAGAAAGAAGGTAACGCGCTGATGCAGGCGCTGGAAGATGAAGACTATCTCATCGGTCTGGAGCCGGAGGCGTTTGTCGCGCGTCTTTCGCACTACTACTGCGAAATCAACGTGCTGCATCCGTTTCGTATCGGTACAGGCCGCGCCCAGCGCGTCTTCTTCGAACAGCTGGCGCTGCATGCGGGCTACAGCCTGGACTGGCGCGGTGTGGATGTCGACGCGTGGCGCGCCGCCAACCAGGCGGGCGCGATGGGCGACCTGGCGCCGCTTGAGAAAATCTTCACGAGCGTAGTGAGCGACGCGCGGGAAAACGAGTAAACTGACGCGGTTCTTTTTTACGGAGCCGCCATGTTACTGCTTATCGACAACTACGATTCTTTCACCTGGAACCTGTTTCAGTATTTCAGCGAGCTGGGCGCGGAGGTGGTGGTCAGGCGCAACGATGAACTGACGTGTGAGGATATCGAGGCGCTCGCCCCGGCGCAGCTGGTGATTTCCCCCGGTCCCTGCACGCCGAATGAAGCCGGTATTTCACTGGCGGCGATCCGGCGTTTTGCCGGTCGCCTGCCGATCCTCGGCGTTTGCCTCGGGCATCAGGCCATCGGGCAGGCCTTCGGCGCGTCCGTTGTGCGGGCTGAAAAGGTCATGCACGGCAAAACCTCGGTGATTTCACATAACAATAACGGTGTTTTTTCCGGGCTTAATAACCCGCTGACCGTGACTCGCTATCACTCGCTGATTATCGACCGCGCCACGCTCCCTGCGGCGTTTGAAATCACCGCCTGGACAGAGGCGGGCGAAATCATGGGCATTCGCCATCGCCACCTTGCGCTTGAAGGCGTGCAGTTTCACCCGGAAAGCATTCTCAGCGAGCAGGGCCATCAGCTCCTGGCGAACTTCCTTTCGCGCTGAATTTTTATTGCCTTTCAGTGATTTTTTATTCATATTTTGTGCTTATCTTTTCATGTGCGATGGCACATTTACTGGATGGGCATGAAATGGCAACTGAAAAAACAGCAATTACGCGCGCCACCTTCGATGAAGTGATCCTGCCGATTTATGCACCGGCTGAATTTATCCCGGTGAAAGGCAAGGGCAGCCGCGTCTGGGATCAGCAGGGCAAAGAGTATGTCGATTTCGCGGGCGGTATCGCGGTGACGGCGCTCGGCCACTGCCACCCGCGGCTGGTGGAGGCGCTGAAAGCGCAGGGCGAAACGCTCTGGCACACTAGCAACGTCTTTACCAACGAGCCCGCGCTGCGCCTGGGCCAAAAGCTGGTGGACGCCACGTTCGCCGAGCGCGTGGTGTTCATGAACTCCGGCACCGAAGCCAATGAAACCGCGTTCAAGCTGGCCCGCCATTACGCCATCACACGTCACAGCCCGTACAAAACGAAAATCATCGCGTTTTATAATGCCTTTCACGGACGTTCGCTGTTTACCGTCTCCGTGGGCGGCCAGGCGAAATACTCCGACGGCTTCGGCCCGAAACCCGCTGATATCATCCATGTGCCGTTCAACGATCTCGATGCGGTCAAAGCGGTGATGGACGACCACACTTGCGCGGTGGTGGTCGAGCCGGTGCAAGGCGAGGGCGGGGTGACCGCCGCGACGCCGGAATTTTTGCGCGGCCTGCGCGAGCTGTGCGACCGCCATCAGGCGCTGCTGGTGTTCGACGAAGTACAGTGCGGCATGGGCCGCAGCGGCAAGCTGTTTGCTTACATGCATTACGGCGTGACGCCGGACATCCTGACCAGCGCCAAAGCGCTGGGCGGCGGTTTCCCGGTCAGCGCGATGCTCACCACGCATGATGTCGCCTCGGCGTTTCATGTGGGTTCGCACGGCTCCACCTACGGCGGCAACCCGCTCGCCTGCGCGGTGGCGGGCGAAGCGTTTGATATTATCAACACCCCGGAGGTGCTGGACGGCGTGGCGCAAAAACGCGAGCAGTTCGTGCAGCACCTTCAGCGCATCGGCGAGCAGTATGGACTGTTCAGCGATATTCGCGGCATGGGCCTGCTGATTGGCGCCGAGCTGACCCCAGCCTTCCACGGGCGCGCCCGCGATTTCTTGTACGCCGCCGCGGCGGAAGGCGTGATGGTGCTGAACGCCGGGCCGGACGTGATGCGTCTCGCGCCGTCGCTGCTGGTGGAGAGTGCCGATATCGACGAAGGGATGGCCCGTTTCGCGCGCGCCGTCGCACGCGTGGTTAACGGTTAATCAGCGTGACTGGCTCAGGCGTCGCCTGAGCCAGATACCGTGATGCGGGCGCTGGCGCCACGCCACGGAAGAGATGGTGTGCATGGTGCGCAGATGATCGAGAATGCGCAGCAGATGATGCTCCATTACGCCCGGCGCCCCTTCCGGCAAGACCTCTTCGCCCTCCAGTACCGCCTCGTTTTGCGTGTCGCCCGGCGCGTCATGCTCCAGCCGCTGCTGGCAGCGCTGTAGCGCAATTTCACAAGCCTGTAAGTAGCGCGCCGCCGTCTCCGGCGTCAGCGTGGTTTGCTCGCGCGCCATCGTCGTTATCGCGTTGATGTGCTCGACGATAAACTGACTGTGCGTGACCCACAGACGCATATCCTCCAGATAACGACTGTTAAAGCCCGGCTCCTGCATGGCCTGATTGAGCGAGTTATAGAGCGCGTTGTGCGCCTGGTTGACCTGCATCCGCTGCCACGCCAGCGGGCCGGGCTGCGGATCGTCGCTCAGGATCAGGCGCAGCGCCTCCTGGTCGGCCTCCAGCGCGTCATGCGCGTTCTGGCGCAGCAGGCCGCTCTGCCACTGGGGCCAGAGCCAGACCATGCCGCCGAACGCGATAAGGCAGCCGGACAGCGTGTCTATCAGGCGCGCCACGATGTACTGCTCGCCGTTGAGCGTCAGGATTTGCAGCGAATAGACCGCCGTGACGGTAAAGCCAATCATCGCCCAGCCGTAGTGCCGCCGGATTATCAGATAACTGATTAAGGTCACCAGCAACATGCCGAGCAGGGTATAGCCCTGCGGCACATTCAGGTGCAGCGTGATGCCCGCGATAATCAGCCCCGCCAGCGTGCCGCCCGCCCGGTGCAGGATGCGCACCCGTGTCGCGCCATAGCCGTTTTGCGTGACGAAGAGCACCGTCATCAGGATCCAGTACGGCTTCGGTAAATTGAACGCGCTCCCTAACAGGCCCGCCGCCGCCAGCATTACGCCCAGACGCGCGGCGGTGCGCAGCGCCGCGGATTTCAACGACAGATAGCTTTTCAACGCCCGCAGCAGCGGCAGGCGGCGCTGGCCGCTGTCCATCAGGTCACGGGCGTAGAGCGGGCGCTGGGTGCGTAGCACGCGGGCGATACGGCTGAAATGGTATTCGCAAAACTGGCCGACCGGGTTGTCCGGATGCTGACGGGCGATTTTCGCCAGCGCCTCAATCTGCTTATCCATTGAGAAGCGGTACGAGTAGCGGTGGTAGAGAATATCGTCAGAGAGCGTGCGCAGGCGCGTGGCGACGGTCTGGGCCGTCCAGCGCAGCACCGCTTCGGCGTGGCTGCGCTCCACCAGCTTTTGCACTTCACGCGGCTGATGCAGGGAGACCGAAATATGCTCCTGAAGATCCAGCGCCACCTGAAACGTGCGCAGCAGGCGTTTGTAGCCGTTCTGTTTGGTCGCCGACAGCATCTGTAGCTGCTGATAGCACTGGCTTATCTGATCCACCACTTTTTGCTGATGCACCAGTAGCGGCGGCAGCGCCTGTTCCGGTTCTGTGTGGCGCGTCAGCAGGCTGTATTTCGCTTCGCAGTAGTCGGCGAGGCTTTTATAAATCAGGCTTAACGATTCACGCAGCGGCTGTTCACGCCACAGCCAGAACCAGAAACCGTTAAACGCGCCATACCAGAGCGTGCCGAGAACGTAGAGCAGCATCGGCTCCCAGACGGGCATATTCCCGGCGAGGCTTAACGTGAAGATGGCCGCGATAAGCGACGCGGGCAGCAGGCGCGCATGCAGGGGGCTTATCTCCGCCGTCACGCCCAGCAGCAGCGCCAGCATCAGCAGAATAAGCGGCAGCGGGATGGCCTGTAACAGCAGAAACTGTACCGCCAGGCTGCTCAGCGCAAACAGCGAGGCGCCGATGATCAAGCGTTTGAAGAAGCGTTTGTGCGGGGTATCGAGACCGGCAATATTGCAGCAGGCGGGGACGAGTGAAAACAGCAACCCTTGTTGGAGATGGCCCAGCATCAACCCGACCGCCACCGGCAGGCTTAAGATCAGCGTTTGCCGTAAAGCGTAATTAATTTCAGGGTGATAGATAAGACGACGCCACATAGGGGAGAAGTATAGATACAAAAACGGCGTGTTACCGAAGCGACACGCCGTTTTTTGATTTTTTAGCGGGTACCGTAAACCACAATAGTTTTACCGTGGGCGGAGATCAGGTTCTGATCTTCGAGCATTTTCAGAATGCGGCCAACGGTTTCGCGGGAGCAGCCGACAATCTGGCCGATTTCCTGACGCGTGATTTTAATCTGCATTCCGTCCGGATGGGTCATCGCGTCCGGCTGTTTCGCCAGGTTCAGCAGCGTCTGAGCGATGCGGCCGGTCACGTCCAGGAAGGCGAGGTTGCCCACTTTCTCTGAGGTGACTTGCAGGCGGCGAGCCATCTGCGAGGAGAGACGCATCAGAATATCCGGGTTAACCTGAATCAGCTGACGGAATTTTTTGTAGGAGATTTCAGCCACTTCACAGGCAGTTTTAGCGCGAACCCAGGCGCTGCGTTCCTGACCTTCCTCGAACAAACCCAGTTCGCCGATGAAGTCTCCCTGATTCAGGTACGAGAGGATCATCTCCTTGCCCTCTTCATCTTTGATCAGCACTGCCACTGAGCCTTTGACGATGTAATACAGCGTCTCCGCTTTTTCACCCTGGTGAATCAGCGTGCTCTTAGATGGATACTTATGAATGTGGCAATGAGACAAGAACCATTCAAGAGTCGGGTCTGTTTGCGGTTTGCCAAGCACCATGCGCGGTTATCCTCTGTTTTAAACTGGCTCCAAAGACAGGGCGCGTAACCCCTGTCTGGCTTTGCAATCATCATCTTCCCGCTTCCAGGGAAGTTGGCTGTCCGTGGACATCGCAGCCGATAAATTGTCTTCTCCTCTGCACCCATGCGTAACATCAATGTATCGCCGCTGCATCCAGACTGTTTTAGCATAGCTTTTATCAGGTGTCTCCTGTTGTCTCGTTTCAGCTTGACGCAGGTCGCCTTCCGTTGCCTCTGATGACGCGCGCGCGTAATCTGTCAGAAAAATGAATAGCCTGGAGCGAATAACATGCATGCACGAGTGAAATGGGTGGAAGGCTTAACCTTCCTTGGCGAGTCCGCTTCGGGGCATCAGATCCTGATGGACGGCAACTCCGGCGACAAAGCGCCGAGCCCGATGGAAATGGTCTTAATGGCGGCAGGTGGCTGCAGCGCCATTGATGTGGTCTCTATTCTGCAAAAAGGCCGTCACGACGTGACCGACTGCGAAGTGAAGCTGACCTCAGAGCGTCGCGAAGAGGCTCCGCGTCT
This sequence comes from Cronobacter turicensis z3032, assembly GCA_000027065.2. Taxonomy (NCBI): domain Bacteria; kingdom Pseudomonadati; phylum Pseudomonadota; class Gammaproteobacteria; order Enterobacterales; family Enterobacteriaceae; genus Cronobacter; species Cronobacter turicensis. The sequence continues at coordinate 4,018,699 of FN543093.2, read as the reverse complement.
GTTCACGCATATCAATCTGCACTTTGTGGTGACGGGTAAAGATCTGAAAGACGCGGCAGTGTCGCGCGCGGTGGATCTGTCGGCGGAGAAGTACTGTTCAGTGGCGCTGATGCTCGGCAAAGGGGTCAACATCACCCATTCTTACGAAGTGATCGACGCGTGATGTGACGGCGGGCGGCCCGGCAGGCGCAGCGCCACCGGGCCATTCTGTCACGCTATCTGTTTCCCTTCCATCAGCCGCTGCACCAGCGGCAGCATAATAAGCTCCATCGCCAGCCCCATCTTGCCGCCCGGCACCACCAGCGTATTGATGTGCGAGATAAACGAGCCCTGTAGCATCGCCAGCAGCCAGGGGTAATCGATATTGTCCAGATTGCGGAAGTGAATCACCACGAAACTCTCATCGAGCGACGGGATACTTTTCGCGGCGAACGGGTTGGACGTGTCCACCGTCGGCACGCGCTGGAAGTTAATATGGGTGCGCGAGAACTGCGGCGTGATGTAGGAGATGTAATCTTCCATGGAGCGCACCACGGAATCCATCACTGCCTCGCGGGAGTGGCCGCGCTCGCTGGTATCGCGAATCAGCTTTTGTATCCACTCAAGGTTGACGATAGGCACCACGCCCACCAGCAGGTCGACATGTTTCGCCACGTCGTTTTGCGGCGTCACCACGCCGCCGTGCAGCCCTTCGTAAAACAGCACGTCTGTCGGTTCCGGTAACGGCTGCCACGGCGTGAAGGTGCCGGGCACCTGGTTCCACGGCACCGCTTCGTCATAGGTGTGCAGATATTTGCGCGACTGCCCTTTGCCGGTCAGGCCGTACTCCACAAAGGTTTGCTCCAGCAGGCCAAAATCGTTCGCCTCCGGGCCGAAATAGCTGATGTGGCGGCCAAGATCGCGCGCTTTGCGGATAGCCATGTCCATTTCCGGGCGCGTGTAGCGATGGAAGCTGTCGCCTTCCACTTCGGCGGCATGAAGATTCAGCTGGGCGAAAATTTTGCGAAACGCGAGGCTGGTGGTGGTGGTTCCCGCGCCGCTGGAGCCCGTGACGGCGATAACCGGATGTTTGGCAGACATAGCGAGACAACTCCCTGAAGCGGCGGGGCAGGGCTCCGCCTGGAACGTTAACCGCGAAACTGCGAACGCGGCATGATATTGACCGTTTCGTGCAGTTCAGACCACACAAGAACGGCCTCGCCACTTTGCAACTGACGCCGCACGTCGGCGACCTTTTGCTCAAGCGAGCGTTCATGTTCACCATAATCGGTGCCTTCGCGCAAGACGAAGGCTTCAATCAGGCGGTCCAGGGTGTCGGGCGCCAGCTCTTGCCAGGGAATGATCATTTATCGGTCCAGATAAGGGGTTAACCAGTCAGGAATGCGCTGCTCCAGCCACATTCTGGGCTGACGCAGCGTGCCGCCGACAAAGCCCACGTGGCCGCCATGCTCCGTCAGCTGATATTCAATATTAGCAGGCAGCGCGGCGGTATCAGGGATCACGTGATGATCCATGAACGGGTCGTCTTTGGCATGAATAATCAACGTCGGGCGGGTGATATTCGTAAGACGCGGCATGGCGCTGCACTGGCGATAGTAATCGACGGCGTCGCGAAAGCCGTGAATTTTCGACGTTATCAAATCATCGAAATCGCGAATGCGGCGCAGACGTTTAAGCTGGGCGAGTTCAATCGGCAGCGTGCCGGGCCAGGCTTTTAGCTTACGAGAGGCGTTGGCTTTCAACAGGTTCAGCAAATAGAACTGGTAGAAGCGCGAAAACCCTTTTTCCATATGGTTGCAGCAGTGTTCCAGCATAAAGGGCGCGGACACAATTACGCCTGCGGTCAGCGGGAAACGGGCATCAATCTCCGCCATCAGGCAGCCAAGCATATTGCCGCCGAGCGAATAGCCGACCGCCGCCGTCGGCACGGTGCCGTAGCGTTCATCCAGCCAGCGCAGGAAAAAGGTGCCGTCTTCGGTTTCCCCAGAATGGTAGATGCGCCCCATCTTGTTCGGCACGCCGCTACAGCCGCGAAAGTGCATCACCACGCCGAGCCAGCCGCGTGCTTTCGCCGCATGGATGAGGCCGTGAACGTAAGGGCTGTGCAGGCTGCCTTCGAGCCCGTGAAACACCACCAGACGCGGCTTATGGCGCGCCTGGTCAGGGTTTTCGCTAAACGCGAGGTCGACAAAATCGCCGTCCGGCAAATCCAGACGCTGCCAGTACGGCTCAAATTGCACCCGGCGGCGCAGCACGCGCGGCAGCATGGTTTGCAGGTGTGGATTGCTGACTCCCGGCATTGGCTGAAAGTGTGAGGAATCGGTGTTCAGTGCAGGAAGTTCTGCGGGAGTAATGTCGGCCATAGCTGATGTCTTTTATTAGTTCGCTAACTACTATACCGGTTGTTATCCATTTTGTTGATGCTTTGGTGCGGATCATTCAGCCAGTAAATTGCGCGAGAACAGGTGAATATCGGCGTCCGGCTTGCGTCGCCAGAGCCTGGCCTTACGGGCGCCGGTGGCGACGCTCTCGCCGGTCTCTTCAAACATCCCGGAGGCTTCAAAGCGGCGGATCAGGCTTTTACGCTGAATGGGCTGGCCGAGAATAATTTCCGTCGCCTCCTGAAGCTGGCTCAGCGTAAAGCACTCCGGCAGACAGTAAACCGGCAGGAGCGAATACATCGTTTTCTGACGCAGGCGGCGCAGCGCCGCGTCGATAATCGTCAGGTGATCGAACGCCAGTTCAATCGCGCCAAGCTCCGCCACCGGCACCCACTGCGCATCGCTGACGGAGGCGATATGCGGCTGGCAGTCGACCCAGGCGATTAGCGCAAACCAGGCGGTGGTGAGGCTCCAGCCGCGCGGATCGCGATCCGGGCCGGAGAAGGTCTCCAGCTGCTCCAGCCATGACGGGCGCACGCCGGTTTTCTCGGTCAGCTTACGCAGCGCCGTCGCATGGGTGGAGTCATCCTTGCGCATATCGATAAACCCGCCCGGCAGCGCCCAGCGCCCCTGCTGCGGCTGACGGGCGCGCTGTACCAGCAGCACGCAAAGCGCCTGGTCATGCAGGGTGAACAGCACGCTATCGACGGTCACCAGCGGAGAAGGGAACCGCGCAGGGTCATAGTTTTCCAGATATTCCGCTTCAGTGGTCATGCGCCGCTCCGTTTAATTGTCTCAGAGACAAGTTTACCAGCCCAGGGCACCGGGACAAAGTAAACCTGTAATGTTTTAATTTTCAGTAACATGCTATTTTTTAGCCAGCGCGGCGAAAATATCGCTTGTTTATTAGTGTCTCTTGGACAACATTAAATGTGTCGCAAGGACACAAACTCATTAACCGGGGGCGAAAATGATGCAGCCGCAACTGATGGTAGACGGACAAGAGATTGCAACACAGACCGGGCGTTTTCCTGACGGCGCCGTATGGGCGAAAGTAACCGGCGAACTGCCGCGCGTCGCCTCGCTGATGTGTATTCGCGCCGCCGCCATGAAAACGATGGACGATTTTATGGTGCTGGCGCAACTGACCGACGCGGTGCGTCAACACTGCGATGTGCGCTTCAGCCATCTGGAACTGCCGTGGCTGCCGTATGCGCGTCAGGACAGGCACATGCAGCCAGGCGACAGCTTTGCGCTGAAAGTCTTCGCCCGCCAGTTGAACACCCTCGGTTTCGACAAAGTGAGGGTACTCGACCCCCACAGTGAGGCCGCCGCCGCCGCGATTGAAAATCTGGTGGCTATCCCGCAGGAGCGTTGCCTGTTACAAAGCAAGACGCTTGAGCGCGCCCTGAAGGCCGGCGAGTTAATGCTGGTGGCGCCGGATGCCGGGGCGCTGAAGAAAATCCATGCCGTCGCGCAGGCCGCAGGCGTCCATGAGTTCGCCATTCTGACCAAACAGCGCAATGTCGCGACCGGCGAGCTGACCGGTTTTCGCCTGGTAGACGGCGATGTGCAAGGCAAAGCGGCACTGATCGTGGACGATCTCTGTGACGCGGGCGGTACGTTTATCGGCTCAGCCCAGGTACTGCGCGAGGCAGGCGCGCGAAGCGTCAGCCTCTATGTTACCCACGGCGTGTTTTCTAAAGGCGTCGACAACCTGCTGAATAACGGCATCGACCAGTTGTATACGACCACCTCCTTCGCGCCCGCTGAACTGGCGCAGGAACGGGTAGAAATGATTGATATCAATAAAATTTATAACGCGTAAGGAGAGGGAAGATGAACATGAATCCGATTCTGGCTATTGATGGCTACAAAGTGTCGCACCGCGAGCAGTATCCGGCAGGCACCACCAAAGTCTATTCCAACTTTACGCCGCGCAGCGACCGTCATTTCCACTCTCCTGTCGCGGACGGCAAGCTGGTGTTTTTCGGCCTGCAGGGGTTCCTGCAGTGGTTCCTGGTCGATCTGTTTAACGAGCAGTTCTTCGCGCGTCCTGAGGCGGAAGTGGTGGACGAATACCAGGCGGTGATGGACAGTTATATCGGCAAGGGCGCTGTCAGCGCGGATCACATTCGCGCGCTGCATCAGCTCGGCTATCTGCCGCTGCATATCAAAGCGCTGGATGAAGGCAGCAAGGTGTCGATGAAAGTGCCGGTGCTGACCATCACCAATACGCGCCCGGAATTCTTCTGGCTGGTGAACTATCTGGAAACCGTGCTCTCGGCGGAGTTGTGGAAATCCTCCACCAACGCCACTATCGCGCATCACTACCGTACTATCTGCGAGCGCTGGGCAGAGAAAACCTGCTCTGACGTAAGCCACCTGGATTTTCAGTGCCACGATTTCTCGTTTCGCGGCATGTCTGGCCTTCAGGATACCGCGCAGGCGGGCTGTGGCCATCTGCTGAGCTTTAAAGGCACCGATAACATTCCGTCGATGCTCTATGCCCGCGATTACTACACCCAGGGCCAGGAGTGCTTCATTGCCGCGTCCATCCCGGCGACCGAGCACAGCGTGATGTGCATGGGCGAGAAAGAGAGCGAAATCGAGACGTTCCGCCGCCTGATTTGCGATCTCTACCCGAATGGCTTTGTCTCGATTGTGTCGGATACCTGGGACTACTGGCGCGTCATCACGGAATATACCCGTGAGCTGAAAACGCAGATTATGGCGCGTGAAGGCCGCGTGGTGTTCCGCCCGGACAGCGGCGACCCGGTAGAGATCCTCTGCGGTACCGGCGCCGATGACGACACGCGCGGCGAGCGCACGCCGGAAGAGAAAGGCTCGGTGGAAGTGCTGTGGGAAATTTTCGGCGGCACCGTGAATGACAAAGGCTTCAAAGTGCTCGACCCGCATGTAGGTCTGATTTATGGCGATTCCATCACGCTTGATCGCGCTGAAGAGATCCTGCGCCGTCTGGCGGCGAAAGGCTTCGCCAGCTCAAACGTGGTGTTTGGCGTCGGTTCGTTTACGTATCAGTACAACACCCGCGACACGTTCGGCTTTGCGATGAAGGCGACATACGGCGAAGTGAACGGCGTGGGCCGCATGATTTTCAAAGAGCCGAAAACCGACAGCGGACTGAAACGCTCAGCGCGCGGGTTGCTGCGGGTGGAGCGTGACGACAACGGCGATTATCAGCTGTTTGACGAACAGACCCTGGAGCAGGAGCAGCTGGGTGAACTGAAAACCCGTTTTCTGGATGGCAAACTTCACGGCGTGGAGCATCTGGAAACCCTGCGCCAGCGCCTGGCGGCGCAGCGTTAATCCAGCCAACCGGGCGCCCGCGCCCGGTTACTCGTTTTGCAGCATCGTTTCTAATTGCTCCTGCGCGTCCAGCCACGCCATTTCGCACTCTTCCAGCGCCGCTTTGGTCCTGGCCTGCGTTTGCAGGCACTCATTCATCTCCGCTTTGCGAGCCGGATCGTAAATGGCGCTGTCGGCAAGTTTCTCTTCGACGCCCGCAAGCGTGGCGTTGAGCTTTTCCATCTCTTTTTCCAGACGGGTTATCTCTTTACGCAGCGGTTGCGTCTGGGTGCGCAGCTCCGCCTCGCGGCGCTTCTGATCTTTGCGCGCCTGCGCGCTGTTGCCGTTGTCTTTCTCGCGGCTGGCGTCGTCGCCCTGGCTCTCCTGCTTCTGCACGTCGCTCAGCCACTGCTGGTAATCGTCCAGATCGCCGTCGAACGGTTCGACTTTGCCGTCGTGCACCAGATAGAGATCGTCGGTGGTGGAGCGGATCAGGTGACGGTCGTGCGAGACCACGACCAGCGCGCCTTCGAATTCGATCAGCGCGTCAGTTAGCGCCTGGCGCATGTCGAGATCCAGGTGGTTGGTCGGTTCATCGAGTAGCAGCAGGTTAGGGCGCTGCCAGACGATAAGCGCCAGCACCAGACGGGCCTTTTCGCCGCCGGAGAAACGCTCGGTGACGTCGGTGACTTTATCGCCCTGGAAGCCGAAGCCGCCGAGATAGTCGCGCAGCTGCTGTTCGGTTTCACGCGGGGCGATGCGCGCCAGATGCTGCAACGGCGATTCGTCGGCGCGTAAAAACTCCAGCTGATGCTGCGCGAAGTACCCGAGCTTGATGCCTTTGGCGAGCCCGATGTCGCCGCTGATGGGGTTAAGTTCGCCCGCCAGCAGTTTAATCAGCGTCGATTTCCCGGCGCCGTTGCGCCCCAGCAGGCCGATGCGCGAGCCGGGCACCAGGTTGAGCTTGATGGAGTTCAGAATGATGCGCTCGTCATAACCGGCGCTGACTTTTTCCATTTTCAGTAGCGGGTTGGGCAGGCTTTCCGGCGCGCGGAAGCTGAAGTGGAACGGGTTATCCACGTGGGCAGGCGCAATCAGCTCCATGCGCTCCAGCATTTTGATACGGCTTTGCGCCTGCTTCGCTTTGGACGCCTTCGCTTTAAAGCGATCGATAAAGCTTTGCAGATGCGCGACGCGCTGCTGCTGGCTTTCGTAGGTTGCCTGTTGCTGGGCGAGACGCGTGGCGCGCTGGCGTTCAAACGAGCTGTAGTTGCCGGTGTACTCGAACATATTCTGCTGTTCGATATGAATGATTTTGTCCACCACCGGATCCAGGAAATCACGGTCGTGCGAGATAAGGATCAGCGTGCCGTTATAGCTTTTCAGCCATTTTTCCAGCCAGATGACTGCGTCGAGATCGAGGTGGTTGGTCGGTTCGTCGAGCAGCAGCAGATCGGAGCGGCAAATCAGCGCTTGCGCGAGGTTAAGACGCATACGCCAGCCGCCGGAGAAGTCGCTCACCGGGTGCGTTAGTTGTTCATTGCTAAAGCCCAGCCCGTGCAGGAGGCTCGCGGCGCGTGAACGAATGGTCCAGGCGTCGATGGCGTCCAGTTTGCCGTGCGCTGTGGCGATCGCGTGACCGTCGTTGCGCTCGGTGGCGTTGTTCAGCTCGCGCTCAAAGGCGCGGTATTCGCGATCGCCGTCAATCACATATTCCAGCGCGGGCTGCGCGAGCGCAGGCGTCTCCTGATTCACCCAGGCCAGCTGCCAGGTGCCGGGGTAGGTGAAACTCCCGCCGTCGGCGCTAATCTCGTTTTTCAGAAGCGACAGGAGCGTGGATTTGCCGCAGCCATTTTTGCCCACCAGGCCCACTTTCTGGCCCGGATTGATCGTGGCGGTGGCGTTGTCCAGCAGCACGCGAGTGCCGCGACGAATTTGTAACGAGGAGAAAACAATCATAAGGCGCCGTAGATTCAGACTATGTTAAATTGTCATTATATTCATGTAACGTGATGCTTTGGGCACCGCGTGGGGCCGCCATGGTAGCCCAAAATAGTAACAATGACGACGCCCTGGAGGGGAATGATGTCACAGACAGCGAAAGTTTTGCTGCTGTATGCCCATCCGGAATCTCAGGACTCGGTGGCCAACCGGGTTTTGCTTAAGCCGGCTCTGCAATTACCGAATGTCACGGTGCATGACCTCTATGCCCACTATCCCGATTTCTTTATCGATATCAGCCACGAGCAGGCGTTGCTGCGCGATCACGATGTGATTGTTTTTCAGTTCCCGCTTTATACCTATAGCTGTCCGGCGCTGCTGAAAGAGTGGTTCGATCGCGTGTTAAGCCGCGGTTTCGCCAGCGGCGTGGGCGGCACTGAGCTTGCCGGAAAATACTGGCGCTGCGTTATTACCACTGGCGAACCGGAGACGGCCTATCGCCCGGATGGGTTTAACCGCTATGCCCTGAGCGACATTCTGCGGCCTTTCGAGCTGACCGCCGCCATGTGCCGTATGCACTGGATGACGCCGCTGATTATTTACTGGGCGCGGCGTCAGTCGCTTTCCGAACTGGCGTCTCACGGCCACGCGTATGAACGCTGGCTGGCGGACCCGTTAACGCCGGGAGGCTTTTGATGGAAGGTTCCGACCTGCTGCTGGCAGGCATTTTGTTTCTTTTCGCCGCGGTGGTGGCGGTGCCGATTGCAGCGCGGCTGGGTATCGGCGCGGTACTCGGCTATTTGCTGGCGGGGATCGCCATCGGCCCGTGGGGGCTTGGCTTTATCAGCGATGTCGACGAGATCCTGCACTTTTCGGAGCTGGGCGTCGTGTTTCTGATGTTCCTGATAGGGCTTGAGCTTAATCCCTCGAAACTCTGGAAGCTGCGGCGCTCGATTTTCGGCATCGGCGCCGCGCAGGTGTTGTTAAGCGCCGTGGTGCTGGCGGGGCTGCTGATGCTCACTGATTTCGCGTGGCAGGCGGCCGTGGTAGGCGGTATCGGGCTTGCGATGTCGTCTACCGCGATGGCGTTGCAGTTGATGCGCGACAAAGGGATGAACCGCACCGAAGGCGGCCAGTTAGGGTTCTCCGTGCTGCTGTTTCAGGATCTCGCCGTGATCCCGGCGCTGGCGATGGTGCCTTTGCTTGCGGGCAACGGCGATGAGCATCCGGACTGGCTGAAAATCGGCATGAAAGTGCTGGCGTTCGCGGTCATGCTGGTCGGCGGGCGTTATCTCCTGCGCCCGGTGTTTCGCTTTATCGCCGGCTCGGGGGTGCGCGAGGTGTTTACCGCCGCCGCGCTGTTGCTGGTGCTGGGTTCCGCGCTGTTTATGGATTTGCTGGGGCTTTCCATGGCGCTCGGCACGTTTATCGCGGGCATTCTGCTGGCCGAGAGCGAATATCGCCACGAGCTGGAAATCGCCATCGAGCCGTTTAAAGGTCTGCTGCTGGGGCTCTTTTTTATCTCCGTCGGCATGGCGCTGAACCTGGGCGTCCTCTATACCCATATTCTGTGGGTCGTGATGAGCGTGGTCGTGCTGGTGAGCGTCAAGATGGCGGTGCTGTATGGCCTCGGGCGTTTTCAGGGCCTGCGGCGCACCGAGCGGTTGCCGTTTGCGGGCGTATTGAGCCAGGGCGGGGAGTTCGCCTTTGTGCTCTTCTCCAGCGCCTCATCGCAGAAGCTCTTTCATAATGACCAGATGGCGCTGCTGCTGGTGACGGTGACGCTCTCGATGATGACCACGCCGCTGGTGATGAAAGGCATCAACCGCCTGCTGGCGCGCCACTTCAACGCCCAGGACGACCACGATGAAACGCCTTATGTGGAAGATGATAAGCCGCAGGTGATTATTGTCGGCTTCGGACGTTTCGGGCAGGTGATTGGTCGCCTGCTGATGGCCAACAAAATGCGTATTACGGTGCTGGAGCGCGATATCAGCGCGGTCAACCTGATGCGTAAATATGGCTACAAAGTTTACTATGGCGATGCCACCGAGCTTGAACTGCTGCGCGCCGCCGGGGCTGAATCCGCAGAGTCTATCGTCGTGACCTGCAACGACCCGGAAGACACAATGCGCATCGTGCATCTCTGCCAGCAGCACTTTCCGCAACTGGAGATCCTGGCGCGGGCGCGCGGTCGCGTCGAGGCGCACGAGCTCCTCCAGGCGGGCGTCAAACAGTTCTCGCGCGAGACGTTCTCCAGCGCCCTGGAGCTTGGGCGCAAAACGCTGGTTTCGCTGGGGATGCATCCTCACCAGGCGCAGCGCGCGCAGCTTCATTTCCGGCGCCTTGATATGCGCATGCTGCGCGAACTGATGCCGGTACATACCGATAACGCGCAAATCTCCCGTGTACGCGAGGCGCGGCGCGAGCTGGAAGAGATTTTCCATCGCGAGATGCAGCAGGAACGACGCCAGCTGGACGGCTGGGACGAATTTGAATAGAAGGTGAACCTATGGCTGTGCGTAAACGTTTTATTGCCGGGGCCGTGTGCCCGAAATGCCAGGCGCAGGATTCTCTCGCCATGTGGCGTGAAAATCAGGTCGATATTGTCGAGTGCGTTAAGTGCGGGCATCAGATGCGCGAGGCGGATAAAGAAGTTCGCGAGAAGGTTCGCAAAGATGAGCAAGTCATAGGGATTTTTCATCCCGACTAGCGAGATGCCCCAGGTTTCTTTAAGCTAAAGGGTACACAGGCGCCGAATTGGGCTACAATCGGCGCCAGTCTTTTTTCCTCACTCAGGAGATATCATGAAAGTAGCAAAAGACCTGGTGGTCAGCCTGGCCTATCAGGTACGTACAGAAGACGGTGTATTGGTTGATGAGTCTCCGGTGAGTGCGCCGCTGGACTACCTGCATGGTCACGGCTCCCTGATTTCCGGCCTGGAATCGGCGCTGGAAGGTCACGATGTTGGCGATAAATTCGATGTGAACGTAGGCGCCAACGACGCTTACGGCCAGTACGATGAAAACCTGGTGCAGCGCGTACCGAAAGACGTCTTCATGGGCGTTGACGAGCTGCAGGTTGGCATGCGTTTCCTGGCGGAAACCGATCAGGGCCCGGTACCGGTAGAAATTACCGAAGTGGGCGACGACCATGTTGTCGTTGACGGCAACCACATGCTGGCGGGCCAGAACCTGAACTTCAACGTAGAAGTTGTTGCTATCCGCGAAGCGACCGAAGAAGAGCTGGCCCATGGCCACGTTCACGGCGCGAACGGCCATCATCACGACCACGATCATGACCATGATCACGACGGTTGCTGCGGCGGTCACGGCCATAGCCACGACCACGAGCACGGTAAAGGCGGTTGCGGTAACGGCGGCTGCGGTTGCCACTAAGAGCCTGATAAAAAAGGGGCGCTCCGGCGCCCCTTTTTACTGCCCGCGATTTACCTGTCAGTAATGCGGCGGCGGCGTTTCTTCCGCCTGCGATGCGATCATTGACGGCTGCGAGGCTTTTATTTTCTCCACCATAATTTTGAGCTGTTCGCGCATCTTCGCGAGCTCCAGCTCATGCTTTGTGATGGCGGCGTTTAAGTCTTCAATGGTGGTTTCCTGAAACGCTAGCCGGCTTTCCAGCTCAGCAATGCGGTGTTCAGTCGATTCGTTTTGCATGATGTTTCCCCCTTTGCGTCGCGATTCTACGCAACTTTTCCGGATTCTGCCGGGTTGCTTCATCAGAAAGAAACTTATTTAAACAAATTAAGTCTGAAATAACGCGCGAAACGGAAAAGTGGTTATGTTGATTTCCGCTGCGACGTTTTATAGTACGACTTTCGTTTTTAAGATAACCCTGGGGTGAGAGGCCCCAACCCTGGAGATAATGGATGAAATCACTGTTTAAAGTAACGCTGCTGGCGACCACGATGGCTGTGGCGTTCAATGCGCCCCTGACTTTTGCTGCGCCAGCCGCACAGCAGCAGAATACTGCTGCCGCTGACAGCAAAGCCGCATTCCAGAACGACGATCAGAAATCGGCTTACGCGCTGGGTGCTTCGCTGGGCCGTTACATGGAAAACTCCCTGAAAGAACAGGAAAAACTGGGCATCAAACTGGATAAAAACCAGCTGATCGCCGGTGTCCAGGACGCGTTTGCCGATAAGAGCAAACTCTCTGACCAGGAAATCGAGCAGACTCTGCAGGCTTTCGAAACGCGCGTGAAAGGTGCCGCTCAGGCGAAAGTCGAGAAAGACGCGACAGAAAACGAAACGAAAGGCAAAGCCTTCCGTGACAAATTCGCCAAAGAGAAAGGCGTGAAGACCTCTTCTACTGGCCTGCTGTATAAAGTCGAGAAAGAAGGTACCGGCGCTGCGCCGAAAGAGAGCGACACCGTTGTGGTTAACTACAAAGGCACGCTTATCGACGGTCAGGAGTTCGATAACTCTTACAAACGCGGCGAGCCGCTCTCTTTCCGTCTTGACGGTGTGATCCCGGGCTGGACTGAAGGCCTGAAAAACATCAAGAAAGGCGGCAAAATCAAGCTGGTCATCCCGCCTGAGCTGGCTTACGGCAAAAATGGCGTTCCGGGTATTCCGGCTAACTCCACCCTGGTGTTTGACGTAGAACTGCTGGATATCAATCCGGCGGCGAAAGCAGACGCCGCACCGAAGGCCGCCGCAGGCGATAAAGCGGACGACGCCGCCAAAGCGAAGTAACGCTTCGCAGACCGCCGCCTCCGGGCGGCGGTTTTTTTTATCCGGGCCACGTATAATAAAAGCTGGCTAGTGTTGCGCCCGCTGTATTACTTTAGCGAGTTACGTAACAACTGAATGATGAGTCTGCCCAGACCTTGAGACGACAGGCTCGCTGTAAAGGGTGGTATGTTTTCATGTCCAATTCGCTATTAACCAATGAGGCCAGCGAACTCGATCTGCTGGATCAGCGTCCTTTCGAACAGACCGACTTTGATATTTTGCGCTCCTACGAAGCGGTCGTGGACGGGTTAGCGATGCTCATCGGCTCCCACTGTGAAATTGTGCTGCATTCCCTGCAGGATCTGAAATGCTCGGCAATCCGCATCGCCAACGGCGAACATACGGGGCGTAAAATCGGCTCGCCGATTACCGATCTGGCGCTGCGTATGCTGCACGATATGACCGGCGCTGACAGCAGCGTGTCGAAATGCTATTTCACCCGTGCGAAAAGCGGCGTTCTGATGAAATCGGTCACTATCGCCATCCGTAACCGGGAGCACCGCGTGATAGGCCTGCTGTGCATTAACATGAATCTTGATGTGCCGTTCTCCCAGATTATGAGTACCTTTGTGCCGCCGGAAACGCAGGAAGTGCCGTCTTCCGTCAACTTTGCCTCGTCTGTTGAAGACCTGGTGACCCAGACGCTGGAGTTCACCATTGAAGAGGTGAACGCGGACCGCAACGTCTCGAACAACGCCAAGAACCGTCAGATTGTGCTTAACCTTTACGAGAAAGGCATTTTTGATATTAAAGACGCTATTAATCAGGTGGCTGACCGGCTGAATATCTCCAAGCACACGGTGTACCTGTACATCCGCCAGTTTAAAAGCGGCGATTTCCAGGGGCACGAACGGTAATGCGCTTCGCCCTGATGGTCACCGGGCCTGCTTATGGTACGCAACAGGCCAGCAGCGCCCTGCAGTTTGCGAAAGCGTTACTGGCGGAAAGCCATAGCCTTGAGAGCGTCTTTTTTTATCGGGAAGGGGTCTATAACGCCAATCAGTTCACGTCGCCGGCGAGCGACGAGTTCGATCTGGTGCGCGCCTGGCAACAATTGCATGATGAAAACGGCGTCGCGCTGCACATTTGTGTGGCGGCCGCGCTGCGACGCGGCGTGACGGATGAAAATGAAGCGCGTACGCAGGGGCTGCCGGGTGCCAATCTTCAGCCCGGGTTTCAGCTGAGCGGCCTGGGCGCGCTTGCCGAAGCCGCGCTGACCTGTGACAGAGTGGTAGAGTTTTAATGAAACAGGTGGCTTTTGTATTTACCCAGGCGCCGCATGGCACTGCGGCGGGCCGCGAAGGACTCGACGCGCTGCTGGCGATGTCCGCGTTAACGGAAGAGATCGGCGTCTTTTTTATCAGCGACGGCGTTTTTCAGATTCTGCCGGGCCAGCACCCGCAGGCGATTCTGGGACGCGACTACATCTCTACGTTTAAAGTTCTGCCGTTGTACGATATTGACCGCTGCTATATTTGCCTGGCGTCCCTTCAGGAGCGCGGGCTTGGCGACAAACACGATTTTGTCATTGATGTCGAGCCGCTTAGCGCCGGTGCGTTGCGCGAGCGCCTCAATGATTACGACGTCGTGCTGACTTTTTAAGGAGCGCCATGCTGTACACGCTTTCTCGCTCGCCCTGGCAGTCTGATATTAACGCGTTGCTGCGCCTTGTATGTCCGGGCGACGATCTTCTTCTGATGCAGGACGGCGTGGTCGCTGCGCTTAACGACAGCCGCTATCTCGCTGCGCTGCTGGCGTCGCCCGCCCGGGTTGCCGCCTTACACTGCGATGTGGAGGCTCGAGGGCTTTCCGCTCAAATTTCGAGCAATATCGACACGATTAGCTATAATGAGTTCGTCAAACTTACCGTAAAACACGCAAGCCAGATGGCCTGGTAACGTGCGAACGCTGTATATTTCTTGACACCCTTTAAACACAGCCCTAAAATTCCGCGTCCTCATATTATATGAGGGCGATTTATTACGTGTTTACGAAGCAAAAGCTATAAAACCAGGAGCTATTTAATGGCAACAGTTAACCAGCTGGTTCGCAAACCTCGCGCTCGCAAAGTTGCTAAAAGCAACGTGCCGGCGCTGGAAGCTTGCCCGCAAAAACGTGGTGTATGTACCCGTGTATATACCACCACTCCGAAAAAACCGAACTCCGCACTGCGTAAAGTATGCCGTGTTCGTCTGACTAACGGTTTTGAAGTGACTTCCTACATTGGTGGTGAAGGTCACAACCTGCAGGAGCACTCCGTGATCCTGATCCGTGGCGGTCGTGTTAAAGACCTTCCGGGTGTTCGTTACCACACCGTGCGTGGCGCGCTTGACTGCTCCGGCGTTAAAGACCGTAAGCAGGCTCGCTCCAAGTATGGCGTGAAGCGTCCTAAGGCTTAATGGTTCTCCGTTAAGTAAGGCCAAACGTTTTAACTTTAATGTCAAACTAAACTCGTAGAGTTTTGGACAATCCTGAATTAACAACGGAGTATTTCCATGCCACGTCGTCGCGTCATTGGTCAGCGTAAAATTCTGCCGGATCCGAAGTTCGGATCAGAACTGCTGGCTAAATTTGTCAATATCCTGATGGTAGACGGTAAAAAATCTACTGCAGAATCTATCGTATACAGCGCGCTGGAGACCCTGGCTCAGCGCTCTGGTAAATCCGAACTGGAAGCTTTCGAAGTCGCTCTCGAAAACGTGCGCCCGACTGTAGAAGTTAAGTCTCGCCGCGTTGGTGGTTCTACTTATCAGGTTCCAGTTGAAGTCCGTCCGGTTCGCCGCAATGCTCTGGCAATGCGTTGGATCGTTGAAGCTGCTCGTAAACGCGGTGATAAATCCATGGCTCTCCGCCTGGCGAACGAACTTTCTGATGCTGCAGACAACAAAGGTACTGCAGTTAAGAAACGTGAAGACGTTCACCGTATGGCAGAAGCCAACAAGGCGTTCGCACACTACCGCTGGTAATCCCTGCGGCATGTTAGTCACCAGACGGGCGCTTCAGGTAAGCCGCCCGCTCTGGGTAACTTATCCTGAACGCCTAAGGCAATAGAGGAATCAAATGGCTCGTACAACACCTATTGCACGCTACCGTAACATCGGTATCAGTGCGCACATCGACGCCGGTAAAACCACTACTACCGAACGTATTCTGTTCTACACCGGTGTAAACCACAAAATCGGTGAAGTTCATGACGGCGCCGCAACTATGGACTGGATGGAGCAGGAGCAGGAGCGTGGTATTACCATTACCTCTGCTGCGACTACCGCATTCTGGTCTGGTATGGCTAAGCAGTATGAACCGCACCGTATCAACATCATCGACACCCCGGGCCACGTTGACTTCACCATCGAAGTAGAACGTTCCATGCGTGTCCTTGACGGTGCGGTAATGGTTTACTGCGCAGTTGGTGGTGTTCAGCCGCAGTCTGAAACCGTATGGCGTCAGGCTAACAAATACAAAGTTCCGCGTATTGCGTTCGTTAACAAAATGGACCGCATGGGCGCGAACTTCCTGAAAGTTGTTGGTCAGATCAAATCCCGTCTGGGCGCGAACCCGGTTCCGCTGCAGCTGGCGATTGGTGCTGAAGAAGGTTTCACCGGTGTTGTTGACCTGGTGAAAATGAAAGCCATCAACTGGAACGATGCAGACCAGGGCGTAACCTTCGAATACGAAGATATCCCGGCTGACATGCAGGACCTCGCTGACGAATGGCACCAGAACCTGATCGAGTCCGCTGCTGAAGCTTCTGAAGAGCTGATGGAGAAATACCTGGGCGGTGAAGAACTGACTGAAGAAGAGATCAAAAAGGCTCTGCGTCAGCGCGTTCTGAACAACGAAATCATCCTGGTAACCTGCGGCTCTGCGTTCAAAAACAAAGGCGTACAGGCGATGCTGGATGCGGTAATTGATTACCTGCCATCCCCGGTTGACGTACCTGCGATCAACGGTATCCTGGACGACGGTAAAGATACTCCGGCTGAGCGTCACGCTAGCGATGAAGAGCCGTTCTCTGCACTGGCGTTCAAAATCGCTACCGACCCGTTCGTTGGTAACCTGACGTTCTTCCGCGTGTACTCTGGCGTGGTTAACTCTGGCGACACCATCCTGAACTCCGTGAAATCCGCACGTGAGCGTTTCGGTCGTATCGTACAGATGCACGCTAACAAACGTGAAGAGATCAAAGAAGTTCGCGCAGGCGACATCGCGGCTGCTATCGGTCTGAAAGACGTGACCACCGGTGACACTCTGTGTAACCCGGATCACCCGATCATTCTGGAGCGCATGGAGTTCCCTGAGCCGGTAATCTCTATCGCGGTTGAACCGAAAACCAAAGCTGACCAGGAAAAAATGGGTCTGGCTCTGGGCCGTCTGGCTAAAGAAGACCCGTCTTTCCGCGTATGGACTGACGAAGAATCTAACCAGACCATCATCGCTGGTATGGGTGAGCTGCACCTCGACATCATCGTTGACCGTATGAAACGTGAATTCAACGTTGAAGCTAACGTTGGTAAACCTCAGGTTGCTTACCGCGAAGCCATTCGCGCGAAAGTTACCGATGTTGAAGGTAAACACGCCAAGCAGTCTGGTGGTCGCGGTCAGTACGGTCATGTTGTTATCGACATGTACCCGCTGGAGCCGGGCTCAAACCCGAAAGGCTACGAGTTCATCAACGACATCAAAGGTGGTGTGATTCCTGGCGAATACATCCCTGCCGTTGATAAAGGCATCCAGGAGCAGCTGAAGTCTGGTCCGCTGGCTGGTTACCCGGTTGTTGACATGGGTGTTCGTCTGCACTTCGGTTCTTACCACGACGTTGACTCCTCTGAACTGGCGTTTAAACTGGCTGCTTCTATCGCCTTTAAAGAAGGCTTTAAGAAAGCAAAACCAGTTCTGCTTGAGCCGATCATGAAGGTTGAAGTAGAAACTCCGGAAGAGAACACTGGTGACGTTATCGGTGACTTGAGCCGTCGTCGCGGTATGCTGCGTGGTCAGGAATCCGAAGTAACTGGCGTTAAGATCCACGCTGAAGTTCCGCTGTCTGAAATGTTCGGATATGCAACTCAGCTGCGTTCTCTGACCAAAGGTCGTGCATCATACACTATGGAATTCCTGAAGTATGATGATGCGCCGAACAACGTTGCTCAGGCCGTTATCGAAGCCCGTGGCAAATAAGCCGCAGGGTTAAAACCAAAGTCCCGTGCCCCCTCGGCGAGGGGGCACTATAGTAAGGAATATAGCCGTGTCTAAAGAAAAATTTGAACGTACAAAACCGCACGTCAACGTCGGTACTATCGGCCACGTTGACCATGGTAAAACTACCCTGACTGCTGCCATCACTACCGTTCTGGCGAAAACCTATGGTGGTTCTGCTCGTGCATTCGACCAGATCGATAACGCGCCGGAAGAAAAAGCTCGTGGTATCACCATCAACACCTCTCACGTTGAATATGACACCCCGACTCGCCACTACGCGCACGTTGACTGCCCGGGCCACGCCGACTATGTGAAAAACATGATCACCGGTGCTGCTCAGATGGACGGCGCTATCCTGGTTGTTGCTGCGACTGACGGCCCGATGCCGCAGACCCGTGAGCACATCCTGCTGGGTCGTCAGGTAGGCGTTCCGTACATCATCGTGTTCCTGAACAAATGCGACATGGTTGATGACGAAGAGCTGCTGGAACTGGTTGAGATGGAAGTGCGCGAGCTGCTGTCTCAGTACGACTTCCCGGGCGACGACACGCCGATCGTTCGTGGTTCTGCTCTGAAAGCGCTGGAAGGCGAAGCAGAGTGGGAAGCGAAAATCATCGAACTGGCAGGCTTCCTGGATTCCTACATCCCGGAACCGGAGCGTGCGATTGACAAGCCGTTCCTGCTGCCGATCGAAGACGTATTCTCCATCTCCGGTCGTGGTACCGTTGTTACCGGTCGTGTAGAGCGCGGTATCATCAAAGTGGGTGAAGAAGTTGAAATCGTGGGTATCAAAGACACCGCGAAATCCACCTGTACCGGCGTTGAAATGTTCCGCAAACTGCTGGACGAAGGCCGTGCTGGCGAGAACGTAGGTGTTCTGCTGCGTGGTATCAAACGTGAAGAAATCGAACGTGGTCAGGTGCTGGCTAAGCCGGGCTCCATCAAGCCGCACACCAAGTTCGAATCTGAAGTGTACATTCTGTCCAAAGACGAAGGCGGCCGTCACACTCCGTTCTTCAAAGGCTACCGTCCGCAGTTCTACTTCCGTACCACTGACGTGACCGGTACCATCGAACTGCCGGAAGGCGTTGAGATGGTAATGCCGGGCGACAACATTAAAATGGTTGTCACCCTGATCCACCCGATCGCGATGGACGACGGTCTGCGTTTCGCAATCCGCGAAGGCGGCCGTACCGTTGGCGCGGGCGTGGTTGCTAAAGTTCTGGGCTAATTGCTCAAGAATTGAAAAGGGCGCTTCGGCGCCCTTTTTGTTTTATAAAGGAAAATAGGCTGGATACTATTTTTCTGTTCATTAAATGCTTCTTGCCAGATAAAAGTCCATTCAAGTCTCGTTGTAATCATAACCATTCTCATTTAAAATCTGCGCATAAACTGAACGGGAGTTATCATGTACGTTTGTTTGTGTAATGGTATCAGCGATAAAAAAATACGGCAGGCGGTACGTCAGCACCATCCTCAGTCCTTCCAGCAGTTGCGTAAATTTATGCCGATCGGTAACCAGTGTGGTAAGTGTGTCCGCGCTGCGCGTGAAATTATGCAAGACGAACTGATGCAGATCCCGGAATATCAGGAAATTGCGTAACCTGAGATTTTGACTTCCTCGCCAGCCCATCTACGCTTCATGTAGTGGAAGCGGAGGGAAGCAAAATGAAAGGTGATATCAAGATAATAAATTATCTCAATAAATTATTGGGAAACGAGCTAGTCGCAATCAATCAGTACTTTCTCCATGCGAGAATGTTCAAAAACTGGGGCCTGATGCGCCTCAACGATGTTGAGTATCATGAGTCCATTGATGAGATGAAGCACGCTGATATCTATATCGAGCGCATTCTCTTTCTTGAGGGTATCCCCAACCTGCAGGACCTGGGCAAGTTACATATAGGCGAAGACGTAGAAGAAATGCTGCGCTCCGATCTCACGCTTGAGATGGAAGGGGCAAAAGACCTGCGTGAAGCGATCGCCTATGCCGACTCTATTCATGACTACGTCAGCCGGGATATCATGATCAAAATCCTGGAAGATGAAGAGCACCATATCGACTGGCTGGAAACCGAGCTGGATCTTATCGGTAAAATTGGTCTGCAGAATTACATTCAGTCCCAGATTAAAGAGCAGAGCTAACGTTCACAGATTTAGTATCTGGAATGTAGCGCCACTGCATATTAACCCTGCTACCGCCATAAACGGCCCAAAAGGTAGCGGGGTTTTACATAAAAGAGGCCGCCCTTTTAGCTGATAAAGCACAAATACGGCAATGAGTCCCAATACAGATGCGATAACGAGCAGCAGACCAAGCATTTGCCATCCATGCCAGGCGCCCAGCGCACCCAAAAATTTTACATCCCCATAGCCCAGCCCTTCATACTCGCGCAACCAACGGTAGGTCCAGTACAGCAACCATAATGAAAGGTAACCGACCAACGCGCCAATGACAGCATCCGCCAGATATTGCGGCTGGAAGATAAGATGATAAGAAAGGCCCAGCCAGAGCAGGGGACAGGTGAGGCTGTCAGGTAGCAGTCCATCACGTAGATCCTTTGCTATAAGCATGGCATTGAGCAATATATAACCAGATATCCATATCACTATCATTTTTCATTCCTGAAGCGCTCCTGACGGACTGGCAAAATACGCTTTTACAGAAACATCAAAAACAGCCTTCTTTCACCAATGCGAACTTCATTCCAGTAAAGCAGCCATGTGTACAAAGCCTTTACAAAGGAATGCGAGGCAGCGCGAAAGGATGTTTAATTTCTAATCAGTGCTTGCGTCGCCGTCAGATTTACGTATAATGCGCGGGCTTGTCATTAATGACGGCAGGTTCGATATGAACCCTGATAGTTGCTGTTTGGCTATCAAACAATGCTCCCAATCGGGGAGCTACGTAAGAACGATTACACTCTCCCATCAATCGTAATGGGTTCGAGGAGTAATCATTTTCGTCTATAAAATAATTGGAGCTCTGGTCTCATGCAGAACCAAAGAATCCGTATCCGCCTGAAAGCGTTTGATCATCGTCTGATCGATCAATCAACCGCGGAAATCGTCGAGACTGCTAAGCGCACTGGTGCGCAAGTCCGTGGTCCGATCCCGCTGCCGACCCGCAAAGAGCGCTTTACCGTTCTGATCTCTCCGCACGTTAACAAAGACGCGCGCGATCAGTACGAAATCCGCACTCACAAGCGTCTGGTTGACATCGTTGAGCCAACCGAGAAAACCGTTGATGCTCTGATGCGTCTGGATCTGGCTGCCGGTGTAGACGTGCAGATCAGCCTGGGTTAATCAGGTCATTGAGCGATTGAGAGGTTGAAACAATGATTGGTTTAGTCGGTAAAAAAGTGGGTATGACCCGCATCTTCACTGAAGAAGGCGTTTCTATCCCAGTAACCGTAATCGAAGTTGAAGCAAACCGCGTTACTCAGGTTAAAGACCTGGCTAACGACGGCTACCGCGCTGTGCAGGTTACCACCGGTGCTAAAAAAGCTAACCGCGTAACTAAGCCGGAAGCGGGTCACTTCGCTAAAGCTGGCGTAGAAGCTGGCCGTGGTCTGTGGGAATTCCGTCTCGCTGATGGCGAAGAATTCACTGTAGGTCAGAGCATTAGCGTTGAGCTGTTTGCTGAAGTTAAAAAAGTCGACGTAACTGGCACCTCTAAAGGTAAAGGTTTCGCCGGTACCGTTAAGCGCTGGAACTTCCGTACCCAGGACGCTACCCACGGTAACTCCTTGTCTCACCGCGTTCCGGGTTCTATCGGTCAGAACCAGACTCCGGGCAAAGTGTTCAAAGGCAAGAAAATGGCAGGTCAGCTGGGTAACGAACGTGTAACTGTTCAGAGCCTGGACGTAGTACGTGTTGACGCTGAGCGCAACCTGCTGCTGGTTAAAGGTGCTGTCCCGGGTGCAACCGGTAGCGACCTGATCGTTAAACCAGCTGTGAAGGCGTGAGGAGATAGCAATGGAATTAGTACTGAAAGACGCGCAGAGCGCGCTGACTGTTTCCGAAACTACCTTCGGTCGTGATTTCAACGAAGCGCTGGTACACCAGGTTGTAGTTGCTTACGCAGCTGGTGCTCGTCAGGGTACTCGTGCTCAGAAGACCCGTGCTGAAGTAACTGGCTCCGGTAAAAAACCGTGGCGCCAGAAAGGTACCGGTCGTGCGCGTTCTGGTTCCATCAAGAGCCCGATTTGGCGCTCTGGTGGCGTGACCTTCGCTGCGCGTCCGCAGGACCACAGTCAAAAAGTTAACAAAAAGATGTACCGCGGCGCGCTGAAAAGCATCCTGTCCGAACTGGTACGTCAGGATCGTCTGATCGTTGTCGAGAAGTTCTCTGTAGAAGCGCCGAAAACCAAGCTGCTGGCACAGAAACTGAAAGACATGGCTCTGGAAGATGTGCTGATCATCACCGGTGAGCTGGACGAGAACCTGTTCCTGGCCGCACGTAACCTGCACAAGGTTGACGTACGTGATGCTACAGGTATCGACCCGGTTAGCCTGATCGCCTTCGACAAAGTCGTAATGACTGCTGATGCTGTTAAGCAAGTTGAGGAGATGCTGGCATGATTCGTGAAGAACGTCTGCTGAAGGTGCTGCGCGCACCGCACGTTTCTGAAAAAGCGTCTACTGCGATGGAAAAAACCAACACCATCGTTCTCAAAGTTGCTAAAGACGCG
Source organism: Cronobacter turicensis z3032 (assembly GCA_000027065.2). Lineage (NCBI taxonomy): Bacteria > Pseudomonadati > Pseudomonadota > Gammaproteobacteria > Enterobacterales > Enterobacteriaceae > Cronobacter > Cronobacter turicensis. Next base: position 3,996,425 of record FN543093.2, on the reverse strand, counting down.
ACTAAAGCAGAAATCAAAGCTGCTGTGCAGAAACTGTTTGAAGTCGAAGTCGAAGTCGTTAACACCCTGGTAGTTAAAGGGAAAGTTAAACGTCACGGACAGCGTATCGGTCGTCGTAGCGACTGGAAAAAAGCTTACGTCACCCTGAAAGAAGGCCAGAATCTGGACTTCATCGGCGGCGCTGAGTAAGTCGGAGGAGTAATACAATGGCAGTTGTTAAATGTAAACCGACATCTCCGGGTCGTCGCCACGTTGTTAAAGTGGTTAACCCTGAGCTGCACAAGGGCAAACCTTTTGCTCCGTTGCTGGAAAAAAACAGCAAATCCGGTGGTCGTAACAACAATGGCCGTATCACCACTCGTCACATCGGTGGTGGTCACAAACAGGCCTACCGTATTGTTGACTTCAAACGCAACAAAGACGGTATCCCGGCAGTTGTTGAACGTCTTGAGTACGATCCGAACCGCTCTGCGAACATCGCACTGGTTCTGTACAAAGATGGCGAGCGCCGTTACATCCTGGCCCCGAAAGGCCTGAAAGCTGGCGACCAGATTCAGTCTGGCGTTGATGCTGCAATCAAACCAGGTAACACCCTGCCGATGCGCAACATCCCGGTTGGTTCTACTGTTCACAACGTAGAAATGAAACCAGGTAAAGGCGGTCAGCTGGCACGTTCTGCTGGTACCTATGTTCAGATCGTTGCTCGTGACGGTGCTTATGTCACCCTGCGTCTGCGTTCTGGCGAAATGCGTAAAGTGGAAGCTGACTGCCGCGCGACTCTGGGCGAAGTTGGTAACGCTGAGCATATGCTGCGCGTTCTGGGTAAAGCAGGTGCTGCACGCTGGCGTGGTGTTCGTCCTACCGTTCGCGGTACGGCGATGAACCCGGTAGATCACCCACATGGTGGTGGTGAAGGTCGTAACTTTGGTAAGCACCCGGTAACTCCGTGGGGCGTTCAGACCAAAGGTAAGAAGACCCGCAGCAACAAGCGTACTGATAAATTCATCGTACGTCGCCGTAGCAAATAATTTTAGAGGATAAGCCATGCCACGTTCTCTCAAGAAAGGTCCTTTTATTGACCTGCACTTGCTGAAGAAGGTAGAGAAAGCGGTGGAAAGCGGTGACAAGAAGCCCCTGCGCACTTGGTCCCGTCGTTCAACGATCTTTCCAAACATGATCGGTTTGACCATCGCTGTCCATAATGGTCGTCAGCACGTTCCAGTCTTTGTTTCCGATGAAATGGTCGGTCACAAACTGGGTGAATTCGCACCGACCCGTACTTATCGCGGTCACGCGGCTGATAAAAAAGCCAAGAAGAAATAAGTAGGAGGAAGAGATGGAAACTATCGCTAAACATCGCCATGCTCGTTCTTCTGCTCAGAAGGTTCGCCTTGTGGCTGACCTGATTCGCGGTAAGAAAGTGTCGCAGGCTCTGGATATTCTGACCTACACCAATAAGAAAGCGGCTGTATTGGTTAAGAAAGTCCTGGAATCTGCCATTGCTAACGCTGAACACAACGATGGCGCTGACATTGACGATCTGAAAGTCACGAAAATTTTCGTAGACGAAGGCCCGAGCATGAAACGCATTATGCCGCGTGCGAAAGGTCGTGCAGATCGCATTCTGAAGCGCACCAGCCACATCACTGTGGTTGTGTCCGATCGCTGAGACTCTGGAGACTAGCAATGGGTCAGAAAGTACATCCTAATGGTATTCGCCTGGGTATTGTCAAACCATGGAACTCTACCTGGTTCGCGAACACCAAAGAATTCGCTGACAACCTGGACAGCGACTTTAAAGTTCGTCAGTACCTGAACAAGGAACTGGCTAAAGCGTCTGTATCTCGTATCGTTATCGAGCGTCCGGCTAAAAGCATCCGTGTGACTATTCACACTGCTCGTCCGGGTATCGTTATCGGTAAAAAAGGTGAAGACGTTGAAAAACTGCGTAAGGGCGTAGCGGACATCGCTGGCGTGCCTGCACAGATCAATATCGCCGAAGTTCGTAAACCTGAACTGGACGCAAAACTGGTTGCTGACAGCATCACTTCTCAGCTGGAACGTCGTGTTATGTTCCGTCGTGCTATGAAGCGTGCTGTACAGAACGCCATGCGTCTGGGCGCTAAAGGTATCAAAGTTGAAGTTAGCGGCCGTCTGGGCGGCGCTGAGATCGCACGTACCGAATGGTATCGTGAGGGTCGCGTTCCGCTGCACACTCTGCGCGCTGACATTGACTACAACACCTCCGAAGCGCACACCACTTACGGTGTAATCGGCGTTAAAGTGTGGATCTTCAAAGGTGAGATCCTTGGTGGTATGGCTGCTGTTGAACAACCGGAAAAACCGGCTGCTCAACCGAAAAAGCAGCAGCGTAAAGGCCGTAAATAAGGAGCGTCGCTGATGTTACAACCAAAGCGTACAAAATTCCGTAAAGTGCACAAAGGCCGCAACCGTGGTCTGGCGCAGGGTACGGATGTTAGCTTCGGCACTTACGGTCTTAAAGCTGTTGGCCGTGGTCGTCTGACTGCCCGTCAGATCGAAGCAGCACGTCGTGCAATGACCCGTGCAGTTAAGCGTCAGGGTAAGATCTGGATCCGTGTATTCCCGGACAAACCGATCACCGAAAAGCCGCTGGAAGTGCGTATGGGTAAAGGTAAAGGTAACGTAGAGTATTGGGTTGCCTTGATTCAGCCGGGTAAAGTCCTGTACGAAATGGACGGTGTGCCGGAAGAGCTGGCCCGTGAAGCATTCAAGCTGGCAGCAGCGAAACTGCCGATTAAAACCACCTTTGTAACTAAGACGGTGATGTAATGAAAGCAAAAGAGCTGCGTGAGAAGAGTGTTGAAGAGCTGAACACCGAGCTGCTTAACCTGCTGCGCGAGCAGTTCAACCTGCGTATGCAGGCTGCAAGTGGCCAGCTGCAACAGACTCACCTGTTGAAGCAAGTGCGTCGTGATGTCGCACGCGTTAAGACTTTACTGACTGAGAAGGCGGGTGCGTAATGACCGATAAAATCCGTACTCTGCAAGGTCGCGTTGTTAGCGACAAAATGGAGAAATCCATTGTTGTTGCCATCGAGCGTTTTGTGAAACACCCGATCTACGGTAAATTCATTAAGCGTACGACCAAACTGCACGTACATGACGAGAACAACGAATGCGGTATCGGTGACGTGGTTGAAATCCGCGAATGCCGTCCGCTGTCCAAGACCAAATCCTGGACGCTGGTTCGCGTTGTAGAGAAAGCGGTTCTGTAATAGAGTAGCGCTCTCTAACAGAATAAACGGCTCAGCGATGAGCCGTTTATTTTTTCTACCCATATCCTGTGAGCGGTGTTATAATGCCGCGCCCTCGATTATGGGGATTTTTAACGACCTGAAAGTTAGGTCCCGAAGTAGTAGTTGACATTAGCGGAGCACTGAAATGATCCAAGAACAGACTATGCTGAACGTCGCCGACAACTCCGGCGCGCGTCGCGTAATGTGTATCAAGGTTCTGGGTGGCTCGCACCGTCGCTACGCAGGCGTCGGCGACATCATCAAAATTACCATCAAGGAAGCGATTCCGCGCGGTAAAGTTAAGAAAGGTGATGTGCTGAAGGCGGTAGTGGTGCGCACCAAGAAGGGTGTTCGTCGCCCTGACGGTTCTGTCGTTCGCTTCGATGGCAATGCTTGTGTTCTTCTGAACAACAACAGCGAGCAGCCTATCGGTACGCGTATTTTTGGGCCGGTAACTCGTGAACTTCGTTCTGAGAAGTTTATGAAAATCATCTCTCTGGCACCAGAAGTACTCTAAGGAGCGAATCATGGCAGCGAAAATCCGTCGTGATGACGAAGTTATCGTGTTAACCGGTAAAGATAAAGGTAAACGCGGTAAAGTAAAAAATGTCCTGTCTTCCGGCAAGATCATTGTTGAAGGTATCAACCTGGTTAAGAAACATCAGAAGCCGGTTCCGGCCCTGAACCAACCGGGTGGCATCGTTGAAAAAGAAGCTGCTATTCAGGTTTCTAACGTTGCAATCTTCAATGCGGCAACCGGCAAGGCTGACCGTGTAGGCTTTAGATTCGAAGACGGCAAAAAAGTCCGTTTCTTCAAGTCTAACAGCGAAACTATCAAGTAATTTGGAGTAGTACGATGGCGAAACTGCATGATTACTACAAAGACGAAGTAGTTAACAAACTCATGACTGAGTTTAACTACAATTCTGTCATGCAAGTCCCTCGGGTCGAGAAGATCACCCTGAATATGGGTGTTGGTGAAGCGATCGCTGACAAGAAACTGCTGGATAACGCAGCAGCTGACCTGGCAGCAATCTCCGGTCAAAAACCGCTGATCACCAAAGCACGCAAATCTGTTGCAGGCTTCAAAATCCGTCAGGGCTATCCGATCGGCTGTAAAGTAACTCTGCGTGGCGAACGCATGTGGGAGTTCTTTGAGCGCCTGATCACTATTGCTGTACCGCGTATTCGTGACTTCCGCGGCCTGTCCGCTAAGTCTTTCGACGGTCGTGGCAATTACAGCATGGGTGTCCGTGAGCAGATCATCTTCCCGGAAATCGACTATGACAAAGTCGATCGCGTTCGTGGTTTGGATATTACCATTACCACTACTGCGAAATCTGATGAAGAAGGCCGTGCTCTTCTGGCTGCCTTTGACTTCCCGTTCCGCAAGTAAGGTAGGGTTACTTCATGGCTAAGCAATCAATGAAAGCACGCGAAGTAAAGCGCGTAGCTTTAGCTGAAAAATACTTCGCTAAACGCGCTGAACTGAAAGCGATCATTTCTGATGTGAACGCTTCCGACGAAGATCGTTGGAACGCTGTTCTGAAGCTGCAGACTCTGCCGCGTGATTCCAGCCCGTCTCGTCAGCGTAACCGCTGCCGTCAAACTGGTCGTCCGCACGCTTTCCTGCGGAAGTTCGGGTTGAGCCGTATCAAGGTCCGTGAAGCCGCTATGCGCGGTGAAATCCCGGGTCTGAAAAAGGCTAGCTGGTAATTGTCACCAATTGAATCACGGGAGTAAAGACAGATGAGCATGCAAGATCCGATCGCGGATATGCTGACCCGTATCCGTAACGGTCAGGCCGCGAACAAAGCTGCGGTCACCATGCCTTCCTCCAAGCTGAAAGTGGCAATTGCCAACGTGCTGAAGGAAGAAGGTTTTATTGAAGATTTTAAAGTTGAAGGCGACACCAAGCCGGAACTGGAAGTAACTCTTAAATACTTCCAGGGTAAAGCTGTTGTAGAAAGCATTCAGCGTGTCAGCCGCCCAGGTCTGCGCATCTATAAGAAAAAAGATGAGCTGCCGAAAGTAATGGCCGGCCTGGGTATCGCGGTTATTTCTACCTCTAAAGGTGTTATGACTGATCGTGCAGCGCGCCAGGCTGGTCTTGGTGGCGAAATTATCTGCTACGTAGCCTAATCGGAGGAAACAATGTCTCGTGTTGCTAAAGCACCGGTCGTTATTCCTGCCGGCGTTGATGTAAAACTCAACGGTCAGGTTATCACGATCAAAGGTAAAAACGGCGAGCTGACTCGTACTCTCAACGATGCTGTTGAAGTTAAACATGCAGATAATGCTCTGACCTTCGGTCCGCGTGATGGTTACGCAGACGGTTGGGCTCAGGCTGGTACCGCGCGTGCCCTGCTGAATTCAATGGTTATCGGTGTTACCGAAGGCTTCACTAAGAAGCTGCAGCTGGTTGGTGTAGGTTATCGTGCAGCGATCAAAGGGAACGTAGTAAACCTGTCTCTGGGTTTCTCTCACCCTGTTGATCATCAGCTGCCTGCGGGTATCACTGCAGAATGTCCGTCTCAGACTGAAATCGTGCTGAAAGGCGCGGATAAACAGCTGATCGGCCAGGTTGCGGCTGACCTGCGCGCCTACCGTCGTCCTGAGCCTTATAAAGGCAAGGGTGTTCGTTACGCCGACGAAGTCGTGCGTACCAAAGAGGCTAAGAAGAAGTAAGGTAACACTATGGATAAGAAATCTGCTCGTATCCGTCGTGCGACCCGCGCACGTCGCAAGCTCAAAGAGCTTGGTGCGACCCGCCTGGTGGTACATCGTACCCCGCGTCATATTTACGCACAGGTAATCGCCCCGAACGGTTCTGAAGTTCTGGTAGCTGCTTCTACTGTAGAAAAAGCTATCGCTGAGCAACTGAAGTACACTGGAAACAAAGACGCCGCTGCTGCAGTTGGTAAAGCTGTTGCTGAGCGCGCGCTGGAAAAAGGCATCAAAGATGTTTCCTTTGACCGCTCTGGTTTCCAATATCATGGTCGTGTCCAGGCACTGGCAGATGCTGCCCGTGAAGCTGGCCTTCAGTTCTAAGGTAGAGGTGTAAGATGGCTCACATCGAAAAACAAGCTGGCGAACTGCAGGAAAAGCTGATCGCGGTAAACCGCGTATCTAAAACCGTAAAAGGTGGTCGTATTTTTAGCTTCACCGCTCTGACTGTAGTTGGTGATGGCAACGGCCGCGTTGGTTTTGGTTACGGTAAAGCACGCGAAGTTCCGGCAGCGATCCAGAAAGCGATGGAAAAAGCTCGTCGCAATATGATTAACGTCGCGCTGAACCACGGCACCCTGCAGCACCCGGTTAAAGGTGCTCACACGGGTTCTCGTGTATTCATGCAGCCGGCTTCCGAAGGTACCGGTATCATCGCCGGTGGTGCAATGCGCGCCGTTCTGGAAGTCGCTGGGGTTCATAACGTACTGGCTAAAGCCTATGGTTCCACCAACCCGATCAACGTGGTTCGTGCAACTATTGATGGCCTGGCCAATATGAAATCCCCGGAAATGGTCGCTGCCAAGCGTGGTAAATCCGTTGAAGAAATTCTGGGGTAATTGACCATGGCAAAGACTATTAAAATCACTCAAACCCGCAGTGCAATCGGTCGTCTGCCGAAACACAAGGCAACGCTGCTTGGCCTGGGTCTGCGTCGTATTGGTCACACCGTTGAGCGCGAGGATACTCCTGCTGTTCGCGGTATGGTCAACGCGGTTTCCTTCATGGTTAAAGTTGAGGAGTAAGAGATGCGTTTAAATACTCTGTCTCCGGCCGAAGGCTCCAAAAAGGCGGGTAAACGCCTGGGTCGTGGTATCGGTTCTGGCCTCGGTAAAACCGGTGGTCGTGGTCACAAAGGTCAGAAATCTCGTTCTGGCGGTGGCGTACGTCGCGGTTTCGAGGGTGGTCAGATGCCTCTGTACCGTCGTCTGCCGAAATTCGGTTTTACTTCTCGTAAAGCAATGATCACTGCAGAAGTTCGTCTGTCTGATCTGGCTAAAGTAGAAGGCGACGTAGTAGACCTGAACACGCTGAAAGCGGCAAACATTATCGGCATCCAGATCGAATTCGCGAAAGTGATTCTGGCTGGTGAAGTTACTCGTCCGGTAACTGTTCGTGGCCTGCGTGTGACTAAAGGCGCTCGTGCTGCTATCGAAGCTGCTGGCGGTAAAATCGAGGAATAAGTAGCAGATGGCTAAACAACCGGGATTAGATTTTCAAAGTGCCAAAGGTGGCCTTGGCGAACTGAAACGCAGACTGCTGTTTGTTATCGGTGCGCTGATTGTGTTCCGAATTGGCTCTTTTATTCCGATCCCTGGTATTGATGCCGCTGTACTTGCCAAACTGCTTGAGCAACAGCGTGGCACCATCATTGAAATGTTCAACATGTTCTCTGGTGGTGCTCTTAGCCGTGCTTCTATCTTTGCCCTGGGTATTATGCCGTACATTTCGGCCTCTATTATTATCCAGCTGTTGACCGTCGTTCATCCGACGCTCGCAGAAATGAAGAAAGAAGGGGAGTCTGGTCGTCGTAAGATCAGCCAGTACACCCGCTACGGTACTCTGGTGCTGGCAATATTTCAGTCGATCGGTATTGCTACCGGTCTGCCGAATATGCCTGGTATGCAAGGCCTGGTAATTAATCCGGGCTTTGCATTCTATTTCACCGCTGTTGTGAGTCTGGTTACCGGGACAATGTTCCTGATGTGGCTGGGCGAACAGATTACTGAACGTGGTATCGGCAACGGTATCTCAATCATAATCTTCGCTGGTATCGTTGCGGGGCTTCCGCCGGCCATTGGCCATACCATCGAGCAAGCGCGGCAGGGCGACCTGCACTTCCTCCTGTTGCTGTTGGTTGCAGTATTAGTATTTGCAGTGACTTTCTTTGTTGTCTTTGTTGAGCGTGGTCAGCGCCGTATCGTCGTGAACTATGCAAAACGTCAGCAAGGTCGTCGTGTCTATGCTGCACAGAGCACACATTTACCGCTGAAAGTGAACATGGCTGGGGTTATTCCGGCGATTTTCGCTTCCAGTATTATTCTGTTCCCAGCGACCATCGCGTCATGGTTCGGGGGCGGTACTGGTTGGAACTGGCTGACAACAATTTCGCTGTATTTGCAGCCTGGGCAACCGCTTTATGTGTTACTCTATGCGTCTGCAATCATCTTCTTCTGTTTCTTCTACACGGCGTTGGTTTTCAACCCGCGTGAGACAGCAGATAACCTGAAGAAGTCCGGTGCATTTGTACCAGGAATTCGTCCGGGAGAACAAACGGCGAAGTATATCGATAAAGTAATGACACGCCTGACTCTTGTTGGCGCGCTGTATATTACTTTCATTTGCCTGATCCCGGAGTTCATGCGTGACGCAATGAAAGTCCCGTTCTATTTCGGTGGAACGTCGTTACTTATCGTTGTTGTTGTGATCATGGACTTTATGGCTCAAGTGCAAACTCTGATGATGTCTAGTCAGTATGAGTCTGCATTGAAGAAAGCGAACCTCAAAGGCTATGGCCGTTAATGGTCGCTTGTGAAGTTACGGAGAGTAAAAATGAAAGTTCGTGCTTCCGTCAAGAAATTATGCCGTAACTGCAAAATCGTTAAGCGTGATGGTGTCATCCGTGTGATTTGCAGTGCCGAGCCGAAGCATAAGCAGCGTCAAGGCTGATTATCTCGCATATTTTTCTTGCAAAGTTGGGTTGAGCTGGCTAGATTAGCCAGCCAATCTTTTGTATGTCTGTGCGTTTCCATTTGAGTATCCTGAAAACGGGCTTTTCAGCATGGGGCGCATAATCAATATAGTAGGAGTGCATAGTGGCCCGTATAGCAGGCATTAACATTCCTGATCATAAGCATGCCGTAATCGCATTAACCTCGATCTACGGTATCGGCAAAACCCGTTCTAAAGCTATCCTGGCTGCAGTGGGTTTCGCTGAAGATGTTAAGATCAGTGAGCTGTCTGAAGAACAAATCGACACGCTGCGTGACGAAGTTGCCAAATTTGTCGTTGAAGGTGATCTGCGCCGTGAAGTGAGTATGAGCATCAAGCGCCTGATGGATCTTGGTTGCTATCGCGGTTTGCGTCATCGTCGTGGTCTCCCGGTTCGCGGTCAGCGTACCAAGACCAACGCACGTACCCGTAAGGGTCCGCGCAAACCGATCAAGAAATAATCGGGGTGATTGAATAATGGCAAAGGCACCAGTTCGTGCACGTAAACGTGTAAGAAAACAAGTCTCTGACGGCGTGGCTCATATCCATGCTTCTTTCAACAACACCATCGTTACTATTACTGATCGTCAAGGTAACGCTTTGGGTTGGGCAACTGCCGGTGGTTCCGGTTTCCGTGGTTCTCGCAAATCCACTCCGTTTGCAGCTCAGGTTGCAGCAGAGCGTTGCGCAGAAGCCGTGAAAGAATACGGTATCAAGAACCTGGAAGTTATGGTTAAGGGACCGGGTCCGGGCCGCGAATCTACTATTCGTGCTCTGAACGCCGCTGGTTTCCGCATCACTAATATTACTGATGTGACTCCGATCCCTCACAACGGTTGTCGTCCGCCGAAAAAACGTCGCGTATAACGCCCGTTTTTAGGAATGTTGGAGAAAGAAAATGGCAAGATATTTGGGTCCTAAGCTCAAGCTGAGCCGTCGCGAGGGCACAGACCTGTTCCTTAAGTCTGGCGTTCGCGCGATCGATACCAAGTGTAAAATTGAACAAGCTCCTGGCCAGCACGGTGCGCGTAAACCGCGTCTGTCTGACTATGGTGTGCAGTTGCGTGAAAAGCAAAAAGTTCGCCGTATCTACGGTGTGCTGGAGCGTCAGTTCCGTAACTACTATAAAGAAGCCGCGCGTCTGAAAGGCAACACCGGTGAAAACCTGTTGGCTCTGCTGGAAGGTCGTCTGGACAACGTTGTATACCGTATGGGCTTCGGCGCCACTCGTGCAGAAGCACGTCAGCTGGTTAGCCATAAAGCCATTATGGTAAACGGTCGTGTTGTTAACATCGCTTCTTACCAGGTTAGTCCGAACGACGTAGTCAGCGTTCGTGAGAAAGCGAAAAAGCAGTCTCGCGTGAAAGCCGCTCTGGAGCTGGCTGAGCAGCGTGAAAAGCCAACCTGGCTGGAAGTTGATGCTGGCAAGATGGAAGGTACCTTCAAGCGTAAGCCTGAGCGCACCGATCTGTCTGCGGACATTAACGAACACCTGATCGTCGAGCTTTACTCCAAGTAAAGCTTAGTACCAAAGAGAGGACACAATGCAGGGTTCTGTGACAGAGTTTCTAAAACCGCGCCTGGTAGATATCGAGCAAGTGAGTTCGACGCACGCCAAGGTGACCCTTGAGCCTTTAGAGCGTGGCTTTGGCCATACTCTGGGTAACGCACTGCGCCGTATTCTGCTTTCTTCGATGCCGGGTTGCGCGGTGACCGAGGTTGAGATTGATGGTGTACTGCACGAGTACAGCACCAAAGAAGGCGTTCAGGAAGATATCCTGGAAATCCTGCTCAACCTGAAAGGGCTGGCGGTAAGAGTTCAGGGTAAAGATGAAGTTGTACTTACTCTGAATAAATCTGGCATTGGCCCTGTAACCGCAGCCGACATCACCCACGACGGTGATGTCGAAATCGTCAAGCCGCAGCACGTGATCTGCCACCTGACCGATGAAAACGCATCTATCAGCATGCGTATCAAAGTTCAGCGCGGTCGTGGTTATGTGCCGGCGTCTGCCCGAATTCATTCGGAAGAAGATGAGCGCCCAATCGGCCGTCTGCTGGTCGACGCTTGCTACAGCCCTGTAGAACGTATTGCCTACAATGTTGAAGCAGCGCGTGTAGAACAGCGTACCGACCTGGACAAGCTGGTCATCGAAATGGAAACCAATGGCACAATCGATCCTGAAGAGGCGATTCGTCGTGCGGCGACCATCCTGGCAGAACAACTTGAAGCTTTCGTTGACTTACGTGATGTTCGTCAGCCGGAAGTTAAAGAAGAGAAACCAGAATTCGATCCGATCCTGCTGCGCCCTGTTGACGATCTGGAATTGACTGTCCGCTCTGCTAACTGCCTTAAGGCAGAAGCTATCCACTATATCGGTGATCTGGTACAGCGTACCGAGGTTGAGTTGCTGAAAACGCCTAACCTTGGTAAAAAATCTCTTACTGAGATTAAAGACGTGCTGGCCTCCCGTGGTCTTTCTCTGGGCATGCGCCTGGAAAACTGGCCACCGGCAAGCATTGCTGACGAGTAACCGGATCACAGGTTAAGGTTTTACTGAGAAGGATAAGGTCATGCGCCATCGTAAGAGTGGTCGTCAACTGAACCGCAACAGCAGCCATCGCCAGGCTATGTTCCGCAACATGGCAGGTTCTCTGGTTCGTCATGAGATCATCAAGACGACCCTGCCTAAAGCGAAAGAGCTGCGTCGCGTAGTTGAGCCGCTGATTACTCTTGCCAAGACTGATAGCGTAGCTAATCGTCGTCTGGCATTCGCCCGCACTCGTGATAACGAGATCGTGGCAAAACTGTTTAACGAGCTGGGTCCGCGTTTTGCGGCCCGTGCCGGTGGTTACACTCGCATTCTGAAGTGTGGCTTCCGTGCTGGTGACAACGCTCCGATGGCATACATCGAGCTGGTTGATCGCGCCGAGCCGCAAGCAGAAGCAGCTGCAGAGTAATTTGCAGTGTAGTGAAAAAACCCGCTTCGGCGGGTTTTTTTATATCTGTCGTTCTCCTCGCCAATCACCTATGCTTCATTTCTGTTCTTCTTTCTCATTCCCTTCCAGGAGGCCGCGATGTGGTTAATGGATCAGTGGGCTGAGCGTCATATCCTCGAAGCCCAACAAAAAGGCGAATTCGACAACCTGCCCGGTTCTGGCGAACCTTTGACGCTGGATGATGATTCTCATCTGGATCCTCAGCTACGAGTGGGTTACCGGTTACTGAAAAATGCAGGGTATCTTCCGCCTGAACTGGAAGCACGTAAAGAAGCGTTGATGCTTAACGATCTGTTACAGGGCATCAATCAGCAGCACCCCGATTATCAACGTGCCTGTAAAAGACTGGCCCTCCTGGAGCTGAAATTAAAACAAGCCGGTCTGAGTACTGATTTTTTGCATGGCAGCTATGCCCGCGCTGTCGCCAGTAAACTGGAGGAGTAACGATGTATCGTATCGGAGAGCTTGCCCGTCTGGCTGATGTTACGCCTGACACCGTGCGTTACTATGAGAAACAGAAGATGATGGAGCATGAAATCCGTACAGAAGGCGGTTTCCGGCTCTATACAGAAAACGATTTGCGGCGCCTGCGCTTCATCCGATATGCCCGACAGCTGGGCTTCACGCTTGAGGCGATAAGAGAACTGTTATCGATCCGCATTGATCCTGAGCATCACACCTGCCAGGAATCAAAAGGCATTGTGCAGGCACGATTGAATGAAGTGGACAGCCGTATACAGGAGTTACAAAACATGCGTGTTTCGCTGCAAAAGCTAAACGACGCGTGCTGTGGGACGGCGCACAGCAGCGTCTACTGCTCGATTCTTGAGACGCTGGAACAAGGTGCGAACGGAGAGAATGGACAACGTTGATCTTTTGCATTCGCAGGCCTACACTTGCCGCGAATTAATCACAGGAGCATTTATGAACCGCTATAAACATACGAAGGGGCAAATTCAGGACAACGCCATTGAAGCCCTGTTACATGATCCACTGTTTCGGCAGCGCGTTGAAAAAAACCTGAAGGGGAAGGGCAGCTACCAGCGTAAAGCGAAACACGGCAAAGGTGGTAACTGGGAGGCCAGTGGCAAACAAGCAAAACGCTTTTTTACCACTGGCCTTCTGCTTTTAAGAGCAGTTAAGGACGCTGATTGTTTTGCTCTTTCAGCAAATCACGGATTTCGGTAAGCAGTACCTGCTCTTTGCTTGGACCCGCCGCTTCCTTCGGTTTTTTCTGGTGTAATCTGTTAATCACCTTAATAGCAAGGAAAATAGCGAAAGCGACAATAATAAAATCAAATACGTTCTGAATGAAAACGCCATAATGCATAATGACAGCTGGCGTATCTCCAACTGCAGGTCGTAACGTCAGAGCGAACTGTTTAAAGTCGATACCCCCGATCAGTAAGCCCAGCGGCGGCATAATAATATCGGCAACCAGTGACGAGACAATCTTACCGAAAGCCGCACCGATAATGACACCCACTGCCAAATCCACCACATTTCCGCGCATCGCGAACTCACGAAACTCTTTAAAAAAGCTCATTTTCTACTCCCTGGATTTCAAAGCCTACCTAAGTCTAACAAAGGAAATATGATTTTCCATTTTCGCCGCATAATGCAAATTACTTTTTAGCCCCGGAAATAATGCGGATAATATCAAGCGAAAATAATAATGGCGGCCGCAGCCGCCAGATAATCATAAAAAGAACGGGCTCGGCTGGAATAGTCGCTCGACGTCGGTGACGAATTTTTTATCGGTCAGGAACATGATTACATGGTCACCCTGCTCAATACGTAAATTATCATTGGCGATCATGACATCATTACCCCGTACTACGGCACCGATAATCGTACCCGGCGGAAGCTTGATGTCATCGATGACACGTCCTACGACTCTGGATGTTGTTTCGTCGCCATGTGCAACAGCTTCGATTGCTTCAGCCACACCACGGCGTAAAGAAGAGACGCTCACGATGTCGGCCTTGCGCACATGCCCAAGTAGCGCAGAAATGGTGGCTTGTTGCGGAGAGATAGCAATGTCGATCACGCTTCCCTGGACCAGATCCACATAAGCGCGGCGCTGGATCAACACCATGACTTTTTTGGCGCCCATCCGTTTAGCGAGCATCGCGGACATGATATTCGCTTCGTCATCGTTAGTGACGGCGATAAAAAGATCCACCTGATCGATATGCTCTTCCGCGAGAAGTTCCTGATCCGACGCATCGCCATAAAAAACAATCGTATGCTGAAGTTTTTCAGCAAGCTCTGCGGCGCGCTGTTGATCGCGCTCGATAAGCTTTACGCTGTAATCTTTTTCCAGCCGATGCGCGAGGCCTGCGCCGATATTACCGCCGCCAACCAGCATGATGCGTTTATAGGGTTTTTCGAGACGCTGAAGTTCGCTCATCACGGCGCGGATATGCTGCGACGCCGCGATAAAGAAGACTTCATCGCCCGCTTCCACAATGGTGGATCCTTGCGGCCGGATAGGCCTGTCATGGCGGAAAATGGCAGCGACGCGTGTGTCGATATGCGGCATATGTTCGCGCATGGTCGACAGCGCATTACCAACCAGCGGCCCGCCATAATAGGCTTTCACGACCGCGAGGCTGACTTTACCTTCGGCGAAGTTCACCACCTGCAGCGCGCCCGGATATTCAATCAACCGGTAGATGTTATCAATGACCAGCTGTTCCGGCGCGATCAGGTGATCGATCGGCACCGCTTCGGGGGTGAACAGGCGCTCGGCATCCCGGACATAATCCGGCGCGCGGATGCGTGCGATGCGGTTCGGTGTATTGAAAAGCGAATACGCCACCTGGCAGGCAATCATGTTTGTTTCATCGGAGCTGGTCACCGCAACCAGCATATCCGCATCATCGGCGCCCGCTTCGCGCAGAACACGCGGATGGGAGCCGTGTCCCTGTACGACGCGCAGATCAAACTTATCCTGAAGTACGCGAAGGCGATCGCTGTTGGTATCGACAACCGTAATGTCGTTGTTTTCACCCACCAGGTTTTCCGCCAGCGTGCCGCCCACCTGACCTGCACCCAGAATAATTATCTTCATCGTTATGCTTCACCCATCCGGGGCCGCTTGCGGGGCCCGATCACTTTTTGATTAGCTTAGCGTAAAAGAAGCCATCGCCTTCGGTCGCGCCGGGAAGATTCTGTATGCCGGGCGTTTGCGCCGAGCCCGTACCGTCCAGCTGCGCATCCGGCGTTCGGGTTAAAAACGCCCGAATCTGTTCGCTGTTTTCTTCCGGCAAAATGGAGCAGGTCGCATACAGCAATGTACCGCCCGGTTTCAGGTGCGGCCAGATAGCGTCGAGAATATCAGACTGCAACTGCGCCAGCTCACTGATATCAGAATCACGACGCAGCCACTTAATATCCGGGTGACGGCGAATAACGCCGGTCGCGGAGCAGGGCGCATCAAGCAGGATCCTGTCAAACTGCATATCGCCACACCAGGTTGCCGGGAAGCGGCCATCGCCCACCTTGACCTCTGCCCTCATCTTCACACGCTTCAGGTTTTCATAAACGCGAGAGATGCGCTGAGCGTCAACGTCAACGGCCAGCACGTTAGCCTGCGGCGCAGCTTCAAGGATATGTGTGGTTTTTCCGCCAGGTGCGGCGCACAAATCGAGGATCGTCTCGCCGTTTTGCGGCGCTAATAGTTCGACGCAACCCTGTGCCGAGGCGTCCTGCACTGTTACCCAGCCCTGCTCAAAACCAGGCAGCGCGCTGACCGGCGCCGGCGCCTCAAGGCGTACGGCGTCCGGGTAACGCGGGTGGATATGACCCGTCATCCCGTTTTCTTCCAGCAGCGTAAGCCACTCGTCGCGGGAATGATGCTGACGGTTGACGCGCAGCCACATCGGCGGGCGCTCGTTGTTGGCTTGCACCACGGCTTGCCACTCTTGTGGCCAGGCGGTCTGAAGCCGCTTTAACAGCCACATCGGATGTAACCAGCGCGCATCCTGACCTGCAAATTCGGCCAGTAACTCATCCTGCTGGCGCTGAAACTGGCGCAATACGCCGTTAATCAGCCCCTTAAACTGCATGCGCTTGATCGCCACCGCGCCTTCCACGGTTTCAGCCAGCGCCGCGTGCGGCGGAATACGCGTATACAGCAGCTGATATAAGCCCACCATAATCAGGTAATGAATGGTGCGCTGTTTACCTGTCATCGGGCGCGACATCAGCTTATTGATAAGCCATTCCTGCTGCGAGAGCGTGCGCAAAACGCCGAAGCAAAGTTCCTGTAACAGCGCTTTGTCTTTATCAGAGACTTTATGCTGGAGCGGCGGCAGAACGGTACTGAGGGACTGGCCTTTTTCGACTACCTGTTCGATAGCTTGCGCCGCCAGGCTGCGGAGATTAATGGATTTTTTCATAGCCACGGGCAGGTTAACCTGCATCTGAAATAAAAAGGCCCGGAAAACCGGGCTGTTAATGCCGTCGCTCAGGCGAGAATCGCGCCTGGCGTAAACCACTCCCGGCGGGAGTTTAAAAGATCCTGCGCTGACATCGGTTTTTTACCCGCAGGCTGGAGTTCTTCCAGATTGAGGATGCCATCCGCCGTCGCTATCTGGACACCCTGTTTACCCGCATCAAGCACGGTGCCAGGAGCCGCGTTACCCTGCTGATGGATAACCGACGCTTTCCAGACTTTCACAGGCTGATCGTCAATCATGAAGAAGCTAACAGGCCAGGGGTTAAACGCGCGGATACAGCGTTCAAGCTGCCCGGCGGAAAGCGTCCAGTCGAGGCGGGCCTCTTCTTTACTAAGCTTGTCTGCATACGTTGCCTGTGCGTCATCCTGTTTTTCAGGAACCGCGCGGCCCGTTGCCAGATCCTCAAGCGTGGCGAGCAGCCCCTGCGGGCCAAGCTGTGCCAGCTTTTCATACAGCGAGGCGCTGGTGTCGTCGGCAGTAATCGGACAGGAAAGCTTACGCAACATGTCGCCGGTATCGAGCCCTTTGTCCATCTGCATGATAGTCACGCCGGTTTCTGAATCGCCCGCCCACAGCGAACGCTGAATAGGCGCCGCGCCGCGCCAGCGCGGAAGCAGCGAGCCGTGTACATTAATACAGCCCAGGCGGGGCATCGCCAGCACTGCTTCAGGAAGAATCAAGCCGTAGGCGACCACCACCATGACATCAGCATTCAGTGCAGACACGAGCGCCTGATTTTCAGCTGGACGCAGAGATTTCGGCTGAAAGATCGGGATGTCATTTTCTTGCGCCAGCACTTTTACCGGCCCTGGCATCAGCTTTTTACCGCGGCCCGCCGGACGGTCTGGCTGAGTGAATACGCCAACGACCTGATGGGAAGAGGACAACAACGCGTCGAGATGACGCGCTGCGAAATCCGGCGTACCGGCGAAAATAATGCGAAGTGACTCGGACACGTTATTCCCTGTCTTTATTTAACCTGCGGCTTTCGCCTTCATGCGATCCAGTTTTTCAACTTTCTGGCGAATACGCTGACGCTTCATTGGCGACAGATAATCGATAAATAATTTACCAACCAGGTGATCCATTTCATGCTGGATACAAATGGCCAGCAGACCGTCAGCTTCCAGTTCAAACGATTTCCCGTTGCGGTCAAGCGCGCGGATTTTCACTTTCTCGGCACGCGGCACAAAGGCGCGTTGTTCCGGGATAGAGAGGCAGCCCTCTTCAATGCCGGTTTCGCCGGACTGTTCCAGCAGCTCCGGGTTGATAAGGACCAGGCGCTCATCGCGATTTTCAGAAACATCAATCACGATAATACGCTGATGAATATCTACCTGGGTTGCGGCAAGCCCAATGCCTTCTTCGGCGTACATCGTGTCGAACATATCATCAACGATACGCTGAATATCTGCATTAACTTCTTTAACCGGTTCAGCGACGATGCGAAGCCGCTCGTCCGGAATATGTAATACCTGCAAAACTGACATAAATTTCCAGAGCTGTATTCAAGAGTTGAAAGGATCTTAACCTCTATTCTAGACAAATCCCCCTTTGATTGACAGCATCAGCAACGAATCACAGGGATTAGAGAACGGCGTCTGGCGGGGGATAGCGCGATGTCACCAACGGAGATTTGGTTACGCCTGATGGCGGTGTATAGCCTGAGCGGCGAAATAATGGTTCGGGCTTTTCAGCGGCTGCAAAATATGCCCGGCGATCCCGCCGAGGCATTACGGCTGGCGGGGCTTAACATAAAGCAACGGGCGCTTTTCTTCGGTTATCCGCAGGCGAAGCTTGAGGCTGCTCTGCGCTGGCTTGAAATGCCGGGGCACCATTTACTCACTGCGCGCTCTGCGCATTATCCCGTTTCTCTACGCGCAATCGAATGGTTCCCCGGCGCGTTGCTGGTGGCAGGCGATCCCCGGGCATTGACCCGGCCGCAGTTGGCTGTCGTCGGTAGCCGCCATCATTCGTGGTATGGCGAGCAGTGGGGCAGCAAATTCTGTTATGCGCTGGCGGAAAGCGGCCTGACCTTAACCAGCGGGCTGGCGCTGGGGATAGACGCTATCGCGCACCGCAGCGCGCTTAAGGCGCAGGGGAAAACTATCGCGGTGTTGGGTAACGGCCTCGCACAGGTGTATCCGGCGCGTCATCGCAAACTGGCGGAGGAGATAATTGAGCAAGGCGGAGCGGTGGTGTCAGAGTTTCCTTTTGAGGCGCAGCCCCGGCCTGCGCACTTCCCAAGGCGTAATCGTATCATCAGCGGATTGAGCGTTGGTGTGCTGGTGGTCGAGGCCGCGTTACGCAGCGGTTCACTGGTCACAGCGCGGTGCGCCGTTGAGCAAGGGCGCGAAGTTTTCGCGCTGCCGGGCCCTGTCGGTAATCCCGGTTGTGAAGGGCCGCACTGGCTGATTCAACAAGGCGCTATCGCCGTTACGCATCCTCAGGACATTATCGATTATTTACAAAACGAGCTGCCCTGGCTCAAGACTGTGAATTATTCACCGGATCAAGAGGAAGGTGCATTGCCATTTCCCGAGCTGTTGGCTAACGTAGGAGATGAGGTTACACCTGTTGACGTCGTCGCTGAACGTGCCGGCCAACCTGTGCCATTGACGGTAGCCCAGCTACTCGAACTGGAGTTAGCAGGATGGATCGCAGCTGTACCCGGCGGCTATGTCCGAGTGAGGAGGGCAGGCCATGTTCGACGTACTAATGTATTTGTTTGAAACCTATATCCATAACGAAGCTGAGATGCGCGTTGACCAGGATAAGCTGACGCGGGACCTGACGGATGCGGGTTTTGATCAGGAAGATATCTTTAATGCGCTGTTATGGCTGGAAAAGCTGGCGGATTATCAGGATGGTCTTTCCGCGCCGATGCAACTGGCGTCGGATCCACTCTCAATGCGTATTTACACCGCAGAAGAGTGCCAGCGGCTGGACGCCAGCTGTCGGGGGTTCCTGCTGTTTCTGGAACAAATTCAGGTGCTGAATCTCGAAACTCGTGAAATGGTTATTGAGCGCGTCATGGCGCTGGATACCGCCGAGTTTGATTTAGAAGATCTTAAGTGGGTCATCCTGATGGTGCTTTTTAACATCCCCGGATGTGAAAATGCCTATCAACAAATGGAAGAACTGCTCTTTGAGGTGAATGACGGTATGCTGCACTGATATTTTCAGCGCAGTGGTGAATTATGGCAAGGTCAGCACTCTTTTCAGTGCCCAAACACGAGCCCTGCCCAAAATGCGGGGCTGAACTCCTTATACGTTCCGGGAAGCATGGTCCTTTCCTGGGATGTTCGCATTACCCCGAGTGTGATTACGTTCGCCCGCTGAAAGGCCAGGCGGACGGTCACATCGTCAAAGTACTTGAAGGCCAGCAATGCCCGGTATGTGACGCGACGCTTGTGCTAAGGCAGGGGCGTTTCGGCATGTTTATCGGCTGCAGCCGTTATCCTGAGTGCGAACACACTGAACAAATCGACAAACCTGACGAAACCGCATTGCACTGTCCTCAGTGTAGCGATGGCCATCTGGTTCAGCGTCGGTCGCGCTTTGGCAAAACCTTTTATTCCTGCGATCGCTATCCGGAATGCCAGTTTGTGATTAATGCCAGACCGGTGGCAGGCGAATGCCCGGAATGCCATTATCCCCTCCTTATAGAAAAGAAAACCGCGCACGGCATGAAACGCTTTTGCGCCAGTAAACAATGTGGAAAGCCGGTAACGGCGGAATAAGACCGTGAAGAATAATCAGCCTGCGGACGCGATATCCTCTATCGTCGACGTCCTTAAAAAAGAACATGTCATCGCTTATCCAACAGAAGCGGTATTCGGTGTGGGATGTGACCCAGACAGCGAAACCGCCGTAAAACGACTGCTGGAATTAAAGCAGCGGCCCATGGAAAAAGGACTCATCCTGATTGCGGCAAACTTTGAGCAACTCAAGCCCTATATAGATGATGCAGCGCTGACGCCGGAACAGCGTGAAGCGGTGTTTGCCTGCTGGCCTGGGCCAGTGACGTTTGTTTTCCCGGCAAAGGCATCAACGCCCCGCTGGCTGACGGGCCGTTTTGACTCGCTGGCGGTTCGCGTCACGAATCATCCGCAGGTCATTGCGCTATGCGAAGCCTTCGGCAAACCGCTGGTATCGACCAGCGCCAATCTTTCCGGGCTTGAGCCATGCCGTACGGCGCAGGAAGTGCTGGCACAGTTCGGTGACGCTTTCCCGGTGTTGCATGGCGCAACGGGGGGGCGACAAAATCCTTCTGAGATCCGTGATGCGCTGACGGGTGCACTTTTCCGACAAGGGTAACGCATGGAAACCTACGCTGTTTTTGGTAATCCTGTCTCGCACAGTAAATCGCCGTTTATTCATCAGCAATTTGCGCAGCAGTTACAGATTACGCATCCGTACGGACGCGTACTGGCGCCGCGTGATAACTTTGTGAAGACGCTGGAAGACTTTTTCAGCGCGGGGGGAAAGGGCGCAAACGTGACGGTGCCTTTTAAAGAGCAGGCTTTTGCCCGTGCCGATGAACTGACGGAAAGAGCGGCGCTTGCCGGTGCGGTCAATACGCTGAAGCGGCTTGAGGATGGGCGTTTACTCGGCGATAACACGGATGGTATTGGTCTCTTAAGCGATCTTGAGCGCCTTGATATGATCCAGCCGCGTTACCGGATCCTGCTGGTGGGCGCTGGCGGCGCAGCGAGGGGCGTCTTGTTGCCTCTGCTGTCGCTGGATTGTGTGGTAACCATTACTAACCGCACCTTTGCCCGCGCGCAGGAGCTGGCGACGCTCTTTAGTCATACCGGCAGCGTAAACGCCGTCGCGCTTGCGGATCTGGCTGGTCATAAGTTCGATCTCATTATTAATGCCACTTCCAGCGGGATGCATGGTGAGATCCCGGCGCTTCCGGCGGCACTGATTGCGGAAAAAATGGCTTGCTATGACATGTTCTATCAGAAAGGCCTGACGCCGTTCCTGTCATGGTGTCAGACACAGGGCGCAACGCATCTCGCGGACGGGCTGGGTATGCTGGTGAGCCAGGCGGCGCACGCGGTTCTGCTCTGGCATGGCGTCCTGCCGGAAGTTGTGCCGGTGATTGAGAAGCTCAAGCAGGAGCTGGCGCAATGAATCAGGCGATTCAGTTCCCGGATCGTGAGCACTGGGATGAACGGCGTCAGGTCGTGTGTTTTCCGGCGTTGGTCAATGGACTGGTCCTTACCTGTGCGATTCCGCAGTCTGTGCTGGTGGCCCGTTTTTCTGGTGAGTCGCCCGATGAATGGATCGCGGCATTCCGACAGCACCGTTGGGATCTTGAAGAAGAAGCTGAGCAGCTTATCGCTGCTCAGGAAGAGGATAATCAGGGCTGGGTCTGGCTCTCCTGAGCCAGATACTCATCTTTCCACTTCACATAGTTATTTGCCGAGTAGCGCAGCCCTTCGCGCTCTGCGTCTTTTAACGGGCGAATCTGCTTTACCGGGCTGCCAAGATACAGGTAACCGCTTTCCAGACGCTTATCCTGCGGCACCAGGCTTCCGGCACCTATCATCACGTCATTTTCTATAATGGCGCCGTCAAGTACGATCGAGCCCATGCCGACTAGCACGCGATTGCCAATGGTGCAGCCATGCAGCATGACCTTATGCCCAACCGTAACGTCTTCGCCAATAATGAGCGGATTACCCTCAGGGTTATAAGAAGATTTATGCGTGACATGTAACACGCTGCCATCCTGAATATTCGTGCGCGCGCCAACGGCAACATAATTGACGTCTCCGCGGATCACCACCAGGGGCCAGACGCCTACATCGTCAGCCAGTCTAACATCGCCAATCACTACGCTTGAGCTATCCACCATTACGCGCTGGCCTGTGCCGGGAAAGGTATTTTTATAAAGACGTAATACAGAAGAAGACATAATCGCCTCGGTTTCTTATCAAGAGTAAGAAGACTTTGGTTGGATTTAAGGCAGTGTGCAAGCGTAAATGCGCCTGTTCGTTGAGCAGATCGCGCGGGAT
Source organism: Cronobacter turicensis z3032 (assembly GCA_000027065.2). Taxonomy (NCBI): domain Bacteria; kingdom Pseudomonadati; phylum Pseudomonadota; class Gammaproteobacteria; order Enterobacterales; family Enterobacteriaceae; genus Cronobacter; species Cronobacter turicensis. The sequence goes on along the minus strand of FN543093.2, from coordinate 3,973,935 downwards.
CGCAGCAATGAGCATGAAAAAACAGCAGTTGAAAGAAAAGATCGAAAAAAAGGTTGTGCTGAAAACTGAGATCCCTATAATGCGCCTCCATCGAGACGGCAATGTGAAGCACTTCACGAAATGGCCGGCGCGATAAGAGAAAAATCCTGAAATTAAGGGTTGACTCTGAAAGAGGAAAGCGTAATATACGCCACCTCGCGACAGCAGGCTGAAAGCCTTGTCGCACCGCTCTTTAACAATTTATCAGACAATCTGTGTGGGCACTCGGGGCACTGATATCTTAACGTCTTCGGACGATAAATGAATATCAAGTCTCAAGTGAACAACAGTTAATTCATTACGAACTAACAGTTTAATTCTTTGAGCATCAGACTTTTAATTGAAGAGTTTGATCATGGCTCAGATTGAACGCTGGCGGCAGGCCTAACACATGCAAGTCGAACGGTAACAGAGAGCAGCTTGCTGCTCTGCTGACGAGTGGCGGACGGGTGAGTAATGTCTGGGAAACTGCCTGATGGAGGGGGATAACTACTGGAAACGGTAGCTAATACCGCATAACGTCTTCGGACCAAAGTGGGGGACCTTCGGGCCTCATGCCATCAGATGTGCCCAGATGGGATTAGCTAGTAGGTGGGGTAAAGGCTCACCTAGGCGACGATCCCTAGCTGGTCTGAGAGGATGACCAGCCACACTGGAACTGAGACACGGTCCAGACTCCTACGGGAGGCAGCAGTGGGGAATATTGCACAATGGGCGCAAGCCTGATGCAGCCATGCCGCGTGTATGAAGAAGGCCTTCGGGTTGTAAAGTACTTTCAGCGAGGAGGAAGGGATTGTGGTTAATAACCGCAGTCATTGACGTTACTCGCAGAAGAAGCACCGGCTAACTCCGTGCCAGCAGCCGCGGTAATACGGAGGGTGCAAGCGTTAATCGGAATTACTGGGCGTAAAGCGCACGCAGGCGGTTTGTTAAGTCAGATGTGAAATCCCCGGGCTCAACCTGGGAACTGCATTTGAAACTGGCAAGCTTGAGTCTCGTAGAGGGGGGTAGAATTCCAGGTGTAGCGGTGAAATGCGTAGAGATCTGGAGGAATACCGGTGGCGAAGGCGGCCCCCTGGACGAAGACTGACGCTCAGGTGCGAAAGCGTGGGGAGCAAACAGGATTAGATACCCTGGTAGTCCACGCCGTAAACGATGTCGACTTGGAGGTTGTGCCCTTGAGGCGTGGCTTCCGGAGCTAACGCGTTAAGTCGACCGCCTGGGGAGTACGGCCGCAAGGTTAAAACTCAAATGAATTGACGGGGGCCCGCACAAGCGGTGGAGCATGTGGTTTAATTCGATGCAACGCGAAGAACCTTACCTGGTCTTGACATCCAGAGAATCCTGCAGAGATGCGGGAGTGCCTTCGGGAACTCTGAGACAGGTGCTGCATGGCTGTCGTCAGCTCGTGTTGTGAAATGTTGGGTTAAGTCCCGCAACGAGCGCAACCCTTATCCTTTGTTGCCAGCACGTAATGGTGGGAACTCAAAGGAGACTGCCGGTGATAAACCGGAGGAAGGTGGGGATGACGTCAAGTCATCATGGCCCTTACGACCAGGGCTACACACGTGCTACAATGGCGCATACAAAGAGAAGCGAACTCGCGAGAGCAAGCGGACCTCATAAAGTGCGTCGTAGTCCGGATTGGAGTCTGCAACTCGACTCCATGAAGTCGGAATCGCTAGTAATCGTGGATCAGAATGCCACGGTGAATACGTTCCCGGGCCTTGTACACACCGCCCGTCACACCATGGGAGTGGGTTGCAAAAGAAGTAGGTAGCTTAACCTTCGGGAGGGCGCTTACCACTTTGTGATTCATGACTGGGGTGAAGTCGTAACAAGGTAACCGTAGGGGAACCTGCGGTTGGATCACCTCCTTACCTGAAAGATACAACCTCGTAGTGCTCACACAGATTGTCTGATAGAAAGTAAAGAAGCAGGGTTGTCTGCGAAAGCGAAGTCCCTTTCGTCTAGAGGCCCAGGACACCGCCCTTTCACGGCGGTAACAGGGGTTCGAATCCCCTAAGGGACGCCACCTGCTGGTAATGAGTGAAAGGCGTTACCGATTAATATCTCAAAACTGACTGTAAAGTCATGTTTGAGATATTTGCTCTTTAACAATCCGGAACAAGCTGAAAATTGAAACAGACATGCTGTTGCATTTCTCCGTAATAAGGAATGCGCGGTGTGTCAGAGTCTCTCAAACTCGCAGCACGAAGACTTCTTCGGGTTGTGAGGTTAAGCGAACAAGCGTACACGGTGGATGCCCTGGCAGTCAGAGGCGATGAAGGACGTGCTAATCTGCGAAAAGCGTCGGTAAGGTGATATGAACCGTTATAACCGACGATGTCCGAATGGGGAAACCCGGTGCACTCTGGTGCATCATCGTTTGATGAATACATAGTCAAACGAGGCGAACCGGGGGAACTGAAACATCTAAGTACCCCGAGGAAAAGAAATCAACCGAGATTCCCCCAGTAGCGGCGAGCGAACGGGGAACAGCCCAGAGCCTGAATCAGCTTGTGTGTTAATGGAAGCGTCTGGAAAGTCGCACGATACAGGGTGAAAGTCCCGTACATGAAAGCACACAGGTTGTGAGCTCGATGAGTAGGGCGGGACACGTGATATCCTGTCTGAAGATGGGGGGACCATCCTCCAAGGCTAAATACTCCTGACTGACCGATAGTGAACCAGTACCGTGAGGGAAAGGCGAAAAGAACCCCGGCGAGGGGAGTGAAACAGAACCTGAAACCGTGTACGTACAAGCAGTGGGAGCCTTCGTAAGAGGGTGACTGCGTACCTTTTGTATAATGGGTCAGCGACTTATATTCTGTAGCAAGGTTAACCGTATAGGGGAGCCGAAGGGAAACCGAGTCTTAATTGGGCGTTAAGTTGCAGGGTATAGACCCGAAACCCGGTGATCTAGCCATGGGCAGGTTGAAGGTTGGGTAACACTAACTGGAGGACCGAACCGACTAATGTTGAAAAATTAGCGGATGACCTGTGGCTGGGGGTGAAAGGCCAATCAAACCGGGAGATAGCTGGTTCTCCCCGAAAGCTATTTAGGTAGCGCCTCGTGAACTCATCTCCGGGGGTAGAGCACTGTTTCGGCTAGGGGGCCATCCCGGCTTACCAACCCGATGCAAACTGCGAATACCGGAGAATGTTATCACGGGAGACACACGGCGGGTGCTAACGTCCGTCGTGAAGAGGGAAACAACCCAGACCGCCAGCTAAGGTCCCAAAGTCATGGTTAAGTGGGAAACGATGTGGGAAGGCCCAGACAGCCAGGATGTTGGCTTAGAAGCAGCCATCATTTAAAGAAAGCGTAATAGCTCACTGGTCGAGTCGGCCTGCGCGGAAGATGTAACGGGGCTAAACCATGCACCGAAGCTGCGGCAGCGACACTATGTGTTGTTGGGTAGGGGAGCGTTCTGTAAGCCGTCGAAGGTGTGCTGTGAGGCATGCTGGAGGTATCAGAAGTGCGAATGCTGACATAAGTAACGATAAAGCGGGTGAAAAGCCCGCTCGCCGGAAGACCAAGGGTTCCTGTCCAACGTTAATCGGGGCAGGGTGAGTCGACCCCTAAGGCGAGGCCGAAAGGCGTAGTCGATGGGAAACAGGTTAATATTCCTGTACTTGGTGTTACTGCGAAGGGGGGACGGAGAAGGCTATGTTGGCCGGGCGACGGTTGTCCCGGTTTAAGCGTGTAGGCTGACTTTCCAGGCAAATCCGGAGAGTTAAGGCTGAGGCGTGATGACGAGGCACTACGGTGCTGAAGTGACAAATGCCCTGCTTCCAGGAAAAGCCTCTAAGCATCAGGTAACATCAAATCGTACCCCAAACCGACACAGGTGGTCAGGTAGAGAATACCAAGGCGCTTGAGAGAACTCGGGTGAAGGAACTAGGCAAAATGGTGCCGTAACTTCGGGAGAAGGCACGCTGACATGTAGGTGAAGCCCCTGCGGGTGGAGCTGAAGTCAGTCGAAGATACCAGCTGGCTGCAACTGTTTATTAAAAACACAGCACTGTGCAAACACGAAAGTGGACGTATACGGTGTGACGCCTGCCCGGTGCCGGAAGGTTAATTGATGGGGTTATCGCAAGAGAAGCTCCTGATCGAAGCCCCGGTAAACGGCGGCCGTAACTATAACGGTCCTAAGGTAGCGAAATTCCTTGTCGGGTAAGTTCCGACCTGCACGAATGGCGTAATGATGGCCAGGCTGTCTCCACCCGAGACTCAGTGAAATTGAACTCGCTGTGAAGATGCAGTGTACCCGCGGCAAGACGGAAAGACCCCGTGAACCTTTACTACAGCTTGACACTGAACATTGAGCCTTGATGTGTAGGATAGGTGGGAGGCTTTGAAGCGTGGACGCCAGTCTGCGTGGAGCCAACCTTGAAATACCACCCTTTAATGTTTGATGTTCTAACCTGGCGCCGTGATCCGGCGTGGGGACAGTGTCTGGTGGGTAGTTTGACTGGGGCGGTCTCCTCCCAAAGTGTAACGGAGGAGCACGAAGGTCAGCTAATCCTGGTCGGACATCAGGAGGTTAGTGCAATGGCATAAGCTGGCTTGACTGCGAGAGTGACGGCTCGAGCAGGTGCGAAAGCAGGTCATAGTGATCCGGTGGTTCTGTATGGAAGGGCCATCGCTCAACGGATAAAAGGTACTCCGGGGATAACAGGCTGATACCGCCCAAGAGTTCATATCGACGGCGGTGTTTGGCACCTCGATGTCGGCTCATCACATCCTGGGGCTGAAGTAGGTCCCAAGGGTATGGCTGTTCGCCATTTAAAGTGGTACGCGAGCTGGGTTTAGAACGTCGTGAGACAGTTCGGTCCCTATCTGCCGTGGGCGCTGGAGAATTGAGGGGGGCTGCTCCCAGTACGAGAGGACCGGAGTGGACGCATCACTGGTGTTCGGGTTGTCATGCCAATGGCACTGCCCGGTAGCTAAATGCGGAAGAGATAAGTGCTGAAAGCATCTAAGCACGAAACTTGCCCCGAGATGAGTTCTCCCTGAGACTATAAGTCTCCTGAAGGAACGTTGAAGACGACGACGTTGATAGGCCGGGTGTGTAAGCGCAGCGATGCGTTGAGCTAACCGGTACTAATGAACCGTGAGGCTTAACCTTACAACGCCAAAGAAGTCTGGCGTGTTGAGAGAGATATTCAGCTTGTGACGGATAATGTTCATGGCGAAAGCGGTGAACAGACAGAATTTGCCTGGCGGCTGTAGCGCGGTGGTCCCACCTGACCCCATGCCGAACTCAGAAGTGAAACGCCGTAGCGCCGATGGTAGTGTGGGGTCTCCCCATGCGAGAGTAGGGAACTGCCAGGCATCAATTAAAGAACCCCTCAGCGCCGCTGAGGGGTTTTTGCTTTTTAGCGCTCAGGAGAAAACAGATACGACTTAGCCGCTGCCCGCTTCACCATCACTCACGCCTTTCTACCGGCCTCTTATACTTAACACCGCAGCATCAGTCCCCTTGAAACATTTTCACCTTTCGTACTCCCGCTCGACATTCGTGCCATTCCTGGTTATTGTTGGCTGTCTGGATGTCTAAACGTATAAACGTATGTTGTGAGGAAAAGGTTATGCCGATTCGGGTGCCTGATGAGTTACCAGCCGTCAATTTTCTGCGTCAGGAAAATGTCTTCGTGATGACCACATCACGCGCCAGCGTTCAGGAGATCCGACCACTCAAGGTTTTGATCCTGAATCTGATGCCCAAGAAAATCGAAACGGAAAATCAGTTCCTGCGGCTTCTCTCTAACTCCCCTCTGCAGGTGGATATCCGCCTGCTGCGTATCGACAGCCGTGAATCACGCAACACGCCTGCGGAGCATCTCAATAACTTCTATTGTAATTTCGAAGATATCTGCGACGACAACTACGATGGTCTCATCGTCACCGGCGCCCCGCTGGGTCTGGTAGAATTTAATGATGTCGCCTACTGGCCGCAGATCCAGCAGGTGCTCGAGTGGGCGAAAGAGCATGTGACCTCCACGCTTTTTGTCTGTTGGGCCGTACAGGCGGCGTTAAATATCCTCTATGGCATTCCCAAACAGACGCGGCAGGAGAAAATCTCCGGCGTTTACGAGCACCACATCACGCAGCCGCACGCGCTGCTGACCAAAGGGTTTGACGATTCTTTCCTGGCGCCGCATTCGCGTTATGCTGATTTCCCGGCGGCGCTTATCCGCGACTATACCGATCTCGATATTCTGGCCGAATCGGAAGAGGGCGACGCTTACCTGTTTGCCAGTAAAGACAAACGTATCGCGTTCGTTACTGGCCATCCCGAGTATGACGCCTTAACGCTTGCCGGCGAATATTTCCGCGATGTTGAGGCCGGCCTGGCGCCGCCTGTGCCATATAACTATTTCCCCGGCGACGACCCGACGAAAACGCCGCGCGCGACCTGGCGCAGCCACGGTAATCTGCTTTTCACCAACTGGCTCAATTACTACGTGTATCAGATCACGCCATACGATCTGCGCCATATGAATCCCACCCTCGAGTAATCTTCTGCATACGCGATCCTTAAGCGTTTCAGCACTCCTCATAAGGCACCTTCGGGTGCCTTTTTTGTTTTTGAAAATCGATTCACTCAGTTGAGCTATTTTATTCACTTTCTAATCAATTAGTTAACTCAATTTCTATATTAAAATGGAAATTGTTTTTGATTTTGGTAAAAGAATGAGTAGTCTTAATGATGCTGTACGAAATCTGAACGTAAGAGATCGCGTACGCCTGCTATGGGGAATCTTTTGGATCAAAACCGAGGAGCGCTGCTATGAATCAACAGGCAATGACCGCAGAACTGGCTTTCAGCCACCCTTTTGGCGAGCAGGAACGGCAGATCCTGACGCCGGAAGCTGTCGACTTTCTTACCGAACTGGTGGCGCGCTTTACGCCGCAACGCAATAGCCTGCTTGCTACACGTCAGCAGGTACAGAAAGAAATTGACGGCGGAAAGCTGCCTGACTTCCTTTCGGAAACGGCTTCCATTAGAAATGGCGACTGGAAAATTCGCGGCATTCCTGAGGATCTCCTCGACCGGCGCGTCGAGATAACCGGTCCGGTTGAACGCAAAATGGTCATCAATGCGCTCAACGCGAACGTTAAAGTATTTATGGCGGATTTCGAGGATTCACTGGCGCCCGCGTGGAGTAAAGTGATCGAGGGGCAGATCAACCTGCGCGATGCGATTAAAGGCACGATCGCCTGGACCAACGAGGCGGGCAAGATTTATCAGCTCAAGCCGGATCCCGCCGTGCTGGTCTGCCGCGTACGCGGACTGCACCTGCCGGAGAAACATGTCACCTGGCGCGACGAGCCTGTGCCCGGCAGCCTGTTTGATTTCGCGCTCTACTTCTTCCACAACTACAAAAATTTGCTGGCAAAAGGCAGCGGCCCCTATTTCTATCTGCCGAAAACACAGTCCTGGCAGGAGGCGGCCTGGTGGAGCGACGTCTTCAGTTACGCCGAAGACCGCTTCAACCTGCCGCGCGGCACCATCAAAGCCACGCTCCTTATCGAAACCCTGCCCGCGGTTTTCCAGATGGATGAAATCCTGCACGCACTGCGCGACCATATCGTCGGGCTTAACTGCGGTCGCTGGGATTACATCTTCAGCTATATCAAAACCCTCAAAAACCATCCGGACCGCGTCCTGCCAGACAGGCAATCCGTCACTATGGATAAGCCCTTCCTGAGCGCCTATTCACGGCTCCTCATTAAAACCTGCCACCGGCGCGGCGCGTTTGCGATGGGTGGCATGGCGGCGTTCATCCCGAGCAAAGATACCGAGCGCAACAACTGGGTGCTCAACAAAGTGAAGGCAGATAAAGAGCTGGAAGCGGCGAATGGTCACGACGGCACCTGGATTGCCCACCCCGGTCTTGGCGATACGGTTATGGCTGTCTTCAATGCCGCGCTGGGCGAGCGTAAAAACCAGCTGCATATATTGCGGGAAGACGACGCGCCCATCACCGCCGTGCAGTTGCTTGAGCCATGTCCCGGCGAGCGCACGGAAGAGGGGATGCGCGCCAATATTCGCGTGGCGGTGCAATACATCGAAGCGTGGATCTCCGGTAACGGCTGCGTGCCGATTTACGGGCTGATGGAGGATGCCGCGACGGCGGAAATTTCACGCACTTCCATCTGGCAGTGGATACACCATCAGAAAACGCTCAGCAACGGCAGCAAAGTCACCAAAGCGCTTTTCCGCCAGATGCTGGCCGAAGAGATGCGGGTGATTCAGGAGGAGCTTGGCGAGCAGCGCTACAGCCACGGCCGTTTTGACGAGGCCGCTCGCCTGATGGAGCAAATCACCACGTCCGACGACCTCATCGACTTCCTGACGCTGCCGGGCTATCGCCTGCTGGCCTGATCCTACACCACAACAACACGGAGCATCTGCCATGACAACAACACGTACCCAACAGATTCAGCAGTTAGAGCAGGAATGGACAAACCCGCGCTGGGAGGGCATTCGCCGCCCTTATAGCGCGCAGGACGTGGTGAAATTACGCGGTTCGGTCAATCCGGAATGCACGCTGGCGCAGCTTGGCGCAGCAAGAATGTGGCGTCTGCTGCACGGCGAGTCGAAAAAGGGCTACGTCAACAGCCTGGGCGCGCTGACCGGTGGACAGGCATTGCAGCAGGCGAAGGCGGGGATCGAGGCGGTGTATCTTTCCGGCTGGCAGGTCGCGGCAGACGCCAACCTTGCCGCCAGCATGTATCCGGATCAGTCGCTCTATCCGGCGAACTCCGTGCCGGCAGTGGTGGCGCGGATCAACAACACGTTTCGTCGCGCCGATCAGATCCAGTGGGCGGCGGGCATTGAGCCTGGCGATCCGCGCTATGTCGATTATTTTCTGCCGATCGTGGCCGATGCCGAGGCGGGTTTTGGCGGGGTGCTGAATGCGTTCGAGCTGATGAAAGCGATGATTGAAGCCGGCGCGGCGGCGGTGCATTTCGAAGATCAGCTCGCCTCGGTGAAAAAGTGCGGTCATATGGGCGGCAAAGTGCTGGTACCCACCCAGGAAGCTATCCAGAAGCTGGTCGCAGCGCGGCTCGCGGCAGACGTCATGGGCGTTCCGACGCTGCTGATTGCGCGCACCGATGCCGATGCGGCGGATCTCATCACCTCCGACTGCGATCCGTATGACAGTGAATTTATTACCGGTGAGCGCACCAGCGAAGGCTTCTTCCGTACCCGCGCGGGCGTCGAGCAGGCGATCAGCCGAGGGCTGGCCTATGCGCCGTACGCGGATCTGGTGTGGTGCGAAACTTCCACGCCGGATCTCGACCAGGCGCGACGCTTCGCCGAAGCCATCCATGCCCGCTTCCCCGGCAAGCTGCTGGCGTATAACTGCTCGCCGTCGTTCAACTGGAAGAAAAAACTCGACGACAAAACCATCGCCTCTTTCCAGGAGGAACTGTCGGCGATGGGGTACAAATACCAGTTCATTACGCTCGCGGGTATTCACAGCATGTGGTTCAACATGTTCGATCTCGCCCACGCCTACGCCCAGGGCGAAGGGATGCGGCATTACGTCGAGAAAGTGCAGCAGCCGGAATTCGCCGCAGGTAAAGAGGGTTACACCTTCGTGTCGCATCAGCAGGAGGTGGGCACCGGTTACTTCGATAATGTCACGACCATTATCCAGGGCGGCGTGTCGTCCGTGACGGCGTTAACCGGCTCGACCGAAGAAGCGCAGTTCTGACGCTGTCTCAGGGAGCGCATCCACCGGGAGTCAGCGGCGGGTGCGCGTCGCTTACCCGCCCTACAGCCGCTTTGATCCTGTCCAGGGTGGATAAGCGCAGCGCATCCACCACATGCGTATGGCGGATGCGCATGATCTGCCATACCTTTTATTTTCACACACGGAGCCTGCCTATGCCGTCGCGTGGACTCGAGCTACTCATCGCCCAAACCATCCTGCAAGGGTTTGACGCGCAATATGGTCGTTTTCTGGAAATCACGGCGGGCGCGCAACACCGCTTTGAACAGGCCGACTGGCATGCTGTCCAGCAGGCGATGAAAAGCCGTATCCATCTCTACGATCACCATGTCGGGCTGGTGGTTGAGCAGTTGCGCTGCATTATGGAAGGGAAAGCCACCGACCCCGATTTTCTGCTGCGCGTGAAGCGCCATTACACCGATCTGCTTCCCGATTACCCGCGCTTTGAAATCGCCGAAAGCTTTTTTAATTCCGTTTATTGCAGGCTTTACGATCACCGCTCGCTCACGCCGGACCGGTTGTTTATTTTCAGCTCCCAGCCTGAGCGACGCTTTCGCACCATGCCGCGGCCGCTCGCGAAAACGTTTTTTCCGGAGCAGGGCTGGGAGCCGCTGCTGACGACTTTGCTCTCCGATCTCCCTCTGCGCCTGCCGTGGCAGGATCTGCCGCGCGATGTCCGCTACATCATCGCGCATCTTAACGAAACGCTCGGCCCGGCGCGTCTCGCGCAGGCGCATCTGGAAGTGGCGAATGAACTCTTCTACCGCAACAAAGCCGCCTGGCTGGTGGGTAAACTACGTCTGCCCGACGTCACGCTGCCTTTTCTGTTGCCTGTCCACCGCAGCGACGACGGCGAACTGTTTGTCGACACCTGCCTCACCGGCAGCGCCGGGGCGAGCATCGTTTTCGGCTTCGCCCGCTCTTATTTCATGGTGTACGCGCCGCTGCCCGCCGCCCTTGTCGAATGGCTGCGCGAGATCCTGCCGGGCAAAACCACGGCCGAGCTCTATATGGCGATTGGCTGTCAGAAACACGCCAAGACCGAAAGCTACCGCGAATATCTCCACTATCTGCGTCACGCCGACGAACAGTTTATCGAGGCGCCAGGCATTCGCGGCATGGTGATGCTGGTCTTCACGCTGCCGGGGTTCGACCGGGTGTTTAAAGTCATCAAAGACCGCTTCGCTCCGCAAAAGGAGATGAGCGAAGCGCACGTGCGCGCCTGCTACCAGCTGGTGAAAGAGCACGATCGCGTCGGACGCATGGCGGATACCCAGGAGTTTGAAAACTTCGTCATTGAAAAACGGCATATCAGCCCGGATCTGATGGCGCTGCTGCACCAGGAGGTCGGGCAAAAACTCACCGACATGGGCGATAAAATTTCTGTCAGCCATCTCTATATCGAGCGCCGTATGGTGCCGCTCAATCTGTGGCTGGAGCAGGCGACGGGCCAGCAGTTGCGCGACGCTATCGAAGAGTATGGCAACGCCATCCGCCAGCTCGCCGCCGCTAACATCTTCCCCGGCGATATGCTGTTTAAAAACTTCGGCGTCACGCGCCACGGGCGGGTCGTCTTCTACGATTACGATGAGATCTGCTACATGACCGAAGTGAATTTTCGCGATATCCCGCCGCCGCGCTACCCGGAGGACGAACTCAGCGCCGAGCCCTGGTACAGCGTGGCGCCCGGCGACGTCTTTCCGGAGGAGTTTCGCCACTGGCTCTGCGCCGACCCGAAAATCGGTCCATTGTTTGAAGAGATGCACAGCGATCTGTTCAGCGCCAGCTACTGGCGCGCGCTACAGACCCGCATTCGTGAAGGGTATGTGGAGGATGTGTACGCGTACCGCCGACGCCAGCGTTTCTGCGTGCGCTGGAAAAATCACAACGGCTCCCCTGAGTCCGCCGTTGCGAATATCGCGCCCTCGGTCGTGGGCGAGGAATAAGGCGAAGGCGTCAGGGGAAAAGGTCTGACGCCCGCCAGCCGCTTAACGAACGCCGCCGTAAGCCAGCGTTACTTCTTTTGCCGCGCGGATCACCAGCGCGCCTAACTCCGTCACGCGATCGTCAGTCATGCGTGAAATCGGGCCGGAGATAGAAATCGCCGCGAATGCCTCGTGATGCTCGTCGTAAATACAGGCCGCCACGCAGCGCAGGCCGAGCGCGTGCTCTTCATCATCAAAGGAGTAGCCGCGCTTGCGCGTCTGGGCGAGATCGTCTTTCAGGTGCGCAGGCGCCACCAGCGTCGCATGCGTATAGGCTTTCAGCCCCTGACGGTGCAGCAGCGCAGACACATCCTCATCGCTTAACTGCGACAAAAACGCTTTCCCGGCGCCCGAGGCGTGCATCGGCAGCTTGCCGCCAATCGGCGCGGACATGCGCATCAACTGAGTACACTGCACCTGGTCGATAATAATGGCCTGATGATCGCTCTTATCCAGCACCGCGAGATTCACGGTTTCGCCGGAGTCTTCCATCAGCGTGCGCAGAATCGGATGCACAATCGCCAGCAGGTTACGGCTTTGCAGGAAACTGCTGCCGATAATAAAGGCGTGGGCGCCGATAGCCCAGTGGCCGAGATCGCCCACCTGGCGCACAAAGCCCAGTTGCTGCATGGTGGTAAGCAGGCGGTGAGTGGTGGAGTTTGGCAATCCGGCCTGCTGCGCCAGCTCTGTCAGCGCCACGCTACCTTGCGATTCGGCTATCCACTCCAGCAGCTTCAGGCCGCGCGTGAGCGACTGCACCTGGCCCGTCGCCTGCGGGGCGGCGGTAGTGGCGGCGTTGCGGGGCTTTTTGCCACGTTTAGCGGGTACGGTAGCGACCATAACGGCCTCCTTTTCTGTATCGTGGAAATCATTTTCGTTTTATTTGGCGATAATGCAACCGCCAGGCAACTCATCGGAGCAGTCAATTATGAACATGTCTCACGTTGCCGCCGCGCGCCTTTCCCGTCCGATCGCTTTATGCCAGTATGGTTTGCTGGCCTTGGTGGCCTGGGTTGAGTCGAGTATCAGGAGCATATGTGAGTAGCAAATCTGAGCAGCTGCGCCAACAATTAGCTGAACGCATTATGGTGCTGGACGGCGGTATGGGCACCATGATCCAGAGCTATCGTCTGGATGAAGAGGATTTCCGCGGCGAGCGCTTTGCCGACTGGCCGTGCGATCTTAAAGGCAACAACGACCTGCTGGTGCTCACCAGGCCAGATATCATCGCCGCGATCCACTACGCCTACTTCGAAGCGGGCGCCGATATCATCGAGACGAACACGTTTAACTCGACGACCATCGCGATGGCGGATTACCAGATGGAATCGCTGTCGGCGGAAATCAACTATGAAGCCGCGCGACTGGCCCGCGCCTGCGCCGACGAGTGGACCGCGCGCACGCCGGAAAAACCGCGTTATGTGGCCGGTGTGTTAGGGCCCACTAACCGTACAGCTTCGATTTCTCCTGATGTGAACGACCCGGCCTTCCGTAATGTCACCTTCGATCAGCTGGTGGACGCCTACCGCGAATCCACGCGCGCGCTGATTGAAGGCGGCTCGGATCTGATTCTTATCGAAACCGTGTTCGATACCCTTAACGCCAAGGCCGCGATTTTCGCCGTGAAGACGGAGTTCGAGGCGCTCGGCGTTGAACTGCCCATGATGATTTCCGGCACGATAACCGATGCCTCCGGCCGCACGCTGTCGGGCCAGACCACCGAAGCGTTTTATAACTCGCTGCGCCATGCCGATGCGCTCACGTTCGGCCTTAACTGCGCGCTGGGCCCGGATGAACTGCGTCAGTACGTGGCGGAGCTGTCGCGCATCGCGGAATGCTACGTCACCGCGCACCCCAACGCGGGCCTGCCGAACGCCTTTGGCGAATATGATTTAGACGCTGACGTGATGGCCGCGCAAATCCGCGAGTGGGCGGAATCGGGCTTCTTAAATATCGTCGGCGGCTGCTGCGGCACCACGCCGGCGCATATCGCCGCCATGAGCCGCGCGGTGGAAGGCTTACCGCCGCGCAAACTGCCGGAGATCCCTGTCGCCTGCCGTCTGGCGGGCCTTGAGCCGCTCAACATCGGCGACGATTCGCTGTTTGTGAACGTCGGCGAGCGCACCAACGTCACCGGCTCGGCCAAATTTAAGCGCTTAATCAAAGAAGAGAAATACAGCGAAGCGCTGGATGTGGCGCGTCAGCAGGTCGAAAGCGGCGCGCAGATTATCGATATCAACATGGATGAGGGCATGCTCGACGCCGAAGCGGCGATGGTGCGTTTCCTTAACCTCATCGCGGGCGAGCCAGACATCGCCCGCGTGCCTATTATGATCGACTCCTCGAAATGGGACGTTATCGAGAAAGGCCTGAAATGCATTCAGGGCAAAGGCATCGTTAACTCAATTTCCATGAAAGAGGGCGTCGAGGCGTTTGTGCACCACGCCAGGCTGGTGCGCCGCTACGGCGCCGCGGTGGTGGTGATGGCATTTGACGAAGTGGGCCAGGCCGATACCCGCGAGCGCAAAATTGAAATCTGCCGTCGGGCGTACAACATCCTCACCGAAGAAGTCGGGTTCCCGCCGGAAGATATCATTTTCGACCCGAATATTTTTGCGGTGGCGACAGGCATCGATGAGCACAACAACTACGCGCAGGATTTTATCGGCGCATGTGAAGACATTAAACGCGAGCTGCCGCATGCCCTGATCTCCGGCGGCGTCTCCAACGTCTCGTTCTCGTTTCGCGGCAACGACCCGGTTCGTGAGGCGATCCATGCCGTGTTCCTCTACTACGCCATCCGCAACGGCATGGACATGGGCATCGTTAACGCCGGACAGCTGGCGATTTACGACGATCTGCCCGCCGAACTGCGCGACGCGGTGGAAGACGTCATCCTTAACCGCCGCGCCGACGGCACCGAGCGGTTGCTGGCGCTTGCCGAAAAATACCGCGGCAGCAAAGCGGACAGCGCCGCCGACGCTCAGCAGGCCGAGTGGCGCTCGTGGGATGTCAAAAAGCGCCTCGAATATTCGCTGGTGAAAGGCATTACCGAGTTTATCGAGCAGGATACCGAAGAGGCGCGCCAGCAGGCGGAACGTCCTATTCAGGTGATTGAAGGCCCGCTGATGGATGGCATGAATGTGGTTGGCGATCTGTTCGGCGAGGGGAAAATGTTCCTGCCGCAGGTGGTGAAATCCGCTCGTGTCATGAAGCAGGCCGTGGCGTACCTGGAGCCATACATTCAGGCCAGTAAGGAAGTGGGCAAGAGCAACGGCAAAATCGTGCTCGCGACCGTGAAAGGCGACGTGCACGACATCGGCAAAAACATCGTCGGCGTGGTGTTGCAGTGTAATAACTACGAGATTATCGATCTCGGCGTGATGGTGCCGACGGATAAAATCCTCAAAACGGCGCGTGAAGTGAACGCCGATATCATCGGGCTCTCCGGGCTTATCACGCCGTCGCTGGATGAGATGGTGAACGTGGCGAAAGAGATGGAGCGCCAGGGCTTTACCCTGCCGTTGCTGATCGGCGGCGCGACCACCTCGAAAGCGCATACGGCGGTAAAAATCGAGCAGAACTACAGCGGGCCGACGGTCTATGTCCAGAACGCGTCGCGCACCGTGGGCGTGGTCTCTTCGCTGCTCTCCGATACGCTGCGCGATGATTTCGTCGCGCGCACCCGCAAAGAGTATGAAACCGTGCGTATTCAGCACGGGCGTAAAAAGCCGCGCACGCCGCCGGTGACGCTCGCCGCCGCGCGTGAAAACGATCTGGCGTTCGACTGGGAAAGCTACACGCCGCCCGCCGCGCACCGTCTGGGCGTGGAAGAGGTGGTGGCGAGCATCGAGACGCTGCGTAATTACATCGACTGGACGCCGTTCTTTATGACCTGGTCGCTGGCCGGGAAATACCCGCGCATTCTGGAAGATGAGGTTGTGGGCGAAGAGGCGCAGCGCCTGTTCAAAGACGCCAACGAGATGCTCGACGCACTGAGCGCCGAAAAATCCCTGACGCCGCGCGGCGTGGTGGGCATTTTCCCGGCGAACCGCGTCGGCGACGATATCGAAATCTACCGCGACGAGACGCGTACGCAGGTGTTGTCAGTAAGTCATCACTTACGCCAGCAGACCGAGAAAGTGGGCTTTGCGAACTACTGTATGGCGGATTTTGTAGCCCCGAAACACAGCGGCAAAGCTGATTACCTCGGCGCGTTCGCGGTGACCGGCGGGCTGGAGGAGGACGCGCTGGCGGAAGCCTTCGACGCGCAGCACGATGATTACAATAAAATCATGGTGAAAGCGGTGGCGGACCGTCTGGCGGAAGCGTTCGCCGAGTATCTGCATGAGCGCGTGCGTAAAGTGCTGTGGGGCTACGCGCCGTATGAAAACCTCAGCAACGAGGAGCTCATCCGCGAGAACTATCAGGGCATCCGCCCGGCGCCTGGCTATCCGGCCTGCCCGGAGCACACCGAGAAATCGGCCATCTGGGAGCTGCTCGACGTGGAAAACCGCATCGGCATGAAGCTCACCGAATCCTACGCCATGTGGCCGGGGGCGTCGGTGTCCGGCTGGTATTTCAGCCACCCGGAAAGCAAATATTTCGCCGTAGCGCAGATCCAGCGCGACCAGGTGGAAGATTACGCGCGGCGCAAAGGGATGAGCGTGAGCGAGGTGGAGCGGTGGCTCGCGGCGAACCTCGGCTACGACGCGGATTAGCGTTCGGCGTTCTTGCCTGGCTGCGCCATCCGCTTTCCGGCGGGTGCGCGCCGCTTACCCAACCTACAACGGATTAAATCCGTAAGGCGAACATGTAGGGCGGGTAAGCGCAGCGCACCCGCCGTTCCCGTCATCACCCGCCATTACCTCAATCATCAACCGTCTGGCGGCCTCCTGATACCCCCACCTTCCAATACTTCCTCTGGTTAATTACTTATACTCATCAAAGGAGCGGCATCGTGTCTGCTTCTCGGGAAAACACAACGATAAGGAGAAGCCGTGTTAACGCTGTTACACCTGCTTTCTGCTGTGGCGCTGCTGGTCTGGGGCACTCACATCGTGCGTACCGGCGTCATGCGCGTCTTCGGCGCGCGCTTAAGAAGCGTGCTCAGCCGCAGCGTTGAGAAAAAACCGCTCGCCTTCTGCGCGGGCATTGGCGTGACGGCGCTGGTGCAGAGCAGCAATGCCACCACGCTGCTGGTCACCTCGTTTGTCGCGCAGGATCTGGTGGCGCTGACGCCTGCGCTGGTCATTGTTCTCGGTGCTGATGTCGGTACGGCGCTCATGGCGCGCGTACTGACGTTCGATCTCTCCTGGCTCTCGCCGCTGCTGATTTTTATCGGCGTCATCTTCTTTCTTGGCCGCAAACAGAGCCGTGCAGGCCAGCTGGGGCGCGTCGCTATCGGCCTTGGGCTGATTTTGCAGGCGCTGGAGCTTATCGTGCAGGCGGTCACGCCCATCACCCAGGCCTCTGGCGTGCAGGTCATTTTCGCCTCGCTCACCGGCGATATCATGCTCGACGCCCTGATAGGCGCCGTATTCGCGGTCATCAGCTACTCAAGCCTGGCGGCGGTCCTCCTGACCGCCACGCTCAACGCCACGGATGTCATCTCATTTCAGGTCGCGCTCTGTCTGGTGATTGGCGCGAACCTCGGCTCCGGCCTGCTGGCGATGCTCAATAACGGCGCCGCCAGCCCCGC
Organism: Cronobacter turicensis z3032; assembly: GCA_000027065.2. Lineage (NCBI taxonomy): Bacteria > Pseudomonadati > Pseudomonadota > Gammaproteobacteria > Enterobacterales > Enterobacteriaceae > Cronobacter > Cronobacter turicensis. Next base: position 3,956,451 of record FN543093.2, on the reverse strand, counting down.
GGCGCGGCGCGTGGCGCTCGGCAGTCTGCTATTTAAGCTGGTGGGCAGCCTGCTGGTGCTCCCTTTCGTACCTTTTCTGGCGCAAACCCTGCACAGGCTGCCGGTGGAAGAGTCGGAGCTGGTTATCTATTTCCACGTCTTCTACAACCTTATCCGCTGCCTCGTGATGGTGCCTTTCGCGGGCATGATGGCGCGGCTCTGCCAGCGCATTATTCCGGATACCCCGGAAACCGATCTGCGCATGAAGCCCCGGCACCTTGACCCGAGCGCGCTGGACACGCCGGCGCTGGGCCTTGCCAACGCCGCGCGCGAAACGCTGCGCATCGGCGACGTGCTGGAGCAGATGCTGGAGGTCTATGGCAAAGTGATGCACGGCGAACCGCGCCAGGAGAAAACGCTGCGACGGCTCGCCGACGACGTGGATGTGCTCTACACCGCCATTAAGCTCTATATGGCGCGCATGCCGAAAGAAGATCTGGCGGAAGAAGAGGCGAAACGCTGGGCGGAAATCATCGAGATGTCGCTGAACCTCGAACAGGCGGCGGATATTCTTGAGCGCATGGGCAGCGAAGTGGCGAACAAATCGCTGGCCGCACGCCGCGCGTTTTCACCGGAGGGCGTGAAAGAGCTGGATACCCTGCTGGAGAAACTCACCGCCAACCTGAAGCTCAGCCTGTCGGTCTTTTTCGCAGGCGACGTACCCAGCGCCCGGCGCCTGCGGCGCCACAAACACCGTTTTCGCATCCTCAACCGTCGCTACGCCCATGCGCATGTGGACCGGCTGCATCAGCAAAACGTGCAGAGTATTGAAACCAGCGCCCTGCATCTGGGGCTGCTTGGCGATATGAAACGCCTGAACTCGCTGTTCTGCGCCGTGGCCTACAGCATTCTCGAACAGCCGGATGACGATGAGGAGCGGCTGGAGGAATAATCTGGAAGACATGCCGAAAGATGACAAAAAACCTCGCTGACTGCGGGGTTTTTTGTTTTATCGTGAAGGCCGGACGCTGTTTTTTATACCCATATAGGTATAATCAGAGGGAACGCTACATGATAAAACCGTTGTTTTGGGTCGGGCAGGCCAGAAAAGATCTTCAGGCGCTGCCGGAGGATGTTCAGGATCTGTTTGGTTATGCGCTTTATCTGGCGCAGAAGGGCAGGCGCCATCCACAGGCCAGGCCGCTTAAAGGTTTTGGCGGCGCGGGTGTGCTTGAGGTTGTGGAGGATTATCAGGGGAATGCCTTTCGGGCGGTCTACACCGTTCGTCTGGGCGATGCGATTTATGTCCTGCATGTATTCCAGAAAAAATCCTCTTCCGGTATTGCCACGCCCCGACCGGAAATCGACAAAATTGAACAGCGGCTGAAAGCCGCGCAACGCCACGCCGGAGGCTGAAATGACAGCAGACATTGAACGCAGTAATGGAAATGTTTATGACGATCTCGGGCTTATCGACGCCGAGGAGATGCAGCTAAAAGCGCAGCTGGCGATGGCGATTAGTGACATTCTCAAAGCGCGCGGCTTAACCCAACAGGAGGCGGCCCGCCTTCTGGGAATGACCCAGCCGAAACTCTCTCAGCTCCTGCGCGGCCAGTTTCGCGGCATCAGTGAAACGAAAATGATGGCCTGCCTGATGCGCCTGGGACAGGATATCAGTATCGTCGTCGGCGAAGCACAACAGGCGCGCGGGACTATGCGCATGGTCTACCCGTCGGCATAACAACGGTCGGGAGACGCTGGCGATGGCGGCCTAACGTCTGCCGCGCACGTGCGTGCTGGCTGACCACGAAAAGGTCGCGTCGCTGTCCGGTTTATACGCCTGCGCTTTTTTCTGCTTGCGCGTCTGCTTCGCCGCCTGTTCGCGCTGCGCCATCAGCTTGTCGATATACTCTTTTTTGACGTGGTTGGCTTCCGAATTCGTGAGCGGGCGGCCATGAGCGATACGGGCGCGGTCGAGCAGAGTTTTTAACTCGCGCTGTTCGCTTTCCGTCATCTCTTTCTGGGTCAGTCGGGGCAGGGACATAAGGGCGACTCCTCAGGGGTTGAGCCGCCAGTGTAACGCAACGCCGCAGGTAACTCAGTAAATAAGCCCGGTTTTGCCGGGCTTATTTGGTTAGCTTGCGGTACGCCGCGCGTTTTTTCCATTTCCGTCCACCGGTTTGCCGGACCAGTAGCCCGCCAGCAGCGAGCCGGAAAGGTTATGCCACACCGAGAACAGCGCGCCAGGCAGGGCCGCGAGCGGCGAGAAATAGAGTTTGCCGAGGGCGGCGGCGAGCCCGGAGTTTTGCATCCCCACTTCAATCGCCAGCGTCCGGCAGGTGGATTCATCAAAGCCAAACAGGCGTCCGCCCCAGTAACCGCCGAGCAGGCCGATGCTGTTATGCAGAATGACCGCCACAATCACCATCAGCCCGACGGACGCGATATGCGAAGCGGAGCCCGCCACCACGGCGCTGATAATCGCCAGAATGCACAGCATCGAAAACGCGGGCAGGTACGGCTCCACCGCTTTCACCACGCGCGGGAACAGATGATGCACGATAAGCCCGAGCGCAATCGGGATCACCACGATTTGCAGAATACTCAGCAGCATGCCCATCACATCGACCTGGATATGCGCGTCAACATAGAGACGCGTCAGCAGCGGCGTGGCCACCACACCCACCAGCGTTGAGACCGACGAGATAGTCACCGACAGCGCCACATCGCCTTTCGCCAGATAGATCATGACATTAGACGCCGTACCGCTCGCCACGCTCCCCACCAGTACCATCCCGGCGGAGAGATCCGGCGGCATATGGAACAGCATCGCCAGTAGCCAGGCGGCCAGCGGCATCACCAGATAGTGCAGGAAAATCCCTGCCGCCACCGGCGCGGGGCGCGACAGCACGCGCTTAAAATCGTCGAGTTTCAGGTGCACGCCCATGCCAAACATAATCAGCATCAATAACGTGCTGACCCACGGGCCGATGGGCGTAAACGTGGAGGGCGTGTAATAAGCAATAACCGAGAGCAGCAGCGCCCAAAGCGGGAACAGCCGGGTGAGTGTCGCGAGCATCGTGTTTTCCTTGCACCCCGTAGTGAGCCGTCGCCGTAACGCGGCATCCGCCGGGAGAGAATGTTGTGTTGTGTTGTTATAAACAGGCCGGGATCGAGCCCGGCCATTGGTATTGTTTATCGTGCGAAGGAAAGTTATTCAAACAAATTATGATGAAAAGCCCTCATTCAGGCGCGTGAACCTGCTCCCAGCTCAGCCCAAAGCGCGCCAGATATTTACGCAGGCGGTCGGCGTCGTTGGGATTGGCTTTCTTCTGGCGCGAAACCGCAAACAGCGTGCGTCCGGCCTCGGAGAGCGAGGCGCTGCGCCGGCACACGGCAACAACCGCCGCCAGTTGGTCGCGGTCGAAAAGATCGAGCGTCGCGGTATCGACGGGCAGCGCGGCGGCGGGGCCTGCGGGCGGCTGCCAGCTTGCGGTAAGGCGGGCGATTTCTTCCTCGACTAACGCGTCGGTAATACGCCCCTGTTCGGCAAGCGTCGCCATGCGCGCCACCGAGCTGCCCAGCTCGCGAAAGTTGCCCGGCCAGCGCGCCTGTGGCGAGCAGGCGAAGGCGAGATAATTTTCACGCGCGGTTTTATCAAAACGGATCTGCGTCTGCTGCTGCGCCGAGAAGCGCTGTAGCTCATATTCGACGTTCGGCGCGATATCCTCACGGCGCTGGGCGAGGCCCGGCAGCGCGAAGGCCCACATATTAATGCGCGCGTAGAGATCTTCGCGAAAGCGCCCTTCAGCGACCCACGTCGCCAGATCGCGGTGCGTGCCGGCGATCAGCTGGAAATCGCTCTGCGCTTCTTTATCCGAGCCGAACGGAAAAAAGGTTTTTTCCTCAATCGCTTTTAGCAGCATCGCCTGCTCATCGAGCCCCAGCTCGGCTATTTCATCCAGAAACAGCACGCCGCCGTCGGCCTCGCGCAAAAGCCCTGGCCGCGCCTGTTGCGCGCCGGTAAAGGCGCCCTTCACATGGCCAAACAGCGTCGACATCGCGTTATCGCCGCGAAGCGTCGCGCAGTTCACCGACACCAGCTTTCCCTGTACCAGATGCCGCGCCTGGCGCAGCTGGAAAATGCGCTTTGCGAGGAACGATTTCCCCGCGCCGGTCGGCCCCGTCAGCAGAATGGGCGCGGTGGATCGCAGCGCCACGCGCTCGATCTGGTCGATCAGGCGGTTAAAGGTAGCGTTACGGGTGTCGATGCCGGATTTGAGAAACGACACCGACTGCTGTTGCTCGCGCTGGAAACGGCTCGTCAGTGTGGCATAGCGGCTTAAATCAAGATCGATGACCGACGCCGTGCCGATGGTTTTCTGCTCGTCATCCTCGCCGCGGCGATCGGGGCTGGTCTGTAACAGCGCCGCCGGGAGATAACGCGCTTCGGTCAGCAGGAACCAGCAGATCTGCGCTACGTGCGTACCGGTGGTGATATGCACCAGATACTCTTCATTGTCGGTGTCAAAGGGATAGCGCGTGGCGAAATCCAGCAGGGCGGCATACACCTCCTCAAAATCCCACGGATCGTCCATCACCACGGTATGAGGACGCATTTCGGTATGCGGAGAAACGATCGCGATATCTTCCATCACCCGCTCTGCGAGCGACGCGTCGCGGGCCTGATACAGCAGTTCAAAGCGGTCGACAGGTAAACCGGGCTGCTGGCACAGCGCGACGGACGGACGCCATTTATTCCAGCGGTTGGCGCGTTTACCGCGCCGGTCCAGCACGGTGCCCAACATGCCAATCACCACGCGACGCTTTTGCATATTTTATCCTTAAAGATAAGTAACGATATATAAAGATAAATCATACCCCTTTCTGTTATGGCCGTCGCGCATCGCATTAAATATTTTATGATTAATAATCAATAACTTAAAAATTTATTTTTCCCTTAAGCGAAACTGGCACGCTTCTGGCAATTATTACGCTGTCAGCACGCTGGAGATGCAGGGGCTTATGACCCCGCCGGCGCACCAGGAACGGTAACACGTTATCCAGGGGGCGTTCCGCCAGTGCAATGACGCGGAAAACTGTCGGTTTTATCAGGTTCGACTCCTGAATTTTCGTTCTCCTTCCAGAGAAGCATTAGAAGCAGTACCCCGGCGGTTGAGTCGTTAGCGACCGCCACACACTGACGCCGGTAACGGCGCCGGGCGGCAGGCAGAAAAGACCGGAACAGAGGTTGCTTCCCCCTCCCGCTTCGCGCCGTTATTCGCGTCAGCCACAACAGTAAGGGAAAAAAATGAATAACAAAGTGACGATTCGTAAGGGCCAGCTGGGTTTACTGGCAAAACAGGGCGATTTTTATCAGGTGCTGGAAGCGGGCGAGCATCGCCTGCCGTGGTTTAACAAACCGGACGTGACGCTGGTGGAGATGAACAGCGGCGACGTGGCGCCTGAACTGGCCGACTATCTGCGCCGTTTTCAGCCAGAATGGGTAGAGACGTATTGCCTGGCGGTCGATACCGCCGATAACGAAACCGCGGCGCTGTGGCGCAATAACGTGCTGGTGGAAATTATTCCGCCAGGCGCGCGCCGTCTCTTCTGGCGCGACGGCGACAGCCTGCGTGCCGTGCATCTGGATACCGGCGACGTGCATGTGCCGACGGAGATAATGACCGCGGTGCTGCAACCGCGCGGCCGCGATGCGGCGGTAAAAGGGCGCGACGCCATCCTGACCGTCAATGTGCCCGCCTGGCACGTGGGCGTGCTGAAAATCGACGGCGTCACCCAGCCGCTGCTGCCGCCAGGCTTAAGCGCGTACTGGAAAATCAACCATCTGGTGGAGGCGGAAGTCATCGATACGCGCCTTCAGGCGATGGAAGTGTCCGGTCAGGAGATCCTGACCAAAGATAAAGTGAACCTGCGCATTAATCTGGGGGCCAACTGGCGCTACCAGGAGGTATTGCAGGCCTACAGCCAGCTCACCAAACCGCTGGAGCATTTATACCGCGAGCTGCAGTTTGCGCTGCGCGAGGCGGTCGGCACCCGCACGCTCGATGAGCTGCTGGAAAATAAACAGGTTATCGACGACGTGGTGGGCGCGCAGGTCATCGCACGCATGGCGCCGTTTGGTATCGAAGTGGCCTCGACCGGCGTGAAAGACATCGTGCTGCCGGGCGACATGAAAACGATTTTGTCGCGGCTGGTGGAAGCGGAGAAATCCGCGCAGGCCAATGTTATCCGCCGTCGTGAAGAGACCGCCGCGACCCGTTCGCTGCTGAACACCGCGAAAGTGATGGAAAACAACCCGGTCGCGCTGCGACTGAAAGAGCTCGAAACCCTGGAAAAAGTGGCGGAGCGTATCGATAAGATCTCCGTATTCGGCGGCCTGGATCAGGTGCTGCAGGGGCTGGTACAGATTAAAGGGGTATGACAATGCAAGATAATCACTATCAGACGCTGGCGCAGGCTAACGGCGCGCCGGTAAAAATGTGGACCCACGGCGTGCCGGTAGAGCCGGAAGCGCGTGAGCAACTGCTGAAAACGGCGAAAATGCCTTTTATTTTTAAACATCTCGCGGTAATGCCGGATGTGCATCTGGGTAAAGGCTCGACCATCGGCAGTGTGATCCCGACCAAAGGGGCGATTATCCCGGCGGCGGTGGGTGTGGATATCGGCTGCGGGATGATCGCGGTGCGCACGTCGCTGGTGGCGCGCGATCTGCCGGATAACCTGAGCGGGCTGCGCAGCGCCATCGAACAGGCTGTCCCGCACGGGCGTACCACAGGGCGCGGCCAGCGTGATAAAGGCGCATGGTCGAACACGCCGCAGGATGTCGATCATCACTGGGCGCCGCTTGCATCGCGCTTTAAGCGTCTGACGGATAAATATCCCAACCTGTTGAAGACCAATAATCATCAGCATCTGGGAACGCTCGGTACGGGTAACCACTTTATCGAGATCTGCCTTGATGAGCAGGAGCGCGTCTGGGTAATGCTGCACAGCGGATCGCGCGGCGTGGGTAACGCCATCGGCACCCATTTCATCGGGCTTGCCCAGAAAGATATGCAGCGACATATCGCGAATCTGCCGGACCGCGATCTCGCCTATTTTGAAGAAGGCAGCAAGCACTACGCCGATTACATCGAGGCTGTGGAATGGGCGCAGGATTTCGCGCGCCAGAACCGTGAGGTGATTATGAACCGCGTGCTGGCGGCGCTTTCCGCGATCATTACAAAGCCGTTTATGACGCAGCAGGAGGCCGTGAACTGCCACCATAACTATGTGCAGAAAGAGACGCACTTTGGCGAAGAGATCCTGGTGACGCGCAAAGGGGCGGTATCGGCGCAGAAAGGCCAGATGGGGATCATTCCAGGCTCCATGGGCGCTAAAAGCTTTATTGTGCGCGGGCTGGGTAACGAAGAGAGCTTCTGTTCATGCAGCCACGGCGCAGGGCGCGCCATGAGCCGTACCGCGGCGAAAAAACGCTTCACGGTGGAAGATCAAATTCGCGCGACGGCGCACGTTGAGTGCCGTAAAGACAGCGAGGTGATCGATGAGATCCCGATGGCGTATAAAGACATCGAGGCCGTCATGGCCGCGCAATCGTCGCTGGTGGAGATCGTGCATACGCTGCGTCAGGTGGTGTGCGTTAAAGGATAATGAAGGGTAACAACATGGAACTGAACGGTGTGGACGCCGCCATGCGCGAGCGCGTGCGGCAGGTGTTAAACGAGGTAGAAAAAAAGTATGGCGTGAAGGTGCTTTACGCCTGCGAATCGGGGAGCCGGGGCTGGGGCTTTGCCTCGCCGGACAGCGACTACGACGTGCGCTTTCTCTATGTGCATCCGCCGGAGTGGTATTTACGGGTCGATGCGCCGCGCGATGTTATCGAACTGCCCATCGACGACACGCTCGACGTCTGCGGCTGGGAGTGGCGCAAAGCGCTCGGGCTGCTCAAACGGGCGAACCCGACGCTTATCGAGTGGCTCGATTCGCCGATAGTCTACCGGCAGGATGAGACTACCCTCAGCGCGCTGCGCGATCAGGTGCCGCTCTGGTTCTCGGCCGAGCGGGCGCGCTGGCACTACTACTCAATGGCCCGCAAAAACTTTCACAGTTATTTGCAGGGCGAGACGGTGCGGCTGAAGAAATATTTCTACGTGCTGCGCCCGCTGCTTGCGGTGCGCTGGGTAGAAGCCGGTAAGGGCGCGCCGCCGATGCGCTTTCGCACGCTCCTGGATGGCACGGTGAGCGATCCGCTGCTGCGGGAAGAAATCGACGTACTGTTGGCGAGAAAGCAGCGTGCGGGCGAGGCTGAGTATGGCGCGGCGATGCCGCGGATACACGCGTTTATCGCCGCAGAACTGGCGCGCGGCGAAACCCCGCCTGAGCTGCCGCACAGCGAACAAGCGCAGGCGAGTCTGTTAGATAAGCTGCTTTATGACACGGTGATGGCCTGACAATGTCAGGCCATTTTTTTACTTACTCAAAAAGATTCTGGTGCAGCTTCTGGACGACCTGTTCGGCATCGTTGCCCGGCACCAGGAAGCAGAGGTTATAGCTCGACGCGCCGTAGCAAATCATGCGGATATTAAACGGCTCCAGCACGCCAAACACCTCTTTGCCGACGCCGCAGGCTTTAGAGAGGTTGTTGCCAATCAGCGCCACCAGCGCCAGGTTTTCTTCCACCTCCACGCGGCAGAGTGAGGAAAGCTCGGTCAACAGCGCCTGAGTGAGCAGCGTGTCGCCGGTCGAGGTTGAGCCGGTGGTGTCGAGCGTCAGCGCCACGCTCACTTCCGAGGTGGTGATCAGATCGACCGAAATATTATGCCGCGCCAGGATGCTGAACACTTCCGCGAGGAAACCGCGCGAGTGCAGCATGTTCAGGCTGTGGAGCGTCAGCAGCGTCTGCTTACGGCGCAGCGCCAGCGCGCGAAACAGCGGCGGGTTGGTGGTTTTGTTGCACACCAGCGTGCCGCCCGCTTTCGGATCTTTACTGGAGCCGACAAACACCGGGATGTCGCTGCGCACCGCAGGCAGCAGCGTCGCCGGGTGCAGCACTTTCGCGCCGAATGTCGCCATCTCGGCGGCTTCTTCAAACGCGATTTCATCAATGCGTTTCGCGGCGGGCACCACGCGCGGATCGGTGGTGTAGATGCCCGGCACATCCGTCCAGATATCCACGCGGCGCGCTTTCAGCGCCTCGGCGAGCAGGGCGGCGGTATAGTCGCTGCCGCCGCGGCCAAGCGTGGTGGTGCGCCCTTTGGCTTCGCTGCCGATAAACCCCTGCGTGATAACAAGCCCTTCCGCCAGACGCGGCGCGAGCTGCTGTGTGCAGAGTTCGGCAAGCGCCGCGACATCCGGCTCGGCGCGGCCGAAGCGGTCGCTAGTGCGCATCACTTTACGCACGTCAAACCAGCGCGCGTCTACGCCGCGCTCGCGCAGGATCTCGACAAACAGCAGGGTGGACATCAGTTCGCCGTGGCTGACCAGCTCGTCGGTGAGCGCGGTTGAGGTCGCAAGCGACGCGGCTTCTGAAAGCGTGCCGATGTTTTCCAGCAGACGGTCGATTTCTTCGCGGATCACCGTCGGGTTTTGCAGGCGCTCCAGGATGTCGTACTGAATTTTGCGGATAGCGTCGAGCTTTACAAAACGCTCGGTCGCTTCGGGGCCTTCTGCCAGCGCCACCAGTAGATTAGTGATCCCGGCGGAAGCGGAAAGCACCACCAGACGGACGTGGCCGTCGTCCAGGACGACATCGGCGCTGCGGTTCATGGCGTCGAAATCCGCCACGCTGGTGCCGCCAAATTTAGCGACCACTAAAGAATCTGTCATAACAACCTCGTGTCAGGGCGCCATTCATCATGTATGGCGGAATCTGTTCAGCCTGGGCACAAGGAAAGCGCAGTAAAGGGGCGGACGCAGGAGGACAACACCAACGTTACGATACACCCAGAAGCGCTCCACCTTGCGAAACGTTCGACTGCCGTCGTTTCGGGTGACAGCCCAGGGGATTCAGCCCCTGCAGCCGATGACGCGCCTTACCAGACAGCACGCCACCTCGGCGTCGTTCCCCCTCACGTGTGGTCGTGGGACGGGTTCCTCGCACACGTTACCTGGCCGACGCGCCTCTTCCTTTGATTTTCTTCCTGTTTGTGGCTACGCGTGTGTTGGCTTTCCTCGCTCACCCCAGTCACATACTTTTGTATGCTCCTGGGGATTCGCTGCGTCGCCGCCTTCGCGTAACCCCAAACCGTTTGAAAATCGTGTTTATGTTCTGCTCGGGATTCGCTCGCTTACCGCCTTGCCACACCCCGAACTATGTTGGAAAACAAAGATTTTCTTCCTGTTTGTGGCTACGCGTGTGTTGGCTTTCCTCGCTTACCCCAGTCACATACTCTTGTATGCTCCTGGGATTCGCTGCGTCGCCGCCTTCGCGTAACCCCACACCGTTTGAAAATCGTACTTTCCTGTTTCAGGCTGTGACGGCGTTGGTTGCGCTCGCCACACCCCGAACTCCTCTGAAAAACGCTGACGCCGTGCTATTGCCTTATCGCCGCAACGCGCAAAACAAAAAGCGGGCGTTACCGGCGGCTTCAGGTTGCGTGAACGTTTGCTGAAACCGCGGAAAAAAGACCGGCCAGGCGTGCGCAGGGCGCGTCGGGCCGGTACTTATTCATAAATAAAGGGTTGGCCGGGGGATTGTCAACGATACGGTCATGGGGATTTTTCATATTACGCAGGCTGCCAGGAAAATAACTTATAACGACTATACTTTTCTTTTGTCGCCGGGGAGGCTGGCGTCCGGCCTTATGATAAAAATCATCACAATTTCAGTGACTGGCGCTACAATCGACCGCAGTCACAATTCTCAAATCACAAGAGTATTGCTATGAAAAACATCAACCCAACGCAGACTTCTGCCTGGCAGGCACTACAAAATCACTTCGACGCGATGAAAGAGGTTACCCTCGCAGACCTCTTCGCCAAAGACGCTGACCGCTTCGGTAAATTCTCCGCCACCTTCAACGATCAGATGCTGGTGGACTACTCCAAAAACCGCATCACGGAAGAAACGCTCAGCAAACTGCTGGATCTCGCGAAAGAGACCGATCTGGCGGGCGCCATTAAATCCATGTTCTCCGGTGAAAAAATCAACCGCACCGAAGACCGCGCCGTTCTGCACGTGGCGCTGCGCAACCGCAGCAATACGCCGATTCTGGTTGACGGCAAAGATGTGATGCCGGAAGTGAACGCCGTGCTGGAGAAGATGAAAAAATTCTCCGAAGCCATCATCTCCGGCGAGTGGAAAGGCTACACCGGCAAGCCTATTACTGACGTGGTGAACATCGGTATCGGCGGCTCTGATCTTGGCCCGTTCATGGTGACCGAAGCCCTGCGCCCGTACAAAAACCACCTCAACATGCACTTTGTCTCCAACGTCGATGGCACCCACATCGCCGAAGTGCTGAAAAAGGTGAACCCGGAAAGCACCCTGTTCCTGGTGGCGTCCAAAACCTTTACCACCCAGGAAACCATGACCAACGCCCACAGCGCGCGCGACTGGTTCCTGAAAACCGCCGGTGACGAAAAGCACGTAGCGAAGCACTTCGCGGCGCTCTCCACCAACGCGAAGGCGGTTGGCGACTTCGGCATCGATACGGCGAACATGTTTGAGTTCTGGGACTGGGTCGGCGGCCGTTACTCCCTGTGGTCGGCGATTGGTCTCTCTATCATCCTGTCCGTGGGTTACGACAACTTTGTCGAGCTGCTCTCCGGCGCGCACGAGATGGACAAACACTTCTCCACCACGCCGTTTGAGAAAAACCTGCCGGTGCTGCTGGCGCTGATTGGCATCTGGTACAACAACTTCTTTGGTGCGGAAACCGAAGCGATTCTGCCGTACGACCAGTACATGCACCGCTTCGCGGCGTACTTCCAGCAGGGCAACATGGAATCCAACGGCAAGTACGTTGACCGTGACGGCAACGCCGTGGATTACCAGACTGGCCCGATTATCTGGGGCGAACCGGGCACCAACGGCCAGCACGCGTTCTATCAGTTGATCCACCAGGGCACCAAACTGGTTCCGTGCGATTTCATCGCGCCGGCCATCACGCATAACCCGCTGTCAGATCATCATCCGAAGCTGCTTTCTAACTTCTTCGCCCAGACCGAAGCGCTGGCGTTCGGTAAATCCCGTGAGGTCGTAGAGCAAGAGTTCCGCGACCAGGGTAAAGATCCGGCACAGCTGGAAAACGTGGTGCCGTTCAAAGTGTTTGAAGGCAACCGCCCGACCAACTCCATCCTGCTGCGTGAAATTACCCCGTTCAGCCTGGGCGCGCTGATTGCGCTCTATGAGCACAAAATTTTCACCCAGGGCGCGATTCTGAATATCTTCACTTTCGACCAGTGGGGCGTGGAGCTGGGCAAACAGCTCGCTAACCGCATCCTGCCGGAGCTGGGCGATGATAAATCGGTCGACAGCCATGACAGCTCGACCAACGGCTTAATTAACCGTTATAAAGCCTGGCGCGGCTGATTTAAAATAAGCGTGAAAAATAAGCGTAATGATGCCGGCAATATGCCGGCATTTTTTTCTCAGATAAATCTTGTTGTTCGCCCGCGTCCCGCTACTCTTTAATCTTGAGGTTAATCCGAAAATCGCCTTGTCAGGCCTCTGCGCGTCTGAAGCCTTTCAGATAAACCGGATTTCCGTTTTGCAGAGATATATTATAACAACTTGAAAAACAGGCGATTTATATAAAATCCATTACGCCATCCCGCGCAGTTTGTCTAATTATCCTAAAACCCTGTGCCTATTTCCCTGTGTCGTAAACCGACAGACGTTGTTGTGTATACTCGGAAGCGCCTGAAAAGCTTTTCGGGTAAATCTCCATTCATTCAATGAAGGGAAATTGATATGAAGAAAATCCTTAGTGGCGTTTTCGCCATTGCAGCGCTTGGCGCTGTCTCAGCCCAGGCTGCACCGGTTAGCGTCGGTGAAGCGGCAGGCTCAGCAGCGACCTCCGTGTCGGTTGGCAGCTCCAGCGCCAGCGCGTCAAGCACTGTAGGGTCAGTTGTCGGTGTGGCGCTTGCCGCCACCGGCGGCGGCGATGGTTCCAATACCGGGACCACCACCACCACCACCACCAGCACGACCACCCAGTAAACCCTTCGGGGGCTTTAACCATAACCACACTACGGTGTGGTTATTTTGACTTTTTTTGGGGAAATATCGTGAAGCGACTCGCGATTGTGTTGATGTGCCTGATGATTCAGGCCTGCTCCACCACGACCAAGGGACTCGGCAACTCACTCAGGCAAAGTATTTTCGGCCCGGATGGCGTGCAGCTTACGGATGACGATATCCAGAACATGCCCTACGCCAGCCAGTACATGACGCTGAATAACGGCCCGCAACTCTTTGTGGTTCTCGCTTTTTCTGAAAACGGCCAGCAAAAATGGGTGACGCAGGACCGCGCGACCATCGTAACGCAGCACGGGCGCGTCGTTAAAACCTTAAGCCTCGCCGACAACCTGATAGACATCAATAACCTGGCCGCCGACCCGCTGGTGCATGCCAACCAGATTATCGACGGCGCTACCTGGACCCGCACGATGGGCTGGACCGAGCGCCATCAGGTGCGTTACGCCACCGCCCGTTCCACCTTTACCTGGGACGGTACCGATACCCTGAAAGTGGGCAGCGACATCACGCCGGTGCGCATTCTGGATGAAAAAGTGACCACAGAAGCCGCCACCTGGCACAACCGCTTCTGGGTGGACAGCGATGGACAGATTCGTCAGTCAAAACAATATCTGGGTGCGGGCTATTTTCCGGTCACCACCATTCTGTTGAAGGCAGCGAAATAATGAAAACCACACTTATCGCTTCGCTGATATTTAGCCTCGGCAGCTTTTGCGCTTTCGCCGATGGCACCATTACCGTTTATCGGGACCATGCACAGCCGCTAAAAGTCTCCGGCGCGAAACATCTCGCCGATCTGGTTTCTCAACCGCAGTTAACCGGCAGCTGGTGGCTGGGCGCGGTTATCAGCGAACGTCAGGCAAGCGTTGAAGCGCAGGCGCAGCATCAGGTGCTGCTCAATCGCCTGGCGTCTCTTGCCGCTGAAGAAGGCGGCGATGACGGCGCGGCGATTAATCGCGTGCGCCAGCAGTTACAGGCCATCAAAGTGACAGGCCGTCAGAGAGTGATCCTCGACCCAGATCGTGTGCGGGTGCGTCCGCACAACAACCCGCCGCTGGAAGGCGACTACGAGTTATGGGTGGGCCCGCAGCCGTCCACCATTACGCTTGTCGGGCTTGTCAGCGCGCCTGGCAAAAAAACGTTTACCCCCGGTAAGCCAGTGACCGATTACCTGGATGAGGTCAGCCGTCTGAGCGGCGCCGAGCGCAGCTACGCCTGGCTGATTCAGCCGACCGGGCGCGTGGAAAAGGTGCCGGTGGCGTACTGGAATAAGCGCCACGTCGAGCCGATGCCCGGCAGTATTCTGTATGTCGGCTTCGCTGACCATACGTTTACCTCAGCGTATGACGGGCTGAACGAGCAAATCATCTCTTCTCTGACGCATCGGGTGCCGGATTAATGAAAAAACATTACTACTTCAGCCTGCTGGCGCTGGCGGTCGCTTCCGCCTGCCATGCCGAAACGTATCCGGCGCCGGTAGGCCCTTCGCAGACAGATTTCGGCGGCGTCGGCCTGATGCAGACGCCGACGGCGCGCATGGCGCGCGAGGGTGAGCTGAGTCTTAACTATCACGATAACGATCAGTATCGCTACTACTCTGCCTCCATTCAGCTTTTCCCGTGGCTTGAAACCACGCTGCGCTACACCGACGTGCGTACCCGTGAATACTCTAACGTGGATGCGTTCTCCGGGGATCAGACCTACAAAGATAAAGCGTTCGATCTCAAGCTGCGCCTGTGGGAAGAGGGCTACTGGCTGCCGCAGGTGGCGGTGGGCGCGCGCGATATCGGCGGTACGGGGCTGTTTGACGCCGAATACCTTGTCGCCAGCAAAGCCTGGGGCCCGTTTGATTTCTCGCTCGGTCTGGGCTGGGGTTATCTGGGGACGAACGGCAACGTGAAGAACCCGTTCTGCCAGTACGACGATAAATTCTGCTACCGCGACCCGAGCTACCAGCGTGCGGGTTCGATTGACGGCAGCACCATGTTCCACGGCCCGGCGGCGATTTTCGGCGGTATCGAATACCAGACGCCGTGGCAACCGCTGCGCCTGAAGCTGGAGTATGAAGGCAACAACTACACCCAGGACTTCGCGGGCAAAATCGATCAGAAAAGCAAATTCAACGTGGGCGCGATTTATCGCGTCGCCGACTGGGCGGACGTTAACCTGAGTTACGAGCGCGGCAACACGGTGATGTTCGGCTTTACGCTGCGCACCAACTTTAACGATCTGCGCCCGTCCTATAACGATAACCGCCGCCCTGAGTATGATCCGCAGCCGCAGGACGCGATGTTGCAGCACAGCGTGGTGGCGAACCAGCTCACCTCGCTGAAATACAACGCGGGCCTGAACGACCCGCAGATTCAGGTGAAGGGCGATACGCTCTACGTCACGGGCGAGCAGTATAAATACCGTGATTCGCGCGAAGGGATCGAGCGCGCTAACCGCATCATCATGAATGACCTGCCGGAAGGCGTGAACCGCATCCGCGTGACCGAAACGCGGCTCAATATGCCGCAGGTCACCACGGAAACTGAGGTGGCGAGCCTGAAGCGTCATCTGGAAGGCGAACCGCTCGGCCATGAAACGCCGCTGGCGCAGCAGCGCATGACGCCGATCGAAGCGGAAAACCCGGAGCAGGGCTGGTATATCGAGAAATCGCGCTTTAACGTCGCGATCAACCCGGTGCTGAATCAGTCCATCGGCGGCCCGGAAAACTTCTACATGTATCAGCTGGGCCTGATGGGCACCGCCGATCTGTGGATGACCGACCACCTGCTGACCTCCGGCAGCGTGTTTGTGAACCTGGCGAACAACTACGACAAGTTCAGCTACACCGACCCGAAAGACCGCTCGCCGCTGCCGCGCGTGCGTACCCGCGTGCGTGAATACGTGGAGAACAACTATTACGTTAACAACCTGCAGGCGAACTACTTCCAGCATCTGGGCGGCGATTTCTACGGCCAGATCTACGCAGGCTATCTGGAAACCATGTATGCCGGTGCCGGCGCGGAAGTGCTGTGGCGTCCGGTGGACAGCAACTGGGCGTTTGGCGTTAACGGCAACTACGTGAAGCAGCGTGACTGGACCAGCCCGCAGAACATGATGAAATTCACCGACTACAGCGTGAAAACCGGTCACCTGACCGCGTACTGGACGCCGCCGTTTGCGCAGGATGTGCTGATTAAAGCGAGCGTCGGACAG
Organism: Cronobacter turicensis z3032; assembly: GCA_000027065.2. NCBI lineage: Bacteria > Pseudomonadati > Pseudomonadota > Gammaproteobacteria > Enterobacterales > Enterobacteriaceae > Cronobacter > Cronobacter turicensis. The sequence continues at coordinate 3,940,043 of FN543093.2, read as the reverse complement.
TATCTGGCGGGGGATAAAGGCGGCACGCTGGAAGTCTCGAAGCACTTCGACAGCGGGATTGTGGTGGGCGCGTACGCGACTATCACTAACGTGTCGCCGGAAGAGTACGGCGAGGGCGATTTCACCAAAGGCGTCTATGTGTCGGTGCCGTTTGATCTCTTCACCACCAGCCCGACCCGCAGCCGCGCCGCGATCGGCTGGACGCCGCTCACCCGTGACGGCGGCCAGATGCTGGGCCGTAAGTTCGATCTCTACAGCATGACCAGCGATAAGAGCCTGAACTTCCGGTAATAGTGCGGTGGGTTCAGGTCCAGGGAACGCATGTGGAACGGGGGGTGCGCTGCGCTTACCCAGGGGGATTTCGTAGGGCGGGTAAGCGCAGCGCACCCGCCACACGATTTTACGCTTACAATCGCCGCAACAACCGCGCCGGGTTACCGGCGTACACGCCTTTCTCTGTAATCGACTTTGTCACCACGCTGCCTGCGCCAATGACCGCGCCGTCGCAAATCGACACCGCGAGAATGGTCGCATTGCTGCCAATCGATACGCCATCGCCAATCACAATCCGCCCCCAGTTTTCACTATTCGGGTCCGGCTCGCCGTCGCGAAACATATCGTTGGCGAACATCACGCCGTGGCCGATAAAACACGCTTCGCCGATGGTCACGTACTCGCAAATAAATGTATGCGACTGCACCCGTGTGCCGCGCCCGATACGGGAATGGCGCTGGATCTCCACAAACGGGCCGATAAAGACCTCATCGCCCAGCTCGCAGCCATACACATTGGCGGGCTGATAAATCACCACGTCGCGCCCGACGGTCACATCGCGCACGGCCACTTCACGCAATTCAGGCACGGACGTCGTCATCACGCGCGCTCCCGCTCAACGCGCGCGACAATCTGCGCCAGCGCGGCGCGTGGGCTGGTGAGCAGGTTGGGATGGCTGAAATAACGCTCCGCGCCCGCCATCGAGGCCTGCGCCAGCGCCACGCAGCCTGCGCCGCGCGCGAACGCCTGCTCAGCGGCCTGGGCGATGCGCTGATGAAAAGCCTCGTGCTGGCCGCTCTGAAACAGCGCCCAGGCCTCCGGGATAATCTCAACCCCAAGCGGCGTAGTAGGCGCGAGCGTGGCGCGAAACAGCGCGGCGGTGGGGTGCAGCGTGGTCGGCGCGGCGCAGAGCACCATCACGGGCTGTCCGGCGGTGACCGCCGCCTGCGCCAGCGCGCGGTCAACACGCATAATGCCCGGATCCTGCGCCAGGAAATCGGCAGCTGAGCCCAGCGTCGAGCAGGTAAGCAGCACCACGTCGGCGTCAGTGCGCAGATCCGCCAGCGAGGCTATGGCCTCTTTTTCAATCTCGGGCGTGACGCCGCCTGCGGCTTGCGCCTGTTCGAGCAGGTGCGGCATCACTTTATGGGTTAAGGCGTCTTGCGGAAGATTTAGCGCGCGGGCGGCCTCATCAAAAACCGCCACGTTGCTTTGCGCCGTATGCAGGCAGGCTATTTTCATTTTCTTTCCCTGTTATCAGTAAGCGTTACGATGCGCGGGCCTCTTACGGGCCAGGCGAAACCTGAACCTTTAACTATAGACGCTCGTGACGTTTTTAACGCCCGGGCTGGGCAAACGCATATAAAAAAAGGCGGCACGGGGCCGCCAAAAGTGACTTCTTAGTCAGGGATACAATGGTACTGCAGTGGCAAAATAACGATGAAGAGGCTTAACCTTTAACGCCCCCCGCCGTGAGGCCGCTCACCAGCCAGCGCTGCGCCAGCAGGAAGACCACGGTAATCGGGATGGCTGACAGCACGGCCGCCGCCGCGAAATCGCCCCACAGGTAGTTTTGCGGGTTGAGATATTGCTGCATGCCCACCGCCAGGGTGTAGCTGTCGACATCGCGCAGTAGCAGCGAGGCGACCGGTACTTCGGTAATCGCGCCGATGAACGAAAGAATAAACACCACCGCCAGGATCGGCACCGACAGCGGCAGCAGCACCAGCCGGAACGCCTGCCACGGTGTTGCGCCATCCAGCGCCGCCGCTTCTTCAAGCGAGCCGTCGATAGTTTCGAAATAGCCTTTGATAGTCCAGACATGCAGCGCGATACCGCCCAGATAGGCGAAGATCACGCCGCCGTGGGTGTTAAGCCCGATAAACGGAATGTACTGGCCGAGCCTGTCAAACAGCGCGTAGAGCGCCACCAGCGACAGCACCGCCGGGAACATCTGGAAAATCAGCATGCCTTTCAGCAGCGCGCCTTTACCCGGGAAACGCATACGGGCGAAGGCATAGGCGCAGGTGGTGGAGAGCGCCACGATGCCTGCCGCGGTAATGACCGCGATTTTCACCGAGTTCCACAGCCACAGTAGCACCGGGAACGGCGGCGGCGTCACGCGGCCATCGGCGTGCTCCACGCTGAAACCGAGCGCCAGCCGCCAGTGTTCCCAGGAGATTTGATCCGGGATAAGGCTCCCGGTCGCGAAGTTGCCGGGGCGCAGCGAAATCGCCACGACCATCAACAGCGGAAACATAATGGCGGCGATAAAGGCCAGCAGCAGCAGGTGTGTCGCCAGCAGACGCAGCTTTTGCGATTTTGGTTGAACCATAGCCATGTGGGATCTCCTTAATCAAACTTAATGCGCGTGGCTTTGAGGTTCACGACCGCCAGCGCGCCCACCAGCAGGAAGATAAGCGTGGCGATAGCCGCTGCGAGGCCAAAATCCTGTCCGCCGCCGCCTTCAAAGGCGATACGCCAGGTGTAGCTCACGAGCAAGTCGGTATAGCCCGCAGGCGTCGTGGTGCCGATGCGGTCCGGGCCGCCGTTGGTTAACAGCAGGATCAGCACGAAGTTATTAAAGTTAAACGCGAAGCTTGCGATCATCAGCGGCGTTAGCGGCTTGATAAGCAAAGGGAACGTAATTTTAAAGAAGTTCTGGAACGGGCCTGCGCCGTCCATCGCGGAAGCCTCATACAGATCGTCCGGAATAGCTTTCAGCAGCCCCATGCACAGGATCATCATGTACGGGTAGCCAAGCCAGGTATTGACGATAATGATCATGGTGCGCGCCGTGGTCGGGTCGGTAAACCACGCCGGTTTGATGCCAAACAGCGCGCTCAGCATCATGTTGATCTCACCAAAGCTCTGGTTGAACAACCCTTTGAAAATCAGAATAGAAATAAACGACGGCACCGCATAGGGGAGGATAAGCAACACGCGGTAGATGGCTTTACCCTTCAGCGATTCCCACTGCACCAGGCACGCCAGCACCATGCCGACCGCCACGGTCAGCACCACGGTCAGCGCCGCAAAGACGACCGTCCAGACGAAAATCGCCATAAACGGCTTCTGGATGCCTTCATCGGCAAAGACGCGTAAGAAGTTATCCCAGCCAATCGTCACGGTATAACCGGGGCTCAGCTTCTCATCGCCCCACTGGCCATCGGCGTTAACCGACTGATAAAAGCCAATCTCATTATTCGGGCGGTACTTCACGCCGCTCTGGTTGTTGGTGAGCGTGCCGTCGCCGGCGAGCGTATAGAGCGGACGGGTGCCGGAGAACTGGCGCAGCGAACTCATGACGAGCTGGCTTTCGTCCGGCAGTTCGGCGGTTATCTGGTTCAGCGCCTGGCGATGCTGGGTGATCACGCGCAGGCTCGCGCGTTCGCCTTCCGGCAGGGCTGGCGCGGCGGTAAGTTTCAGTTTCTGCTCGCCGCCAAATTTAAACGGCTCCGAGAGGAAGTATTTGCCGCTGGCGCCATCAGTGAGCGCCAGTCGCCACTGCTCGCCTGCGGGATACAGACCAAAGGCATAGCTTTCGCCCGCCTGGTATTTACGGTCCATCAGCACGTCACGCGCGCGCTCCTGGGTGAGCTGGTTGGTGCTGCTGTAGTTGGTAAAGGCGATGGCGATGGTGCAGGCCAGCGGGAAGAGCACGAACAGCCCCATGCCCGCGAGCCCCGGATACACATAGCGCCACGCATAGGTGCGGCGATTCGCGAAAATATAGAGGCCAGCCGAGCTTAAAATCAGCGTCATGATGGCGAACAGGTATTCCCCCTGTGCGTACATTAAAACGACAAGGTAACCCACCAGTAAGCCCAGCAGACCAATCGCCGACCACTTCAGCGCGTCGCTTTGCCACCAGTGTTTCTTTTTAATGACATCCATGGGGATAATCCTCAACAACGATGAAAACGTAGGTGTGGCCGTGCCACGATGCAACTCTTTACAGGGTGTGGCGGGGGCGTTTCGCTTACCTGCCTGCTTGTGTTCGTGGGTGCGTTACGCTTACCCACCCTACCTGGCGTTTGTGGGGGCGTTTCGCTAACCCACCGTCTGTCTCTGTGAATGGTTTTGTAGGGCGGGTAAGCGAAGCGCCACCCGCCGTTTGCCGCTATCGCTTACTTGGCGATGCGGGTTTGTGCGTCTTTCAGCGCTTCATCGACGGTCTGACGGCCGGTGACGGCGTTAACTACCGCAGTACGTACGGCATACCAGAACGCAGACATTTGCGGCACGTTAGGCATAATTTCGCCGGTTTTCGCGTTTGCCATGGTGGCGGCGATGCGTGGATCTTTCTCCAGCTTCTCCTGGTAAGACTTCAGCGCGACGGCGCCCAGCGGTTTGTCTTTATTCACCGCTTCCAGGCCCTGATCGGTCAGCAGGTAGTTTTCCAGGAACTCTTTCGCCAGCTCTTTGTTCGGGCTGGCCGCGTTGATACCCGCGCTCAGCACGCCGACGAACGGTTTAGACGGCTTGCCTTTGAAGGTCGGCAGCTGCGCCACGCCGTAGTTAACTTTGCTTTTGTCGATGTTGGCCCACGCCCACGGACCGTTGATGGTCATGGCGGTATCGCCTTTGTTGAATGCCGCTTCCGCGATGGAATAGTCGGTGTCAGCGTTCATATGTTTATCTTTGATAAGCTCGACCAGGAAGTTCAGGCCCGCTTTGGCGCCCGCGGTGTCGACGCCGACGTTTTTCACGTCATATTTGCCGTTCTCAAACTTAAAGGCATAACCGCCGTCAGCGGCAATAATCGGCCACGTGAAGTACGGTTCCTGAAGGTTAAACATCAGCGCGCTCTTGCCCTTCGCCTTCAGTTCTTTATCGAGTTTCGGGATCTCTTCCCAGGTTTTCGGCGGGTTTGGTACGAGGTCTTTGTTGTAGATCAGCGACAGAGATTCCACGGCAACCGGGTAGGCAATGATTTTGCCGTTATAGCGCACCGCGTCCCAGGTGAACGGATAAATCTTGTCCTGGAATGCTTTCTCCGGCGTGATTTCCGCCAGCAGGCCAGATTGCGCGTAGCCACCAAAACGGTCATGCGCCCAGAAGATAATGTCCGGACCGTCGCCGGTTGCTGCTACCTGCGGATATTTCTCTTCCAGTTTGTCCGGGTGTTCAACAGTGACTTTAATGCCGGTGTCTTGCTCAAACTTCTTACCCACTTCGGCCAGGCCGTTATAGCCTTTATCACCGTTGATCCAGATAACCAGCTTACCTTCTTCGATCTTGGCCAGAGCAGAGGCAGAAAAGAGCGCCGTCGTCAGCGCTGAGAGGGCGAGGAGGCGTACGCCGCTTTTAATTTTCATAACTCCTATCCTTTTAGTGGTTTGCGCGTGGATACACGTATTGGCTTTACGTGTAACAGTCTGGGCATCTGGCAAGCGCTTCTCATCCTCCTTTCCTCTACGCCCCACCGCTTCGTAGTGTGATCTACGTAACATAAGTGGATTTTCTGTGGTCCCGCGCACAGAAAACCGCTGCGTTTTTTGCCGCTTGCATCACGAAAATCGCCGGGGGCCGCCCGGCCGCAGGACAGCTGCCACCCCCTCATCCTCCCGTCTCCTCCCCCATAAAAAAGGCAGGGGTGGAGGATGGCTTGCCTTCATCTGAAGGGCATAGTGCCGTCAACGTGTTTTTCCCGTGAAATCGGGTGAAGTAAACAAGGGAGAAGGGAATGGCAGGCGTTCAGCTTCGCAACGTAACAAAAGCCTGGGGCGACGTTGTGGTGTCGAAAGATATCAACCTCGACATTACCGAAGGCGAGTTTGTCGTATTTGTCGGGCCGTCGGGCTGCGGGAAATCAACGCTGCTGCGTATGATTGCCGGACTTGAGACCATCACCAGCGGCGATTTGCATATTGGCGGCAAGCGTATGAATGACGTGCCGCCTGCCGAGCGCGGCGTGGGGATGGTGTTTCAGTCTTACGCGCTCTATCCGCATCTGTCCGTGGCCGAAAACATGTCTTTCGGTCTGAAGCTGGCGGGCGCCCGTAAAGAAACCATCAACCAGCGCGTCACGCAGGTGGCGGAAGTGCTGCAACTGGCGCACCTGCTGGACCGTCGCCCGAAGGCGCTCTCCGGCGGCCAGCGTCAGCGTGTGGCGATTGGCCGTACGCTGGTGGCGGAGCCTTCCGTGTTCCTGCTCGATGAGCCGCTCTCAAACCTGGACGCCGCGCTGCGCGTGCAGATGCGTATTGAGATCTCCCGTCTTCATAAGCGCCTTCAGCGCACCATGATTTACGTCACCCACGATCAGGTCGAAGCGATGACGCTCGCCGACAAAATCGTGGTGCTGGACGCAGGCCGCGTCGCCCAGGTGGGCAAGCCGCTGGAACTCTATCACTACCCGGCCGATCGCTTCGTCGCGGGCTTTATTGGCTCGCCGAAAATGAACTTCCTGCCGGTGAAAGTCACCGCCACCGCTATCGATCAGGTGCAGGTAGAACTGCCGAACCGCCAGCTGGTCTGGCTGCCGGTAGAAAGTACCCATGTTCAGGTGGGGGCCAATATGTCCCTTGGCATCCGCCCCGAACACCTCCTGCCAAGCGATATCGCCGATGTAACGCTTGAAGGCGATGTGCAGGTGGTCGAACAGTTAGGTCATGAGACTCAGATTCATATCCAAATCCCTGCGCTGCGTCAGAACCTGGTCTACCGCCAGAATGACGTCGTGCTGGTAGAAGAGGGCGCCACATTCGCTATCGGCTTGCCGCCGGAGCGTTGTCATCTTTTTCGGGAAGATGGCACCGCCTGTCGTCGGTTGCATAAAGAGCCGGGCGTTTAAGCGCCCCCGCTTACAAAGAAAAGCAATGATCTCAGGAGATAGAATGATGATAACTCTGCGTAAACTCCCTCTGGCTGTGGCCGTGATGGCGGGCATCTTCGCCGCTCAGGCCTCCGCTGTGGACTTCAAAGGTTACGCCCGTTCCGGCATCGGCTGGACCGGTAGTGGTGGCGAACAGCAGTGCTTCCAGGCAACCGGTGCCGGCGCTAAATACCGTCTGGGTAATGAATGTGAAACCTATGCGGAACTTAAATTAGGTCAGGAAGTATGGAAAGAAGGCGACAAGAGCTTCTATTTCGATACTAACGTGGCCTATTCCGTTGCACAGCAGAACGACTGGGAAGCGACCAGCCCGGCGTTCCGCGAAGCTAACGTACAGGGTAAAAACCTGATTGACGCGCTGCCGGGTTCAACCATCTGGGCCGGTAAACGCTTCTATCAGCGTCACGACGTTCACATGATCGACTTCTACTACTGGGATATCTCCGGCCCGGGCGCAGGTCTTGAAAACGTCGATCTTGGCTTTGGTAAGCTCTCTGTTGCGGCAACCCGCTCCTCTGAAGCTGGCGGCTCCGCAACCTTCCAGAGCGACAGCATTTATGACTATAACAAGAGCACGGCTAACGACGTTTTTGACGTTCGCTTAGGCAGCCTGGAAGTGAACCCGGGCGGTACGCTGGAACTGGGTGTCGACTACGGTCGTGCCAACGCGCGTGACGACTACTATCTGGCTGACGACGCGACCAAAGATGGCTGGATGTTCACCGCAGAACACGTTCAGACTATCGGTACCGGCTTCAACAAGTTTGTCGTTCAGTATGCGACAGATGCGCTGACCTCTCAGGGTAAAGGCCTGTCTCAGGGCTCTGGCATTGGCATCAGCGACACCGATCCTAAGTTCGCGTATGCGCAGAACAACAACGGTCACATGCTGCGTTTAATCGATCACGGCTCAATTTCCATGGGCGATCGCTGGGACATGATGTATGTCGGTATGTACCAGGACATCGACTGGGATAACAACAACGGCACCCGTTGGTGGACCGTAGGTGTGCGCCCGATGTTTAAATGGACGCCTATCATGAGCACCCTGCTGGAAGTTGGCTATGACAACGTGAAATCCCAGCGTACTGACGAAACCAACAACCAGTACAAAATCACCCTGGCGCAACAGTGGCAGGCAGGCGACAGCATCTGGTCTCGCCCGGCGCTGCGTGTGTTCGCAACCTACGCCAAGTGGGATGAAAAATGGGGCTATGACCGTGAGGGCAACCCGAGCAATAACGCCAACTATGGCTACGCGGTTAAAGATGGCTTTAACGGTGGCAGCTTCGGTCGCGGCGACAGCGATGAGTGGAGCTTCGGCGCCCAGATGGAAATCTGGTGGTAATCACGCGTAATTGCAGTAACAAGAGGGGCGCAAGCCCCTCTTAACCCTCATTGAAAAGTACCGATTTTCGGGAAGCGCGCTATTGCCTGGCTACCGTTTCCCTTTCCATCCGAGGTAATAAAAATGAAAAAACGTCTCGTCGCATTATGCTTAAGCGCAGGGCTGCTTGCAGGCCTGCCCGCCGTCAGCTTCGCTGATGTGAATATCGTGCCGCAGAACACCTCCGCCGCGCCGTCTGTTCCGGCGGGTGAGTTACAGCGCCTGACCTGGACGCCTGTCGCGCAGTCGCAGACTCAGACGACCGATCTCGCCGCCGTGGGGCAGACCCTCAACGTACCGGGCATTACCGGTAAAGTCGCCGCCTATAGCGTGCCGGCGAATATCGGCGAACTGACCATTACGCTTACCAGCCTTGCGAACAAGCAGACCGGCATTTATGCCCCGAACGTGCTGGTGCTGGATCAAAACTTAACGCCTGCCGCCTACTTCCCGAGCAGCTATTTTACCTATCAGGAGCCGGGCGTGGTGTCTGAAGACCGCCTCGAAGGCGTCATCAAGCTGACGCCAGCGCTGGGACAGCAGAAACTGTACCTGCTGGTCTTTACCACGCCGCAGGATCTGCAGAAGACGACGACCATGACCAACCCGGCGAAGGCTTACGCCAAAGGGGTGGGTAACGCCGTGCCGGATATCGCCGATCCGGTGGCCCGTCACACGCCTGACGGCAAGCTTAAAGTGAAAGTAAGCACTAACTCCGCATCCAGCGTTCTGGTCGGCCCGCTGTTTGGCTCCTCCGGCCCGTCGTCTGTGACGGTCGGCAACACCGCAGCACCTGCAACCGCCTATTCCGCTCCGGCGCCTGCCGCACCAGCTGCCGCGCCAGCGCCCGCCGCGAAGCGCGAACCGGTACTTAACGACACCGAAGCCTATTTCAATCGCGCCATTAAGGACGCTGTCGCTAAAGGCGATGTCGATAAAGCGCTGAAACTGCTGGATGAAGCTGAGCGTCTCGGCTCCACCACGGCTCGTCAGACTTTTATCAGCAGCGTAAAAGGCAAGGGGTGACCGTCTCCCCACGCTGCTGATGTTTGCAACACCTGGTGCGCTTGCGCGCACCTTTTTTCCTGGCGCAGCATGCCGTTCTGTTGCACCCATGTTGCGCTTTTGTTCGTACCCCTTGTTTCCCCGCCCCCGTTTTGCCGGTTCTGCGTTACAATACGTCCACTTTTGGCCCCGGAGAGTCACGCATGTCCCATCCCGCGCTGAGACAACTGCGCGCGTTGTCCTTTTTTGACGATATCAGCACGCTGGATAGCGCGCTGCTCGACTGGCTGATGCTGGAAGATTCCATGACCCGCCGTTTCGAGAGTTTTTGCGATCGCGTGACGGTCGAGATGCTGTTTGAAGGCTTTGTCGGCCCTGAAAGGCTGGAAGACGAGGGGGCGTTTTTACCTCATGAGCCGCGCTACTGGCTGCGCGAAATCCTGCTGTGCGGTGACGGCGTACCGTGGCTGGTCGGGCGCACGCTGGTGCCGGAGTCTACACTGTGTGGGCCAGAACTGGCGTTGCAGCAGCTTGGCACCACGCCGCTGGGTCGTTATCTGTTTACCTCATCCACCCTTACGCGTGACTTTATCCAGCCGGGCCGCAGCGAGGCGCTCTGGGGGCGTCGCTCCCTGTTGAGGCTGTCCGGCAAGCCGCTGCTGCTGACCGAACTGTTTTTACCCGCATCACCCTTGTACAGAGAGGAAAAATAATGGAGTGGAGCCTGACGCAGAATAAGCTGCTCGCCTATCACCGCCTGATGCGCACCGATAAGCCGATCGGCGCGTTACTGCTGCTCTGGCCGACGCTGTGGGCGCTGTGGGTGGCGTCGCCCGGCGTGCCGCCGCTGTGGATCCTGGCGGTGTTTGTGGCGGGCGTCTGGCTGATGCGCGCCGCAGGCTGCGTGGTGAATGATTATGCCGACCGTAAATTTGACGGGCACGTGAAGCGCACGGCGCACCGGCCTCTGCCGAGCGGCGATGTGACCGAAAAAGAGGCGCGCAATCTGTTCGTCATCCTGGTGCTGCTGTCGTTTTTGCTGGTGCTGACGCTGAATGTGAAAACCATTTTGCTCTCGGTCGCGGCGCTGGCGCTGGCCTGGATGTACCCCTTCATGAAGCGCTATACCCATCTGCCGCAGGTCGTGCTGGGCGCGGCGTTTGGCTGGTCGATTCCGATGGCGTTTTGCGCGGTGAGCGAGTCGCTGCCGTTAAGCTGCTGGCTGATGTTTTTCGCGAATATCTGCTGGGCGGTGGCCTACGACACCGAATACGCGATGGTCGATCGCGACGATGACGTGAAAATCGGCGTGAAGTCGACGGCTATTCTTTTCGGACGCCACGATAAGCTGATTATCGGGCTGTTGCAGATTGCCGTGCTGGCGCTGCTGGGCGTGGTGGGCTGGCTGAACGGGCTGGGCGCGTTTTATTATGCAAGCCTTGCAGGCGCAGGCGCGCTGTTTATCTGGCAGCAGAAAATCATTGCCGGGCGCGATCGCGACGCCTGTTTCCGCGCCTTTTTGAATAATAACTATGTAGGGCTGTTGGTGTTTATCGGCCTGGCGCTGAGTTATTTGAAATTCTGAAAGAGAAGCGGGGAAACCCGCTTTTTTATTAGCGGTAGCGCTGTGACGGCGGGTAAGCAAAGCGCACCCGCCAGCATCAACGACTACCATCCATTCCTGTCGCCACGCTGTACACCAATAAAAAAGGCAGGTTTCCCCGCCTTTTCACTGTCACCGATTACGCTTAATCACGCGCTCGCTTGTGCCGCCGCGCTCTCGATGGTCAGCCTCACATCGGACGTCATCAGCTCCGCCAGCATCTGGTAAACCTTCATGGTTTCCGCCGGTTCGGCATCGCCGGTATCGCTGATATAACCTTCATCACGCAGGGTCAGCACCAGCGTTGAGAACACCGCTTTATCGAAGAACTCCGGCGCGTTAATGCCGTGCAGCACGGAAAGACGCTGCGCCACGGTGCGGCTCTCTTTCTCAAGCGTTCCGCGGTTGATGGACGGATTAGCGCTCAGCAGCCAGAAGGTGATCGCGTAGCGTTGCAGCGTTTCGCGCACGCCTGCGGCCAGCAGTTGCAGCGTACGGGAGCGCGCCGGGTTCACCTGTAGCCAGGCGTCGTCGGCAAGGATCAGCCCCTGCTGCGCCAGCTCATTGATCAGCGCGTCGACAACCGCTGACACCTCTTCTTTTTCCCAGCGCAGGAACAGCTCCGTCTTCAGCATCGGGAACAGCAGTTCAACCTGCTGCTGCACCGCTTCACGGCTGATGCGACGATGTTGCGTCACGATAGCGGCGATAAGCGAAGGCAACACCAGCATATGCATGATGTTATTACGGTAATAGGTCATCAGCACTGCCTGCTCGCGCGGCAACACGATGATATCGCCGATCGTATCCTTCTCGACATCGAACTTGTTCATCTGCAACGCGTGTTCGATAAGCTGCGTCGCCGTAGCGTCCGGTACCGTGGCATCTGAGGCGTACGGCACGTTACGCAGCAGGCTCAGGTAGCAATCCAGCTGTTCGGTTAACTGCTCGCGCGTTAACGAACGCTGACGCGACGCCAGCAGCGCGGTACAACACAGGTTCATGGCGTTAGCCGCGCCCGCATTGTTGATGCGCACCATCAGTTGTGAGGCAATCTCATTCACCGTCGGGGTCAGCCACGCCGGGCGGACGGCTTCGATCGGGTCGATGGAATCGCGCCACTCCGGCACGTGCTGGTTCAGGAAGGTCATCAGCGGCAGCGGTTCGCCGAAGTTCACATAGCCCTGACCCAGGTTACGCAGCTTGCTTAAGCCGCGCAGCATTTGCAGCAGGCTCTCTTTCTCTTTGGTAGCGCCGCGCAGCTCTTTGGCGTAAGTGCCCACTTCCATCACATGCTCATAGCCAATGTAAATCGGCACCAGCGTAATCGGACGCGTACCGCCGCGAAGCATGGCCTGGATGGTCATCGACAGCGTGCCGGTTTTCGGATCGAGCAGACGACCGGTGCGTGAGCGCCCGCCTTCCACGAAATACTCGACCGAGTAGCCGCGGCTGAACAGTTCGCCGAGATATTCGCGAAATACGGTGGAGTAAAGCTTGTTGCCCTTAAAGGTGCGGCGGATAAAGAACGCGCCCAGACGGCGGAAAATCGGCCCGGCTGGCCAGAAGTTCAGGTTAATGCCTGCGGCGATATGCGGCGGCACCAGCCCCTGGTGATAGAGCACGTAAGAGAGCAGCAGATAGTCCATGTGACTGCGATGGCAGGGCACATAGACAATCTCGTGGCCGTCATGGGCCAGTTGGCGCACCCGCTCGGCGTTATGAACATTAATGCCCTGGTAGAGACGGTTCCAGGTAAACCCAAGCACGCGGTCGGTAAGGCGAATCGCCTCGTAAGAGAAGTTTGCGGCGATCTCTTCCATTAACGCGACGGCGTTCTGCTGGGCTTTCTCGTGCGAGATTTTTTTGGTGCGCGCTTCGTCTTCAACGGCGCGGGCGATAGCTTTTGACGAGAGCAGCTTGTTGAAGAGATCCTGGCGCGCAGGCAGGCGCGGGCCGACGGCGGCGAGGCGCTGGCGGGCGAAATGCATGCGCGCCACGCGGGCCAGTTTCTGGGCGATACGCTTGTCCGTACCGTGCTCAGTCGCCATGCGGCGCAGCGACACCGGCGGCGAGAAACGCACAAAGCTGTCGCGGCCAAGCCAGGAGACGGCGAAGAATTTCTGAACGCCGTTCAGCATACGCAGCGGCGGGTTTTCCTCGCCTTTTTCGCGCCCCGGCGAGCGGCCGAACATGACCGACACCGGCACCATCTGGACGTCGAGGTCCGGGTTGCTGCGGTGCAGATCGAGATAATTGTGGAACAGCTTGATCGACTCTTCCTTCGGCGTGTAGTAAGTAAACACGCGGGGGCCGCCATGGATAAACACATAGCGCGGCAGTTCGGTGCCGTCGATAACCAGCGGTTCCAGCGGATCCGGTAGATCGTGCTCCAGGCACTGGGCCCGCAGCGTCAGGAGATCCGCCTTCGAGTTATACGGCAACACATACATGATGGGGCGTGACGTATCGAGCCCAAGTTCGGGGCAGGGCGCCGCCGGGATGGACTTGCTTTTTACCAGCACGCTTAATGGTAAATTAAGTAATTTGTAGTAAATTCGTGGCCAACCGGACATAAACGATGTAAAGCCTCTGGTTAATAATGCAATTGCGGCGCAAGAATATCAGAAACTCCATAGAATTTCTGTGGTGCTTCTTTATCGAAGCGCATTAGCATTGACGCCTGAATTTAAAAAAGGTTTCTTGTCATGGCCAATAACACCACGGGGTTAACCCGAATTATTAACGCTGCCGGCTATTCCTGGAAGGGATTACGCGCCGCCTGGAAAAATGAGGCTGCATTTCGCCAGGAGGGAGTTGCCGTGATAGCGGCCATTCTTATCGCCTGCTGGCTGGATGTCGACCCGATCACCCGCGTACTGCTGATTGGCTCCGTGACGCTGGTGATGATCGTTGAAATCCTCAACAGCGCTATCGAAGCGGTGGTCGATCGCATCGGCCCTGAATTTCATGAACTTTCGGGGCGCGCCAAGGATATGGGCTCCGCCGCGGTCCTGCTGTCGATTATCCTCGCGCTGGTCGTGTGGGTCACGCTGCTCTGGCAGCATTTGCGATAAGTTTTCCAGAAATCGCGAAAGAAGCGCTTTTTTAACCGGTTATGGTTTTAAAATCACCTTTAGCTGTATATACTCACAGCATAACTGTATATGCACCCAGGGGGCGGAATGAAAGCATTAACTACCAGGCAACAAGAGGTGTTTGATCTCATTCGGGATCACATCAGCCAGACCGGCATGCCGCCTACACGTGCGGAAATCGCGCAGCGTCTGGGTTTCCGTTCGCCAAACGCGGCGGAAGAACACCTTAAGGCGCTGGCGCGCAAAGGGGTGCTTGAAATAGTGTCCGGCGCGTCGCGCGGTATTCGTCTGCTGCAGGAAGAAGAAACGGGCCTGCCGCTGGTGGGGCGCGTCGCCGCGGGCGAGCCGCTGCTGGCTCAGCAGCATATTGAAGGCCACTATCAGGTTGATCCAGGCCTCTTTAAGCCGAACGCCGATTTCCTGCTGCGTGTTAGCGGGATGTCGATGAAAGATATCGGGATTATGGACGGCGACCTGTTAGCGGTTCATAAAACGCAGGATGTGCGCAACGGCCAGGTAGTTGTCGCGCGTATCGATGATGAAGTGACGGTAAAACGCCTCAAAAAACAGGGGAATATCGTTGAACTTCTGCCAGAGAACAACGAGTTCAAACCTATCGTTGTCGATCTGCGCGAGCATAACTTCTCTATCGAAGGTCTGGCGGTCGGCGTGATCCGTAACGGCGAATGGCTCTGAGGCCTTTCCCGGCTTCCTGACGCCGCATTACCGTAACTGGCCCGCCCCGGTTACGGTAATGGCTCCTCTGCGCGACTCATGCGCTTTATACTTTTCCTTCTTCGCGTAACGGCATCGGAACGCCATATGCCTTTTCTCACTCCTACCGATAAAGCTCTCTGGCGCCTCGCGCTGCCAATGATTTTCTCCAACATCACCGTGCCGCTGCTGGGCCTGGTGGATACCGCCGTGATTGGTCATCTCGATAGCCCCGTCTATCTGGGCGGCGTCGCCGTTGGCGCGACGGCCACCAGCTTCCTGTTTATGATGCTGCTCTTTTTACGTATGAGCACCACCGGGTTAACCGCCCAGGCATTTGGCGCGCGCGATCCGGCAGCGCTGGCCCGCGCGCTGGTGCAGCCCATGGCGCTGGCGCTTATTGCCGGGGGGCTGATTATCGCGCTGCGCGAGCCGCTGATTCAGCTGGCGCTGCATATTACTGGCGGCAGCGACGCCGTACTGGCGCAGGCCAGACGGTTTCTGGAGATCCGCTGGCTCAGCGCGCCCGCGTCGCTTGCCAACCTGGTGTTGCTGGGCTGGCTGCTGGGCGTTCAGTACGCCCGCGCGCCGGTTATCCTGCTGGTGGTCGGGAATCTGCTGAACATTGCGCTTGATCTCTGGTTCGTCATGGGGCTTGGCCTTAACGTCCAGGGCGCGGCGCTGGCAACGGTGATAGCGGAATACGTGACGCTCGGCATCGGGCTGATGATGGCGGCCCGCGTGCTGCGTCTGCGCGGCATTACCTTGTCGATGCTGAAAACCGCGTGGCGCGGCGGCATCGGCAGGCTGCTGAAGCTTAACCGCGACATCATGCTTCGCTCGCTGCTGTTGCAGATCTGCTTTGCCTCGGTCACCGTATTTGGCGCCCGGCTTGGCAGCGATATTGTCGCCGTTAACGCCATTCTGATGACGCTGTTAACCTTCACGGCTTATGCGCTCGACGGCTTCGCCTATGCAGTGGAAGCCCATGCCGGGCAGGCATTCGGCGCGCGGGATAAATCGCAGTTGCACAGCGTCTGGCGCGCGGCGTGCCGCCAGGCAGGCATGGTCGCGCTGGCATTCGCGCTGCTTTATGCCGTGGCGGGTCAGTATATTGTGTCGCTGTTAACCTCACTACCGTCATTGCAGGCGCTGGCGCAGCCCTATCTCTTCTGGCAGGTGATTTTGCCGGTGGTCGGCGTCTGGTGTTATCTGCTGGATGGGATGTTTATCGGCGCGACGCGCGGGGCGGAGATGCGCAACAGTATGGCCGTCGCGGCGCTCGGCTTTGGCCTGACGCTCCTGACGCTGCCGCGGCTTGGCAACCATGGACTCTGGCTTGCGCTTACCGTTTTTCTGGCGCTGCGCGGACTGTCGCTCGGTTATTTATGGCGTCGCGGTCGCTTGCTGCATTAGGCAAGATCGCTGAAATTACATCGCTGCGGATAAGAGTAAAATCGTCGGCTTCAGCGCTTCGTTGTGGTTAAAGATTCTGAATATCCCACCAGGGATAAAATTGACGTCTAAACTGAGTAGTACGTTCAGCAAATGATGACATGACCCGCGCTGAACCCCCACAGGAAAACCTGTGAGACTGATTCACTACCGAATGTTAAGGAGACGTCTATGAACAGAGATGAAGCTGGCGGTAACTGGAAACAGTTCAAAGGTAAAGTGAAAGAGCAATGGGGTAAATTAACCGACGATGATATGACCATCATCGAAGGGAAACGTGACCAGCTGGTGGGTAAAATCCAGGAACGTTACGGTTACGCAAAAGATGAAGCCGACAAGGAAGTGACTGACTGGGAAAGCCGCCACGATTACCGCTGGTAATCGGGCCACCACCTCAAACGGTATTTTCCCTCTGAGGCTGCCCTGCCCAACGGTACAAGGATGTACCACCCACCCTGATTTAACGCCCTTTCTTTTTCACGGTAATACTGTGGTCATGACCACACTGCCCCTGATGGCGACACGCCTCAACTTCCGCACACACCGCACATAGCCCATGCGCTTCAATCACATTATGGCGCAACGCAAAGCCCATTCTGGCCGCCAGCGCATGCATAATATCTTCCACGCCTTCTGCTGCCTCTTCTTTTACCACGCCACATCTGTCGCAGATAAACATCGCCGAAGTATGCGCCGGGGTATCAAACAGATGACAAAGCACATAGCTGTTGGTGGATTCCACCTTATGCACAAACCCCTGCTCCAGGAGAAAATCGAGCGCGCGGTACACGGTCGGCGGCTTTGCCTGCGGCTCGGTTTCACGCAATAAATCGAGTAGATCGTAAGCGCTGATGGCGCCCGGCTGGATGGTCATCAGGCGCAGCACTTCGAGGCGCTGCGGAGTCAGGCGCACATTACGTTGCTGGCAGAGCTTTTCAGCTTGCGCCAGAACTTCCTGCGTAATCGTCGTATCCATCGGCATCCTCTATGAGTTGGGTCTGAGTCATCACTTTATCATGAACCTGCCAAAACACCGACATCCCGGCTGTGTTATACCTTTTAAGGAGTGTTCTCTGGAGGTTTATATGCAAACGCGGCCTGAATGTATTTGTCACTGGCAGGATGTGGAAGGAAACGACGACGCGGGCTACCCCGACAGCAATGAATTAATGTCTATCGGCGCGCCGCTGGCGAAACGCACCGGGCTTACGCGGCTTGGCATTCACCATGAGCGCCTGCCGCCAGGGCGTCGTACCTCTTACCCCCACGCGGAAAGCAGTGAAGAAGAGTTTGTTTATGTGCTCGAAGGGTTTCCGGAGGTCTGGCTCAATGGCGAGTTGTGGCCTTTAAAGCCGGGCGACAGCGTTGGCTTCCCGGCGGGCACCGGCCTTTGCCACACCTTTATCAATAATACCGACAGCGAAGTGCGGCTACTGGTCGTGGGCGAGGCGAATAAACCGGAAAACCGAATTTACTACCCGCTTAATGGCCCCTATGCGGCCACCCGCCCGGATCGCTGGATAGACCACCCGCCACAATTTTTTGGCCCGCACGACGGCTTACCTACACGAATTAAGAACCCTAATCTATAAATAATGAGGGCGATCGCGAAACGAGCCCGGCATTGCCGTTGAGTTAAAGCCTCAACCTCTGGCGTAGTGCGTTCTTCACAACAGAAATCGTCTCTGTCATGAACCGACAGAGGATGTCCTTCATGTTGCTAATAAGCAGGTAAACAGTGAAAAATATAATCAAACCTTCAGTGGCAGCCGTCGCCCTTTCTCTGGTGATAGCCAATCAGGCGAGTGCGGCAAATACCTGGGCGCAGGCCCGTAACGATGCAATGGGTGGCACCGGCGTGGCGTCAGCCGATTACGGCAGCGGCGTGCTGATTAACCCGGCGCTACTGGCGCGCTCTCAACCGGAAGATGACGTTACCGTTATTCTCCCGGCCTTACAGGCGCAAATTTCTGATGAAGATAATCTTGAAGATGAGATCGACCATATCAGCGATCGCGTCGATTATTACCGGGATGTCGTGAACAGCCTGACGCCTGGCGATATCGCCGCCGATCCGTTCGGCACGCTGCGCCAGTTCCAGGGCGCGGCGGGCGAGCTTGGCGACGAGCTGGAATACCTGCGCGGTAAAACGGCAAGCGCACGCGCGGCGGGCGGCATCGCGGTGAGTATCCCGAGCGATGTGCTCGCGGTGGCGTTTGTGGCGAAAGCCTATGCGCATGCCCGCATCAGCACCCGCGTGGATCAAAGTGACATCGACTACCTGCGCCGGATTCAGAACGACGATCTCTATGCTGGCGGTCAGATTATTAACGCGGCGATCAACGGCTCAGACACCATCACCGATCGCCTGACCTCTACGGCGTTTGGCCGCGCGGCGATCGTTTCCGATTACGGCGTGGCGTTTGCGCACCGGTTCCAGGTGGGCGACGTGCCGGTTTCCGTCGGCGTTACGCCGAAGCTGCAAAAAACCTGGCTCTATAACTACACCGCCTCGATTTATAACTATGATAGCGGCGATCTGAACAGCACGCGCTATCGCAACGACGATAACGGTTTCAACGTCGATGCCGGCGTGGCGGCGGATTTCGGCCCTAACTGGACCGTGGGCGTGAGCGGGCAGAACCTGGTGTCGCGCGATATCGAGACCAAAGAGGTCAACGGGTATAAAGATACCTATCAGATCTCGCCGCTGGTCACCGCTGGCGTGGCCTGGCATAACGACCTGGTGACGCTGAGCGCCGATGGCGATTTGACGGAAACCAAAGGCTTTAAGAGCGAAGAGAACTCGCAGTTCGTCGGCGTCGGCGCCGAGGTGCGTCCGCTTAACTGGCTGGCGGTGCGCGCCGGTTATCGGGCAGACGTGAAGGATAACGAAAGCGATGTGTTTACCGCGGGTGTCGGCTTCGCGCCGTTTAACCGCGTGCATGTCGATTTGACCGGCATCGTTGGTGAAAACGAAACCTGGGGCGCAGGCGCGCAGCTGAGCCTGACCTTCTGACCGTGTGCAGGGGCGCAGTGCGCCCCTGCCTGAAGTTTGTGCTATAGTAGCGCCCCTTTTTCAGCCCGAACTTCGACTCGCTTAGCTATTATGACGTCCACATCCCGTAACGCTTTCCCCGCCCATCGCTTTTCCATCGCGCCGATGCTCGACTGGACCGATCGCCATTGCCGCTATTTCCTGCGCCAGCTCTCGTCGCAGGCGCTGCTGTATACCGAAATGGTCACCACGGGCGCGATCATCCATGGCAAGGGCGATTATCTTGCCTATAGCGATGAGGAGCATCCGGTAGCGTTGCAGCTGGGCGGGAGCGATCCGGCGGCGCTGGCGCACTGCGCAAAGCTCGCCGAGGCGCGCGGCTATGACGAAATTAACCTCAATGTCGGTTGTCCGTCTGACCGCGTTCAGAATGGTCGTTTCGGCGCCTGCCTGATGGGCGAGGCGCAGCTGGTCGCTGACTGCGTGAAGGCGATGCGCGATGTGGTGTCCATTCCGGTGACGGTCAAAACCCGTATCGGCATCGACGACCAGGACAGTTACGAATTCCTCTGCGATTTCGTCGGCACCGTGGCGGAGCAGGGCGGGTGCGACACCTTTATTATTCATGCGCGCAAGGCGTGGCTCTCCGGCCTGAGCCCGAAAGAAAACCGCGAAATCCCGCCGCTGGATTATCCGCGCGTTTACCAGTTAAAGCGCGATTTCCCGCAACTTACGATGTCGATCAACGGCGGCATCAAAACGCTGGACGACGTGAAAGCGCACCTGGCGCATATGGATGGCGTGATGGTGGGCCGCGAGGCGTATCAGAATCCTGGCCTGCTGGCGTCGGTCGATCGCGAAATCTTCGGGCTTGATACGCCGGATGCCGATCCGGTGGCTGTCGTGCGCGCCATGTATCCGTATATTGAGGGCGAGCGGGCGAAAGGCACCTATCTTGGCCATGTCACCCGCCACATGCTGGGGCTCTTCCAGGGGATTCCTGGCGCGCGGCAGTGGCGCCGCTATCTCAGCGAAAACGCCCACAAGCCAGGCGCCGGTATTGACGTGCTGGAGCAGGCGCTGAAGCTGGTGGCCGATAAACGTTAAGATTCGCCACAATATGGTCAATTTCACTAACGCCTCAGGTAACCGCCTGGGGCGTTTCTTTTTAATTCAATAAGTTAATTCTGGCACGAAACTTGTAATAGTAGGGCATAACGTTTTTAAGGAGAACGACAATGTTTGAACTGCTGTTTGTGGTGGCTTTCTTCCTGATGCTGCTGGCGACCGGCGTGTCGTTGCTGGGCATTATCGCCGCGCTGATGGTGGCGACGCTGGTGATGTTTTTCGGCGGCATATTCGCGCTGATGATTAAAGTGCTGCCGTGGCTGCTGCTGGCGGTGGCGGTGGTGTGGGTGATCCGTACGGTGAAGGCGCCGAAAGTGCCTGATTATCGTCGCACTTCACGTTACAGCCGGACGAATCGCTGGCGTTACTAATAAGTTGCGGGGTTGATCACAACCTCGCAACTTTCCGGCCTGCTTTGGCCGGCAAAGCATGTTCTTTGCTGAGTCTATCTGTCACTATGTCAGCCGTGTTACCGAATTCATCAGCGCTGTACCCTACATGCGGCGCGAACAATAAAAAAGAAAGGGCTTCCTGCGGGAAGCCCTAATTCATTCAGGGAATCAATAAGCTGGAACCTTGCGTACTGCGGCTCTCCAGTGTCTTATGGGCGCGTGCGGCGTCTTCGAGCGCGAACTTCTGGCCTTCCGCTACCTCCACTTTGATAACCCCGCTGGCGATCAGCGAAAAGAGTTCGTTGCTGGCTTCTTCCAGCTCGGCGCGGTTGGTCAGATAGCCGTTTAGCGACGGCCGGGTGACGTAAAGCGAGCCTTTCTGGTTAAGAATCCCGAGATTCACGCCGGTGACCGGGCCGGAGGCGTTGCCGAAGCTCACCATCAACCCACGGCGTTGCAGGCAGTCGAGCGACGACTCCCAGGTTTCTTTGCCCACCGAGTCATAGACCACACGGACTTTTTTGCCGCCGGTCAGCTCTCGCACTCTTTCAGGCACGCTTTCTTCACGGTAGTTGATGGTCTGCCAGGCGCCCGCCTGCTTCGCCCGCTGGGCTTTTTCCGCAGAACCGACAGTACCGATAAGCCGCGCGCCCAGCGCTTTCGCCCACTGGCAGGCGATAAGCCCGACGCCGCCCGCCGCGGCATGGAACAGAAACATCTCGTCGGGTTTGATTTCGTAGGTTTTGCGCAGGAGATAAAAGACCGTCAGCCCTTTTAAAAAGCAGGCCGCCGCCTGTTCAAAAGAGATGACGTCCGGGAGCACGACGGCTTTGTCCGCCGGCACGTTATGGACCGAGCTGTAAGCGCCGAGCGCCGACTGCGCGTAGACGACGCGATCGCCCGGTTTCAGGTGCGTCACGCCGCTGCCGACTTTCGTCACGACGCCCGCGGCTTCGGTGCCAAGGCCCGCCGGGAGCGCCGGGGGCGGGTAGAGACCGCTGCGAATATAGGTGTCGATATAGTTGATGCCGATGGCTTTGTTTTCCACCTGCACTTCCAGCTCGTCCGGGGCGGCCGGGGTAAACGTCACCGCTTTTAACACTTCTGGTCCGCCATGCTGGCTGAACTCAATACGCGTCGCCATAGGAACTCCTTGTTAAGTGTCGGGCATGAACGCGGGAGCGTGCAAACTGAGTACAAAACGACTCAGATCAGATACACTCCTCATTCTCTCTGATGATGATTTTTGGTAACTCCATTCACTATGGCAGGAAATAAACCCTTCAACAAACCTACTGAACCGCGTGACCCGCAGGTCGCCGGGCTGAAAATGCCGCCGCATTCCATGGAGGCGGAACAGTCGGTGTTGGGCGGTTTAATGCTGGATAACGAGCGCTGGGACGATGTGGCCGAGCGCGTCGTGGCCGAGGATTTTTACACCCGCCAGCACCGCATGATCTTCACCGAAATGCATCGCCTGCAGGAGATGGGCAAACCCATCGATCTGATTACGCTTTCCGAATCGCTGGAGCTCCAGGGACAGCTGGAAAGCGTCGGCGGTTTTGCGTATCTCGCGGAGCTTTCTAAAAACACGCCAAGCGCCGCGAATATCAGCGCCTATGCGGATATCGTGCGCGAACGCGCGGTCGTGCGCGACATGATTTCTGTCGCCAATGAGATAGCCGACGCCGGTTACGATCCGCAGGGCCGCAGCAGCGAAGATCTGCTCGATCTCGCCGAATCGCGCGTATTCCAGATAGCCGAAAACCGCGCCAATAAAGACGAAGGCCCGAAGAGTATCGATCAGATCCTCGAAGCCACCGTCGCGCGTATCGAATCGCTTTACCAGCAGCCGCATGACGGCGTGACAGGCGTTGATACGGGCTATCAGGATCTCAACAAAAAGACCGCGGGCTTACAGCGCTCGGATCTGATCATCGTAGCGGCGCGTCCGTCGATGGGTAAAACTACGTTCGCGATGAACCTGTGCGAAAACGCCGCGATGCTGCAGGATAAACCGGTGCTGATCTTCTCCCTTGAGATGCCCGGCGAGCAGATCATGATGCGTATGCTGGCGTCGCTCTCCCGCGTGGATCAGACGCGCATTCGTACCGGTCAGCTCGATGATGAGGACTGGGCGCGTATTTCCGGCACCATGGGCATCCTGCTTGAGAAGCGCAATATGTATATTGACGACTCCTCGGGCCTGACGCCGACGGAAGTCCGCTCACGCGCGCGCCGTATTTTCCGCGAGCACGGCGGCTTAAGCCTGATTATGATCGACTACCTGCAATTGATGCGCGTGCCGTCGCTCTCCGATAACCGTACGCTGGAAATTGCCGAGATTTCCCGCTCGCTGAAAGCGCTGGCCAAAGAGCTTCAGGTGCCGGTGGTGGCGCTCTCGCAGCTTAACCGCTCGCTGGAGCAGCGCGCCGATAAGCGTCCGGTGAACTCGGATCTGCGTGAATCCGGCTCTATCGAGCAGGACGCCGACCTGATTATGTTTATCTATCGTGACGAGGTTTATCACGAAAACAGCGACTTAAAGGGCATCGCGGAGATTATTATCGGTAAACAGCGTAACGGCCCGATAGGCACGGTGCGCCTGACGTTTAACGGGCAGTGGTCGCGGTTTGATAATTATGCCGGGCCCCAGTACGACGACGAATAAAATCCCCGTCATCCTTCACGCCGCAGGTGCGTTGACCGCGCTCGCTCACCCCGGTCACTTAGTTCACTAAGCTCCCGGGGATTCACGAGCTTGTCGCCTTCCTGCAACGCGAATGATTTAGGGGATTTACAGTAACTCTTTAAATAAGCAAGGAAAGTCAATGCAAGCGGCAACTGTGGTAGTAAACCGCCGCGCTCTGCGTCACAACCTGCAACGCCTGCGTGAACTGGCGCCCGCCAGCCAGCTGGTTGCGGTGGTGAAGGCAAACGCCTATGGACACGGTCTTCTTGAGACCGCCCGCACTCTCCCTGATGCCGATGCGTTCGGCGTGGCCCGCCTCGAAGAGGCGCTGCGCCTGCGCGAAGGCGGCATTACCCAACCCATTCTTTTGCTCGAAGGCTTTTTTAACGCCGACGATCTACCGGCGATTGCCGCGCAACGGCTACACACGGCGGTACACAGCGAAGAGCAACTGGCGGCGCTGGAGCAGGCGACGCTGTCAGAGCCCGTCACCGTCTGGATGAAGCTCGACACCGGCATGCATCGCTTAGGCGTGCGCCCGGAAGCGGCGCAGGCGTTTTACAACAGGCTCGCGGCCTGTAAAAACGTGCGTCAGCCGGTGAACGTGGTGAGTCATTTCGCCCGCGCCGACGAGCCAGATTGCGGCGCTACCGAGCGCCAGCTCGATATTTTCAACAGCTTCACGCATGACAAACCGGGCAAGCGCTCGATTGCCGCCTCCGGCGGGATCCTGTTCTGGCCGCAGTCGCATTTTGATTGGATACGCCCCGGCATTATTCTCTACGGCGTGTCGCCGCTCGATACCCACCCATGGGGCGCGGAGCTTGGCTTTCAGCCTGCGATGTCGCTGATTTCAAGCCTTATCGCCGTGCGCGATCATAAAGCCGGCGAACCCGTCGGTTACGGCGGCACCTGGGTGAGCGAGCGCGACACGCGGCTCGGCGTCGTGGCGATGGGCTATGGCGACGGGTATCCGCGCTGCGCGCCCACCGGCACGCCGGTGTTAGTCAATGGCCGCGAAGTGCCGATTGTCGGGCGCGTGGCGATGGATATGATCTGCGTCGATTTAGGCCCCGATGCGCCGGAAAAAGCAGGTGATACAGTAGTGATGTGGGGCGAAGCGCTGCCGGTCGAACGTATCGCCGAAG
Source organism: Cronobacter turicensis z3032 (assembly GCA_000027065.2). Taxonomy (NCBI): domain Bacteria; kingdom Pseudomonadati; phylum Pseudomonadota; class Gammaproteobacteria; order Enterobacterales; family Enterobacteriaceae; genus Cronobacter; species Cronobacter turicensis. The sequence continues at coordinate 3,915,309 of FN543093.2, read as the reverse complement.
TAACGGGAGTGAGTGCTTACGAACTTGTTACGCGGCTGACCTCCAGGGTGGCGATGCGTTACCTGGAGTGAAGGTAACGCACCGGCGTGTGAATGACTGACGGTGGGTGCGCTGCGCTTATCCACCCTACAAACACCGGGCTTCTTCTGTAGGGCGGGTAAGCGCAGCGCACCCGCCATGTTCCTGAACGCAGCGTACCCGCCACATCCCTCTCGATCTGCCGCGCTATCCGGTTTATTGTGAAGACACATCACACCGTAAATCTGGAGAACCAAGCGTGTTTCAGAATGTTGACGCCTACGCCGGCGACCCCATCCTTTCGCTGATGGAGCGCTTTAAAGAAGATCCACGCAGCGACAAAGTAAACCTGAGTATCGGCCTTTATTACAACGAACAGGGGATTATCCCGCAGCTACAGGCCGTGGCTCAGGCAGAAGCGCGCCTTAACGCGCAGCCACACGGCGCCTCGCTTTATCTCCCGATGGAAGGACTCAACCACTATCGCAGCGCGATTGCGCCGCTGCTGTTCGGCGCCGATCACCCGGCGCTGACCGCAGGCCGTATCGCCAGCATCCAGACAGTGGGCGGCTCAGGCGCGCTGAAAGTCGGTGCGGATTTCCTTAAACGCTACTTTCCACAATCCCGCGTCTGGGTGAGCGATCCGACCTGGGAAAACCACGTGGCCATCTTCAGCGGCGCCGGGTTTGAAGTAAGCACTTACCCCTGGTTTGACGAAGCCACCAACGGCGTGCGTTTTGAGGCATTGCTGGAAAAGCTCAACACCCTGCCTGCGCGCGATGTCGTGCTGCTGCACCCGTGCTGCCATAACCCGACCGGCGCGGATCTCACTAATGCCCAGTGGGATGCCGTCGTTGAGGTACTGAAAGCGCGCGAGCTGATCCCATTCCTGGATATCGCCTATCAGGGCTTTGGCGCCGGCATGGAAGAAGATGCCTATGCCATTCGCGCTATCGCCAGCGCAGGCCTCCCGGCGCTGGTCAGCAACTCGTTCTCCAAAATCTTCTCGCTCTATGGCGAGCGCGTGGGCGGGTTGTCGGTAGTCTGTAATGATGCAGACACCGCTGCGCGCGTACTGGGGCAGCTGAAAGCGACTGTGCGCCGCAACTACTCCAGCCCGCCGAATTTTGGCGCGCAGGTGGTGGCGACGGTGCTTAATGATGCCGCGCTGAAAGCGCAATGGCTCGCCGAGGTTGAAGCGATGCGCAGCCGCATTCTGGAGATGCGCCAGGCGCTGGTGGATGTCCTCAAAACGGAAGTGCCGGGGCGTAATTTCGATTATCTGCTCAGGCAGCGCGGGATGTTCAGCTATACCGGCCTCAGCGCCGCGCAGGTCGATCGCCTGCGTGACGAGTTCGGCGTTTACCTGATTAGCAGCGGTCGCATGTGCGTGGCGGGTCTCAACAGCCGTAACGTAAAACAGGTGGCGCAGGCGTTTGCCGCCGTGATGTAACGTGTTTTAAAAGCGCTGCCTGGCGGCGCTTTTTTTCTTATTTACCCACGTCTTGCGCCAATTCTGATCGATTTCACATTAATTTGTAACAGCTGTGAAATATTTGAACAGCTGGTTTATCTTGCATTTCATTCGTTGTAAAAATTCATAGCGCTTATATGATGGGTATTAATTATTTCTGGTGATTAGTCGACCAATGAATAAGTGGCTACAGCGGGTATCATTCATTGAATCTATTTAATCTCTGGATTAATTAGTTAGCACATTCACTCTTTTTTACATTTTTCCTTTGTAGGGATCAGGACGCCGCTATATATACCTGAGATTCCTTTTTATCGTAGTCAAATTATGGAACCACTGGTACGGCGGTAAAAATCGTTAGCCAGGAATCAGGGAAGATTAAGGAATAACTGTGAATGTCTGTCGTTTACGCGGATACACCGCGCTCCTGTCATTGCTGGCCGGCATTTATTCTCCGGTTAATGCGGAAGTCATTGCAAACCAGCAAGCATTAAACCAGCAACAGCAAGACGAAGCCCGCCGTGAAAGTCTGGTAACAGAGAGCAAATCATTACTTTCAACCGCAGCGGATAAACCCAAAGAGGGGCTGAACCTGCCTGAAGAGCAACCCTGTTACCCGGTGAATGCTATTCAGCTTGAGAATAAAAACGCGGTGGCGCACTGGATGACTTTTCAGGATGTGGCGCGGAGCGTGAAAGGAAAATGCGTCGGCATCAATGGTCTTAAAATTATTCATAAAGCGGTGCAAAACCGGTTGATAGAACACGGCTATATTACGACACGCGTGTTAATACCGGCGCAGGACCTCAAGAGCGGCACGCTTAAATTTCAAATTCTCCCGGGAACTATTAGCGAAATCGTCTTTAAGGGTGACGGCGGGAATTATATACATGCAATGAATAACTTCCCTGAGCATCAGGGCGATGTCCTTGATTTACGTGGCCTTGAACAGGGGCTTGAGAACCTGCAACGCACGCCAGGTTCTGAGGCCAATATTCAGTTATTGCCAGGAACGAAGCCTGGCGAAACGCTGGTGGAAGTGACGCGCAACCAACCGAAACACTGGCGGCTTGGTGCCTGGGCTGATGATTCCGGCAGCAAATATACCGGGCGCTACCAGGGCGGGCTGGCTTTTTATCTGGATAATCTGACCTCGCTTAACGATATGTTTTACGTCGCCTGGGGCGGAGGATTTAAAAATGAAGATGGTCACCGCAGCGATAACGTCTCGGCGTTTTACTCTGTCCCGTGGGGATACTGGCAGCTCGAACTGTACGGCAGCAAATACCGTTACACGCAAACTATCCACGATGGTGCATTCAGTTATCTGTACAGCGGCATCGAAAAGTACCTCAGCGCACAACTCAGTCGCGTGATTTACCGCAGCGCCAGCCAGAAGACCACCCTGGCATTAAAGGCCTTTCGTCGTAATTCCACCTATCTGCTTAATGATGTGGAGATTGAAGTGCAGCGGCGCAGAACCAGTAACTGGAAGCTGTCGCTGGAGCATCTGGCGTATCTGCCGTTAGGTCAGCTCAAAGCCAGTCTCGGCTATCAGAAAGCCGTGCACTGGTTCAATGAACAGGAAGATGCCGAAGAGCAGGTGGGCAACGCCGATCCGCAGGCGCGTATTATCACGTTGGGCGTCGATGGCGCGTTCCCGTTCAGACTCGGCAACCTTTCTTTGAGCTATGAACCGCATTTTATGTCGCAGATGTCGCCGGATCGCCTGACGCAGCCGGATAAATTCACGATCGGCAACCGCTGGACGGTGCGTGGTTTCGATGGCGAAACGACGATCTACGCTGATAAGGGTTGGTATGTGCGTAACGACATTAATCTCAACCTGCCGCAGTGGGGGATGCAGCCCTATCTTGGCGTCGACTATGGCGAAGTCAAAGGTTCGAAAAATGATTACTGGAGCGGCAAACATATGGCGGGTGCAGCACTGGGTGTACGCGGCGTAAAAGGTAAATTTGGCTACGATCTTTTTGCTGGCGTGCCGCTCATGAAACCTCAGGAAATGCATACCAGTCCCGTCACGCTTGGTTTCGCCATGCAGTGGCAATACTGACGACCTGACATCGTTTTTATCCTGTTCGCTGGCGCGCTGTGTAAAATTACAGCAGAATGCCAGCGAAATTTTGCCTTTTGCCGCTCAGCCTGCACACTTAGAAGATCACTATTTTTAAGGGAGCAGCGTATGTGGTTTCAACAAACCCTGGGATTAAAAGCCAGGCCGCGGGGTTTCCACTTGATCACTGATGAAATCGTCAGCCAGCTTCCCGCGCTTTCACAGGTGCAGGTCGGGTTACTACATCTCTTACTTCAGCACACCTCAGCCTCTTTGACGCTCAATGAAAATTGCGATCCTTCGGTACGTCGCGATATGGAGAGTCATTTTCTCAGTGCCGTGCCCGATAACGCACTTTACGAGCATGATGATGAGGGGCCGGACGATATGCCCGCGCATATTAAATCCTCCTCGCTGGGCGTTTCTCTGATATTGCCGGTCAAGCAGGGGCATCTGCTGCTCGGCACCTGGCAGGGGATCTGGCTTGGGGAACATCGTAACCATGGCGGTTCGCGTCGGATAATCGCGACGCTTCAAGGAGAATCTTTATGACGAATTCGGACTTGCTGGATTTCTGTATGAATAAACCGGGCGCTGAACAGAGCGAACACCAGGAGTGGAAAGCTGCGCAAATTAAAGTGGGCGATGTCATGTTTGCGATGGTGCATGAGGCCAACAATCGTTCTGCCGTCTCGCTGAAAACCAGCCCGGAACTGGCGGAACTGTTGCGTCAGGAGCATAAAGACGTGTTTCCCAGCGCACACCTTAATAAAGCGCACTGGAGCACGATCTATCTCGATGGCGAATTGCCGGATTCGCAGATCTATTATCTGGTCGACGCGTCGTATCAGCAGGTTGTTGGACAGTTGCCGGAGCATATTCGCCAGCAATTGTTGGTATAGCCATCATCGCGCTGAAGGAAATGCAGCGCAGCAATGCTGCATTTCTGGATTTTTTTTTATTTGAATTATTCATTTTATCAGAACGCTGATTTTTGCCCTGATCAATTGTGCTTTATATAAAAAATATATGTGTAATTTTACTCTATTCTAATAGTTATTATTTTTATTTTATCCAGAAAAAACAAGGAAATTGTTTTTTAATAACAGATAATCATTCTCGATAATAACGATCAAACATCTGAAAAGCGCTTTGTTTTATTATTTGGATATATGATTGACCTATACTAAAAACGCCTGTTGATTGAGATTGTTACTCATCTTCAAGGTATGCGTTCCAAGTATAGTTTATTGAAAAGTCATAAGGATGAGCAATGAAAAATAAAAATGGATCAACCTTTCGCGCCCCGAAAGAGTTGCGAGCTAAAATGGGCCCAGTCTGTTTCGCCACGCTTTTGGCATTAGGCATGGTGCAAAGCGCCGGTGCGGCAATTACCGCAGATACCAGCGCTGCGAACCAGCCGGGAATTCATACCAGTACTAGTGGCGCAACGGTTGTTGATATTAACAAGGCCAGCAGTGAGGGTGTGTCACACAATATTTATTCCGAGTTTAACGTTGATAAAAATGGTGTGGTGCTGAATAACAGCACGACCAATACGTCTACGCAGCAGGCTGGCAATATTAACGGTAACGCTAATCTGGCAGGTAACAGCGCAACGATTATCCTTAACGAAGTGCGTTCCTCCGATCCGAGTCAGTTGAATGGCATGGTAGAAGTGGCAGGGCAATCCGCTCAAGTGATTATCGCCAACCCGTCAGGCATTAGTTGTAACGGCTGCGGCTTTATTAACACCAACCATGCTACCCTGGCCACCGGTACGGCGAATTTCGATGATACGGGCAAACTGACCGGTTTTGACGTTCAGAAAGGGCAGGTAACTATCACTGGTGCTGGCATGGATGTTAATAATGCCGCGAAACCGCAGATGACGGATATTTACGCACGCTCTGTACAAGTGAATGCGAAGCTTCAGGCAAATAACCTGAACATCATCACGGGTGCAAATCGTATCAATATGAATGGTACAAAAGAAAAGATTAAAGCCGAAGGCGCTGCGCCTACTGTAGCGCTGGATGTCTCTTCGCTTGGTTCTATGTATGCCGGTAAAATCACGATGGTGGGTACCGAAGATGGTATGGGCGTGCGTCTGGATCATGCCGATATCACTGCGCAAAATGGGCTTTCAATTTCGACAAGCGGTAAGCTTGAAAACATTAACAGCGTGATTGCATCCGGCGCTGCGCTCTCTATTAATAGCCAGTCGCTGGATAACCGCAATGGTGAAATCCGCTCTGATGCCGGCGATCTGGTGCTCACTACACACCAGGATATCAACAACCACAACGGTAAGATCTCTGGTAATAACGTTTCCATTCATGGCGGTAATGCCGATAATACGGACGGTATTATTGAATCTAAAGACAACCTGTCTCTGACGGGCGCTACGCTCGACAACCGAAACGGCGTGATTAGCAGTAACGGGGATCTTAATGTCAACTACAATTTCAGCAATCATGAGGATCCTTCCGTTTATGCTATTAAAAACGAGAACGGCGTGATTGCTTCCAACGGCAACATGTATATCCAGACGGCTAACATTGATAACAATAGCGGTCTGATTACTGCCAACAAAGCGTTGTCGTTAAATGCCGCTAAGCTTGTCAACACGAACAGTGATGATTTCGTCGCCAGTGCAAACTGGAAAGGGGAAAATCAGGCGGGAGGGATTTACGCCGGTGAAAGTGATGGCAACAATACCCACTCTCACTATATGACGGGTGAATCCACTATTAATGCTGCATTGCTGGATAATGAAGCAGGTCGTATCGTTTCTACTGGAAAAAATACCGATCTGCACATCACCAGCACCCAGGAAATCAATAACAATAACGGTGTTATCGATGCTGCAAAATCGCTGACTATTGATCAACGTAACCAGTTCAGCAACGGCAACGGTAAAGTGACCGCGGCTCAGGATATCAACATTAATGCTTATGATTTCTCCTCTGACAGTAAAGGTGAAATCAAGGCGGACAATGTTAATCTTCATACCAGCGGCATGTTCAATAACAGCGGGGCTATCACAGCTTTGGGCGATTTATTGCTCACCGTAGGTGATGCGCATAGTTACCAGTCTGAGATCAACTATAACAAAGGCAAAATTACTGCGGGCGGCGCGATGACGGTGCAAACCGATAAGACCAACTTTGTCAACGAAGGTGCCATTAAAGCAGGCGATGCGCTGAACTGGCATGGCTACAACGTGACAAACACAGGTTCTATCGGCAGCGACAGCGATATCCGCTTTACCGTTCAGTCCCTGAAAAATGCAAATGGCGCGACGATTGACGGTAAGAGTGTCACCATCAGCGGCGCGGTAGATAACCAAGGTACGATCACGCCGGATTATATCCCGGATAACGGGCCAGTTCCGAATCCGGATAATAATGATGGCCATACTCCGATGCCAGCTCCAGCTCCGCAACCGGATAACAATGGTGGTCATACTCCGATGCCAGCCCCAGCTCCGCAACCGGATCATCATCCTGATACCCATTCGGAACCTTCTTCAGGTTCTTCTTCCACATATAGCCATCATTAATCCTTTCAAGCCCCGCTTCGGCGGGGCTTTTATTTCAGTTTACTGGCGATCGTGCCGGTCGCGAGATCCAGCAGCCGCATCGTCACTGACTGGATCCGCGTCCGCAACGCTATTTCGCTACTGTTAGCGTGGATCTGCGCGATCGCTTTCTGTTTATTTAACACTGCCGCCAGTTCTTCTTTATCGATCACTCCCTGCGCCCGATCGAACAGCGCCTGCGCGGCGATCTCCGTGCTGGTTCTGATAAACGTGTCACGATCCTCAACGCCCTGCTTTAACAGGCCCATAAATTCGTCCGCGGCAATCTTTCCAGCGCTTTTCTGGAACGACGGGGAAGCCAGCAGCTGACTGATGGCGCTAATCAATGCACTCATGGGCAATCTCCTTTACTGACATGGCGAAGCGGGTCGGCTGCATTCACCCCGGACGGCTTCGAGATAAGCCAGCCGGGCCTGGTCGCGCCAGAGCGCGGCCTGCGCCGGGGTAAAAGGACGCTGTTGTCTGAGCAAACGGGCATGGTCTTCACGGTAAATTGCCTGCAACAGACGCAGATTATCGGTGCGTAACGGGTCATGAAGGCTTTCGGAATAAGCAATGGCTTCGGCAAAGCGCAGCCGCAGATGGCGGTCCTCATCAGCCAACGCTGTGGTGTCCAGTGTGCCGGACGGCGCGGTAAAATCGTCGATGAACTGCAAATGCGCCGCCATCAGGTCGGTTAATTGCGCATGCGCCCGCGGCTGGTAATTGTCGATGAGACTACAGGCTGAAAGCACAACGGCCAGCCACAGCAGCCAGCTTCGCCCGGAAAGCGTTGGCGTCGATACATGGGTCATGATGTCCTCGTACGTTTGCCCGTTCTGTGTGAAATTCAGCATCAGAAAGCGGCGCGCGCAAATCATCGCTGCTCACGCGCGTGACAGAAAACATCATCAAAAAGCATTGAGGAAAAACGAGAGGCGCGTCGGGCCATATGACCCGACGCGCTGAGGGTTACTGCAGAAGCGGTTTCAGGAAGCGCGCCGTGTGCGAGGCTTCGCACTCCGCCACGGTTTCCGGCGTGCCGGAGACGAGGATCTCGCCGCCGCCGCTGCCGCCTTCCGGGCCCAGATCGACGATCCAGTCGGCGGTTTTGATCACATCCAGGTTATGCTCAATCACCACGATCGTGTTGCCCTGATCGCGCAGCTGATGCAGTACCGCCAGCAGTTGCTGGATATCCGCGAAGTGCAGGCCGGTCGTCGGTTCATCGAGAATATAGAGCGTCTGCCCGGTGCCGCGTTTTGAGAGCTCGCGGGCGAGCTTCACACGCTGGGCTTCACCGCCGGAAAGCGTGGTGGCGGACTGCCCCAGACGGATGTAGGTCAGACCGACATCCATCAGCGTTTGCAGCTTGCGCGCCAGCGCCGGCACCGCGTCGAAGAACTCACGCGCTTCTTCGATGGTCATATCCAGTACTTCATGGATAGTCTTGCCTTTGTATTTGATCTCCAGCGTTTCGCGGTTATAACGCTTGCCTTTGCACTGGTCGCACGGCACGTAGATATCCGGCAGGAAGTGCATCTCAACCTTGATAACCCCGTCGCCCTGGCAGGCTTCACAGCGCCCGCCGCGCACGTTAAAGCTAAAGCGGCCCGGCGTATAGCCGCGCGAACGCGCTTCCGGTACGCCTGCGAACAGCTCGCGCACTGGCGTAAACACGCCGGTGTAGGTCGCTGGGTTCGAGCCGGCGTACGACCGATCGGGCTCTGGTCGATATCGATAACCTTATCGAAATGCTCCATGCCCTGGACATCGCGATACGGCGCAGGTTCGGCGATGGTCGCGCCATTGAGTTGGCGCTGGGCAATCGGGAACAGCGTATCGTTGATAAGCGTCGATTTACCTGAACCGGAAACCCCGGTCACGCAGGTAAAGAGCCCTACCGGCAACGTCAGGGTCACATCTTTCAGGTTGTTGCCGCGCGCGCCGGTCAGCTTCAGTACTTTTTCCGGGTCGGCTTTCACGCGTTCCTTCGGCACTTCAATCTTGCGCTTACCGCTCATGAACTGCCCGGTCAGCGATTCCGGCACCGCCATAATGGCGTCAAGCGGGCCTTCCGCGACCACCTGGCCGCCATGCACGCCAGCGCCAGGGCCGATGTCGATTACGTGATCGGCGGCGCGGATGGCGTCTTCATCGTGCTCCACCACAATCACGGTGTTGCCGAGATTACGCAGGTGAATCAGCGTGCCGAGCAGGCGTTCGTTATCGCGCTGATGCAGGCCGATGGACGGCTCATCCAGCACGTACATCACGCCGACCAGGCCCGCGCCAATCTGGCTTGCCAGACGGATACGCTGCGCCTCGCCGCCCGAAAGCGTTTCCGCCGAACGGGAGAGCGTCAGGTAGTTCAGGCCGACGTTAACCAGGAATTTCAGGCGATCGCCAATCTCTTTCAGCACCTTTTCGGCGATTTTGGCGCGCTGGCCGGAGAGCTTCATGTTATTGAAGAACTCCATCGCGTGGCCGATGCTCATATCGGAAATGGTCGGCAGCGCCGTGTTTTCGACAAACACGTGGCGCGCTTCGCGACGCAGGCGCGTGCCTTCACAGGTGGCGCAGGGACGGTTGCTGATAAATTTCGCCAGCTCCTCGCGCACCGCGTTGGACTCGGTCTCTTTGTAGCGACGCTCCATATTATGCAGCACGCCTTCGAACGGATGACGACGCACGGACGTATCGCCGCGATCGTTCATGTATTTGAATTCGATGGTTTCTTTACCGGAGCCGAACAGCACCGCGTGTTGCACTTTTTCGTTGAGCGTATTCCAGGGCGCTTCGACGTCGAACTTATAGTGGTCGGCAAGCGAGCGCAGCATCTGGAAATAGTAGAAATTGCGACGATCCCAGCCGCGAATGGCGCCGCCCGCAAGCGACAGCTCGCCGTTCTGCACCACGCGATCCGGATCGAAATATTGCTGCACGCCAAGGCCGTCACAGGTCGGGCAGGCGCCAGCCGGGTTGTTGAACGAAAACAGGCGCGGCTCAAGCTCACGCATACTGTAGCCGCAGATCGGACAAGCGAAGTTGGCGGAGAACAGCAACTCTTCCGCTTTTGCGTCATCCATATCCGCCACCACCGCCGTACCGCCGGAAAGCTCCAGAGCGGTTTCAAACGATTCGGCCAGGCGCTGCGCTAAATCTTCACGTACCTTGAAGCGGTCTACGACCACTTCGATGGTGTGTTTCTTCTGCAATTCCAGCTTCGGCGGATCGGAAAGATCGCACACTTCGCCGTCAATACGGGCGCGGATATAGCCCTGGCTTGCCAGGTTTTCCAGCGTCTTGGTGTGCTCGCCTTTGCGTTCTTTAATGACGGGCGCCAGCAGCATCAGGCGTTTGCCTTCCGGCAGCGCCAGCACGTTATCCACCATCTGGCTGACGGTTTGCGCAGCCAGCGTGACGTCGTGATCCGGGCAACGGGGTTCGCCGACGCGGGCATACAGCAGACGCAGGTAGTCGTGAATTTCAGTGATGGTCCCCACGGTAGAACGTGGGTTATGGGAGGTCGACTTCTGCTCGATGGAGATAGCAGGCGACAGCCCTTCGATATGATCGACATCCGGCTTTTCCATCAGCGACAGGAACTGACGCGCGTACGCGGAAAGCGACTCGACATAACGGCGCTGGCCTTCGGCGTAGAGCGTGTCGAAAGCCAGTGAAGACTTGCCGGAACCCGACAGCCCGGTCACGACGATCAGTTTGTCGCGCGGAATGACGAGGTTGATATTTTTGAGATTGTGGGTGCGGGCGCCCCGAACTTCTATCTTATCCATTCACCTTTCCTGGATTTGAACGCTAATGCCTGGGTGTTTGAAGGACAACCGGTGGCCAGAAACGGTTAATTATGACACAATTTAACCTGAATGGATATCCAGTATTTATGTGCAACCGTGTATACTGTGTGAACATTTCCTGAAGCCGTCTCGCAGCTATCAACATTGAAGGCTGACGTGGTAGAATGGAATGTTTACACTATTAAGAAATGTTTTCAGGAGACACGATCATGGCCAGCAGAGGCGTAAACAAGGTGATTCTCGTCGGTAATCTGGGGCAGGACCCGGAAGTACGCTACATGCCGAACGGCGGGGCCGTGGCGAACCTGCGCCTGGCGACTTCCGAATCCTGGCGCGACAAGCAGACCGGTGAGATGAAAGAAGTGACCGAATGGCACAGCGTTGTGCTGTACGGCAAGCTGGCGGAAGTGGCGGGCGAATACCTGCGCAAAGGCTCGCAGATCTACATCGAAGGTCAGCTGCGCACGCGTAAGTGGCAGGATCAGAGCGGTCAGGATCGCTACTCTACCGAAGTCGTGGTTAACGTCGGCGGCACCATGCAGATGCTGGGCGGCCGTCAGGGCGGCGGCGCACCGGCAGGCGGCAACATGGGCGGCGGCCAGCAGCAGGGCGGTTGGGGTCAGCCTCAGCAGCAGCAGCAGGGCGGCGGCGCGCAGTTCAGCGGCGGCGCACAGTCCCGTCCGCAGCAGCAGGCGCCAGCGCCTTCTAATGAACCGCCAATGGATTTCGATGACGATATCCCGTTCTGATAACGCGGCGTTCCGCCCGGAATGCCCTGCTTCAGAATGCATTGAAAAGCTCTGCTCCGGCAGGGCTTTTTCTTTACCCTTTTTCAGCCTGGTTGTGCGGCGCTTTCTGCCTGAATGCACGAGAAAGGCTCGTCTGCCTGCAAGCGCTTGCCGCCATGGCGCACTTCATAATGGCAAACCACGCCTCATAGCCTCCCCGGCTGGCACGATTAAACTGTCATCAAATGAAGGGCATGGCGCTTTTACACGGCGCGGCGCTAAATCTCACCGGACGAATGCCGATATAGGTTTCATGAAGTATTCATACGTTCCGTACGTTTTCGGCAGGGATGCCCCAAGTTCAGGTTAGCCCATGTCAGAAAGAGATCGCGACCAACTCCTTAGCCAGGCGACCGACCAGTACTGGCAACACATAATTCCGATCGTCTGGCTGGCGTTGATGATTCACGTCGGGCTGATTTTCCTGTTTCTGTCGATGAGCATTCCGACGCTCGCTATTTTTAACATCTTCAGCGTGATGGTTTATATCCACTGCCTGAATGAGATAGAGCACTACCGGTATCTGTATGTCGGTACCCTGATGAGTGTGGAAATTCTGGCGCATGCCGTTGCCACTACGGTGTTGCTGGGCTGGGAGAGTAATTTTTATCTGTTTGTTTTTTCGCTGATACCGATAGTGTCGTTCAGCTTCCAGCAAGTGCCGGTACGGCGCGCGCTGTTCCTGGGGGCGATTGCGGTTCTCGGAACGGTGGGTTACGCCCTGCGGCACCACACCGGTACGGCGTCGGGGTTAAGCCCGTCGGTGCTGAATGGTATCGGCATCGCCAATGCGGTGATGGCGATTAGCTTTTTAATGTATACCACGCTGCGTTCAGTCGAATTCACCCATACGATGAAACTGGATCTTTTTAACACCGCGAGCCGCGACAGCCTGACGAACCTGTATACCCGACGCCACTTTATGCATCAGGTGTCCCTGTTGGAAAAAGAACCCGGCACCCATAATGTGGCGCTGTTGCTGCTGGATATCGACCATTTCAAAACGATTAACGACAGTTGCGGCCACAGTTACGGAGATATGATTTTGCAGCGCATCGCGCGGGCGATTACCGACAACGTGCGCGAAAGCGACATCGTGGCGCGCTGGGGCGGCGAAGAGTTTTTGGTCCTGATGCCGGATACGTCGCTGTCAGACGCCAGACGGGTGGCGGAGCGGCTGCTGACGCGGATTCAGGAGTGGGTCGGCCAGACCGATAAAAACCCACGTGAAGTCACCGCGACGCTTGCTCTCAGCGCCTTTGGCAAGGACGAGGCGTTTGAAAAAGCGCTTAATCGCGCCGATAAAATGTTGTACGCCGGTAAGCAGCAGGGGCGAAACCGCCTGGTGATAGCGGATTAACATACTGATTCAGAGATTAAAACGGATAAAAAATAACCCCTGGGTACTCCTTAGTTAGCATTTTCCTGGTGGTGTCGAAGTGCCATGCTCTGCGATTCCTTCCTGTGCGACGGCGTTTATTGACGTGCGCGCCAGTTGCCGCCCGCAGGTGAATTTCACACAGGGAATGCAAGCGATGACACAGGAACATAATCCGTTTACCGCCGCCTGGAGCCGTAACGGTAATCTGCTCTGCCATGGCCACTGGATCATTACGTTCGAAGCGCGCCCGGTGACGCTGCCGCAACACTGGCAGGATAAGGCGATGAACACCTGGGGGATCTACTCGATTATCGATCCCGAGGATGAGACGTTCGCCGACGGGCTGGAAGAAGATGAGTGGATTGTCGAGAACGTCGAATGGCTGACCGACTGGTTTTTCGATAATGACATTCCGCTGGAGGAGCGCTACTACCGCGCCTTCTGGCGGGCGGTGAATAAAGCGGACTGGCGCTGCACCAGTTGCGCGGGCTGTATGTAAGGGCGTTGCAGGAAACAAAAAAGCCCCTGATGCAGGGGCTTAAAGGAAAGGCGGCGGTGTTATCAGGTCACCACCATCGGCCATTCCGGCGGCGTGTGGCTCATCACTTCCACCATCACGTCTTTTATATTGTGCCACATAGCGTGAAAGTCGAGGCTGACGCCGAGCAGCCCGGTCGCGAATACGCAGGAAGCGACGATACCCAGCCCGCTGCTGATCACTGCCAGCGCCTGGTAGTCGGATTTACGAAACTGAATATTAAGCGTGCTGGCAAGAAACATTAAAACCGCACCCAGAAGTTGCCAGCGCATCAGTACCATGCTGGCGGTAAGCGTAGCCATGAAACCTGTCCTCAAAAACAATCTGCCGCGCGGAGGGCCGGGGAGAGACAGCACTGGCCTGGCGCGGCGCTAAAATTTAACGTGACGGCAAGTATGTAAACTTGCACACTAAGTGTGAACTGTATCACATTTGTTGTTTTATTCGCCAGTCTGGCGGGTGCGTTTTGATGGAAAAACGCACGATAAATGTGCTGACCGATGACCGTGCGGAATAAAAAAATGGTCAAAAAGAACGCGCTTAAAAAATCCTCGCCGGATTTTGCCGATGCATAAATTTTCATTTCGACACAAAAAAAGGCGGGCCGTACATTTTTTCGACAGCTGCGAGTAATTTAACTTAAAACGCTTTCTGAAGTGGTTGATGAATTTTTAGCACCGACATTAACGCCAATATTTCACTTAAGAAAAATTAATTAGCCATTCCCTATTTTCCTTATGGCAAATTTTAATGTTTCGCGCGAAATAGTGGATGGATAACTGGAAATGGCTATTGCCAATGCGTGCTGATTGATGCAACGTAAACACCTGTTTGCGATGTGTCTCATCATGCGATTAATGTGACACAGAAAGCAGGGATATGAGGCCATAATGAATTTCAGGGCACGACGTCAGGCGTTGCGAATCTCAGGCATAATCATGGTGGTCTTACTGCCTGTGATGCTTGCGCTTTGGATCGCCCATCACCGGGCGGTCAATGAGACGCGTGCACATCTGGATACCTTCGCGCAACTGGTTCTCAACCGTACCGAACTGGTGTTAAGCCACGTCGAAGAAACCCGTAACGAAGCCGAAAAATATCAGGGCGAAATATGCTCTTCGGCGCATCAACGAAATATGCTGGATATTTCTCGCGGACAAATATTCATCGAAGATTTAATTTACGCGCAAGGCGACGAGTTATTATGTTCGACCCTGTTCGATCAGCCTTTTATTCTGTCTCCCGCTAATTATACCCGCACGCCAGATGTTGCTTATTATTATTATCGTGATACGCCGTTCTTTTCCGGCCATAAGATGATTTATTTGCGTAAGGGAAATTATGTCGCTGTGGTTAACCCACTTTCCTTTAGCGAAATATTATCCAGTGACGCCACCATTTCTTATGGCGTGTATGACACCGTTACCCGGGAATTCTTTTCGGTAAGTGAAAAAGCCGACGCCCGCGCGTTTGCGCCTTTTGCGCGTTCGCAAAACGCCGATTTCCAGAAGGATGGTCGTTTCTGGTCAATCGTGCTGTCCGGTAAGCGCCCGATTGCCGTTGCCGTCTCAACAAGCGACGCCTGGTTCTGGCAGGCGTGGCGCCGTCAGATGTCAGTTATGCTGCCGCTCGGGCTTATCATGGGCGGTTTGCTGGTTTTTCTCGGCTCGCGTACCCGCAACCGTTTCAACTCGCCAGGCCGCCAGCTCCAGCGCGCGTTGCAAAAACGAGCGCTGCGCCTGCATTATCAGCCGATTATGGATATCAAACACGGCATGTGCGTCGGGGCCGAGGCGCTGCTGCGCTGGCCTGGCTATAACGGTCAGGTGATGAGCCCGGCGGAGTTTATCCCGCTTGCGGAAAAAACCGGGATGATCGCGCAGGTGACTGATTATGTGGTAGAAGAGTTGTTTAATGACTTAGGCCATTTCCTGGCGACCCACCCGCAAATTTATATTTCCATTAACCTTTCCGCCTCGGATTTCCATTCGTCGCGCCTGATTGCGTTAATCGAAGGGAAAAATAGCCAGCACGGGGTGCGGGCGCAGCAAATCAAGATTGAAGTGACCGAACGGGGCTTTATTGACGTGCCGCGCACCACGCCGGTTATTCAGGCGTTTCGCCAGTCGGGCTTTGAGATTGCTATCGACGATTTCGGCACCGGATATTCCAATCTTCATAATCTCTATTCGCTGAATGTCGATATTCTGAAAATTGATAAATCGTTTATTGATACCTTAACCACGAACAGCACCAGCCATTTGATTGCGGAGCATATTATCGATATGGCCCAGAGTCTGCGGCTGAAAATTATCGCCGAGGGCGTGGAAACCGCCGAACAGGTGGGCTGGTTGTTAAAGCGTGGCGTGCAGTATTGCCAGGGCTGGCATTTCTCAAAAGCGCTGCCGCGTCAGGAGTTTGTCGCCTGGCTGCAACAGGATGACGCCCGGGGAATACCGGGCTGGCAGAGCTGCACCGTTAATCGTCAGGCGCTCTGACGATAATCACTCGGCGTGCGGTCGAACTGACGGCGGAAAATTCGCGAGAACGTCTGCTGCGACACATAGCCATAATCCATTGCAATATCAAAAATCGGCCGTCGGGTCGTGCGTAACTCCTGCGCCGCCAGTTGCAGGCGACGCTTGCGAATATACTCACCCAGCGTCTGATGCATGACGGTACGGAACATCCGCTGTAAATACCATTTCGAATAGCCCGACTTCTTTGCCACCACATCAATATTCAGTGGCTGGTCAATATGCTCATCAATCCATTGCGTCAGTGCGTGGATAATTTCCTGATGTGACATAAGCCGTCCTCTTCCTCTGTTTTGGGTTAGCCGTTCTTATGGTCAGCGAGTATAATTCCTCAAGTTAACTTGAGGTAAAGCCCCTGATGGAAAAGAAAGCACCCAGAATCAAATCGCTGCTGACGCCAGGCGAAGTCGCGAAGCGCAGCGGCGTTGCGGTCTCCGCGCTGCACTTTTATGAAAGCAAAGGGCTGATTAAAAGCACCCGTAACAGCGGCAATCAACGTCGTTACCGGCGCGACGTGCTGCGTCAGGTGGCGATCATTAAAATCGCCCAGCGCATCGGCATTCCGCTGGCGACGATTGGCGAGGCTATCGGCGTGTTGCCGGAAGGACATAACCTGAGCCCGAAGGCCTGGAAGCAGCTCTCCACCCAGTGGCGTGAGGAGCTGGACAGGCGCATTAAAACGCTGACCGCGCTGCGCGACGATCTCGACGGCTGCATCGGCTGCGGCTGTCTGTCACACCGCGATTGTCCGCTACGCAACCCCGAGGACCGTCTGGGCGCGCAGGGCAGCGGGGCGCGTCTGCTGGAAGACGAATAAGCGGCGCGCAAACAAATTCTGTGCGTCAATGGTGGATTCTCTATAGTTAATGCAATGAAAAGCGAAAGGAAAACGCCATGCTGACGGTCCACCATCTGAATAATTCCCGCTCGCAGCGCATTCTTTTTGCGCTTGAAGAGCTCGGTTTACCCTACGAACTGGTGCGTTACCAGCGCGAGCCGACCATGCTGGCGCCGCCTGCGCTCAAGAAAGTGCATCCGCTCGGCAAGTCGCCGGTGCTGGAAGATAAAGGCCAGAAAATTATCGAGTCCGGCGCGATTCTGGAATATCTCCAGGAAACCTATGACACCGAACAGCGCCTGAAGCCGCTGAGCGCGGAGGAGAAAATCCAGTACCGCATCTGGCTCCATTACGCCGAAGGGTCTTTGATGCCGCTGCTGTTGATGAAGCTGGTGTTTGGCAGCCTCGGTAAAAAGCCTGTCCCGCTCGGGCTTCGCACCATCGGCAAAGCGCTTGGGCAGGGCGTGCAGAAAGCCTGGCTCAATAAGCAGATAGCCACCCACACGCGTTTTATGGAAGATCACCTGACGCTGCATCCCTGGTTTGCCGGGCAGACGTTCAGCATGGCGGATATTCAGATGAGCTTCCCGATTATCGCCCTGCTGGCGCGCAGCGAATCCGGCGAGTTCCGTCAGCTTCGCGCCTGGCTCACCAATCTTCAGGCGCGACCGGCCTGGCAGCGCGCGATTGAAAAAGGCGGTCCGCTGGAGATCCCCGGCAGTTAATTACGCAGGCCTTCACCCGAAGGCCTGTTTTTTGCGCATCAACGATATCGTTTGCGCAGCCTGCGCTGAATTATTCATCAGCCGACGTAACTTTTTGCCAAAAGCCATAAAGTTCAGTTGAAAAACCCCGTCCTAAGGCTGGATAATCGTTTGCCTAAAAATTTTGTCGTTTTTTGCGCGTGGAGTTAAACGTTTGCTTTTTGTGGCCCCTCCAAAACCACAAACAGAACGCAGGGAGTTAACGTTTGATCCGCAGCGGGTTGTTTGCCACGCGCGAGCTTTAAAAACTATCACTTTCAGGGGATGTCTCATTATGTCTACGCCTTCTGCGCGTAACGGCGGTTCACTCGACGCCTTTTTTAAAATTTCCGCGCGCGGCAGTAACGTGCGCCAGGAGATTGTTGCCGGTCTCACCACTTTTCTTGCGATGGTCTATTCCGTGATTGTCGTGCCGGGGATGCTTGGCAAAGCCGGTTTCTCGCCTGCCGCCGTGTTCGTCGCCACCTGTCTGGTGGCTGGCGTCGGTTCCATCGTGATGGGGCTGTGGGCGAATCTGCCGCTGGCTATCGGCTGCGCCATTTCGCTGACCGCCTTTACGGCGTTTAGCCTGGTGCTCGGACAGCACATCAGCGTACCCGTCGCGCTCGGCGCGGTCTTCCTGATGGGCGTGCTCTTTACCGTTATTTCTGCAACCGGCATTCGTAGCTGGATCCTGCGCAACCTGCCGCAGGGCGTGGCGCACGGCACCGGCATCGGCATCGGTCTGTTCCTGCTGCTGATTGCCGCCAACGGCGTAGGCCTGGTCATTAAAAACCCGCTCGACGGCCTGCCGGTGGCGCTCGGTCATTTCGCGAGCTTCCCGGTTATCATGTCGCTGATTGGGCTGGCGGTGATTATCGGTCTTGAGAAACTGAAAGTGCCGGGCGGCATTCTGCTGACCATTATTGGCATTTCAATTGTTGGCCTGATCTTCGACCCGACGGTGAAATTCACCGGCCTGTTCGCCATGCCGTCGCTGAGCGATGAAAACGGAAATTCGCTGATTGGCAGCCTCGACATCATGGGCGCGCTCGATCCCGTGGTTATTCCGAGCGTGCTGGCGCTGGTGATGACCGCCGTGTTCGACGCCACCGGCACCATTCGCGCGGTCGCAGGCCAGGCGAATCTGCTGGATAAAGACGGCCAGATCATCGACGGCGGCAAAGCGCTGACCACCGATTCCCTCTCCAGCGTCTTCTCAGGCCTGGTGGGCGCGGCGCCGGCTGCGGTTTATATCGAATCTGCCGCTGGCACCGCCGCGGGCGGTAAAACGGGCCTGACGGCGATTACCGTCGGCGTACTGTTCCTGCTTATCCTGTTCCTCTCGCCGCTCTCTTACCTGGTACCGGCGTACGCCACGGCGCCTGCGCTGATGTATGTCGGTCTGCTGATGCTGAGCAACGTGGCGAAAATCGATTTCGCCGATTTCGTTGACGCCATGGCGGGGCTTATCACCGCGGTGTTTATCGTGCTGACCTGCAACATCGTGACCGGCATCATGATCGGTTTTGCGTCGCTGGTGATTGGCCGCATCGTCTCGGGCGAGTTCCGCAAGCTTAATATCGGCACAGTGATTATCGCCATCGCGCTGGTCGCTTTCTACGCGGGCGGCTGGGCAATCTAAACCTTTCTTTAATAAAGCGGGCTACGGCCCGCTTTTTCCTGCTTTCAGGGCACAACCTGATTCCTTTTCCGGCGCGTCAATGTTCTATTATCAAAGGTGAGTCTTACATCACAGATAATAAGGAGCCGCTCAGACCGCATGGAAATCTTTTTTACCATCCTCATCATGACCCTCATGGTATCGCTCTCCGGGGTCGTCACCCGTATGCTGCCATTCCAGATCCCGCTGCCGCTGATGCAGATAGCCATCGGGGCGCTGCTCGCCTGGCCTACGTTCGGTCTGCACGTCGACTTTAATCCGGAGCTGTTCCTGGTCCTGTTTATTCCGCCGCTGCTGTTTGCCGACGGCTGGAAAACCCCGACCCGCGAATTCCTCGATCACGGTCGCGAAATTATCGGCCTCGCGCTGGCGCTGGTGGTGATAACCGTCGTGGGTATCGGTTTTCTTATCTACTGGATGGTGCCGGGCATTCCGCTGATCCCCGCTTTCGCGCTTGCGGCGGTGTTGTCGCCAACCGATGCGGTGGCGCTTTCCGGTATTGTCGGCGAAGGCCGCATCCCGAAAAAAATCATGGGGATTTTGCAGGGCGAGGCGCTGATGAATGACGCCTCCGGCCTGGTGTCGCTGAAATTCGCCGTGGCGGTTGCGATGGGGACGATGATCTTTACCGTAGGCGGCGCGTCGCTGGAATTTTTAAAAGTGGCGATTGGCGGCCTGCTCGCCGGTATCGCGGTGAGCTGGCTGTATGGCCGCTCGCTGCGCCTGCTGAGCCGTTGGGGCGGCGATGAACCCGCCACACAGATCGTGCTGTTGTTCCTGCTGCCGTTCGCCTCTTATCTGATTGCCGAACATATCGGCTTCTCCGGCATTCTGGCCGCAGTAGCCGCCGGGATGACCATTACCCGCTCCGGCGTAATGCGCACCGCGCCGCTGGCGATGCGCCTGCGCGCCAACAGCGTCTGGTCGATGCTGGAGTTTGTGTTTAACGGCATGGTCTTCCTGATGCTCGGTCTGCAACTGCCGGGCATTATGGAAACCTCGCTGGCCGCCGCCGAACTGGATCCGAACGTCGAAACCTGGATGCTGTTCATGGACATCGTCCTGATCTACGTGGCGCTGATTGGCGTGCGGTTCCTGTGGCTGTGGATCATGAAGCGCTTTAGCCTGCGTTTTCTGAAGAAAAAGCCGCTCAGCTTTGGCGAATACTCCACGCGCGAATTACTGGTTGCGTCATTCGCCGGGGTGCGCGGGGCCATCACGCTGGCGGGTGTGCTCTCCATTCCGCTGCTGCTGCCGGACGGTTCGCCCTTCCCGGCGCGCTATGAGCTGGTGTTCCTGGCCGCGGGCGTGATCCTCTTCTCGCTGTTTGTCGGCGTGATCCTGCTGCCGATTCTGCTGCAACAGGTTGAGACTCCGGATCACGGCCTGGCGCACAAAGAGGAACGCATGGCGCGCTCGGCGACGGCGGAAGTGGCGATTACCGCCATCCAGAAAATGGAAGAGCGTCTGGCCGCAAATACCGAAGAGAACATCGACGATCAGCTGCTGAAAGAGGTGTCCGCGCGCGTGGTGGGGAACCTGCGTCGCCGCGCCGATGGGCGTAACGATGTGGAAAACAGCGAGCTTGAAGAAAACCTTGAGCGCCGTTTCCGCCTGACCGCGCTGCGTGCGGAGCGCGCCGAGCTGTACCACCTGCGCGCCACGCGGCAGATCAGCAACGAGACGCTGCAAAAGATACTGCACGATATGGACCTGCTCGAAGCGCTGCTGATGGAGCGCAAATAACCGAAACCGCCGGATCGTTCCGGCGGTTTTTTTACCTCCCCGCCAGCCGCCGCACCAGTTCAAACTCGCTAAAATTCACCGGTCGCTGCTGCTGCATTGAGAGATTCCCCGCAATGCCCGTCAGGACAGACATCGCGCCCGCGCGGTGATCGGCGGCGCGTTGCAGCGGGTCGTCGCCCGGCTCGCCAAACAGATCCGCCAGCATCGCGTTGTCGCCACCGCCGTGGCCCCCTTCGCCCAGCGTAAAATCCGCTTTCCAGGGCGCTGCGAACATCGGGTACACCGTGATATCGCAACGGTCAAGGCTACCTTCGGCTTCACGCAGCCCGCCGCCGTTGACGTAGGAGTTCTCCACGAGCTTCATTTCAAGCCGTCCGCGGCTGCCGTTGAACACCACATTGAGCCCTTCCTGGGGCAGATAGGCATTGAGTGAATAGGTGAGCTGCGTCTGGTTCTGATATTTCACCAGTACCGACAGCGTATCCTCAATGGTGATGCCGTCGCTGAACACGCTTTGATCGCGAAAGTAGCTGTCTTCATGTTCGGCATCCAGATAGAGCGCTTTGAGCTGCGCGCTCTCCTCCATATGCAGCGCGAACGGATCGTTCTTCGCCGCCGGATAGCCGTGGGCGCGCGGATAAAACTGCGAGACGCCGCGCTTCTCGGCATTTTCACGGCCATAAAAACGCAGCGCGCCTTCGGCGTAGACGCGCGCCGGGTAGCTGCCGAGCCAGAAATTCATTAAGTCGAAATGATGGGTGGATTTGTGCACCAGCAGGCCGCCGCTGTTGCGTTTCTCGCGGTGCCAGCGGCGAAAATAGTCCGCGCCATGTTCGGTATTCAGCAGCCATTCAAAGTGGACCGAAAAGACCTCGCCGATGGTGCCGTTCATTAGCAGCTCGCGCACTTTGCTGTGGTGCGGCGCGTAGCGGTAGTTGAACGTGACGCGCACCTCGCGGCCCGTCTCTTCAATGGCGTTAAGAATGCGCAGCGCACGGGCTTCGTCGATGGTCATCGGTTTTTCGGTGATGACATCGCAGCCCGCATAAAGCGCGCGCACGATGTAGTCGTCATGGGTGCGGTCCATGGTGGTGACGATGATGATATCGGGCTGCGTTTCGCGGATCATCTCTTCAAACTGCGCGGCGACAAAACAGGGCACCGCCTGGGCGCCGGCGTTTTCCAGCAGGCGGCAGGCGTAGCGCATACGGGTCTGGTTGGTGTCGCAGAAAGCGACCATCTGCGCGCTGTCGCGAAACGTCTTGCCGATAGCCTCGATATACATCCCGGCGCGCCCGCCGGTTCCCACCAGGGCGTATTTTTTCATAGCCATGCTCCTCTCAGCCAAAATGATATGTTGTATAGGTAAAATAAAAACAACGTTTCATTTTTCTAATGTAGCGCGACCAGAGACACGGGACAGGGCGGAAGGGGAAAAGTGTGATCCCCGGCCAGAATGGCCGGGGCAGAAGGTTTAGTGCGCGCGGCCCTGTTCGATGCCCAGACCGGTTTGTGAACGGATAAACTGCGCGCGGAACTGTTCGCGCTCCAGCTTGCCCTCCGGGCTGTTGTCGGTTGCCGAGAAGACCCAGATCCCGATAAACGCCACGGCGATGGAGAACAGCGCCGGATATTCATACGGGAAGACCGGCGCGGCGTGGCCAAGTACCTGTACCCAGACGGTCGGGCCGAGGATCATCAGCACCACGGCGGTCAACAGACCGAGCCAGCCGCCAATCATTGCGCCGCGAGTGGTGAGCTTCGACCAGTACATCGAGAGCAAAATGATCGGGAAGTTACAGCTCGCCGCAATCGAGAACGCCAGGCCCACCATGAACGCGATATTCTGCTTCTCGAACAGGATGCCGAGCAGGATAGCCACCACACCCAGCACCAGCACGGTGATTTTGGAAACGCGCAACTCATCGCGCTCGGTCGCGCCTTTACGGAACACGTTGGCATAGAGATCGTGCGACACCGCCGACGCGCCCGCGAGTGTCAGGCCCGCGACAACCGCCAGAATCGTGGCGAAGGCGACCGCCGAGATAAAGCCTAAGAACAAATTGCCGCCCACGGCATCGGCCAGATGAACTGCCGCCATGTTGTTGCCGCCAATCAGCGCGCCGGTGGCATCTTTAAACGCCGGGTTCGCGCCCACCAGCATGATGGCGCCAAAGCCGATGATAAAGGTCAGGATGTAGAAGTAACCCATAAAACCGGTGGCGTAGAAGACGCTTTTACGCGCCTCGCGGGCGTCGCTCACGGTAAAGAAACGCATCAGAATATGCGGCAGACCGGCGGTGCCGAACATCAGGCCGAGGCCGAGCGACAGCGCAGAGACCGGATCTTTCACCAGACCGCCGGGGCTCATGATGGCGCTGCCTTTCGGGTGGACCGCCATCGCTTCCGAGAACAGGTTGTTGAAGCTAAAGCCCACATGCTTCATCACCATAAAGGCCATAAAGCTGGCGCCGAACAGCAGCAGGACGGCTTTGATTATCTGCACCCAGGTGGTGGCCAGCATGCCGCCGAAGAGCACATACATCACCATCAGGACGCCCACCAGCACCACCGCGATGTGATAGTTCAGGCCGAACAACAGCTGGATAAGCTTGCCCGCGCCAACCATCTGCGCGATGAGATAAAGCGCCACCACCACCAGCGAGCCGCAGGCGGCGAGCAGGCGAATGGGGCGCTGCTTCAGGCGATACGAGGCGACATCCGCGAAGGTGTAGCGCCCGAGATTGCGCAACCGCTCGGCGATTAAGAACAGGATAATCGGCCAGCCCACCAGGAAGCCCAGCGAGTAGATAAGCCCGTCGTAGCCGGAGGTATAAACCAGCGCGGAGATGCCGAGAAAGGACGCGGCGGACATAAAATCGCCCGCGATGGCAAGCCCGTTCTGGAAGCCGGTAATGTTGCCGCCCGCGGTGTAGTAATCGCTGCGCGAGCGGGTGCGTTTGGAGGCCCAGTACGTGATGCCAAGCGTCAGCGCCACGAAGATGAGGAACATAATGATGGCCTGCCAGTTGGTTGGCTGGCGCTGCACATCGCCGGTCAGCGCATCGGCCAGGGCGGCAGGCGACAACGCCATCAGCAGCGGGAAAAGGACCTTTTTCATGATGACTGCACCTCTTTCAGCACGGCGTTATTCAGCCGGTCAAATTCCGTATTGGCGCGCCAGACATAGACGCCTGTGAGAATAAACGAAATAAGGATCACGCCGATGCCGATAGGGATGCCGCGCGTCACGCTGCTGCCCGGCGAAAGCGGCGTGCCAAGCCAGCCCGGCGCAAACGCGATAAGCAGGATAAAACCGACATAGATAATCAGCATGATGATGGAAAGGGTGAAGGCAAACCGTTGCCGCTTATGAATTAACTCCCTGTAAGGCGCACTGTTCTCTATCTGCTGACAAATATCGTTATTCATCATCGCAGTCTCCAGAAGTAAGGTAGGGGTTGTTATTATTCCCTCTCCCATGTGGGGAGAGGGTTAGGTCGAAAGGTAAACGGAAAGCGTTGTTACGACGGCATCGCGATGGACTGCTTCTCTTCGAGCAGTTTTTCCACCACGCCCGGATCGGCAAGCGTTGAGGTATCGCCGAGGTTGCTGGTATCGCCCGCCGCGATTTTGCGCAAAATACGACGCATGATTTTGCCGGAGCGGGTTTTCGGCAGCGAGTCGGTCCAGTGCAGCACATCCGGCGTCGCCAGTGGGCCAATCTCTTTACGTACCCAGTTGCGCACTTCGCTGTAGAGTTCCGCCGACGGCTCCTCGCCGTGGTTCAGCGTCACGTAAGCATAGATCGCCTGGCCTTTAATGCTGTGTGGAATGCCCACCACCGCGGCTTCGGCGATTTTCGGATGTGAGACCAGCGCGGACTCAATTTCAGCGGTGCCGAGACGGTGCCCCGATACGTTCAGCACGTCGTCCACGCGCCCGGTTATCCAGTAGTAACCGTCTTCGTCACGACGCGCGCCGTCGCCGCTGAAGTACATGTTTTTAAACGTTGAGAAATAGGTCTGCTCGAAACGTTCGTGATCGCCAAACAGCGTGCGCGCCTGGCCCGGCCAGGAATCGGTAATGACCAGGTTGCCCTCTGTCGCGCCCTGTTGCGGATTGCCTTCGTTATCCACCAGCGCAGGCTGCACGCCGAAGAACGGACGCGTGGCGGAGCCGGCTTTCAGCTCGGTCGCGCCGGGCAGCGGCGTAATCATGAAGCCGCCGGTTTCGGTCTGCCACCAGGTGTCGATGACCGGGCATTTTTCATTGCCGATTTTCTTCCAGTACCACTCCCACGCCTCCGGGTTGATCGGCTCGCCGACGGAACCAAGAATGCGCAGCGACGAACGGTCAGTCCCGTCGATAGCCTTGTCGCCTTCCGCCATCAGCGCGCGAATGGCCGTCGGCGCGGTATAGAGAATATTGACCTTGTGCTTGTCCACCACCTGCGCCATACGGTTGGCGGAGGGCCAGTTCGGCACGCCTTCAAACATCAGCGTGGTGGCGCCGCAGGCGAGCGGTCCGTACAGCAGATAGCTGTGGCCGGTCACCCAGCCCACATCCGCGGTGCACCAGTAGATATCGCCCGGATGGTAGTCAAAGGCGTACAGGAACGTGGTGGCCGCATAGACCAGATAACCGCCGGTGGTGTGCAGCACGCCTTTCGGTTTACCGGTCGAGCCGGAGGTATAGAGGATAAACAGCGGATCTTCGGCGTTCATCTCCACCGGTTGATGATGCGCGCTGGCTTTTTCAACCAGCTCGTTCCACCAGAGATCGCGCCCTTCATGCCATTCGGTATTCCCGCCGGTGCGTTTAAACACCACCACATGTTCCACGCTGGTGACGCCCGGGTTTTTCAGCGCGTCATCGACGTTTTTCTTAAGCGGAATCGTACGGCCGGCGCGCACGCCTTCATCGGCGGTGATAACGAGACGCGCGTTGGAGTCGATAATGCGCCCGGCGACGGCCTCCGGCGAAAAGCCGCCGAAAATAACCGAGTGCACCGCGCCGATACGGGCGCAGGCAAGCATCGCGACGGCGGCTTCCGGCACCATCGGCATATAGATAGCGACCACGTCGCCTTTCTTAATGCCGAGAGAGGTCAGGGTGTTCGCGAAGCGGCAGACGTCGCGGTGAAGTTCGCGGTAACTAATGTGTTTGCTTTGGGAGGCGTCGTCGCCTTCCCAGATGATGGCGGTCTGATCGCCGCGCTCGTTGAGGTGTCGGTCAAGGCAGTTCGCCGCGAGGTTCAGCGTGCCGTCTTCATACCATTTAATCGAGACATTGCCGGGTGCGAAAGAGGTGTTTTTTACCTTCTGGTAGGGCGTGATCCAGTCAAGGATTTTGCCCTGCTCGCCCCAGAACGCGTCAGGGTCATGCACGGACTGCTGATATTTCGCATCATATTGTTCCGGCGTAATCAGGCAGCGTTCCGCGATAGTCGCGGGAATAGGGTGTTTATGGATTTGGCTCATGGCTTTTTTCTCCTTTTAGATGTTAATGATATGTCACGCAAAAGTTAAGAACAGACTTGCGAATAGCTTTGTTTACTTTTTGGGCGGCAGATCACGCATTGCCGAAACTGCATGAAAATTCATCAAACGAATCTTTCAAGGAAAATAATTGCTGTTAAGTATTATTTGCTAGATCGATTTTATAACCTCTTAAATAACATTAACTTATGAATGATTAACGCGATAAATTAGGGTTATTAAGCCAATTTTCAGTGAATATGCCTGTTCTTAAAGGGTTGCGCAGGATGCCGTGCAAGTGGTACTGATTAAACGCGTTAAAAAACCCCACAATATCACCCAACGTTTGTCATACCCCTTTCAGCTTGCGTCGTTCTCATTCGAGCACGCGTGGGAATGGCGCTGTAATTTAGGAAGTAAAGTCGTTATGAAAAACAGTAAAATCAGCCTGGCCTGGCAGATCCTGCTGGCCCTGGTGCTGGGTATTCTTCTGGGCAGTTTTCTCCATTATCAGACGGATAGCCGCGAATGGCTGGTGACCAATCTCCTTTCGCCCGCCGGCGACATTTTTATTCATTTGATTAAAATGATCGTGGTGCCGATTGTTATCTCCACGCTGGTGGTGGGCATTGCCGGTGTCGGCGACGCTAAACAGCTCGGGCGCATCGGCGCGAAGACCATCCTCTATTTTGAAGTGATCACGACCGTCGCCATTATCCTTGGCATTACGCTTGCGAACGTGTTCCAGCCAGGTAGCGGCATTGATATGTCACAGCTGGCCGCCGTGGATATTTCAAAATATCAGCACACGACCGAAGAGGTGCAGAGCCATGCACACGGCCTGATGGGGACTATCCTGTCGCTGGTGCCGACCAACATTTTCGCCTCGATGGCGAAAGGCGAGATGCTGCCGATTATCTTCTTCTCGGTGCTGTTTGGTCTGGGGCTCTCTTCGCTGCCCGCCACGCACCGTGAACCGCTGGTGACGGTCTTCCGCTCCGTTTCCGAAACCATGTTTAAAGTCACCCATATGGTGATGCGCTATGCACCAGTGGGGGTGTTTGCGCTGATCTCCGTAACGGTGGCGAACTTTGGTTTTGCGTCCCTGTGGCCGCTCGCCAAACTGGTGATCCTGGTTTACGTGGCTATTCTGTTCTTCGCGCTGATCGTACTGGGCGCGGTCGCGCGGATGTGTGGGTTGCGCGTCTGGACGCTGATCCGCATTCTTAAAGACGAGCTGATTCTGGCGTACTCCACGGCAAGCTCTGAGAGCGTGCTGCCGCGTATTATCGAGAAAATGGAAGCCTACGGGGCGCCTGCGTCTATCACGAGCTTCGTGGTGCCGACCGGCTACTCCTTCAACCTTGACGGCTCCACGCTCTATCAGAGTATCGCGGCTATCTTTATCGCCCAGCTCTACGGCATCGAACTGTCGCTGGGTCAGGAGATTATCCTGGTGCTGACGCTGATGGTGACCTCGAAAGGGATCGCGGGCGTGCCTGGCGTGTCGTTCGTGGTGCTGCTGGCGACACTGGGCAGCGTGGGTATTCCGCTGGAAGGTCTGGCGTTTATCGCGGGCGTTGACCGTATCCTCGACATGGCGCGCACCGCGCTGAACGTGGTCGGCAATGCGCTGGCGGTACTGGTTATCGCCAAGTGGGAACACAAGTTCGACCGCAAAAAAGCGGAGGCTTACGAGCGGGAAATGCTGGGTCGGTTCGACAGTACCGCCAACAATTAATCATCCGCACGTCTGCGTTTCTGCAAGCCCCGCCTCTGGCGGGGTTTTTTATGGCGGCAGCGCGGAGAAGGCGCTGTAAGCGGTAAAAAAACGGGTGCGTTAAGCACTCAACGCCAGCAAGTCGGGCGGAGCGAACCCCGCCCGGAGAGCGTTACCGGTCAGAGCAGGAAAGCCGTGCCGCCACCTCCTTATTTCCTTGCTTTATCGTTAACTCACATAACGTTCCGTGGTTAATTAAAGCGAAAATTAATATCGTGACGCAAAATACAACGAAACATGCGAAAAGATATTTGAGTGGCTTCATGCCTTTTACTCCTTGCCTTTCGGCGAGTAAGCGGCTAATCTCAACTTGTGTGGAGTTGAGGGATAGCCTCGGGTTAATAGAAATATTGCCCGGGGCTTTCTTCTTTCTGTCCCTCGCGTCGGCTTAAGACAGAAAGTCTTAAGCACCCGGCGCTCATCATAATGTTCTTCCTGTTAAATTAAAACAGAAAAGCCGATGTAATTTATATTGGGCTTGTTGCATTGGGCTGGTTTATAAATTATATACATTAAAAGTATGACGTGAATATTAAAATGCCAGCGGGAATAAATACAATAACAAGTAAAAGGATTGGGTGCATTAAGGCCTCTGCTCCTGGCAAGCCGGGCGAGGAACCCTCGCCCGGGAGAGCCTTACCTGCCTGTGCAGGCAAGCTTAGCCGCCACCTCCTGACTGCCGCTTCGGATGGTAAGTTCGCATAACGTACCCTGATTCATTAACGCAAAAATCAAAATAGTGATGCAGACCATGAATAAACAGGCCAGTAAATAACGCAGTGGCTTCATGCCTTTTACTCCTTGCATTCTGAAGAGTAAGAGGCTAATCTCAACTTGTCGGAGTTGAGGGATAGCCTCGGGTTAATAGAAATATTGCCCGGGGCTTTCTTCTTTCTGTCCCTCACGTTTGCTTAAGACAGAAAGCCTTAAGCACCCGCGCTTATAATAATCTTTCTGCTGAAAAATTAAATAAAAAGCCTGATGTAATTTATTAATGCTTTTTGCATATTAAATGGAATCAGCCTCGCAAATCTTTGCCGCTAAATACCGCAAGACGTAACGGGAGAATATAACGGTTTCCGTTAATCTTTTATTGAGCGTGTCTTTTTTATGCCTGCGCACGCAGCAACGCCTGCGTTGTGTATCCTGATACAGAGAGAAAGCGTGGCGCTGTACCGGTTGCGGCTGAAAACTATCGGGAATGATAGTATACCCGGCCGCCGTACACCCTTATCATCTCTCCCTTATGCCTGTGCGAAGGCGCGCGTCATGCGTCGCCCGGCCAGGCTACCGACAACCACAGCCGGAATATAAAGAGAGTCACAGTGGATAACCTCATTAGCGCGCCATTAACAGGACAACACGAGACGCCGGTGAACCTGCCGGGGTTGATGCAGGTGCTCAGCAAACACCTTTACTCCACGCCGATGGTCGCCATCCGTGAGCTGGTGCAAAACGCGCACGACGCGATTGTCAGACGTCGACTGGAAGAGGGCGCTGCGGACCGGCTTGCGGAAATTCGCGTCACGGGCGATTCGCAAAACCGGACTATCGTTATTCACGATACCGGCTCAGGGCTCACGGAGCAGGAGATCCACGATTTCCTGGCGACCGTCGGCGTCGGCTACACCCGTCACCTGCGTCAGCAGGATGACGACACCGGGCTTATCGGCATGTTTGGCCTGGGCTTTCTTTCCGCCTTTGTGCTGGCGGAGCGGGTGACGGTGCACACCACCTCCTGGAAAACGCCGCAGGAAGGCTGGCTTTACGCGTCCGCCAGCGGCGAAACGTACAGCGTCACGCCTGCAACGCCACGCGAGCCGGGGGCGACCGTTACGTTGCACCTCAAAGACGAGTTTTTATATCTCGCTAACAACAAGCTGCTTGGCGATGTGCTGGGCCGTTACTGCATATTAATGAAAGAGCCGCTGTTTGTCGGCGAAGAACAGACCGCGGTAAACCATCTGTCGCCGCCCTGGCGCGTCGCGTCGCAGGACGGCGTCGCGCTGCATCCGGCGCTGCGTCAGAAGCAGAATATCGAATTCGCCAGCCGCTTCGAGCGCGCGTTTACGCCGCTGTGCACCTTGCTGGTGGAGCCATCCGGCGACAGCGACGCGGTGGGCATGCTGTGGCTTCAGGATGGCGCGACCTACGGCACCAGCGACAACCGCAACCTGTCGCTGTTTCTGCGCGGCATGCTGCTGGACGACCAGGCGCGTGAGCTGCTGCCCCCGTGGGCCGGGTTTGTCGGCGGCGTCATCGAATCTAACCGTCTCACGCCGACGGCCAGCCGCGAGGATTTGCAGCGCGATGTCACCTGGTACGCCACGCAGGCGGCGCTCACCGAGGCGCTGATTAACGGCCTGGCCGATCTCGCGAAGCAGCAGCCCGCCGTCTGGCGGCGCGTGCTGGTGCGCCATAACGAAGCGCTGCTCGGCGCGGCCATCTGCGACGATCGTCTCTTCGATCTGCTGAAAGATGAACTGTTGATCCCGACGTCTCAGGGCGATCTGCCGGTTAAATCGCTGCGCCAGAACAACACGCTGAATGTGATGCTCAGCGAAGAGGGCGGCTTTGAAGAGATGCTGTTTCGGCTTTCCGGGCGTCCCGTTGCGCTGGGCTATCGTTACGCGGTCGTACCGTTCCTGCGCCGCTGGGCGACGCTTTACGGCGCGCGTCTGGTGGAAGTGGGCACCTCGGCGGGCAACGAACAACTCTTTGCGCTGCATGACGTCAGCGCGGAAGAAGAAGCCTGGTGGAGCGAGCAACTGCGCGACGACGAAGAGTGCGTGATGTCTTCGTTTGAACCCGCGACGCTGCCGCTGGTGATGGTAGTAAACCGCGATGCCGAACTTAAAGCGCGCCTTGAGCAGGACGACGCCGATCGCCGTATGAGCACCGCCGCGCTGATGCTGGCGCGTCAGTTTGCCAGCAAAATCGAGCAGCAGGCGCCGGTGCGCCTCTACATTAACTTTAATAATCCTGCGGTAAAAGCGTTATCACAGGCCTGGCGTGCCGGGCGGCCCATCGCGCCTGGCGCCACGCAACTGCTGAAAAGCCTCAAAATTATTCTTGCTCTGGCCACGGGCGATTCCCGTGAATACGACTTTCGCCAGGCGCTGGAGACATTCAGTTGCATCACGGCGCAACTTATTACACCGACAACAGAAGGAAGCAACTAATGGATATCTGGGCATGGTATGAGCAATATCAGCGGGACCTGGAAGAAGCCGGCAAACCCTGGATCACGCAACATGTCGATAAGCTGATCGAATCCATTGTTGAAGTTCAGACCGGTAAAACAGAAGCGCTGCTGCCGGAAGCGCGCGCGCTGAAAAAGACCGCGGGCAATCCGTGGATTGAAGTTATGGTGGGCCACTGGGAGATGCGTCATCGCATCGGCAACCTTGGCGAAGGTGAAAAAGCGCTGGGCGATGTCGTCGCGCTGTTTGAGCGCGCCCATCAGGCCGATGCCGCTGAGTGCCCGCAGTCGATTTGCGTCACCCAGGATCTGAGCGCCTGCTACAGCAACGTGGACGGCCCCGGTTGGGCGGACGAGCGTATCGCCGTCTGCCAGGAGACGCTCTCGAAAATCACTCCGCTGCGCAGCTGCTTCCTGTGTCTTTCTGAGGAGCAGTTCTTTGCGATGGTCGACAAAGGTCAGGTTGAAGAGGCGCTGGCGTTTGTGCAGCAACAGATGGAAAAGCGCCGCGCGGCGGGCGAAGAGGACGTTAACGGCCTGAAAGAGAACGAAGCGCAGGCGCTGATGTTGCTGGGCCGTTATGACGAAGCGCTGGCGATCATCGATAAGCTCCATGAAGACGAGATGGAAAACAGCAGCGAGCAGACCCGCCAGGTCATGATGATGATGAAGGCGGAAGTGCTGGCGCTGATGGGCCGTGAAGAAGACGCCCGCGAATGGCTGCTGCCGTGGGACCGACTCACTGCCTATAACCGCATGCGCTGGGTGCGCGTGGTGGAGCAACTGGTTCGCCTTAACCCGACTTACAACAACTGGCAGACCGGCAGCGCGCTGCAGCTGATTCTGGAGCAGCGCCTGGAAGCGCAGGCGTGGCGCGAAGCGGTTATCGTCGCGAAAACCCATATCAGCCTGGCGCTGGCGCGCGGCGCGACCTGGGTCGCCCGTCGAGCCCTGATGCTGGCGCAGCAGTGCGCCGCAAAACTGCGTAACCCGCACGATGAAGACGCCGCGCTGGCGGCGTTTGCAAGCCAGGTTGCGGGCATGGAAACGCAGGTGGAGTTGCCGGTGCCTGCCGACTCGCTGATGGCGTGGCTTGAAGAGCGCGGTCAGCAGGAAGGCGTGACGCGCGATCCTGAGCAGGAGGCCCAGTGGCTGCTGCTCGCATCCGCACAGCGTCCGGACGATGAAGAACTGCTGATGCTGGCGGCGGCCGCGCTGGAAGCGTGCCAGGCGCAGGGCGAAGCGACGGATCTCCTGCTCGGCTGGCAGAAACGCCATCCGCAGGAAGAGGCCTCGCCGCTGTTCCATCTGCTCTCCTCACTTCTGAACGCGCGCCGTTATGACGACATCTTTGCGCTCGCCGAAGGCTATCGCGATGCGCTGCCGCACGTGGCGCTGTGGTTTGAAGCCCAGGTGGCGCAGGCGCAGGAAGACTGGGAAAAACTGGAGTCCGTAAGCCAGGCGCTGCGCGCCACGCCGCAAGGCCAGCAGAAAATCGCGCCGCTGATGCTGGCGGGCCAGGCGGCGATGCGTCAGCAAGCCTATGACCGCGCCACGGCGTACCTGAAAGAGGCGGTGGCGATGCTGGACGCGCGCGAAGAGGACGCCAGCAATGTCCTGTGGGATCTGCTGACGGCCGCCAGCGCCAGCGAAGACTGGACGACCGTGCGTGAAGCTGGCGCGCGTCTCGGCATGCAGTTTAGCGCCGATGACGGCCCGGTCGAGGAGCAGTGGGGCACCGTTCGTCTGCGTTTCTTCGAAAATCACGACGAGCATTACTATTTTGCCCAGCGTACCGGCCCGGTGACGGCGCGCGTCTTCCAGCCGTCATGGCGTAAAGCGCCGCAGCATATGGACGAGTCGGTGGTGTTTGACGCCAATCTGCTGAATACTCCGCCGGAAGATGAAAAAGAGCGCGAGAATTTCATCCCTGTGCATAACGTGGTGAAAACCCTTGAGCAGAGCGAGTACGCGCCGAGCTGGTTTATCGACGGCGTCGATCCGGGCGAAGAGACGTTCAACGCGTTTGTCAACGGCGTGCGCCAGCGCGGCGGCGCCATCTGGGTGCATTGCGAATCGGATTATCAGGTTACCGACAGCGAAAGCGGTGAAACGCTGCCTGGCATCTATTTTATGCTGGCGATGCCGCAGTCGGTCTCACCGCTGGAAGTGGACGCGATGCTGCGTGAACTCACCCAGGGGTGGACGCATCCGATCCACTGGCTGGATGTCGCGATGACGGGCGGTCTTGATGAAACGCGCCACCGTCAGGTGATGGAGCGCTATCAACTGTAGTCTTTGTATGACGGGCGGCGGTCTTCGCCGCCCGATTTCCGATTTGAGAATCCTCCGCTGTCTGCCTTCCTTTGCCCTCTTTACTTTAAGACCAGTCAAACACAGGGCTGGCTTTATGAAATCACATCTTCGCGTTTTGCTTTGCGCCACACTCTCTCTTTCCAGCACTCATGCGCTGGCGGACGGTCTGGATGCGGTCTTTAACGACACCATTAACTCAGTAACCCAGGCTATCAATGAGGCTTATCATCCGGATACGGATGACCGTGATGCGTCGGAAAACCGTCAGTATGACGATGACAGCCGTACGCGCTACGACGAGCGGCGCAGACGTCTTGAGGAACGCCACCGGCAGCTTGATGAGCGTCAGCGTCGTCTGGATGAAGAGCGCCGTCGCCTGGAAGAAGAAGAGCAACGGCTGGATGAAGATGATGAGCGCTAATGGCCGCTGTCGGCGATTTCCACATGCGTGGTGCGCGGAATAGCCAGCAGACGATCGCCGCAGGTCAGCAGCAGATCGATGCCGAGCGAGCCGGCATGCAGGCGATCGGAAAGTTGTTCAATCAGGCACTCCGGCAACTGCGGCGCGATCATGCGCTCTTCCGCGATACCGGCGCCGGTCAGGCGCAGCATACGTCCGCCGCTCAGGCTGTTTACCTGCAATACCAGCGTGACGCTGTGTTCCGGCGCGATAACGCTGCCGTGGGCGAGGCGATCGGGCAAAAGCGGGTTCAGGTTTTCATCGGCAATAGCAAAAACCGCCTCGTCCGGCGTATCGGCAATCCGCGTGCCGGTATGAAAGCGCAGGTTAGAGCGCACAATATCATTTGCCAGTGACGGTGAAAGCCAGACAGGGGTATCGTTATCGACAAGCGTAAGCAGCACGCTGGTGGTGGCCACGCCGAGCGGCTGCCAGCCGTGGCGAAGCAACTGTAAGGACACAATCACGCCGGGCTCGCTCATGGCCTTTAGCAGGCGGCGAAAGCACTGCTGTGCATCATGCACCGGTGAATCAAAGGCGGTATTTAACGTCATCAGAATCTCCATACTGCTGCGCTACGCTGCGGGACGTCCTGGACGCCGCCGGAAGCAGGTTGCCGCACATCCTGACGGCCTAATATGACCCTACTGTTAAACAAACATGACAGCCAGATGAATTGTGAGGCAATAAAGGGAGGAGAAGATCGCCCTGCCTTTAACGGAATCATCGATGAGAGATGTTAATATTCGGCTTAAGTCAGGTAAGAAAAAAGAACATTATTTTTCTTAAATTATATTTGTGACGCCGCAAAGAGTATTTTTAAAGATGTTACTTTCCCGGTTTATATTTTCTTTGGTTATTTTATAATTATATTTAGCGACGAGAATTAATATTTTATTTTGCTGCTTTTAATAATATTCCTAAAAGAAATTGGTGAAAAGTTAAGCGGTGCTTCATTTAAGTGTAGTTGTTATTTATTTTGTTGATTTTAAAGGGTATTTACAGGAGGGGGTTATCTGGTTTGTATTTTACGCTTCTTTTCTGATTTCTTTAATTCTTTTTTTAAAGAGTACGTGAAAATAAGCGGGGAATCACGTTAACGGCGCGTCAGTGGGAGGGAGCCGTCCATAAGAAACACGGGGATAAATCGGGCGAGCACGCTATTTTATTCTGAGCAGAGCTCCGTCCAGTTGATGTGCGGCTAAGCGGCCTGAAGCTGGCAGCGAAGGCTGCCAGCCCAGGAAAAATGCGGCCTGAGGCGCCGTCAGCTTTTTTTGACGAACTCAGATTTGAGCTTCATCGGACCGAAGCCGTCGATTTTACAGTCGATGTTGTGATCGCCTTCCACCAGACGGATGTTTTTGACTTTGGTGCCAATCTTCAGCATCGACGAACTGCCTTTAACCTTGAGATCCTTAACAATTGTGACGCTGTCGCCATCGACCAACAGGTTGCCGTTGGCATCCTTGACCACCAGCGCGTCGTTCTCTGCGCTGGTTTCGCCTTCGCGCCACTCGTGGGCGCACTCCGGGCAGACGTAAAGATTATTATCCAGATAAGTATATTCAGAACCGCATTGCGGGCAGGCTGGTAGTGACATGGTTTCTCCTCAAAGTGAACCAATGGGGCAGCAAAAGAGGGCTGCGCAAGAAGCGGCCGTTTACGCGGCGCGCATGAAAGGCGGGATTATACCCTAAACCCTTACGTTTTACGGGCCTGTCTCTGCGGCGCGAACGCGCAGGGTCTGACGCGGGATAGCATTTTTACTGGCAGTGATAAAACATATATCGTGATTTATTGCCAGGCGGTGTTATTCTGGAGCGGTTAATGTTGGTTTGAATTATTAAATCCATCCCCTGAAGTCGGAACATTTTTGTCAAATGGCCGATGTGAGGATATATTCTTTCGCTCTGAAAAATCGATCAGCCTACTGGTCTTACAGAGTGATTATTAGGTTTCCTGACGAAGATGAAGGTTTGAAACCTTTCCCATCGTCTCATGCATATTTTACCACAACGATGGTATGGCATTTTTTTACGCCACGTTTCCGTCAGGTAGCGTTGTGACGCGCAGGATATTTTCCACACGTAATTATAAAAGCCGCATTGAGCTAATAAAAAGATAAGGCAAAAGGTCATTTAATTTGTGTTAAGGAAAGATTTTTCATGCACACACAGACTGTATTTGAAATGAATCAGGAAGCGGAACGGCTGCTTCAGCTGGCGTTGTATAATCTTAGCGCCCTGAAACAAATGCCGCTGGCGGTGCAGAGCGATCGTGGGAACGTTACCAGCCGACAACGCGCCGCCGTGCATCCCCTTCATTTTTCCTTACGCGGGCTAGAGGCGCAGCAGGAGATGCTGCAGGCTGAGCTGCGAAAAACGACCCAGCAGGAGATGGTGCTCGCGATTGTCGGCACCATGAAGGCAGGCAAATCGACCACTATCAACGCGATTGTCGGCAAAGAAGTCCTGCCGAACCGCAATCGCCCCATGACGGCGCTGCCGACGCTGATTCGCCACACGCCAGGCCAGACAGAGCCCGTGCTGCATTTCTCGCACGCCGGGCCTATAGAAACCCTGATGCAGGCGCTACGCGCGCGCTTACAAAACGCTTCACGCGACACCCTGACGCTGCGTCTTGAAATCGACCGTGACATGGACGCTCTGCTGGCGCGCATCCTTAACGGCACCTCGTTTGAAAAACACTATCTCGGCGCCCAGCCGATTTTCCACTGTCTGAAAAGCTTAAACGATCTGGTACGGCTCTCGGCCGTGCTTGATGTGCCGTTCCCGTTTCGCGCGTATGCGGCCATCGAACATATTCCAGTGATAGAGGTGGAGTTTACTCACCTTGCAGGTATGGAACGAGGGCTTGGCCAACTGACGCTGCTGGACACGCCCGGCCCGAACGAAGCCGGACAGCCGCACCTGCAAAAGATGTTACAGGAGCAGATCGCCCGCGCCTCCGCCGTACTGGCGGTGATGGATTACACGCAGCTGAAATCCACCTCCGATGAAGAGGTGCGCATGGCGCTCGCGGCGGTGGGGGAATCGGTGCCGCTCTACGCGCTGGTGAATAAGTTCGATCAACTGGATCGCAACAGCGACGATGAAGATCAGGTGCGGGCGTTGGTCGCCGGGACGCTGATGAAAGGCGCCATCGATCCGGCGCATATTTTCCCGGTTTCTTCTATGTGGGGCTATCTGGCCAATCGCGCGCGTCAGGAGCTTGCCGCGCACGGCACGCTGCCGCCGTATGACGAGCAGCGCTGGGTGCAGGATTTCGCCGAAGCGGCACTGGGCCGCCGCTGGCGTCATGCCGACTTCACCGACGCCGCGCACCTGCGCCACGCCGCCGATCTGCTGTGGGAAGACTCCCTTTTCGAAGCGCCCATTCGGGCGATTCTGCACACCGCGCACGCTCACGCTTCGCTCTACGCGCTGCGTTCGGCCTGCGCAAAATTAATTCACTCTGCGCAATGCACCCGAGACTACCTGGATTTTCGTTGTCAGGGGCTCGATATCGCAAATGACCAACTGGTGGAGAGTATCTCTCAAATGAATAATGACATCGCACAGCTAAAACGTTGCCAGGCAGACGCCAGCAAAGCCATTCAGGAACAGGTTGTTCAGGCGCTGGGGCGCGCGTCGGAAACTATTGCGGGTCATGAACAGAAGGTACTGGCGGATATCGCCAGCTATTTTGAGACGGGCAAGGTGCCGTCGCTTTCACTCAGCAGCCCGGTGCGGCGCGCGGTGACATGGGGAAGCGATTTCGATGCGGGCAGCGAACAGCTGATTCTGGATCAGGAGAGCGACGCGCGGATGCTGTTGCATAAAATTCGCGCCTCCTGCGAGCTGATCCTGCTGTCGGTGCAGGAGAATCTGACCCGCGATCTCGCCGCCCACTTCAGCGATCTGGAGACGGCGCTTGGGGATATCCTGCGCGCCGCCCTGGCGCCGCTGGAACTGCGCGTGACTGAAGGGCTGCGGCGTACCGGCTTTCGCGCGCATATCACGCTGCCGGTTTTTCAGCGCAGCCAGCTTAACTTCAACGCGCATCAGCTCTTTAACGATGTCATTGAAGAAGAGAGCGTGCCGGTCGCCAGCGCGTCGCGTAATAACGGCGTGCGCGGTACCGTGGCGCGCTGGATCACCAGCAAGGATCTGGGGTGGGATGACTGTACCGCCATGCGTTCGCGCTACGTGATCAACCTGCAGGAACTGAAGCAGACGCTCAGCCGTTACGTTAGTCGCTTCTGCGCGCAGATCCGCCAGGCGATGAATGCCCAGGTGGATATCTCCGTGACGGCGGGCATGGCGACGTTTTTCGCCGAGTTCCAGATGGCGATGGCGGCGATTGAAGCGAATCTTCAGCAGAGCCTCGCGGCGCGCCAGCAGAGCGAAACGGCGCGCAACGCGCTGCGTGAGAAGCTACAACAGTGCGCCCGCACTGCGCGTGACATTAACGAGGACGCGCGTGCGCTGCGTGATGATATCCAGACGCTGTTTTCCGTGGAGCACTGAACGCCATGAACGGGTCACTGGTGGAAGGGCCGGGCCGACATTTGCGCGCATTGCGCGGGCGATTGATGGTGGACCTGGCGAAGGGCGAAGAAGAAGAGCGCTACGGCCGTTCGCATCCGCAGCATCAAAAGGTGCGCGATCGGCTGCAAAAGTTGCTGGTCCCCGCCGGGCCTGCGGTGGCCCCGCCGGAGATGGCGACGCTGCACAGGCTGGAATCGCTTTCGCGCCAGAGCCCGCCCGGGCATCTGGCGTTAAGCCTGACGGCGCAGGCCCTGGCGCGCCGCAGCCAGCGTCTTAGTGAGAAGGGCGTTTCAGCGCCTTTCGCACAGGCGCTTGAGGTGACGGCCGGGCACTATCAACATAGCGCCGCGCGGCTGGAGGCGCAATTGCGCCAGCAGGATTTAGCGGCGGCGGCGCAGCGCCACGTGGGCGAAGTCATGGCGCGCTGGAAAAACGGCGAGTTTAACGGCTGGTCGCCCGCCGGGCGCTGTTACGTGGCGCTGGAGGAGTTGCGCTGGGGCGCGTTCGGCGACGCCTTGCGCTTAGGCGAGCCGGATGAAAAAAACGCGCTGTTGCAACCGGTGTATGACGAAACGACTCTCCGGCTGGCGCACAGTGTTAAT
This sequence comes from Cronobacter turicensis z3032, assembly GCA_000027065.2. Taxonomy (NCBI): domain Bacteria; kingdom Pseudomonadati; phylum Pseudomonadota; class Gammaproteobacteria; order Enterobacterales; family Enterobacteriaceae; genus Cronobacter; species Cronobacter turicensis. The sequence continues at coordinate 3,875,697 of FN543093.2, read as the reverse complement.
GCATCGCCCCACACGCGGCATTTCTATCAGCAATGGCTGCACACGCCGCCGCAGCCGGGCCTGCTGGAGCATAAAGATATGCTCTGCTGGCTGGGCGCGGAGCATGACGGGGAGCGCCAGCCGGTCAGCTGGTCGGTGACGCAAACCTGGCAGAGCGTGTCGCTGGGTATGCCGCGGATCTGCTCCGCAAGGCGGCTGGTCAATGCGCTGATGGAAGAGATTTTCCTGCTCTGACCGCTAAAAAACCCCGCGCCAGCGGGGTTTCTTATTACGGGTATCCGTCTTTACCGGTGCAGGGTGGTCGTGCTGGCACTTTCAGTATGCGGCGCCGCAGGCGCCTGTTTCGCCACATGCCGGGCATAAAGCGCGGTAATGATGGGCACCAGAATCGCCGTCACGATGACGCTCGCGGCCACCAGCGCCGTGGCTGAGGCAGCGACCGGTTCAAATGCCGGGTTGATTTGCGCGATGATGACCGGGTTCGCGACCGCCGCGCCCGCTGCCGAAGAGGCCGCCACGCCTGCCGTACCGTTGCCGCCGCCCAGGAATTTATCCGCCATAATCAACGGAATGCCGGTGATAATGATCACTCCTACGCCCAGTACAATGCCCAGGAGGCCCGTTTCCATAATCACGCGCAGATTGATGGTATTGCCCAGCGCGAAGCCGAAGAACGGGATCAGCACGGGTGTGGCTTTACTGAAGAACGCACGCAGATCGTGGTCAAGGTTGCCGAGCGTAAAGCCAATCAGAAACGGCAGCACCGCGCCGATGAAGTGATGCGGCTCAAAAGAAGCGAGACCGGCGGAGCCCAGAATCACCATCGTCATCAGTGGGCCCGATTCCAGCGACATCAGCACAAACGCGCCGGACTCTTCCTTCGTGCCGTACTGGTTCATCAGGCTGGCGTAAAGACCGCCGTTGGTCATGTCCATCGCAGAGACGATAGCCAGTACCGACAGCCCGGCGAAAAAGCCGGTCTGGATGCCGGTGTCCGGAATAAAAGACGCCGCAATCATCGCCACCACCCAGGCCACGGCGATTTTAGTCAGTACCAGCGTGCCGGATTTACGCAATACCGTTCCGGTTGCGCGTAAATCAATAGAGGCGCCAATACAGAAAAACCAGACGGCGAGAATAGGCACCGTTCCGCTAATCATTCCTTTAGTAAACGAACCGAAATAATTGCCGGTTTCCGGCGCCAGCGTATTTAAAATCGCTCCCAGTAACAGCGGGATAAGCATCATCCCTCCCGGAATGCGTTCCATCGTAGCTTTAATCTTCATGATAAACCTCAGCGGTTTTATTCAGCCCAGGCTGAATTAAAGTCAAAAGTGTCCCTCGACAAAAATTATTTATTTTCATCGACTTAGTTTGGTTTTTTGCGTAGGGCAGCCGTGGTGAGGCAGCGGCGGCTATCATCATCTTTATAAGAATGGAGAATGGTCTGGTGGCGACTTATCCCGCTATTGAAGTAACTGGTGCTACTATCTCTCTTGTGGAATATTGATTCAATAGAAATGAAACGCTGTTTTGGTTATCTCGATCACATTATTGATTCACATGTTTGATAGCATCAAACGCAGCGAAAACTTATGTAAATCCATTGTTATTTAATTGGGTTTTTTACGCTTATCTGATACCGGGGGCACGGTTCCCCGCAACGTCACGAGGAGTCAGAATGGACGTTCGTCAAAGCATTCATAGCGAGCACGCGAAAACCCTGGATACCGCCGGGCTTCGCAGCGAGTTCTTAATCGAGAAGATTTTTGTGGCTGATGAGTACACGATGACGTACAGCCATATCGACCGCATCATTGTGGGCGGCGTGATGCCGGTAAACCGCACGGTGAGCGTGGGCAGCGAAGTGGGTAAACAACTGGGCGTGAGCTATTTTCTGGAGCGCCGCGAGCTTGGCGTGATCAATATCGGCGGGCCGGGGCTTATTACCGTAGACGGCACGCGCTATGAAATGAACAGTCGCGACGGCTTGTATGTCGGCAAGGGCGCGAAAGAAGTGGTGTTTGAGAGCGTGGAGGCGGGGAACCCGGCCCGTTTTTACTATAACTGCGCGCCGGCCCACACGACATTCCCGACCCGGCGCGTGACGCCGGCGGATGTCTCCCCGGTGCATCTCGGCGAGGACGTGACCAGCAATCGCCGCACCATCAATAAATATTTTATTCCTGACGTGCTGGAGACCTGCCAGCTCAGCATGGGCCTGACCGAGCTGGCGCCGGGGAACCTGTGGAATACGATGCCGTGTCACACGCACGAGCGTCGCATGGAGGTGTATTTCTATTTTGGTCTGGAAGAGAACAGCTGCGTCTTTCACATGATGGGCCAGCCGCAGGAGACGCGGCATATTGTGGTGCAAAACGAGCAGGCTGTGATTTCGCCGAGCTGGTCGATTCACTCTGGCGTTGGAACGCGCGCGTATACCTTTATCTGGGGAATGGTGGGCGAGAATCAGGTGTTTGACGATATGGATCACGTCGCGGTGAAAGATCTGCGTTAACCGTCACGCGCATAAAAAAAGCCTCGTCAGCGACGAGGCTTTTTTGTGGCTTACGCGCTGCGTTTGTCTTCGGTTTGCAGCTCAAAATCGGAGGCGTCGTGGCGCTCGTGAAGCTGCTCGTTGAGCGGGCCCCAGGTGCGGTTAACGATGCGCCCACGCTGGACTGCCGGACGCTGCGCGACCGCTTCCGCCCACCGTTTCACATTTTTATATTCATCAACCTGCAGGAATTTACTCGCCTCATACAGCCCACCGATAATCAGGTTGCCGTACCACGGCCAGATGGCGATATCGGCAATCGAATAGGCATCGCCTGCGATAAAGCGGTGCTGCGCAAGCTGACGGTCCAGCACATCAAGCTGGCGTTTCGCTTCCATGGTGAAGCGGTTAATCGCGTACTCGATTTTCTGCGGCGCATAATGATAGAAGTGGCCGAAACCGCCGCCGAGATAGGGCGCTGATCCCTGCAACCAGAACAGCCAGTTCAGCGCTTCGGCGCGTCCGGCGTAATCTTCCGGCAGGAACTGCCCGAACTTATCGGCGAGATAAAGCAGGATCGCGCCGGATTCAAACACGCGCACCGCGGGCGTGACGGAGCGGTCCAGCAGCGCCGGGATCTTGGAATTGGGGTTAACCTCAACGAAACCGCTGGAAAACTGATCGCCTTCATTAATGCGAATCAGATGCGCGTCATATTCCGCGCCGCTGATGCCGAGCGCCAGCAGCTCTTCCAGCAGGATAGTTACTTTCTGGCCGTTCGGCGTGCCGAGCGAATAGAGCTGCAACGGGTGTTTGCCGACCGGCAGGGTTTTCTCATGCGTCGGCCCCGCAACAGGACGGTTGATGTTTGCAAAGGCGCCGCCAGTTTGCGGTTCCCAGGTCCAGACTTTAGGTGGCTGATATTCGTTTTGAGACATAATGTTATCCCGCGCGATGAGTAAGTAATAAACCGGCCTTCCGGTTCGCGTTTTCGAGTGTAGCAGGCGAGGGCGTACTCGCCTGTTATCCGGTTGTGGCATTACGGCTCTTAGCAGCCTGCGGCGATGTAATCACCGTTCGGGCTGACGGGGATCACCGTCATGAACAGGACGGCGGCGAACAGCAGCAGCGCCAGCCCGCCTGCGATTCGCAGCAGAGCGGCGATCCGCTGCGCCTGACCTGCCGTGGTTTGCGCGCCAAAGAGCCGTGTGGTGGTGCGGCGGGCATACTGTACGCCGAGCGACAGCGCCATAATGGAGAGCGCTGTGCCGATCGCCATCGACATCACCGCGGCCACTCCCCAGCTCGCCATGCCCAGCGCATTGGCAAACAACATAATCATGATCGCGCCGCTACAGGGCCGCGCGCCGATGGCGGCGATAACGCCAAGCCGGGCGCGCCAGTCGCTCTCATGGGTTTCCCTGCCGACGCCGTGATGGCCGCAGCCGCAGTTTTCCGTGTGCGGTGGCGCGGGTGTCAACGTATGAATTTTCAGGCGCGGCGCGCGCAGGCTTTTTGCGGCGCGCAGAATAAGAAACAGCCCAAACGCGCCGATAAGCAGCGCGCTCGCCTTTTCGAGATACCAGCGGCTCTGGCTGAGATCGCCGGAGGCCAGGTTAAAGCCCACCGCCAGGATAAAGACAAACGCAATGGCGCTGACGCCCTGCATCAGGCTGCCCGCGAGCGGCACCAGCCTTGCCGCGAAGAGGCTTTCGCGGTTGGTGGCGATATACGCGCTGACGATAAATTTGCCGTGACCCGGCCCGATGGCGTGCAGCACGCCGTAAATAAACGCGCCGCTGATAAGCCAGATGCCGCCGGTATACTGGTGGTTATTGAGTTGTAAAAGATAGAGCACCAGATAACGGTGCAGCGCGATCTGGAGGTTAAACACCCCTTGTACGAAGGCGCTCCAGTGGCTGTAGAGGAAAAACGCCACGCCCAGCGCGCAGAGCGTTAACAGCAGCGCGCCAGGGCGTTGCCAGCGGCGGTTCAGGATGGCAGTCGACATGCAGTTATCCCGTGAATGAGCATCCAGCAAGTATAACGATGAAAGTATCTGAGAGCAGCGGGAAAGGAGAGGAGGCGGGTAGGGTGCGAATCATCGAACGCAGTTCGATGAAGAGTCCGGCTAGCCAAAAGCAAAAACCCGCCTTGTGGGCGGGTTCTTTAAATGAGTGGTGCCCGGACTCGGAATCGAACCAAGGACACGGGGATTTTCAATCCCCTGCTCTACCGACTGAGCTATCCGGGCAACGGGGCGCATTAAACCGTAAAGGCCCGAAGGCGTCAACGGCTTTGTCATAAAAAATCGGTCAATCTGTGCTGACTGGCTGATTTTCAGTCAAAAATGCGCCTGTTAAGGGGTTATCAGGTCAGCGCGCCGCCCTGGCGACACTGGGCGAAACGCAGGATATCTTCGGCGAGACGGCGCGCGGTATCCACGTCCGCCTGGCTGCGTTTTACCAGCAGACGGCTCAGGCAGCCTTCCAGCACCAGCTCCATCTGCTCGGCAACCATCGCCGGATCGTCCACTTCGAGCTGCGTCAGCAGCTCGTGCGTATAGTGGTACGCCGCGCGTTTTTGCTGATCTGCTAACTGATGAATAGGGTGCGACGCCTCCGGATAAAACGTGCAGGCGGCGATAAACAGACAGCCGGGATAGCGATCCTGACTGACGCAATCCGTCAGCGCCTGATAGCGCGCCATCAGTTTTTGTTCCGCGCTCAGCTCCTCGTTGTAAATCAGCTGGCGACGCCAGGCGTCCACACGCTGGCTTAAATAGCGCAGCGCGTCATACAGCAGCGCTTCGCGATCCGGCCAGTAGCGGTGGATCTCTTCCGTCGGACACTGCACAGCGGCGGCCACCATTTCCGGCGTGGTATTAGCAATCCCTTCCTGTTCAAGGACATGCAGGGCCTGCTCAAGCACTTCTTCACGTTGCACGGTCTACTCCTCTCCGTTTAGCCCAACGGTTTCTCCCACCCAAGTGTTGTTTACCGCAGGCGATTGTGCAAATGCGTTGCAAACGCGGGTGCGTCCATAAAACCAGTGACGCGGCCGTTCGGGATCTCATTGCCCTGCGCATCGAAGAAAATAATTGTGGGCAATCCGAGCACGTTAAGGCGTTTCAGCAAAGCCACATCGGCTGCGCTGTTGGCGGTAACGTCTGCCTGCAACAGCACGGTGCCGTCGAGCGCGCGCTGCACGTCTGGCGCGCTGAACGTGTATTTCTCAAACTCTTTACAGGCGACGCACCAGTCGGCGTAGAGATCGAGCATCACCGGCTTGCCTTTGGCCTGCGCCAGCGCGCGATCGAGATCGTCCACCGTGGCGATACGGGTGAAAGCCAGATGCGCCTGGGAGCCCGCCGTCGGTGCGCCGAAAGCCCAGTCCTGCAACGGGCGGGCGCAAATTAACGCGGCGCCCAGAAAAACGATCTGTACCGTGCGCATCCAGGGTTTGCTCGCGTTCAGGCTTACGATAAACGCCCAGCCGAAGAACGCGATGCCAAGCGCGCTCCAGAGCCGCAACCCCCACGGTTCGCCCACTATTCGCTCCAGCAGAAACACCGGCAACGCCAGGATAACAAAGCCGAACGCGGTTTTGACCTGCTCCATCCACGGGCCGCTTTTGGGCAACAGCCGGTTGCCGAAAACGGTGACCAGAATTAACGGCAGCCCCATACCCAGCGCATAGAGATACAGCGTGCCGCCGCCAAGCCACAGATTACCACTCTGGGCGATGTAGAGCAGAATGGCGCTGAGCGGCGCGGTGGTGCAGGGCGAGCAGATAAGCCCTGCAATCGCGCCCATCGCAAAAACGCCGCCCGGCGAGCCGCCGCGCTGGCGGTTGCTCATCAGTGTCAGGCGCGTTTGCAGCGATGCGGGCAGTTGCAGCGTAAAGAGCCCGAACATAGAGAGCGCCAGAAGAATAAAGACTACGGAGAGCGCCACCAGCACCCACGGGCTTTGCAGCGCCGCCTGGAATTGCAGGCCCGCGGCGGCGACAATTAGCCCCAGCGCGGTGTAAGTGAGCGCCATGCCCTGTACGTAGATAAACGCCAGCAGCAGCGCGCGCCGGGTGGAAAGGCGTTTTTCGCCGCCCAGCACGATGCCGGAGATAAGCGGGTACATCGGCAGCACGCAGGGCGTGAAAGCGACGCCAATGCCGATGAGCAGCGCCCAGAGCGCCGAGAATGGCAGCGTGGCTGTCGGCGCATCGCCGCTGTCGCTGGTCTGCTCGTCGGTTGTGGGCGAAGGCTGTGCGGCTTCGGGTTTCACGCTGTTCTTCTGTTCGACCGCGCTCAGCGGCACCGTACGGGTTTCCGGCGGATAGCAGAAACCGGCGGCGGCGCAGCCCTGGTACGTCACCGTTAGCGTCGCGCCGGGTGAGGCCTGCTCCACCGTGATCGGCACGCTGAGCGCGTCGCGGTAGATTTCGCTTTTGCCGAAGAACTCATCTTCATGCGGCTCCCCGGTGGGGAGCGCAGGCGGCGACACGCTCGCGTTGGCGGGCGTCACGTGAATTTGCTGGCGATAAAGATAGTAGCCGGGCTTGATCTGCCAGTTCAGCGTCAGCTGGTTTTGCTGCTGCTGAAAATCAAAGGCGAAGGCCTGGTCTGCCGGCACGAACTGCGAGGCGTTCTGCTGGCCGAACAGCGAGGCCGGGGCCTGAGCGCTGCAAAAAAGCAGGATCAGCGTAAGGATGCGTTGAGCCATGAGAGGTAGTCTTTATCTCCATGAATGACAGGGATCACCAGCAGTTCGGGGGTCTGATAAGGGTGATGCGTTTTAAGACACGTCAGCAGCGCCTGCTGGCGCGTGGTATCGCTTTTTAACACCATCTGCACTTCGTACTCTTGCTCCAGTTTCCCTTCCCAGTAATAGAGCGACGTGGCGCCCGGCAATAGCGTCACGCAGGCGGCGAGGTTTTCCGCCAGCGCTTTAGCCGCCAGATCCTGCGCGGTGGCTTCGTCCGGCGCGGTGCAGAGCACAACGACCGCGTCCGGCGCGGCGTGAGTAATGGTGTTTTCATCCAGCATAAAGCCCTCCAGCCTGAAAAGTGTGAACGGCTACTATACAACGGCAGAGAAGCGCGCGTTAGCGATGCGCGCAGGCGTGGGATACCGCGAAGTAAAAAGGGGCGCCGCAGCGCCCCGGAAGGATCACAGCATCACGCTGCCCAGCAGGAAACCAAAGAAGACGGAGAGCACGACGCCGAGCGTGCCCGGAATAAAGAACGGATGGTTAAAGACGAAGCGGCCAATGCGCGTGGTGCCGGTATCGTCCATCTGCACGGCGGCGACCAGCGTCGGGTAGGTCGGCAGAATAAACAGGCCGGAAACGGCGGCAAAAGAGGCGACTGCCGTCAGCGGGGAGACGTTCAGCGCCAGCGCCATCGGCATCAGCGCTTTTGCGGTCGCCGCCTGGGAGTAAAGCAGCGCGGAGGCGATAAAGAAAATCAGCGCCAGCAGCCACGGATGGCCCTGAATCACGCTGCCCGCCGTCGCTTTGATCCAGTCGATATTGGCGGAAACGAAGGTGTCGCCAAGCCACGCCACGCCGAGGATACAGATACAGGCGCTCATCCCGGCTTTAAAGGTGCTGGAGTTCAGAATGGTGTCGGTTTCCACGCGGCAGATAAGCGTAATGAGCGTCGCGACGCTCAGCATAATGATAAGGATAGCGCTGGTGGTGTTCATCAGCGGTTTCGCCACCAGGCCCAGGCTTGGGCTGTTGATAATCGCATACGCCACGACGCAGATAACACCTACCAGGAACAGCCACACGGAGGTTTTGGCGCGCGGTTTGATGTCGATTTGCTTGTCGCCGCGCAGTTCGATTAACCCTTCCTCCAGCCGTTTGAGGTAAACCGGATCGTCGGAAAGCTTCGAGTTAAACAGCACGGAGACCAGAAACGACATCACCAGTACGGCCGCGAGCGTGGACGGCATCACCACCATCAGCAGATGAATGTAGCTGACGCCGTGGCCTTCCATCACCGAGGACATATACACCACGGCGGCGGAGATAGGCGACGCGGTAATGGCTATCTGCGCGGCGACCACCGCGGTGGAGAGCGGACGGCAGGGCTTCACGCCCTGTTCCTTCGCCACTTCGGCGATAACCGGCAGCGTGGCGAGCGAGATATTCCCGGTACCGGCGAAAATCGTCAGAAAGTACGTGACGATCGGCGCCAGTATCGTGATGTATTTAGGGTTTTTGCGCAGCAGCTTTTCCGTCTGATTAACCAGGAAATCGAGCCCGCCCGCGACCTGCATGGCGGAGATAGCGGCGATCACCGCCATGATGATGGAGATAACGTCAAAAGGAATATTACCGGGTTTCACCCCAATCGCGGCGAGGACCAGCACTCCCAGCCCCCCGGCGTACCCGATGCCGATGCCCCCAAGCCTGGCGCCAAGAAAAATGGCCAGTAAAACGATGATAAGTTCGACAACTATCATGATGGCTTCCTTGATGGTTAATTATTGGATAATTAAAAGTTATAATTTGGTATCCATTAAACGAAAAAGGCACGTCCGAAGACGTGCCTTTTTAGTGTACCGCGAAAGGAGATTACTGTTCGCTTTCATCGGTATAGCGTTTTGCTTTGTAAGCCGGATGCATCAGGTTCTGGACGGAGAAGATATCGTCCAGCTCTGCTTCGGTCAGCAGACCGCGCTCCAGCACGACTTCACGCACGCTCTTGCCGGTTTCGGCGCAAATCTTCCCGACGATATCGCCATTGTGGTGGCCGATAAACGGGTTGAGATAGGTGACGATACCGATAGAGTTGTAGACGTAGCCTTCGCACACTTCTTTATTCGCGGTAATGCCGTTGACGCATTTTTCCAGCAGGTTGTAGCAGGCGTTGGTCAGAATATGAATCGACTCAAACATCGCCTGGCCGATCACCGGCTCCATCACGTTCAGCTGCAGCTGACCGGCTTCAGAGGCCATGGTCACGGTGGTGTCGTTGCCGATGACTTTAAAGCAGACCTGGTTCACGACTTCCGGCACGACCGGGTTCACTTTGGCAGGCATGATGGATGAACCCGCCTGCAGCTCCGGCAGGTTGATTTCGTTTAAGCCCGCGCGCGGACCCGACGAGAGCAGACGCAGGTCATTACAGATCTTGGAGAGTTTTACCGCCAGGCGTTTGAGCGAGCTGTGCACCATGACGTAAGCGCCGCAGTCGGAGGTCGCTTCGATCAGGTCTTCCGCCGGAACGACCGGTAGATTGCTGACTTCCGCGAGTTTCTGCACCGCCAGCTGCTGGTAGCCGTCAGGCGTATTAAGACGGGTGCCGATAGCGGTCGCGCCGAGGTTCACTTCCAGCAGCAGTTCCGCAGTACGCAGCAGGTTTTTGGTCTCTTCGTTCAGCAGCACGTTGAATGCGTGGAACTCCTGGCCGAGGGTCATCGGCACCGCGTCCTGAAGCTGAGTGCGGCCCATTTTCAGGATGTTTTCAAATTCTACAGCCTTGCGCTGGAAGCCTTCGCCCAGCTCTTTGATGGCGTCGATCAGTTTCACGATAGAGGCGTAAACCGCGATGCGGAAACCGGTCGGGTAGGCGTCGTTAGTGGACTGGCATTTGTTCACATGATCGTTGGGATTGAGGAACTGGTATTCCCCTTTCTGATGCCCCATCAGCTCAAGGCCAATGTTCGCCAGCACTTCGTTGGTGTTCATGTTAACGGAAGTGCCCGCGCCGCCCTGGTAGACATCTACCGGGAACTGATCCATGCATTTTCCGTTATTCAGCACTTCATCGCAGGCGGCGATAATCGTGTCGGCGATTTTGCGCGGAATGGTCTGCAACTCTTTGTTGGCCAGCGCCGCCGCCTTTTTCACCATTACCATGCCGCGAACAAATTCAGGAATATCGCTGATTTTGCTGTTGCTGATGTAAAAGTTTTCAATCGCTCGCAGAGTATGAACACCGTAATAGGCATCCGCTGGAACTTCCCTGGTACCCAACAAATCTTCTTCGATACGAATGTTGTTTAACATGTGAACCTTCTTACTTAAGCTGACTAAGAATGCACCAAACGCACAGGATATATGTGGTTATGGAAGTAAAATGACCGACATTTATGTCCTTAATCGGTCTGGTGCCCACGATCATATGCTGATGATAGCGAAAAGCAGTAACCTGGATCACTTATTCCCGGCCGCGTCTGACGACAATTATTAAACTGTGAAATGGGTCACCGCTTAAAAATTTCCAGAAAAAATCTCCGTGCAAAGTGATTGAACTTTGACTAAGGCGCCTCCATCTCAGTGTATATGCGTTTGCACATCTATTTCTAAGGCGCCTGAAGGCGCCTGCTTTTTACAGGAGAACCCGGTGCGCTGGATACCCTTTATCGCTTTCTTTCTTTACATCTACATTGAAATTTCCATCTTTATTCAGGTGGCGCATGTTTTCGGCGTTTTTCTGACCTTACTGCTGGTGATTTTCACCTCGGTCATTGGGATGTCGCTGGTACGCAACCAGGGCTTTAAAAACCTGATGCTGATGCAGCAGAAAATGGAAGCGGGCGAGAGCCCGGCGGCGGAGATGCTGAAGAGCGTGTCGCTGATCATTGCCGGTCTGTTGCTGCTGCTGCCGGGCTTCTTTACCGATTTCTTAGGCCTGCTGCTGTTACTGCCGCCGGTACAAAAACTCATTACCCTGCGCCTGATGCCGCATTTGCGCTTTGGCCGGATGCCGGGCGGCGGTTTTGGCGCCTCGTCGCAGGGCGGCAATACCTTTGACGGCGAGTATCAGCGCAAAGACGCCGGCCCTAAGCGCCTCGAAGACCAGGATCGCGATTCGCGATAAAAAAAACCAAAAATTTTTTCTTTTCCCCCCTTGAAGGGGGAAAACCCCAACCCCATCTCTCTGGGCACCAGCCGGAAACCTTCATGGGCCGGCTCAATCCCTAACTGATACGGACTTTCTCAAAGGAGAGCTATCAATGAATATTCGTCCATTGCATGATCGCGTGATCGTCAAGCGTAAAGAAATTGAATCTAAATCTGCTGGCGGCATCGTTCTGACCGGCTCCGCTGCGGGTAAATCCACGCGTGGCGAAGTGCTGGCTGTTGGCAATGGCCGCATCCTTGAAAATGGCGAAGTGAAGCCGCTGGATGTGAAAGTAGGCGACATCGTCATTTTTAACGATGGCTATGGTGTGAAAACCGAGAAGCTGGACGATCAGGAAGTGCTGATCATGTCTGAGAGCGACATTCTGGCAATTGTTGAAGCGTAATCTCACGCGCGAACAAAACTGAACGTACGAATTCAAGGGAAATAACGATATGGCAGCTAAAGACGTAAAATTCGGTAACGACGCTCGTGTGAAAATGCTCCGCGGCGTAAACGTACTGGCAGACGCAGTGAAAGTCACCCTGGGCCCGAAAGGCCGTAACGTGGTGCTGGATAAATCTTTCGGTGCGCCGACCATCACCAAAGACGGCGTGTCCGTAGCACGTGAAATCGAGCTGGAAGACAAGTTCGAAAACATGGGCGCCCAGATGGTGAAAGAAGTGGCCTCCAAAGCGAACGACGCGGCAGGCGACGGCACCACCACCGCAACCGTACTGGCACAGGCTATCATCACCGAAGGCCTGAAAGCCGTTGCGGCAGGCATGAACCCGATGGACCTGAAACGCGGTATCGATAAAGCGGTTATCGCCGCAGTTGAAGAGCTGAAAGCGCTCTCCGTACCGTGCTCCGACTCCAAAGCGATCGCTCAGGTCGGCACCATCTCCGCTAACTCCGACGAAACCGTAGGCAAACTGATTGCCGAAGCAATGGAGAAAGTGGGTAAAGAAGGCGTTATCACCGTTGAAGAAGGCACCGGTCTGCAGGACGAGCTGGATGTGGTTGAAGGTATGCAGTTCGACCGCGGTTACCTCTCTCCGTACTTCATCAACAAGCCGGAAACTGGCGCTGTTGAACTGGAAAGCCCGTTCATCCTGCTGGCTGACAAAAAAATCTCCAACATTCGCGAAATGCTGCCGGTTCTCGAAGCCGTTGCGAAAGCAGGCAAACCGCTGCTGATCATCGCTGAAGATGTTGAAGGCGAAGCGCTGGCGACCCTGGTCGTTAACACCATGCGCGGCATCGTGAAAGTCGCTGCGGTGAAAGCACCGGGCTTCGGCGACCGTCGTAAAGCTATGCTGCAGGATATCGCTATCCTGACCGGCGGTACCGTTATCTCTGAAGAGATCGGTATGGAGCTGGAAAAAGCGACCCTGGAAGATCTGGGTCAGGCTAAACGCGTTGTTATCAACAAAGACGCGACCACCATCATTGATGGCGTGGGCGAAGAGTCCGCTATTCAGGGCCGTGTTGGTCAGATCCGTCAGCAGATCGAAGAAGCGACCTCTGACTACGACCGTGAAAAACTGCAGGAGCGCGTAGCTAAACTGGCTGGCGGCGTTGCGGTTATCAAGGTTGGCGCAGCCACCGAAGTGGAAATGAAAGAGAAGAAAGCACGCGTTGAAGACGCCCTGCACGCGACCCGCGCTGCGGTGGAAGAAGGCGTGGTTGCTGGCGGCGGCGTAGCGCTGATTCGCGCAGCAAGCAAACTGAGCGATCTGCGTGGCGCGAACGAAGATCAGAACGTCGGTATCAAAGTTGCACTGCGTGCAATGGAAGCGCCGCTGCGTCAGATCGTGCTGAACTGCGGCGAAGAGCCGTCAGTGGTTGCGAACACCGTTAAATCGGGCGACGGTAACTACGGTTACAACGCGGCGACCGAAGAATACGGCAACATGATCGACATGGGTATCCTGGATCCGACCAAAGTAACCCGTTCTGCGCTGCAGTACGCGTCTTCTGTGGCTGGCCTGATGATCACCACCGAGTGCATGGTTACCGATCTGCCGAAAGAAGATAAAGCCGACTTAGGCGCTGCAGGTATGGGCGGCATGGGCGGTATGGGCGGTATGATGTAATTTAATCTTCATACTTCAAGCCGCAGGGGCCCTGGCTGCATGCATTCACCCCGGTCATTTACTGATGTAAGCGACCGGGATTCATGAACTTGCCGCCTGCCTGCAACTTGAATTATTCGATTAAAAACAGAAAACCCCGGTCAGAAATGGCCGGGGTTTTTCTTTTGGTCTTCTTTTAGTATAAGGTCTTAGCGGGCATACGCAGCCCAGGCTATCACCAGCTATTCATAATGGGGAACAACATGCGCTTGAAAGTCACTACAGGAATGGTTGTCGCAGCGCTGCTGCTGGCGGGATGCAGCAACGGTAACTCACTCTCGACCGCGGGTCAGAGCGTGCGTTTTGTTGAAGAGCAGCCAGGCAAAGAGTGCCGCTTACTGGGCACCGCGACCGGCGAGCAGAGCAACTGGCTTTCCGGACAGCACGGCGAAGAGGGCGGCTCTATGCGCGGCGCGGCAAATGATTTGCGTAACCAGGCCGCAGCCATGGGAGGCAACGTGCTTTATGGCGTAAGCAGCCCGACCCAGAACCTGCTTTCAAGCTTTGTCCCGACGTCCAGCAAAATGGTCGGTCAGGTGTATAAGTGCCCGAACTGAGGGTGACTTTTACGCGTTAACGAGTATTTCAGGATAAAAAGGCGGGTGCGCTTCGCTTACCCGCCCTACGTTTTTTTACGTCGCGTTTGTTTCAACGAGGGCGGGTAAGCGTCAGCGCCCCGCCAGCCGTCATCGAAGGTAAAAGCATCAACGCTGGCGCAGCTGCAAATCCAGCGGGGTTTTGCTCGGCTCGCCGCCGATTTCACGCGCCAGCTTCGGCACCAGATAACCCGATACCTGCGACAACAGCTCGCGCATAATTGCCCGGGCTTCGTCGTCGCTCACCATAAAATGCGCCGCGCCCTGCACTTTATCCAGCACATGCAGGTAATAAGGCATCACGCCTGCGTCGAATAACGCATTACTCAGCGCCGTCAGCGTCGCGGCGTTATCGTTCACGCCTTTCAGCAGCACGCTCTGGTTGAGCAGCGTAACGCCTGCTGCGCGCAGTTTCGTCATTCCCGCGCGAAACGCGTCGTCAATTTCCTGCGCATGGTTGATATGGTTCACCAGGAGCACCTGTAACCGCGTCTCGCCGAGCAGCCGGACCAGCGCATCGGTAATACGCGCCGGGATCACGATAGGCAGACGGCTGTGGATACGCAGGCGTTTAATGTGAGGGATCGCCTCAATATTCGCCACCAGCCATTCCAGCTCGTGATCTTTCGCCATCAGTGGGTCGCCGCCGGAGAAAATAATTTCATCCAGTTCCGCGTGCGCGGCAATGTAATCCAGCGCGGCCTGCCAGTTGCGCTTATTCCCCTGGTTATCCGCATACGGAAAATGACGGCGGAAGCAATAGCGGCAGTTCACCGCGCAGCCGCCTTTTACCAGCAGCAGCGCGCGGTTGTGGTATTTATGCAAAAGGCCAGGCACCACACTGTTTTGCTCTTCAAGCGGATCGGTGGTAAAACCGGGCGCCGCGACAAACTCCTCGCGTGAGGTCAATACCTGGCGCAACAGCGGATCCTGCGGGTTGCCTTTCTCCATCCGCGCGGCGAATGCCCGCGGTACGCGCAGCGCAAATAACCGGCGCGCGTCGCGGCCTGCCAGCAATTCTTCACTGGCGTCTATATTGAGAAGGTGCAGGAGCTCGTCGGGATCGGTGATAACATCGGCAAGTTGCGATAACCAATCTTCTCGGGATGGGGTTTTTAGGGTTACAATATGCGCCATTTTGTGGCTTAGCTACCAGTTAACAATTTCAGAGGGCCTTATGGCGACTTATTCTAGCAACGATTTTCGTGCCGGTCTTAAAATCATGATGGACGGCGAACCGTACGCCGTTGAATCCAGCGAATTCGTTAAGCCGGGTAAAGGTCAGGCGTTTGCGCGCGTTAAGCTGCGCCGTCTGCTGACCGGTTCCCGCGTTGAGAAAACCTTTAAATCCACCGACTCCGCCGAAGGCGCTGACGTTGTGGATATGAACCTGACTTACCTCTACAACGACGGTGAGTTCTGGCACTTCATGAACAACGAAACCTTCGAACAGCTGGCCGCGGACGCGAAAGCGGTTGGCGACAACGCTAAATGGCTGCTGGACCAGGCTGAGTGCATCGTGACCCTGTGGAACGGCCAGCCGATCTCCGTAACCCCGCCGAACTTCGTAGAGCTGGAAATCGTTGATACCGATCCGGGCCTGAAAGGCGATACCGCGGGCACTGGCGGCAAACCGGCGACCCTGTCTACCGGCGCTGTGGTAAAAGTACCGCTGTTCGTACAGATCGGCGAAGTCATCAAAGTGGATACCCGCTCTGGTGAATACGTTTCCCGCGTAAAATAATTTCGACTGTTATCTGCGGCGTGGTGTCGCCACGCCGCATATTTGCAGAGACCGCCCCATGAAAACCCCGCTGTTACGTTCCCTTTTAATTCTGCTGCTTTGTTCGCTTACGAGCGCCTGTAATACGGCGCGCGGCTTTGGCGAAGATATTCAGCATCTCGGCGGCGCGATTGAGCGCGCGGCAAAATAGTTCTTCTGTTCCTAAAAATCGTTTCCTTCCGCCAGCGTGTCAGTTTTTGTCTATGCTTAAATGGCTATACACAAATAACTTAGGCAATAAAAGGAAGAGATTATGGTTAAGAAAACAATTGCGGCGCTCTTTTCAGCACTGGTCCTTTCTTCACTGTTGACGGCCTGTAACACCACCCGTGGCGTGGGCGAAGACATTCAGGACGGCGGCAACGCGATTTCTGGCGCCGCAACGCGCGCATCGCAGTAATCTTTGCGACGACGGTACGGCTCCTTCAGGCGTCGTACCGTTATCTCGCGCACATCTCCGGCAGCGGCACGAACAGCGAAAAGCGGTTATCGGCGCCCAGTTTCATACGAATATTGCGTTTATAAGTGTAAACCGTTTTTACGGCGATCCCCATTTTGCGTGCAATCTCCTCATTACTCATTCCTTCGCTCCACCACTCCAGAATGCGTTCTTCACGTAACGTCAGCAGCGGCGTCACCGTTTTAGGCTCACCGAATGGCGGACGGGACATCAGCGCTTTGCCAATCATCTGGCCCAGCTCACGCAGCGGAATATTTTTATTCGCAATGCGCCAGGTAATTTGTTGCGAGCAATAGTCGTCCAGCACGTCTGAGTGGCCGCTTTGCAGCAGAATAAGACGCGTGGTGTTGCCGCAAGCGGCAAAAATCGAGGAGAACTGATTTACGTGGTGAACATCTCCCATAAATCCGTGAAGATCGGCAATCACCATATTGGGCTGCCACTGAATAAGAAGTTCGCGCGCGCGCAGCAAATGATCGGTTGCCGTCACATGGAACGGCGCAGCGAAATCTTCAGCGTGATTGAGCCAGCTTTCGAGCCCGGTACGGCTGAAATGACAGCGGTCAACCAGTAAAATTTTATACATGCTCGGATTCATTATGGAGAGAAGAAGGCCCTGCTGAAGCCAGCAGGAAAGTGTTTCATCATAGGGAGATTTATTGCTAACTGAACCCGTGATGTACGCGCACAATCGCGGCTATTTCCTGGCTTAACTGATGAGAATGTGTTGGTTTAGGCAAAACACGGTTGCAAAACGCGCAGAGAGAAGGGATGATCGCGCTGTTTAATCACCTGGCCTTGCGGGACGACCTGCAAGCGCGTCATGTTGAACGGGGACGGCCCCAAAAACCTGGAGCTGAATATGTCCTGGTTCGTTCTGTTTATCGCCGGTCTTCTGGAAGTGGTCTGGGCCGTCGGCCTGAAATACACCCACGGGTTTACACGCGTTGTGCCGAGCCTCATCACCGTTTCGGCGATGATCGTCAGCATTGTGCTGCTCTCATGGGCGATGAAAAGCCTGCCAACCGGCACGGCCTACGCCGTCTGGACGGGGATCGGGGCGGTGGGCGCTGCCATCACCGGCATTCTGCTGTTAGGTGAATCGGCAAGCCCCGCGAGGCTGATAAGCCTGGGGCTTATCGTCGCGGGGATTATTGGCCTGAAGCTCAGCACCCACTAGCGGGCGCGCTGGTTTACCCAAATCAGTTTTTCCACCGGGAAGCCCTGACGGGTAGCGGAATCCAGCAGATCCTCTTTCACTTGCTTACTGATCGTCGGCGTGCGGGAGAGGATCCACAGATAGCTGCGATCCGGCCCGCAGATCAGCGCGTGCTGGTAATCTTTATCCAGCGCAATAATGTTATACCCGCCGTAGAACGGGCCGAAGAACGAAACCTTCAGCGCGGCGCGGCGGGTATTGCCGGTGAAGTAAGCTTTACCTTCGCTCTGCTGCCATTTATTGCGATCCGGGTTAAAGCCGCGGTTGATAACGTTCAGGCCGCCGTCGCCACGCAGGCTGTAGGTCGCGGTGACCTGCTCCAGGCCGCGCTCAAAGCGGTGGTCAAAGCGCGCGATTTCATACCACGTACCGAGATAACGGTTAACGTTAAAATCTTCCACGACCCTCACACCGCTCGGCGGAGTAGGGGTGCTGCAGGCGACCAGCAGTGCCGCGGTCGCGACGGTAGCTACAACAGGGAGTAGTCGAATACGCATGGCGGGATCCTTCTGTTTTACTGCTAAGTGTAGATGCCCGTTGCGCTTTTGTAATAGCAGGGAAAAGAAATACTGAGACGGGAAAGCGCCGCTCCCGAAGAAGCGGCGAGAAATGTCAGAGCGTTATCACGCCAATCAGCGTCACGACCGTCAGGATAGCCGCCAGGCCGTAGAAAACCCATTTCCCGGCCGGGACATGGATTTTCAGGTCGTGCATGCCGTGATGAATACGGTGCAACCCGCACCACAGCGGCAGCACAATCATCAGGAACAGAAACAGACGGCCCACCCAGCTCTGGGCGAACGCCAGCACACGTTCATAGCTGAACGCGCCTTCCGGCCCCATGCCGAGCGGCAGCAGAATGCCCACCAGCAGGATGATTACCGGCGCGATAATCGCGCACCACATGCCGCCTGCGCCAAACAGGCCCCAGAATACCGGTTCGTCGGAACGTTTCGGGTGTTGATTAATCACGATATCCTCCTTACCAGGCCAGGGCGATAAACAGCACGACAATCGTGACGATGGCCGTCACGCCCCACAGCCCGCGGATCACCGGCTCTGGCCCCATTTTTTCGTCTTTCACCACCACGATGGCGGCTTTCGGCGCCAGTTCAAACCAGGTTTTGGTATGCAGCAACGCCGCCAGCAACGTGATGATGTTCAGTAACACGACGACAGGGTTTTGCAGGAAACCGACGAAACCGGCCCAGCTCTCCGGGCCATGCTTGAGCGCGAACAGGCCGTAAATCAGCACAATACTGAACCAGACGGCGGGCACTGAGGTGCCTTCGCGCAGCATGTAAAAGCGGTAGAAGGGCAGCTGTTTCCACCAGCCTGATTCCATCGTCCGTACATAAGGCTTACGTTTCGAGGTCATTATTCACTCCTTGCGCCGGGTTTCAGCATGGCGATTAAGAAATCCTTCGAGCTCTCCACTTTGCTCTGCTGGATAGCCGCGGCCGGGTCGACATGTTTCGGGCAGACTTCCGAGCAGAAGCCGACGAACGTACAGGTCCAGACGCCGTTCTGGCTGTTGAGCTGCGGCATGCGCGCCTTCTGGCCCTTATCGCGACTGTCGAGGTTATAACGGTGCGCGAGCGTAATCGCCGCCGGGCCGATAAACTCCGGGTTCAGGCCGAACTGCGGGCAGGCGGCATAGCACAGGCCGCAGTTGATGCAGCCGGAGAACTGATGGTATTTCGCCATCTGCGCCGGCGTCTGGGTGTTCGGCCCCTGGTCCGGCGTGCGCGTGTTGCCGATGATATAGGGCTTAATGGCCTCAAGGCTCTCGATAAAGTGGGTCATATCGACCACTAAATCGCGCTCGATCGGGAAATTCGCCAGCGCCTCGACTTTCATGCCGGAGGTATAGTCGCGCAGGAAGGTTTTGCAGGCGAGTTTCGGCACGCGGTTGACCATCATCCCGCAGGATCCGCAGATAGCCATGCGGCATGACCAGCGATAGCTTAAATCCGGCGCCAGGTTGTCTTTGATATAGCCGAGCGCGTCCAGCAACGACGTTTGCTCATCCCAGGGCACGTCGTAAAACGCGCTGTGCGGCGCGTTATCGGTTTCCGGGTTATAACGCACCACTTCAATGCGTAGCGTGTTCATCTCAGCCATTCGCCGTCTCCTTTTTATCGGCCGCTTCCGATTCCGCGCCATACACGCGTTTCGCCGGAGGCAGGGTGGTAATCTTCACGTCGCTGTAATCGAGGCGAGTCGTACCGTCAGCGTCGCGGAAGGCGAGGGTATGACGCAAAAAGTTAACGTCGTCGCGCTCGGTGCAGCCTTCGTCAAGACGCTGATGCGCGCCGCGCGACTCTTTACGCGCCATCGCGGAGTGCGCCATACATTCGGCGACGTTCAGGCCGTGGCCAAGCTCAATGGTGTAGAGCAAATCGGTGTTGAACACGCTGGAGGTATCGCTGATGCGCACGCGCTTAAAGCGCTCCTGCAGCTCCGCCAGCTTATCGATGGTTTTCTGCATCAGCTCCGGCGTGCGGTAAATGCCGCAGCCTTCTTCCATCGACAGGCCCATTTCGTCGCGGATTTTCGCCCAGCTTTCATTGCCTTCCTGGTGAACAAGCGTATGCAGGCGCGCTTCGACATCCGCGGCCTGTGCGTTCAGCGCGTCGTCGCGGGCGGACGTCGTTTCCATTGCGCGATCCATCGCCTGTGTACCCGCCAGTTGACCAAACACCACCAGCTCCGCCAGCGAGTTCGATCCAAGACGGTTAGCGCCATGCAGCCCCACGGATGAGCATTCGCCGACGGCAAACAGCCCCTTGATGCGGGTTTCGCACTGCTGATTGGTTTCGATGCCGCCCATGGTGTAATGCGCCGTCGGGCGTACCGGGATCGGCTCTTTTACCGGATCGACGCCCACGTAGGCTTTCGCCAGCTCGCAAATGAACGGCAACCGCTCCAGCAGTTTTTTCTCGCCGAGGTGGCGCAGATCGAGATACACCACATCGCCGCGTGGCGTGGCGATGGTGTTGCCTTTGCGCCACTCGTGCCAGAAGGCCTGCGACACTTTATCGCGCGGCCCCAGCTCCATATATTTGTTCTTCGGCTCGCCGAGCGGCGTTTCCGGCCCCATGCCGTAATCTTGCAGGTAGCGGTAGCCGTTTTTATTCACCAGGATGCCGCCTTCGCCGCGACAGCCTTCCGTCATCAGAATGCCGGAGCCCGGCAGGCCGGTCGGGTGATACTGCACGAACTCCATATCGCGCAGCGGCACGCCGTGCGCCAGCGCCATGCCCATACCGTCACCGGTGACGATGCCGCCGTTGGTATTGTAGCGATAGACGCGCCCCGCGCCGCCGGTCGCCATCACCACCGCGTTCGCACGGATCTGCACGAGCGTGCCTTCCATCATGTTCATCGCCACCAGGCCGCGGGCCTGGCCATCGTCCACCAGAATATCGAGAACAAAATGTTCGTCGAAGCGCTGGATTTGCGGGAATTGCAGGGAGGTCTGGAACAGGGTGTGGAGCATATGGAAGCCGGTTTTATCAGCGGCAAACCAGGTGCGCTCGATTTTCATGCCGCCAAAGCGTCTGACGTTAACCGAGCCGTCCGGGCGGCGGCTCCACGGGCAACCCCACTGCTCAAGCTGAGACATTTCGCGCGGGCAGTGCTTAACGAAATAGTCCACCACGTCTTGCTCGCACAGCCAGTCGCCGCCGGCGACGGTGTCGTGGAAGTGATACTCAAAACTGTCATGATCCTGCGCCACGGCCGCCGAACCGCCTTCGGCGGCGACGGTATGGCTGCGCATGGGATAGACTTTTGAAATCAGTGCGATTTTAGCGTTGGGATTACGCTCGGCCGCCGCAATGGCTGCCCGCAGTCCCGCACCGCCGGCACCGATAATGGCGAGATCGGCTTGAAAAGTATGCACGACATTCCTCCGGGTTTTAGTTATTCCCACCGCGCGGTAACAAAGGTGAAAACTCGGGGCTGCGCGGGGGTAAAGCGTTCCCCTGCTCCTTTTTGGGTAGCTGAGTATAACCTTAGCCCCAAAGGGGAAATTTGATGTGTTCGATTTTTTGGGGCGTTACGACGCCTTTTACCCGGCGGGTTAATTGAAGTGGCTCACAAAATGCAAAGCCGGTGCGCGGGAGGGAAAATGTGCGCAAAATTTGTCTGGCGAACGGGATACGAGTAGACTTCGTGCCCTTGTTTGACGACGGAGAAAGTACCATGAGCGAGACGGCCACCTGGCAGCCGAGCGCATCCATCCCCAACCTGTTAAAACGCGCCGCCATCATGGCGGAAATCCGCCGCTTTTTCGCGGACCGCGGCGTACTGGAGGTGGAAACCCCCTGCATGAGCCAGGCGACGGTAACCGATATTCACCTGTTCCCGTTCGAAACGCGTTTCGTCGGCCCCGGCCATTCTCAGGGGATCAATCTCTATCTGATGACCAGCCCGGAATATCATATGAAGCGCCTGCTGGCGGCAGGGTGTGGGCCGGTGTACCAACTGTGCCGCAGTTTTCGCAATGAAGAGATGGGACGTCACCACAACCCGGAATTCACTATGCTGGAGTGGTATCGCCCGCATTATGATATGTACCGCCTGATGAACGAGGTGGACGATCTTCTGCAGCAGGTGCTGGAGTGCCAGCCCGCCGAGACGATCTCCTACCAGCAGGCTTTCCAGCGTCATCTGGAGATAGATCCGCTGTCGGCGGATAAAACCCAGTTGCGTGAAGT
This sequence comes from Cronobacter turicensis z3032, assembly GCA_000027065.2. NCBI lineage: Bacteria > Pseudomonadati > Pseudomonadota > Gammaproteobacteria > Enterobacterales > Enterobacteriaceae > Cronobacter > Cronobacter turicensis. The sequence continues at coordinate 3,853,424 of FN543093.2, read as the reverse complement.
GGCGGCGAAGCTTGATCTGAGCAATATCGCGGATACCGAAGAAGATCGCGATACGTTGCTGCAACTGCTGTTCTCCATGGGCGTTGAGCCGCATATCGGTAAAGATCGCCCGGTGTTTGTTTATCACTTCCCGGCAAGCCAGGCGGCGCTCGCGCAAATCAGCACCGAAGATCACCGTGTGGCGGAGCGCTTCGAGGTCTATTACAAAGGCATTGAGCTGGCGAATGGTTTCCATGAGCTGACCGACGCGCGCGAACAGCAGCAGCGTTTCGAGCAGGATAATCGCAAACGCCTCCAGCGCGGTCTGCCGCAGCAGCCGGTGGACTACAACTTGCTGGAAGCGTTAAAAGCGGGCCTGCCGGATTGTTCCGGCGTGGCGCTGGGCGTGGATCGCCTGATTATGCTGGCGCTGGGCGCGGAGAGCCTCGCTGACGTGATCGCCTTTACGGTAGACCGGGCGTAACGGTCGGTAATCTGTGGCGGGTGCGCTGCGCTTACCCGCCCTGTTAAAACGATATCAACCTTTGTAGGGGGGTAAGCGCAGCGCACCCGCCTCATGTACTACGCGTATTCACCGCCATAAAAAAGGAGCCTTTAGGCTCCTTTTTCTTTACATGCTTCCCGGCGTGCGGGTAGTGCGCCCGGCTGAGCTTAACGTTCGCGCCATGCGCTTGCCGTCGAGAGTCTCCAGACGCATCTGGAATGGCGGGAACGGCATCTCGATGCCGTGCTCGCGGAAACCCTGCAAAATCAGCTGATGAATTTCGTGGCGCAGCGGCATACGGTGTCCCATTTCAGCGGCGTGAATACGCAGCTCAAACAGCTGAATACCCTGCTGCAAATCGACCAGAAACACTTCCGGCGGCGGGTTATCAATCACATACGAACACTTCTCGGCGGCGCGATAGAGTATCTGCGTCACCTCTTCGCTGTTGGCATCCGACGGCGCAGGCACCGTCAGCACCACACGCGTGACCGAATCCGAGAGCGACCAGTTGATAAACTGCTCGGTGATAAACGCCTTATTGGGCACGATAATCTCTTTACGATCCCAGTCGCTGATAGTGGTGGCGCGGGTATTAATACGCGTCACGCTGCCGGTTAAATCGCGAATCGTCACCGTATCGCCGATGCGGATCGGCTTCTCAAAGAGAATAATCAGGCCGGAAATAAAGTTGGCGAAAATCTCCTGCAAACCGAAACCGAGCCCGACGCCGAGCGCCGCCACCAGCCATTGCAGCTTCGACCACTCAATGCCAATCATGGAGAAGCCCACCAGGCCGCCAATCAGCATCAGCAGATATTTGGTGATGGTGGTAATGGCGTAGCCGGTGCCAGGCGTCAGCTCCAGGTGTTGCAGCACTACCAGCTCCAGCAGCGCGGGCAGATTACGCACCAGCTGCGTGGTGACGATAAACACCAGGATAGCGATCAGCACCGCGCCAAGCGTAATCGGCTCAATGCTCTCCACACCCTGCACGGTCGAGGTGACATCCCACAGCGAAATGTTCTCAAGGAAGCCGAAAGCCGAGTGGATTTCCGACCACAGCACAATCACGGACAGCAGCGCGATAAGCGTCAGGATCGAACGCACCAGGCGCAGCGACTGGGCGCTGATCGCATCGAGATCAAGCTCCGCGACTTCCACCTCCACGCTGCCTTCGGTGCTGTGCCCGTGATGCGGTTCTTCTTCGCCGCGGGCGCGCTGGGCCAGAATTTCCGCACGACGCGAGCGGGCGCGGTCAAAGGCCAGGCGACGGCGCTGAATAAGCATCCAGCGGCGGATGATGTGGTAAATCACCAGCAGCAGGAACCAGATGGCGACGGAGGTTTCCAGACGCGCCAGCAGCGCCTGCGCGGTCGCGAGATACCCGACGGCTGCGGCGAGGATAGCCATCAGCGGCGCGCACAGCATCATGTTCCACAGCAGCCGGTTGACCCAGTTGTCGCCGTTGCCTTCGTTATCGAGATAAAGCGGAATGCCCGCGCGCTTGAGGCTGAGCGTGACGATCGCCAGCGCGCCGCAGATAAGCACAAAGCAGAGCCGCCCCAGCGAGCCGGAAAATTCACGGTCGTTGAGATTATCGAAGGTAATCAGCGCCATGATGAGCGGTACGATAAAGCCAATGCTCATCAGGTAGTAGCGCATCGCGCGGGCGACGCGGTTGCGCGGCCAGCCGAAATGCGTGGTAAAGAGGCCATTGGGACGCGCGAAGGCGGCTGAAATCATCACAACCCACAGCAGCGGCACCGTGGCGGTGACGCCGTCGCCGACCGCCACGGCGATAGGGTAGGGCCAGGCTTCGCGAAGGCCATAGCCGAGCGTCGCCCACAGCACCGGCAGCGGCGACGCCACCAGAATCGACCAGAAAACTGTGCGCAGCGTCAGCCAGAAGTGGTCCTGCGTGACTTTACCGACCCGCGCGCTGGAACGCTCCAGAAACGCCGCAAAGTGACGTCGGGAGCTGATGCTAAAGCCTACCAGCAGCAGCGCGCCAAACAACGGCAGCAGCGTTTCTTTGCTGGTTACCATCATCACGGCGGCTTTGCCAAGCTGGCCGAAAGAGTCGAGCGAGATAAGACGGCGCAAATCCTGCACGATATCCACCGGCCAGCTGATGCTGAGCGGGCTGACATCGGCGGTCCAGAACAGATAGCGGTGCGTCGCCTCGTTCACTTCTTTCAGCGCGTCCTCAAGCTGGCTGTTCGCCACTTTCAGCTTGGTAAGCTCAAGGATTAACGTATCGCCGCCCTGCAACAGGGAGCCGAGCAGTTCGCGCTGGGTGCGCAACTGCGCCTCAAGAATGCGGTTCTGCTCCGCCGTCAGCGGTTTGCCGTCTGTCTGGCGCAACTGGCGCAGCTGCGGCTGCTTGTTGAGCTGATCTTCATAGCGCAGGCGATGGACGCGCAGCTGGGCCATTTCGGTATCAAGCTGCTGAAGCTTTGGCATCTCCGGCAGGCGCGACACCTGCGCGCGCAGCGCCTCGCCAAGCACGTTGGAAACGCCGAGCCACTGCGACTGTTCACGCAGCGTGGTTAACGCCTGACGCACCTGCATGGTCTGGCTGGTGGCCTGACGCTGTTGGGACGCGACCAGATCCATGCGCTGCGCCTGCTGGTTCAGCGCGCGCGACAGTTCGCGGTTGACGTTGAACTGCTCGACAATGGCGGGGGGCAGGTTGGCGCTGTTTTCGGCCAGCAGTTCGGTGCTTTCCAGCGCGCGCTCAGCTTCCTGCTGGCGCTGGCTGTTAAGCTGATTGCGCAGCGCCTGGAGATAAGCATCCAGCTGTTCGCTTTGCTTTTGCGCAAGTTCGGCGCGCAGGCGCGCCAGCTCCTGGCGGTTGCTGGCGGAGAGCTGGGCGAGTTCGAGTTCATCAACGCGGGCTTTGAGCTGGGCTGATTCAGCCTGCTGGCTGAGAAGCTGCGCGGCCCCGAGCGCACTGGAGCCGGTCGGCGCGCCCGCGCGGCGTTCCATGTCGTTAAGCTGACGGCGCGCGTCGGTTTGTTGCTGGGGAAGCTGGCTTAAGGAGTCGGCGATTTCACGCGCGCGATCCTGCTCCTGCTGCGCTTCACGGCTCTTCTCCAGCAGCTGACTGCTGACCTGGAGGATCTCCTGATTGAGCGCGTCGGTGGTAAGCCCCGTAGGCACGCGGCGCGGCTCATCGCGCAGGTTGTTGAGTTGCTGGCGCAGCGACTGCGATAACTTTGGGAAATTATCGATAACCTGCTGATATTGCTTCGCGCGCTCCAGGGAGGCTTTTCGTTCCTCAAGCGCGTTTTGCGCAGATTGTAAGGCTTCAACCACTTGCGCCTGATCGGGCTGGTTTTTGGCCGCTTTGGCCTGCTCCAGCTCCTGCGCTATCTGTTTTTCATCAGGCGCTGTCGCGGCGTTCGCCCAAAAGCTCAGGCTCCAGGCCAGCAGCACGTAAAGGATCAGGCGCACGTCATTTTACCTTTTTCTTAACGGTCGTGGTCGTTATCTACCAGTGGGTTGGCATCGCGCTCGGCTTCAGCTTCTTCGGCTGAAATCACCGCAGGCGCGACATCGGCTGCGACCGCTTCGACCGAAACCGCGAGCGGCTCGCCCAGACGAGTGACGGAGAGGCTTTGCAGATGCTCGACCAGCTCCACTTTGCCCGGCGCGAACAGGTTGATAACCGTAGAGCCCAGCTTAAAGCGGCCCATCTCCTGGCCTTTCAGCAGCGCCACGGCGCCGTCGCTTTCGCCCGCCGGGTACGTCCAGCGCTTGATGATGCCTTCGCGCGGCGGGGTGATGGTGCCAGCCCAGACGGTTTCGATGCTCCCCACAATCGTCGCGCCTACCAGAATTTGCGCCATCGGTCCGAATTCGGTGTCGAACAGACAGATAACGCGCTCGTTACGGGCGAACAGGTTCGGCACGTTTTGCGCGGTCAGGTGGTTTACGGAGAAGAGATCGCCCGGCACGTAGATCATTTCGCGCAGGATGCCGTTGCACGGCATATGCACGCGGTGATAGTCACGCGGCGACAGGTAAGTGGTCGCGAAGGTGCCGTTACGGAACAGATCGGCCATCAGATAGTTGCCCGCCAGCAGCGCTTCCAGCGTGTAGTTATGGCCTTTGGCCTGCAAAATCTTATCGCCTTCGATGCGTCCGAGCTGGCTGATAACGCCATCCGCCGGCATAGACAGCACGTTCGGGTCGGTATTCAGCGGGCGAACTTCATCACGCAGCGGACGCACGAAAAACTCGTTAAAGGTGCGGTAGCTGGCGGTATCGGGCTTCTGCGCCTCGCTCATATTGACCTTGTAGTATTTCACGAACAGATCGATGACCAGTTTGGTCAGCCAGCCTGCGCGTTTGCTCGCGCCCCAGCCGGCAAGGCGGGTGAGCCACTGTTTAGGCAGAATATATTGCAGCGAAAGTTTGATTTCGTTTAACAAGGTAGCCTCCAGGCCAGTGTTTCATCGTTCCTGGCCCGGCTGAACGCCGGGCCTGTCAGAAAAAGGGGGCTGATTCTAACGACGCCGGGCGTCATTGTCAGTCGTCGCTTTCGGAAAAGTTTTTACGCGTTTTGACCTGCGCCATGCTTTCCAGAATCCGGTGATAGTTATCGAAACGGGTTTCGGCGATGTCGCCGCGCTCCACGGCTTCGCGGATGGCGCAGCCAGGATCGTTGCCGTGTTTACAGTCGCGGAATTTGCACAGGCCCAGGTAGTCGTGGAATTCGATAAAGCCCTGGGTTATCTGCTCCGGCTCAAGGTGCCACAGGCCGAACTCGCGCACGCCCGGCGAGTCGATGACTTCGCCGCCGCCGGGGAAGTGGTAGAGGCGCGAGGCGGTGGTGGTGTGCTGGCCAAGACCGGAGTTATCAGACACGTCGTTAACCAGAATCTGATTGTCCTTCAGGCCCAGCAGATTATTCAGCAGGCTCGATTTACCCACGCCCGACTGCCCGGCGAAGATACTGGTGCGGTCGATGAGCGCCTCTTCCAGTTCTTTCAACCCTTCGTCTTTGTAGCTGGAAACCAGCAGGACGCGATAGCCGATACGGCGATAGATATCCATCTGCTCATTGACGAAGGCAAGGCCCTTTTCATCAAGCAGGTCGGTCTTGTTCAGGACCAGTAACGGTTCAACGTCCAGCGTTTCGCAGGCCACCAGATAGCGGTCGATAATATTCAGCGACAGCTCCGGCAGGATAGCTGAGACGATGATGATTTGGTCGATGTTCGCGGCGATAGGCTTTACGCCGTCGTAGAAGTCCGGACGCGTCAGGACAGACGTGCGCTCGTGCACCGCATCGACAATGCCTTTGCCCTGGACATTTTCTTTCGCCGGGCGCCAGACGACGCGATCGCCAGTGACCAGCGACCGGATGGTGCGGCGAATGTTACAACGGTGCACCCCGCCGTCAGACGATTCGACGTCGGCATGCTGACCAAAACGACTGATAACGCGGCCGTCGCGAGGCTCACCAAATTGCGAGTCGTCGGGATCGGCTTTCTCCGGAGTCTGTTTGAGCCGGCGCTGATGGTTCGCTGATACGCGGCGTTGCTGACCTTTGGAGAGTTTATTTTTGCTCAATCTTAATGGCTCCTGGTCGCCCCTGGTGGGCAAAACCTCTATGATACCAGCTATTGTAAATGAATTAACTGCCTGTCACCCCAGCGTGACGCGATAACGGATGGAAAATAGCATGAGTGCCAATGAAAACAACCTCATTTGGATCGATCTGGAAATGACCGGGCTCGACCCGCGACAGGATCGCATCATCGAGATAGCCACCCTGGTGACCGATGCCAACCTCAACATTCTGGCGGAAGGGCCGGTTATCGCCGTACATCAGTCTGACGAGCAGCTGGCGCTCATGGATGACTGGAACGTGCGCACCCATACCGCCAGCGGGCTGGTGGATCGCGTTAAGGCCAGCACGATGGGCGATCGCGAAGCGGAACTGGCGACGATCGAATTTCTCAAGCAGTGGGTGCCCGCCGGGAAGTCACCCATCTGCGGCAACAGTATCGGCCAGGATCGCCGCTTCCTGTTTAAGTACATGCCGGAGCTGGAAGCGTATTTCCACTACCGCTATCTCGATGTGAGCACGCTGAAAGAGCTGGCGCGCCGCTGGAAGCCGGAAGTGCTCGACGGCTTAAAGAAACAAAATACCCATCAGGCGCTGGACGACATCCGCGAATCGGTGGCGGAACTCGCTTATTACCGCGAACATTTTATTAAACTGTGACGCCAACGAGGGGCTAAGCCCCTCTTTTGTTGATAAAGTGATCGCTTTGGCGAATAAAAAAGCAGTCAGACAAAAATCACGAAAAAAAGCGTTTAAGGGGTTGCGGTAGAAATCATTTCTCGTATAATGCGCCTCCCGTAACGACACAGAAATGTGAATTACGCAGAGCGGGAATAGCTCAGTTGGTAGAGCACGACCTTGCCAAGGTCGGGGTCGCGAGTTCGAGTCTCGTTTCCCGCTCCAAAATTTGAAATCGCCGAAAGGCAGCACCACCCAATCAACGTATTTCGGATTGCGACAAGGCGGCAACGGAACGAATTCTTGGGAGCTTACTTAAGTAAGTGACTAAGATGAGTGAAGGCAGCCAACGCAGTGGCAGTCAGAAAGACAAAGATTAAGCGGGAATAGCTCAGTTGGTAGAGCACGACCTTGCCAAGGTCGGGGTCGCGAGTTCGAGTCTCGTTTCCCGCTCCAAAATTTGAAATGCCGTAAGGCAACACCACCCAAGCGGGAATAGCTCAGTTGGTAGAGCACGACCTTGCCAAGGTCGGGGTCGCGAGTTCGAGTCTCGTTTCCCGCTCCAAATCTCCTCGATTGTACAAATTATCCACAGCGATAAAGCGCGCTACGGCGGGTTTTTTACGTTTATCCAAAACAGTTCTGAACAGAGTTATCCACAGATCGCAGAAAGTTATCCTGCGAGCGAGAATGATAATTTTATTCACATCTTTTCTTTATCTTATTGATATTTAAAATAAATAATTTATTACCAAATGTTATTTTTGAGGCTTTTTGATAAACAGGGCCTTTGAATGACAAGACTTTTTTAATTTTATTCACAGGAAAACGCCTTTAGGCGTCGCGCGGCAATCCTTTTTCGATCACCCTGACCAGTCGCTGTTTCTGCGGCAACTGCACTTCCACCACGCATGCATTACGTTTGTCTGTTTGTTGCGCAATCGCCCAGTCAATATGCTCATCAAGAAGTGGGTGCTCACCTTTGCGTTGCTGCAGCGCCGTGATATTGGCTTCATCCCAGGGCGCGTTACCGAGCGCGACCGCAATATTACGCAGCCAGCGTAAGTGGCCGATGCGGCGAATCGCCGATCCTTCCGTAACTTTCAGAAAGTGCGCTTCGCTCCAGCTAAACAGCTCAATCAGCTTCGGCGCATGCAGCGCCTGGCGTGGGCTGAAATCCGCTTCGTCGGTGAGCTGTGAAAAACGGTTCCACGGGCAAATCAGCTGGCAGTCATCGCACCCATAGATGCGGTTGCCCATCAGCGGGCGAAATTCTTCCGGAATGGCGCCTTCAAGCTCAATGGTGAGATAGGAGATACAGCGGCGGGCATCGACCGTGTACGGCTCGACAATCGCGCCGGTGGGGCAGATGGTCATGCAGGCCACGCAGCGCCCGCAGCCGTCTTCCACGGGCTTATCCACCGGCAACGGCAAATCCACCAGCAGCTCGCCAAGAAAGAAAAACGACCCGGCATCGCGGCTTAAGATCAGGGAATGTTTGCCGGTCCAGCCGAGGCCCGCTTTTTCGGCGAGAGGGCGTTCAAGGATGGGCGCGGAGTCGACAAAAGGTCTAAAATTCAGCGACGCGCAATGCTGTTGCAGCGTTTCGCCGAGTTTTTTCAGGCGGTTTCTCAAAAGCTTATGGTAATCGCGCCCCAGGGCGTAACGGCTTACGTAGCCGAGCGAGGGATCTTTCAGCGTGCTGGCAAAGGCCGCATTGGCAGGCAGATAATTCATGCGCACGCTGATAACGCGCAGCGTGCCGGGCAGCAGTTCATGCGGGCGGGCGCGCAACATACCGTGACGCGCCATCCACTCCATCTCGCCGTGGTACTGTTTATCCAGCCACGCCTGTAACGCGCCTTCGCTGGCGCTGAGATCGGTATCGGTAATACCGACCTGCTGGAAACCCAGCTCGGCACCCCATTGTTTAATTTTTTGCGCTAACTGATTGAGATCGAGGGGTTCAGACATGACGGACCACGGGATGAACAAAAACGACGCCAGTATACCACACTCCGTCTGGCCCGCAGACTGGCTGCGTACGGCGGAGCGTGAGGCGGCGGACAGCCTCGGGCTGACGTTATACGAACTGATGCAACGCGCGGGCGATGCGGCGTTTCAGGTGGCGCGCGCGGCGTATCCGCACAGCCAGCGCTGGCTGGTGCTGTGCGGCCACGGCAATAACGGCGGGGACGGCTATGTTGTGGCGCGCCTGGCGCAGGCGGCGGGCATTGAGGTAACGCTGCTGGCGCTGGAGAGCGACAAACCTTTACCGGAAGAGGCGCAGGCCGCGCGTGAGGCCTGGCTCGGCGCAGGCGGCGAAATCCATGCGCCGCACACGCCGCTGCCGGAGACATGCGATCTGATCATCGACGCGCTGCTCGGCACCGGGTTTTCGCAGGCGCCGCGTGAGAACATCGCCACGCTGATTGAACACGCGAACCAGCATCGCGCGCCCGTGGTGGCGCTCGATATTCCTTCCGGCCTGCTGGCGCAAACCGGCGGCGCGCCGGGCGCGGTCATCCATGCCGCGCACACCGTGACGTTTATCGCGCTCAAGCCGGGCCTGCTCACTGGCCGCGCTCGCGACGTCGTCGGGCGATTGCATTATCACGCGCTGGGTCTGGAGGCGTGGCTTGTCGGGCAACAGGCGCCGTATGCGCGCTTCGACGCAACGCAGCTTTCCCGCTGGCTCAGGCCGCGCCGCGCAGGCTCGCACAAAGGCGATAACGGCAAGCTGGTAATTATCGGCGGCGATCATGGCACCGCTGGCGCTATCCGCATGACCGGCGAGGCGGCGCTGCGTGCGGGCGCAGGTCTGGTGCGAGTACTTACTCGCGCGGAAAACATTGCGCCGCTTGTCACCGCACGCCCGGAGCTGATGGTGCATGAACTCACCAGCGACGCGCTCGACGCGAGCCTGGAATGGGCCGACGTGGTGGTCATCGGGCCGGGGCTCGGGCAGCAGGAGTGGGGCAAGTCGGCGCTGGCGAAAGTGCGCCAGTGCGACAAACCGATGCTGTGGGATGCGGACGCGCTTAACCTTCTGGCAATCGCTCCCGATACCAGTCACAATCGCATTCTTACGCCGCACCCCGGCGAGGCCGCGCGGCTACTTAACCGTAGCGTGGCAGAAATTGAGAGTGACCGCTTACTTAGCGCCAGAGAGCTGGCGCAGCGCTACGGGGGTTGCGTGGTGCTGAAAGGCGCGGGAACGGTGGTAACAGGACCGCAGGACGAATGCGGCATTATCGATGTCGGCAATCCCGGCATGGGCACGGGCGGCATGGGCGACGTGCTTTCAGGGATTATCGGCGCGTTGCTGGCGCAGGGGCTTAACCCCTATGACGCCGCCTGCGCAGGCGGCGTGGCCCACGGCGCGGCGGCGGATGCGCTCGCGCAGCGCTTTGGCACGCGCGGCATGCTGGCGACCGATCTGTTTTCCACGCTCTATCGTTTTGTTAACCCGGATATAGACACAGACCAGAATCATGATTAATCGCGTTATACCTTTACCCGAAGAGCAGGCCACCCTCGACCTTGGCGCACGCGTGGCGCGCGCCTGCACAGGCGCGACCGTTATCCACCTTTACGGCGATTTGGGCGCGGGCAAAACCACGTTCAGCCGTGGGTTCCTGCAAGCGTGTGGTCATCAGGGCAATGTCAAAAGCCCGACGTACACGCTGGTAGAGCCTTATACGCTGGAAAACAGAATGGTTTACCACTTCGATCTCTATCGCTTGGCCGATCCGGAAGAGCTGGAGTTTATGGGCATCCGCGATTACTTCACCGATGACGCCATTTGTCTTGTCGAATGGCCGCAGCAGGGGGCGGGCGTGTTGCCGCCGCCAGACATCGAAATCCACTTGTCATGGCAGGATCAGGGGCGTGAAGCGCGGGTGAAAGCGGTCTCCGCCGCCGGCGACGCGCTGCTGGCTCGCCTCGCCTGAACGCAAGGACGACAGGATGATCACACGCATGAAAAACTGGGTAGTGGCGCTTCTGCTGGCGATATGCGCGCCCGCGTTCGGGGCGACGCTGTCCGATATTCAGGTTTCCAACGGCGATGGCCAGGCGCGGATCACCTTAAGTTTTATGGGCGATCCTGAATACGCTTACTCGCAGCAGGGTAAGCGCAGCGTCGCCCTTGATATTAAACAGACGGGCGTGATTCAGGGGCTGCCGCTGATGTTCAGCGGCGAAAACCTGGTCAAAAGCATTCGCGCCGGTCAGCCCAACGATAATCAGTCGTTGCGCCTGGTGGTCGATTTAACCAAAGACGGCAAAGCCCGCGCCGTGAAGCAGCAAAAGGGCGCAGGCTATAACGTCGTCTTCACGATCGATGCCGATGAACCGCCTCCACCTCCGCCGCCCGTAGTGGCGCAGCGTGAGCCTGTCGCCGCACCCGTTCGATCGTCCGAGCCTGCGCGCAACCCGTTCCGCTCGGATAACGACCGCATCACCAGCGTCGTCGGCAGCAATACCGTGACGCGGCCGGGGCGCAGCGTCAGTCGGGCGACGACATCCGATCGCGTGGTGGTGGCTATCGACGCAGGACACGGCGGACAAGACCCTGGCGCTATCGGCCCCGGCGGCGTGCGCGAGAAAAACGTCACCATCGCCATCGCCCGTAAGTTGCGTACGTTGCTCAATGACGATCCGATGTTCAAAGGCGTGCTGACCCGCGACGGCGACTATTTTATCTCGGTGATGGGCCGCTCCGATGTGGCGCGCCAGCAAAACGCGAACCTGCTCGTGTCGATTCACGCCGACGCCGCGCCTAACCGCGACGCCACCGGCGCGTCCGTCTGGGTGCTCTCTAACCGCCGCGCCAACAGCGAAATGGCGAGCTGGCTGGAGCAGCATGAGAAGCAGTCGGAACTGCTCGGCGGCGCGGGCGACGTGCTGGCTAACAGCCAGGCGGACCCGTACCTGAGCCAGGCGGTGCTGGATTTGCAGTTCGGCCATTCGCAGCGCGTCGGTTATGATGTCGCCACCAGCGTGCTGGGGCAGCTTCAGCAGGTGGGCTCACTGCATAAACGCCGGCCGGAACACGCAAGCCTCGGCGTACTGCGCTCGCCCGATATCCCGTCGGTACTGGTAGAAACGGGTTTTATCAGCAATAACGGCGAAGAGCGCTTGCTGGCAAGCGACGATTATCAGCAGCAAATCGCCGAAGCGATTTATCAGGGGCTGCGCAATTACTTTATTGCACATCCGCTCCAGGCCGCGCCAAAGGGTGACGGCGGAACGGGGCAGACCGCCCGCTCCGCTGACAACGCCACAAGCCAGGTCACCGTGATTCAGTAAGGAGAATTCATGCCGATTCAGGTTCTGCCGCCGCAGCTTGCGAACCAGATCGCCGCGGGCGAGGTGGTGGAGCGCCCTGCGTCGGTCGTGAAAGAGCTGGTAGAAAACAGCCTCGACGCTGGCGCCACGCGCATTGATATCGATATCGAGCGTGGCGGCGCGAAGCTTATCCGCATTCGCGACAACGGCGGCGGCATTAAGAAAGACGAGCTGGCGCTGGCGCTGGCGCGTCACGCCACCAGTAAAATCGCCTCGCTGGACGATCTCGAAGCCATTATCAGCCTCGGCTTTCGCGGCGAAGCGCTGGCCAGTATCAGCTCGGTATCCCGTCTCACGCTGACTTCTCGCACCGCCGATCAGCATGAAGCCTGGCAGGCTTACGCCGAAGGCCGTGATATGGATGTGACCGTCAAACCAGCGGCGCACCCGGTCGGCACCACGCTTGAAGTGCTGGATCTGTTCTACAACACCCCCGCGCGGCGCAAATTCATGCGCACCGAGAAAACCGAATTCACGCACATTGACGAAGTGGTGCGGCGTATCGCGCTGGCGCGTTTTGACGTAACGATTAATCTCAGCCACAACGGCAAAATGATGCGCCAGTACCGGGCCGTACAGGGCAACGCGCCGCGCGAGCGACGTCTTGGCAGCATTTGCGGCCCGGCGTTTCTTGAGCAGGCGCTGGCTATTGAGTGGCAGCATGGCGATCTGGCGCTGCATGGCTGGGTGGCGGAGCCGAAAGCCACCACGGCGGCGCTGGCCGAAATCCAGTATTGCTATGTAAATGGCCGTATGATGCGCGACCGGTTGATCAATCACGCGATTCGTCAGGCCTGCGAAGATAAACTCGGCATCGATCAGCAGCCTGCGTATGTGCTGTATCTGGAAATCGATCCGCATCAGGTGGATGTGAATGTGCATCCGGCCAAGCATGAGGTGCGTTTTCACCAGTCGCGGCTGGTGCACGACTTTATTTATCAGGGTGTGGTGAGCGTGCTTCAGCAGCAGGCGGCAAACCCGCTCTCGTTGAATGAGCCTGCCGAAGACGCGCCGCGCTGGCATCCGGAAAACCGCGTCGCGGCGGGGAAAAACCAGTTCGCCGACCCGGCGCCGCGCGAGCGTGAACGCGCAACCATCCGCGAAAGCGATGCGCCGCGCCATGCCTCCGGCGGTGCGTCAGCAGGTACCGGGCGCAGCGGCGCCAGTAACGGCGGCTGGCCGAATGCGACGCCGGGCTACCAGAAACAGCAAGGCGCGTTGTATAAGCAATTGCTGGAGACGCCCGCCGTCACGTCGCCTGTCGCGCCCGCGACTGCCGCAACGCGTGAAACGGCGCCGCCTGCGCCTGCGCTGGAGGGGCATTCGCACAGTTTTGGGCGAGTACTGACGCTGGTATCTGAAAACGTGGCTTTGCTTGAGCGCGACGGCAAATTAATGCTGCTGGCCTTAAGCGTGGCGGAGCGTTGTCTCAAACAGGCGCAGCTGTTGCCGCGTGATGAAGCGCCCTGCGCACAGCCGCTGCTGATTCCGGTTCGTCTGAAAATTTCTGGCGATGAGCGCGAGGTGATGACGCGTGCGCAGCCGCAACTGGCGCGTCTGGGTATTGAAATCGTCCTCGACGGGCATCACGTGACAATTCGTGCAGTGCCTTTACCCTTACGCCAACAAAATTTACAAATCTTGATTCCTGAACTGATAGGCTACCTGGCGCAGCAACCAAACGCTTACGACGCCGCTGTTGCCGGATGGCTTGCCCGCCATCTGGTTATCGCGCAACCGTGGAGCGTCGCGCAAGCCATCGCGACGCTGGCGGAGCTTGAAAGGCTGTGTCCGCAGATGGTGAAAACGCCGCCGGGTGGTTTATTGCAACTTATTGATTTACAACCGGCGATGAATGCCCTGACACATGAATGACGTAAGTAAAACTGGCCTTCCTAAGGCGATTTTTCTGATGGGGCCGACAGCATCGGGCAAAACGGCGTTAGCCATTCGCCTGCGCCAGACGCTGCCGGTAGAGTTGATTAGCGTGGATTCCGCGCTGGTCTATAAGGGCATGGATATCGGCACCGCTAAGCCTGATGCGCACGAATTGTCGCAGGCGCCGCACCGCTTGCTGGATATTATCGATCCCGCGCAGGCTTACTCCGCGGCCGATTTTCGCCGCGATGCGCTAAAAGAGATGGCGGATATTGTCGCCGCCGGGCGCATACCACTGCTGGTGGGCGGCACCATGCTCTACTTTAAGGCGCTGCTGGAAGGGCTTTCGCCGCTTCCGTCGGCGGATCCGACCGTCAGAGCGGAGATTGAACGACAGGCCGCAGAGCAGGGATGGGACGCATTACACCGCAAGCTTCAGGAAATAGATCCTGTCGCGGCGCAGCGAATCCATCCCAACGATCCGCAAAGGCTTTCCCGGGCACTGGAAGTTTTTTTCATTTCGGGTAAAACTTTAACGGAACTGACGCAGACGTCAGGAGAAGCTCTGCCCTATCAGGTGCATCAGTTCGCCATCGCCCCGGCGAGCCGTGAACTGCTCCATCAGCGCATTGAGCAGCGTTTTCACCAGATGTTGGCTTCAGGTTTTGAGGCAGAAGTCCGGGCGTTATTTGCCCGTGGAGATTTGCATACGGACATGCCTTCCATTCGTTGTGTGGGTTACCGGCAGATGTGGTCTTATCTGGCGGGTGAAATTTCATATGACGAAATGGTTTATCGAGGTATTTGCGCCACGAGACAGTTAGCGAAGCGGCAAATGACCTGGCTGCGCGGTTGGGAAGGCGTACACTGGCTCGACAGTGAAATGCCTGAACAGGCGTACAGCGATGTGTTACAGGTTATTGGTGCGAAGCAACAATGAATGTGTACAATTGAACCGTATCGTGCGCGGATTTTTACGCAGTTTTTCAGAGCCCAAGGGTTCAAGAGTATAAACAACAAGCATATAAGGAAAAGATAGAATGGCTAAGGGGCAATCTTTGCAAGATCCGTTCCTCAACGCTCTGCGTCGGGAACGTGTTCCAGTTTCTATTTATTTGGTGAATGGTATTAAGCTGCAAGGTCAGATTGAATCTTTCGATCAGTTCGTGATCCTGTTGAAAAACACGGTCAGCCAGATGGTTTACAAGCACGCGATCTCGACCGTGGTGCCGTCTCGTCCGGTTTCTCACCATAGCAACAACGCGGGTGGCGGTTCCAGTAACTACCATCACAGCAACAACGCACAGCCATCTTCCGCTGCCTCTCAGGATAGCGAAGACGCCGAGTAAGGCCTGGCTGTTGCTCCATGTCGGGGGACCAGTTCGTCTGTGTTCCCCGCTGGTATTTTAAGAGGGTTTACGCTTGTTTGACCGTTATGATGCCGGTGAGCAGGCGGTGCTGGTACACATCTATTTTACGCAAGACAAAGATATGGAAGACCTCCAGGAGTTCGAATCCCTGGTCTCTTCCGCCGGTGTCGAAGCATTACAGGTGATTACCGGTAGCCGTAAAGCGCCGCACCCAAAGTATTTTGTTGGTGAAGGTAAAGCCGTTGAGATTGCCGATGCAGTCAAAGCCACTGGGGCGTCAGTTGTCCTTTTTGATCATGCGTTGACCCCGGCCCAGGAACGTAACCTGGAGCGCCTGTGCGAGTGTCGCGTTCTCGACCGCACCGGCCTGATTCTTGATATTTTCGCCCAACGTGCGCGTACCCATGAAGGTAAGCTGCAGGTTGAGCTGGCGCAGCTGCGCCATTTAGCTACGCGACTGGTGCGCGGCTGGACTCACCTTGAACGCCAGAAAGGCGGTATCGGCCTGCGCGGTCCGGGTGAAACCCAGCTGGAAACTGACCGTCGCTTACTGCGTAACCGTATTACTCAGATCCTCTCGCGGCTGGAGCGCGTCGAGAAGCAGCGAGAGCAGGGACGTCGGTCACGTACCAAAGCCGATATTCCCACCGTCTCTCTGGTGGGCTACACGAACGCCGGCAAATCCACCCTGTTTAACCAAATCACCACGGCTGAGGTGTATGCAGCGGATCAGCTGTTCGCCACGCTCGACCCGACTTTGCGCCGCATAGACGTCGCGGATGTCGGCGAAACGGTGCTGGCGGATACCGTTGGGTTTATCCGTCATCTGCCGCATGATCTGGTCGCCGCGTTTAAAGCCACATTGCAGGAGACGCGTCAGGCGACGCTGCTGTTGCATGTGATCGACGCGGCGGATGTCCGCATGGCGGAAAACATCGAGGCGGTTAATACCGTACTCGAAGAGATAGACGCCCACGAGATCCCGACGCTGCTGGTGATGAATAAAGTCGACATGCTGGAGGATTTCGAGCCGCGTATCGACAGAAACGACGAGAATGTGCCCATCCGCGTGTGGCTTTCCGCACAGACGGGGGCGGGCGTGCCACTGCTTTTCCAGGCCCTGACGGAACGTCTCTCCGGCGAAATAGTCCAGCATGCGCTGCGCCTTCCGCCGGAAGCCGGACGTCTGCGGAGCCGGTTTTACCAGCTTCAGGCGATCGAAAAAGAGTGGATGGAGGAGGACGGTTGCGTCGGGTTGCACGTTCGCATGCCGATTGTTGACTGGCGTCGCCTCTGTAAACAGGAACCGGCATTGGTTGACTACGTGGTCTAACCGGCTGGCCGAAGCCTGAAAATATTCCCCTTTGGGGGGTACCCGGATGGACTCAGGCGGGGTAATGACGCCCGCGCTTTTCGCTCCTGGCATGGCGAAAACGCACGGCATCACGCCGTCTGAAGAACGAAAGGTATATCACCGCATAACAAATATGGAGCATAAACATGGCGTGGAATCAGCCCGGTAATAACGGACAGGACCGCGACCCGTGGGGAAGCAGCAAGCCTGGCGGCAACTCTGGGGGAAATAAAGGCGGTCGCGAGCAAGGGCCGCCGGATCTGGATGATATCTTCCGTAAGCTCAGTAAAAAGCTGGGCGGTATTGGCGGTGGTAAAGGCGGCGGTTCTTCGCAAGAGCCGCGCAGCCCGGTCGGCGGGCGCATTGTAGGCATCGTCGCGGCCGCTGCGGTCATCTTATGGGCCGTCACCGGGTTCTATACCATTAAAGAAGCTGAACGCGGCGTTGTGACGCGCTTTGGCAAATTCAGTCATCTGGTTGAGCCTGGCCTTAACTGGAAACCGACCTTTATCGATGAAGTGGTGCCGGTCAACGTGGAAGCCGTGCGCGAGCTGGCTGCCTCCGGCATCATGCTGACCTCTGACGAAAACGTGGTGCGCGTTGAGATGAACGTGCAGTACCGCGTCACCGATCCACGTCGCTACCTGTTTAGCGTCGCCAACGCCGACGACAGCCTGCGCCAGGCAACCGACAGCGCCCTGCGCGGCGTTATCGGCAAATACACCATGGACCGCATTCTGACGGAAGGCCGTACCGTTATCCGTAGCGATACCCAGCGCGAGCTGGAAGAAACCATCCGTCCGTACAACATGGGCATCACGCTGCTGGACGTCAACTTCCAGGCCGCTCGTCCGCCGGAAGAAGTGAAAGCCGCGTTTGACGACGCGATTGCCGCACGTGAAAACGAGCAGCAATACATCCGTGAAGCGGAAGCGTACACCAACGAAGTCCAGCCGCGCGCGAACGGTCAGGCGCAGCGTACGCTGGAAGAAGCCCGCGCGTATAAAACGCAGACCATCCTGGAAGCGCAGGGTGAAGTGGCGCGCTTTGCGAAGATCCTGCCGGAATATAAAGCCGCGCCGGAAATCACCCGCGAGCGTCTGTATATCGAAACCATGGAAAAAGTGCTTAGCCACACCCGTAAAGTGCTGGTTAATGACAAAGGCGGAAACCTGATGGTGCTGCCGCTGGATCAGATGCTGAAAGGCGGTTCCGCGCCTGCCGCGAGCGACGACAACAACAGCGGCAACCCGCTGCTGCGCCTGCCGCCGGCCTCCGGCAGCGGCAACAGCGGCGCGAGCAACAGCGCGTCCTCTGGCCGTGGCGATATTATGGATCAACGCCGTGCCAACGCGCAGCGTAACGATTACCAGCGCGAAGGGAGTGAATAACGATGCGTAAGTCAGTCATTGCGGTAATCATCATCGTGCTGGTGGTGCTTTACACCTCAATTTTTGTGGTGAAAGAGGGTGAGCGCGGCATCATCCTGCAATTCAGTAAAGTCGTGCGCGACAACGATAACAAGCCGAAAGTGTACGAGCCTGGCCTGCACTTTAAACTGCCGTTTATCGAGTCAGTGAAGACGCTGGACGCCCGTATCCAGACCATGGATAACCAGGCGGACCGTTTCGTCACCAAAGAGAAGAAAGACCTGATCGTCGATTCATACATCAAATGGCGCATCAGCGATTTCAGTCGTTACTACCTGGCGACAGGCGGCGGCGATCTCTCTCAGGCGGAAGTCCTGCTGAAACGTAAGTTCTCGGACCGTCTGCGTTCTGAAATCGGTCGTCTTGACGTCAAAGACATCGTCACCGATTCCCGTGGTCGCCTGACTTCTGAGGTACGCGAAGCGCTGAACTCCGGTTCTGCGGGTACTGAAGATGAAGTCGAAACGCCAGCGGCGGATGACGCTATCGCTTCTGCGGCGAAACGCGTAACCGAAGAAACTAACGGTAAAGTGCCGGTTATCAACCCGAACAGTATGGCGGCGCTCGGTATTGAAGTGGTTGACGTGCGTATTAAGCAGATCAACCTGCCGGCGGAAGTCTCTGAAGCTATCTTCAACCGTATGCGCGCTGAACGTGAAGCGGTCGCCCGTCGTCACCGCTCGCAGGGCCAGGAAGAAGCGGAAAAACTGCGCGCGGCGGCGGATTATGAAGTGACCCGTACGCTTGCAGAAGCCGAACGACAGGCGCGTATCCTGCGTGGTGAAGGTGATGCCGAAGCCGCGAAACTGTTCGCTGACGCGTTCAGCCAGGATCCGGATTTCTACGCCTTTATCCGTAGCCTGCGTGCGTATGAGAACAGCTTCAACTCCAATCAGGACGTCATGGTGCTGAGCCCGGACAGCGATTTCTTCCGCTATATGAAAACGCCGGCCAATAGCGCACGCTAAGCCCTAACCCTTAACAAGAGCCGGTTATCACCGGCTCTTTTTTTATGCAGGTTTTACGCACAATGAATACAACGGTTTTACTGGCGCTAGCGCTGGTGCTGGTGGTTGAAGGGCTTGGCCCGCTGCTTTTTCCACGTCTGTGGCGGCGGATGATCCTCTCTATGACGCAAATGCCGGACACTTTATTGCGCCGTTTCGGTGGTGGTCTTGTGGTTGCCGGGATAGTGATCTACTACATGTTGAGGAAAACGATTAACTGAATAAAAATCGGGCAAAATCGACGAAATTTGTATACAAAAAGGGCTGAACATCAGCAAAGCTGGTGTTAGAATCCTTTTTTAAGCAAACGGTGATTTTGAAAAATGGGTAACAACGTCGTCGTACTGGGCACCCAATGGGGTGACGAAGGTAAAGGGAAGATCGTCGATCTTCTGACTGAACGGGCTAAATATGTTGTGCGCTACCAGGGCGGTCACAACGCCGGCCATACTCTCGTAATCAACGGTGAAAAAACCGTCCTCCATCTTATTCCATCAGGCATTCTTCGCGATAACGTCACCAGCATCATCGGTAACGGCGTTGTGCTGTCGCCTGCCGCGCTGATGAAAGAGATGAAGGAACTGGAAGACCGTGGGATCCCGGTTCGTGAACGTCTGCTGTTATCCGAAGCCTGCCCGCTGATCCTCGACTACCACGTTGCGCTCGACGTCGCACGTGAGAAAGCGCGCGGCGCCAAAGCCATCGGCACCACCGGTCGCGGCATCGGCCCGGCTTATGAAGATAAAGTCGCACGTCGCGGTCTGCGCGTGGGCGATCTCTTCGATAAAGCCACCTTCGCTGACAAACTGAAAGAAGTGCTGGAATATCACAACTTCCAGCTGGTGAACTTCTATAAAGTCGAAGCGGTTGACTACCAGAAAGTGCTCGACGACGTCATGGCGATTGCCGACGTGCTGACCAGCATGGTGGTAGACGTTTCCGACCTGCTGGATCAGGCGCGTAAACGCGGCGACTTCATCATGTTTGAAGGCGCGCAGGGCACGCTGCTGGATATCGACCACGGCACCTACCCGTATGTGACCTCTTCCAACACCACCGCAGGTGGCGTAGCGACCGGTTCCGGCATTGGCCCGCGTTATGTGGACTACGTGCTCGGCATCATCAAAGCCTACTC
Source organism: Cronobacter turicensis z3032 (assembly GCA_000027065.2). NCBI lineage: Bacteria > Pseudomonadati > Pseudomonadota > Gammaproteobacteria > Enterobacterales > Enterobacteriaceae > Cronobacter > Cronobacter turicensis. Next base: position 3,833,155 of record FN543093.2, on the reverse strand, counting down.
CACCCGCGTTGGCGCAGGTCCGTTCCCGACCGAGCTGTTCGACGACATCGGCGAATTCCTGTGTGAAAAAGGTAATGAATTCGGCGCTACCACTGGCCGTCGCCGTCGTACCGGCTGGCTGGATGCGGTAGCGGTACGCCGCGCCGTGCAGATCAACTCTCTGTCTGGCTTCTGCCTGACCAAACTGGACGTCCTGGACGGGCTGAAAGAGGTGAAAATCTGCGTCGCTTACCGTATGCCTGACGGCCGTGAAGTCACCACCACCCCGATGGCGGCGGATGACTGGGAAGGTATCGAGCCGATTTACGAAACCATGCCGGGCTGGTCTGAATCCACCTTCGGCGTGAAAGAGCGTGACGGCCTGCCGCAGGCGGCGCTGAACTACATCAAACGTATTGAAGAAGTTACCGGCGTGCCGATCGACATCATCTCTACCGGTCCGGATCGTACCGAAACCATGATCCTGCGCGATCCGTTCGACGCATAACCACTTCAGGGCGCGGTAAACGCGCCCTTTGTTTACCCGGTTTTTACCCGCCTTTTTCAAATAAATTAGCCGCCTGACATCTGGCTGGTTTATCATCAACATATCGCCCTCTGGGCGAACCGCGTTTTTCCCCTCCCATATTCTGAGGTTGATGTGCAGTTAACGAGTTTTACCGATTTCGGGCTACGGGCTTTGATCTATATGGCGTCCTTGCCGGAAGGCCGCATGACCAGCATTTCTGAAGTCACTGAGGTGTACGGCGTATCCCGCAATCATATGGTCAAAATTATCAACCAACTTAGTCGTGCGGGCTATGTGACCGCCGTGAGGGGTAAAAACGGCGGGATCCGCCTTGGCAAACCAGCCGCAACCATCCGCATTGGGGATGTGGTGCGTGAGCTGGAGCCCCTGTCTATAGTGAACTGTAGTAGCGCGTTCTGTCACATCACCCCTGCGTGTCGCCTGAAACAGGTGCTGGGTGACGCAGTGGCGCGTTTTCTTCAGGAACTGGATAACTACACGCTGGCCGATTTAGTGCAGGAAAACCAGCCGCTCTACAAATTATTGCTGGTGGAATGACGCATTCGCGCCACTGATGACAACGGAGGAACCGCTATGTCACACGATCCTTTTCAGGAACGAGAAGCTGAAAAGTACGCCAACCCCATCCCGAGCCGGGAATTTATCCTCGAGCATTTAACAAAACGTGAAAAACCGGCTAACCGCGATGAACTGGCGTCCGAACTCGGTATTGAAGGCGAGGAGCAGCTGGAAGCGCTGCGTCGCCGCCTGCGCGCCATGGAGCGCGACGGCCAGTTAGTTTTTACCCGCCGCCAGTGCTATGCGCTGCCGGAACGTCTTGATCTGCAAAAAGGCACCGTGATCGGCCATCGCGACGGCTATGGCTTTTTGCGCGTCGAAGGCCGGAAAGACGATCTCTATCTCTCCTCGGAGCAGATGAAAACCTGCATTCACGGCGATATCGTCCTGGCGCAGCCGCTCGGATCAGACCGTAAAGGCCGCCGCGAAGCGCGCATTGTGCGCGTGCTCGTGCCCAAGCAGAGCAATATTGTCGGACGCTATTTCACCGATGCGGGCGTCGGCTTTGTCGTGCCGGACGACAGCCGTCTGAGCTTCGATATCCTGATTCCACCGGAAGAGGTGATGGGCGCTCGCATGGGTTATGTGGTGGTCGTCGAACTGACCCAGCGCCCGACCCGCCGCACCAAAGCTATCGGCAAGATAGTGGAAGTGCTTGGCGACAACATGGGTACCGGCATGGCCGTCGATATGGCGTTGCGCACCCATGAAATCCCTTACGTATGGCCGAAAGCCGTCGAAGAACAGATTGCGCACCTGAAAGAAGAAGTGCCTGAAGAGGCTAAAGTAGGGCGCGTTGATTTGCGCAACCTGCCGCTCGTCACCATTGACGGCGAAGACGCCCGCGACTTTGACGATGCCGTGTTCTGTGAGAAAAAACGCGGCGGCGGCTGGCGCCTGTGGGTGGCTATCGCCGACGTCAGCTACTATGTACGCCCGCCTACGCCGCTTGATAACGAAGCGCGCAACCGCGGCACGTCGGTTTACTTCCCGTCGCAGGTTGTCCCGATGCTGCCGGAAGTGCTCTCCAACGGCCTGTGCTCGCTGAATCCGCAGGTGGATCGCCTCTGTATGGTCTGCGAAATGACCATCTCCGCCAAAGGCCGTCTCACCGGCTATAAGTTCTATGAAGCGGTTATGAGCTCGCACGCCCGCCTCACCTACACCAAGGTATGGCATATCCTTCAGGGCGATGAAGATCTGCGCAGCCAGTATCAGCCGCTCGTGAAGCATCTCGAAGAGCTGCATGTGCTGTATAAGGCGCTGGAAGAAGCGCGTACCGAGCGCGGCGGCATTTCGTTTGAAAGCGAAGAAGCGAAGTTTATCTTCAACGCTGAGCGCCGTATCGATCGCATTGAGCAGACCCAGCGTAACGACGCGCATAAGCTTATCGAAGAGTGCATGATCCTCGCCAACATCTCGGCGGCGCGCTTTGTCGAGAAACATAAAGAGCCGGCGCTGTTCCGTATTCACGACCGTCCGACCAACGAAGCGATTACCTCGTTCCGCTCTGTGCTGGCGGAGCTGGGCCTGGAGCTGCCGGGCGGCAACAAGCCGGAGCCGCGCGATTACGCCGAGCTGCTGGATTCCATCGCCGATCGTCCCGATCACGAGATGCTGCAAACCATGCTGCTGCGCTCGATGAAGCAGGCGATTTACGATCCGGAAAACCGCGGCCACTTCGGCCTCGCGCTGCAATCCTACGCGCACTTTACCTCGCCGATTCGCCGCTACCCGGATCTTACGCTGCACCGCGCTATCAAATATTTGATAGCGAAAGAGCAGGGCCATGAAGGCAACACCACCGAAAGCGGCGGCTGGCACTACACCATGGAAGAGATGCTGCAACTGGGCCAGCATTGTTCCATGACCGAACGCCGCGCCGATGAAGCCACCCGCGAAGTGGCGGACTGGCTGAAGTGCGACTTCATGCAGGATCAAGTCGGACAGACCTTCTCCGGCGTGATTTCAAGCGTCACCGGCTTTGGTTTCTTCGTGCGCCTGACCGATCTCTTCATCGACGGCCTGGTGCATGTCTCGTCGCTGGACAACGACTACTACCGCTTTGATCAGGTAGGTCAGCGGTTGATCGGCGAATCCGGCGGCCAGACGTACCGTCTGGGCGATCGCGTCGAAGTGAAAGTCGAAGCGGTTAACATGGACGAGCGTAAAATCGACTTCTCGCTGATCTCCAGCGAGCGTGGACCGCGTAACGTGGGTAAAACCGCGCGCGAGCGCGAGAAGAGAGGCGGTAATGGTGGCGGTGGCGGTGGCGGTAAAAATCGCAGCCGCCGTCAGGTCGGCAAACGTCAGAATTTTGAGCCTAACGAAGCCTTTCGTAACGAGAAAGGGCGCGGAAAGGTAACGAAAGACGGCGGCGCCGCGAGACCGGAGAAGAGCGAAAAACCGGCGAAAAGCGGTAAAAAACCGTCGGCGAAGACGCAAAAAATCGCGGCCGCGACTAAAGCGAAGCGCGCGTCGAAGAAAAAGCGCGACGAGTAATCGTGGGGGCCTGCACGCCAGGCCCGATTGATCACGTATTGCCTAACACCGGGCGGCTCGCCGCCCATAACGAGTACCATTCATGAGTGAAATGATTTACGGCATCCACGCGGTGCAGGCCCTGCTGGAAAGCGCGCCCGAGCGTTTTCAGGAAGTGTTTATTCTTAAAGGGCGTGAAGACAAACGTCTGCTGCCGCTGATCCACGCGCTGGAAGCGCAGGGCGTGCCGGTACAGGTGGCAAACCGCCAGTGGCTGGATGAAAAAGCGGATGGCGCGGTGCATCAGGGTATCGTGGCGCGCGTAAAGCCGGGGCGTCAGTATGGCGAAAACGATCTGCCGGATCTGCTCGCGGCGCACGCCCAGCCGTTCCTGCTGATCCTGGACGGCGTAACCGATCCGCATAACCTCGGCGCCTGCCTGCGCAGCGCCGATGCGGCGGGCGTGCATGCGGTGATCGTGCCAAAAGATCGCTCCGCGCAACTCAACGCGACCGCCAAAAAAGTCGCCTGCGGCGCGGCGGAAAGCGTGCCGCTGATCCGCGTTACGAACCTCGCGCGCACCATGCGTCTGTTGCAGGAAGAGAATGTCTGGATCGTCGGCACTGCGGGCGAAGCGGATCACACCCTCTTCCAGAGCAAAATGACCGGCCCCCTGGCGCTGGTAATGGGCGCGGAAGGAGAAGGGATGCGCCGTCTTACCCGTGAACATTGCGATGAGCTTATCAGCATCCCGATGGCGGGCAGCGTCTCTTCGCTGAACGTCTCGGTGGCGACCGGCATCTGTCTCTTCGAAGCCGTGCGTCAGCGCAGCTAATCTTAAGACCCTCTGCGGAGGGTTTTTTATTGCGTCCAATTCCTGTGTAAAGTTTTATTAAAGCGCCAGAAACGATAAACTCCGCTGCTACTATAAGCGCCACAGGCTATTTGCCTGTTTAATCAATACCTCTAACTGGACTCAGGAGATGCAACCGTGCAGACATTCCACGGACTGATGGCGTTTTGCGCTTACTTTTTTATCGGGCTGGCGATGATTAACTGTTTTATGTTCATCTACACCCGCATCACCGCTCATGACGAGTGGACATTAATCAAAGAGAATAACAGCGCGGCGGCGATTACGTTCGGCGGCGCGATTTTAGGCTATGTGGTGCCGCTCGCCAGTGCGGCGATCAACTCCGTCAGCATTACAGACTATCTGATTTGGGGGGCGATCGCGCTCGTCGTCCAGCTTATAATCTACGGCGGCGTGCGTTTATACATGCCGAAACTGAGCGAGAAAATTATTAACCGTAACGTTGCGGCCGCCATATTTATGGGCGTGGCGTCGCTGGCGGGCGGTATTCTGAACGCGGCCTGTATGACCTGGTAAAAGGCAATCACAAGGAAGGATATGACGGCAGCAAGGAAAAGACGTGGCAAGAAAAAAAGTGGGCATCCGGTTGCTAATACCTCGGATCTGAAATTTCTTCCACGCCCGGAGCCGGAACGAAAAGGGCCGAAAATACTCACGCTCGCCATCATGGGCGGCGCGGCGTTTTTCGGCCTCAAAGCCTGTCAGGATTCTGGCGATAACGACAATGACGGCGACGGGGTTTATTACTCGACGCCCGAGGAGTGCCGTGAGGACGGGAATCCGGCAGATCTTTGCACCAACGCCTGGAATACCGCCAAAGCCGAATTTGAAAAAGATATCCCGCCGAAACTCACCTGGGACGCCTGTAGCACCGCGTATGGCAATAACTGCTATTACGACAGCGCGGCGAAAACCTGGGTGCCGATGATGGCGGGCTTCCTGCTGGCGAGCAACAGGGACAAAAAACGCGAGCTGGATGACTCCTCGTCGTCGTATTACACCTCAAGCTCCGGCTATCACTACTACTACACGCGCCCCGTCTGGCAAAACGCGTCTGGCGATTATGTCTGGCGCGGCGGGCAGCGCTCCGGTGCCAGCGCCAGCAGTCACAGCACCGTGACCCGCAGCGCCACAACGATTTCCCGCGGCGGCTTTGGCCGCTCATCCAGCTCCCGCAGTAGCTGGGGAGGATAAATGCTGCGCCATCAGACGCCGGTGCGCCCGGATCTCGCGCGTATCGCGCACGAACACGGCTTTCACTTTCATATCATCGATGATGAAATCTACTGGGATGAAAGCCGCGCCTACCGCTTTACGCTGCGCCAGATTGAAGAGCAGATAGAAGCGCCCACCGCGGAACTGCACGAGATGTGCCTTGACGTGGTCGACCGCGCCGTGCGCGATGCGCATATCCTGGAGCGGCTCGCCATTCCTGAGCTTTACTGGGACGCCATCGCCCAAAGCTGGAAAGACCAGGATCCATCGCTCTACGGGCGCATGGATTTTGTCTGGACCGGGCAGGGGCCGGTAAAGTTACTGGAATACAACGCCGATACGCCCACCTCGCTCTATGAATCCGCCTATTTCCAGTGGCAGTGGCTGGAGGATGCGCGCCGCCAGGGGGTTATTCCGCGCGATGCCGATCAGTTCAACAGCCTCCAGGAGAAGCTCATCGCGCGTCTTGCTGAGATAGCGACGCCTGAGCCGCTCTATTTCAGCTGCTGTCAGGAGTCCGAGGAGGATCGCGGCACGGTGCTGTACCTGGAAGACTGCGCGCGGCAGGCGGGCCTTGAGACGCGTTTTATCTATATCGAAGAGATCGGTCTTGGCCTTGGCGGTGTGCTGACGGACTTAGACGATAACGTCATCCGGCAGGCGTTTAAGCTCTATCCGCTGGAGTGGATGATGCGTGACGACAACGGCCCGCTGCTCTGTAAGCGCGCCGAGCGCTGGTATGAGCCGCTGTGGAAAAGCATTCTCAGCAATAAAGGGCTGTTGCCGCTGCTTTGGGCGCAGTTCCCCGGCCATCCAAACCTGTTACCGGCGTGGTTTAACGACGATTTCGCGCGCGAGCGGCATGACGTCGCGCAGGCGCTTTCCGGTTACGCAGGGTACGTTCGCAAACCGCTATTTTCACGTGAAGGCGGCAACGTGACGCTGTTTGATAACGCCGACCAGGTGCTGGCTCATGAAGAAGGCGATTACGGCAACGAGCCCGTTATCTGGCAGGCGTTTCAGGCGCTGCCGCGGTTTGGTGACAGCTATACGCTGCTCGGCAGCTGGATCGTCGGCGATGAGCCTGCGGGCATCGGCATCCGCGAAGATGGCTCGCTTATCACCAAAGACACCTCGCGTTTCATTCCTCACTATATCGCCGGCTGACGGGTTTTCGCTTTTGTGAAGCAAGCGGGCGGTTTCTTTTCCCTCTCCCTCCATACTTAACAGAGTGGTCACAGGTAAGGAGAGGGATTATGCACTGGCAAACCCACACGGTGTTCAATCAGCCCGTCGCACTCAATAACAGCAATCTTTTTCTTTCCGATACGGCGCTGCGCGAGGCGGTGCTGCGCGAAGGCGCGGCCTGGGACGCGGAGCTGCTCGCAAGCATCGGCCAGCAGCTCGGCACGGCGGAATCGCTGGAGCTGGGACGACTGGCGAATGCCCATCCGCCAGAGCTGTTGCGCTATGACGCGCGAGGCGAACGTCTCGACGACGTGCGCTTTCATCCGGCGTGGCACCTGCTGATGCAGGGGCTGTGCGCTAACCGGGTTCACAATCTGCCGTGGCTTGAGACGGCGCGCGATGGCGCGCTGGTCGCTCGCGCCGCGCGTTTCGTTCTGCACGCGCAGGTGGAAGCAGGCACGTTATGCCCGATTACCATGACATTCGCCGCCACGCCGCTGTTACAGGCCCATCTGCCGCCGCTGTTCGCCGACTGGCGGACGCCGCTGGCAAGCGATCGCTATGATTCCCATTTGCTGCCCGGCGCCCAAAAGCGCGGGCTGCTTATCGGCATGGGCATGACGGAAAAACAGGGCGGGTCGGATGTGCTCAGTAACACTACCCGTGCGGAACCCGTGGCGGGACGCGGCGCCGGTGAGGCGTACCGGCTGGTGGGCCATAAATGGTTTTTCTCGGTGCCGCAAAGCGACGCGCATCTGGTGCTCGCACAAACCAAAGGCGGCCTTTCGTGTTTCTTCGTACCGCGCTTTCTGCCGGACGGACAGCGCAACGCGGTGCGGCTGGAGCGTCTGAAAGATAAACTCGGCAACCGCTCGAACGCCAGCAGCGAGGCGGAATTTCTCGACGCGCTCGGCTGGCTGCTGGGTGAAGAGGGCGAAGGCGTGCGCCAGATCCTCCGTATGGGCGGCATGACGCGTTTTGACTGCGCGCTTGGCAGCCACGGGCTGATGCGCCGCGCGCTGGCAGTAGCGATCTACCACACGCATCAGCGTCAGGCGTTCGGCAAGAATCTTATCGATCAGCCGCTGATGCGCCAGGTGCTCGGGCGCATGGCGCTGGAGCTGGAAGGGCACACCGCGCTGCTGTTTCGTCTGGCCCGCGCGTGGGAGCAGCGCGAATCGCCGCACGAGGTGGCGTTCGCACGCCTCTTCACGCCCGCCGCGAAATATGGCGTCTGCAAGCGCGGCATTCCGTTTGTGGCGGAGGCGATGGAGGCGCTCGGCGGCATCGGGTATTGCGAAGAGAGCGAACTGCCGCGCCTTTACCGTGAAATGCCGGTTAACAGTATCTGGGAAGGCTCCGGCAACATCATGTGCCTTGATGTATTGCGCGTGCTGACGCGCCAGCCAGGCGTGCTGGAGATGCTGAGCAATGAGTTTGAGGCGGTAAAAGGACAGGACCGGCATTTCGACCGCGCCTGGCGACAGCTGGCGGGGCAATTGCGCAGGCCCGATGAAGCGGCCGGGCGCGCCATTACCACGCAGCTCTTTTTACTGGCGACCGGCGCCCAGGTGCTGCGTTCGCTGACGCCGCCGCTGGCGCAGGCCTGGTGCCGGATGATGCTGGATACCCGTGGCGACACCCCGCTGGCGGAGCCGGTGCTGGCGCAGGCGCTGCTGCGCGCCACGGGTGGGGCGGGCTGATTACGCCTTCAGGCGGAACAGACTCACCAGTTCGTTCAGGTGGTTGCCTTTCTCACGCAACACCTGCGCGGTCTGCTCGCTGCGCGTCACGCGCTCGGCGTTGATATGGGTGGCTTCGCCAATCTGATGCATGGCGATATTCACCTGACCAATACCGGCAGACTGCTCGTGCGAGGCGTGGTTTATCTCCGTCACCAGTTGATTGATCTGACCGATACGGCTGATGATGGCTTCCATCGCCTTGCGCGTCTGCTCAGAGAGCGCGTGACCCTCGCTGACTTTAGCGAGCGTGTCGCTGATGAGCTGTTCTATCTCTTTCACGGCGTTGGCGCTGCGTGCCGCCAGCGCTCGCACTTCCTGCGCTACGACCGCAAAGCCTTTACCGTGCTCGCCAGCGCGCGCCGCTTCCACGGCGGCGTTCAGCGCCAGGATGTTGGTCTGGAAGGCGATAGACTCAATCACATGGGTGATATCCGCGATGCGCTGTGAAGCGCTGCGAATGTCGTTCATGGTCGTGACCGCGTTGCTGACGGTTTCGCCGCCGTGCTGAACGGCGTCGGACGCCTCTTTCACCAGGCTTTGCGTCTGCTCCATGTTGGCGGCGTTTTGCGACACGGTGGCCGCCAGTTGTTCCATGCTCGCGGAGGTTTCCTCCACGCTGCTCGCCTGCTTGTTGATCTGCTCGCTGATCTCGCCGCTGTCGGACGCCAGCGCGCGGGTGCCGTGGCTGATATCGCCTGCGGCGTCGCGCACCTGATTCACAATCTGCTGTAAGCCGTTGCCGATGCCGTTAATGGCGTCGATAAGCTGGCCCACTTCATCCTGGCGACGCGTATCGATAGTCTCTCGCAGATCGCCTGCGGCGTACTGACGCGCAAGCGTAATGACGTTGCGCAGCGGCGTAGTGAGCCAGCGGCGTACGGTCCAGACAAAGGCAGCGGCAAACAGCAGCGAGACGATAACGCCCGCCGCAAGGAACTGATTGCGCATGCTGGTCACGCCGCTGAGCAGCGTCGCTTTATCCACTTCCCCGACAATCGCCCAGTTCCAGCCCGGCAGTTGCGTAAAGCTCAGAAGGGCGGTGCGACCGTCCTCTTTTTCCATCTCCAGCGTGCCCTGCTGCTCGGTCAGTACCGGTTTTAAGATGGCGTCCGGCCATGTCGGGCGTTTGCCTTCGTCGCTCGGGTGGAAAAGGAACTGGCCGTAGGTTTTGCCCGGCGCGCGATTAATCACGTAAAAGCGACCGCTTTCGCCCAGGCGGCGGTTCAGGATTTTATTGCGCATCACCTGCCAGGAGTGGGTGATATCCACCCCGACAAACAGAATAGCGATAACCTGGCCGCTGGTATCTTTCACCGGCTCATACTGCGTGATGTAGCGTTTGCCGAACAGCAGCGCCAGGCCGCGGTAGGTTTCGCCTTTCATCACGGGCGCGAACGCCGGGCTTGCGGTATCGAGCTGCGTGCCGATAGCGCGGCTGCCGTCCTCTTTACGCAGCGATGTCGCCACGCGCACGAAGTTATCGCCGCTTCGGACAAACAGCGTGGCGATGGCCCCGGTGCGGGTCAGAAAGTCGTCGGGCAGCGCGTTGTTTTCATGCAGGGAGGTGTCAGCGCCCTTGAGCATGGGCACGCTGATGCCGTTGATGCTCTGCATCTGGCTTTCATCACGGCTGATGGGTTGTGGAATAAAGCTGTTGAAGAGTTTCGTGAAGCTTGCCACCTCTTCATTGAGGCTGCTGTCGAACATCTGCGCCATATCCACCACGCTTGTGGTCTGGTTATGCAGATCTTCAAGCGCCAGCGCTTCCAGTTGCTCGCTGGCTTTGTGACTTAATGCGAAGGTGAACAATAAAAAAAGGGCCGCTACCGCGACGCCCGTAAGGAATGAGAGCTTCGCGCCCAGTCCCCAGCGTTGAATTGAAAGTGTCATAAATAAGCTCTTGTGCACGAGTATTTGGCACCTTCAACGGCAGCTGAGCAGTAATATTTAACAGGTAAATGTAACTGTTTGTTTCAATCTATTTTGATTTAGATCATGGCAAAGCTAAATAAAAACTGAAATTTAGCTAAAGAACGTTCAACTATAGATAATTGCCTGTACATGCCAGTTATCGGGCCGCTGATTTTCATGCATCTGAATAATTCGATAATAGGCAGCGCCCTGTTCGTCCGCTTTATAGGCGATGACTTTTTCAATTTCTTGCGGCGTGCCGGAAATATCATTCACCGAAATCACGCCAATTTCATTTAAGCCCGTGACCCTGTCGGCATTGACCTCTTCAGCAGACTGCGCAGAAGTGGTAATCAGACCCGCAGATAACAACAGCGACGTTAATGCCAGCGATCGTTTCATTGTCAGCTCCCTTACACCTCTTCGATAAATGCAGCGCTCCGGTTCCCGGCGCAGTCCGAAAGTTATTGTGCAGCAGGTACGATCAATGCACGCAAAGCAGTGTAAATTTCGCTAAATAAAACGACGGCTTACGCTTACTTTCGGTACAAAATCGCCTGGGCGTGCCAGCGGCCAGGCAGCAGAGTGTCATCATTGGCGATGACCTGGTAGTAATCCGCGCCTGCGGCGCCTGCCTGTGCGGCGATATCGCGCAGCGCGTCATCCGGCGAACCATACTGCAGCGTCGTGACGGTGCCCATTTTGACGAGCCCCTGCGTCTGGTAGCGCTGGATCTCTTGCGGGTGATCCGCCACCGGCGGCGCAGGCTGCGGCGTGCCCTGCAGGGCGCTACAGGCGGTCAATGTCGCCACCATCAATAAAGAAATGAGCCGTCGCATATGCATTCTCGTTACCTCAGGCATTAATTGTAGTAAGTGTAAGGGAATAAGGGCCCGCCCTGTGCCGGTTCTGCCGACTAAGGCGCGCTTTTGAGCATGAAAAATCGCAAAAGCGTAATCTGGCTCTCAACATGATAAAAATCCATGCGTTGCGCTGGTTTTAGCATCATGGCCTGTCGGCCAAAAAGACGTTTTGCAGGAGATAAGTATGATTGAAATTTCGACCCGCCGTTTTGCGGATAATGAGGTACTGCACGCGACGCCTGCGGGGATAGGTAACAAGGCGTTGCCGACGGTGCTGTTTTATCACGGCTTTGCCTCGTCCAAAACGGTCTACAGCTATTTCGCCGTCGCGCTGGCGCAGGCCGGGTTCCGGGTGATCATGCCGGATGCGCCCGGTCACGGCGCGCGCTTTAGCGGCGATGCGCAAAGGCGGATGACGCAGTTCTGGCAAATCCTTCACGAAACGCTGACGGAATACCCGGCGCTGCGTGACGCGATTATCAATGAAGGGCTGGTGGCTGACGGCAGGCTTGCGGTCGGCGGGGCGTCGATGGGCGGGATGACCGCGCTTGGCATCATGACGCATCATCCGCAAGTAAAATGCGTCGCAAGCCTGATGGGCTCCGGCTGGTTTACCTCGCTCTCCCATACGCTTTTTCCGCCGGATGCCGCTGAGGCTGAAACGGTGAGGGCCGCGCTGGCGCCCTGGGACGCGCAAAGCCAGCTGCCGCGTCTGGCGGACCGCCCGTTGCTGCTGTGGCATGGCGAAGATGATGACGTTGTGCCGGCGGCGCAAAGCCTGCGTTTAGCCGACGCGCTGCGTGAACAGGCGCTCGATAAAAACCTGACCTGCCAGTGGCAACCGGGTGTGAAGCACCGGATTACGCCCGAAGCGCTGGACGCGACGGTCACGTTTTTCCTTCGCCATCTTTAAAGACCGCGCAAACCGGGATTGCGGCTTTTTTTACCAGCGGCCTTGTGTTTGTCATGGTCCGCCATTAGAATGACGCGTCAATTTTTCAGCCGCCCTTTAATCACGTTCCTTGCCTCCCCGGGCCGCGGCTGACCCAGACAGGAGGCTGAATAATCCGTAAGGAGCAATTCGATGCGTCATTACGAAATCGTTTTTATGGTCCATCCTGACCAGAGCGAACAGGTTCCGGGTATGATCGAGCGCTACTCTGCTGCCATCACTGGTGCAGAAGGCAAGATCCACCGTCTGGAAGACTGGGGCCGCCGTCAGCTGGCTTACCCGATCAACAAACTGCACAAAGCCCACTACGTTCTGATGAACGTTGAAGCGCCGCAGGAAGTTATCGATGAGCTGGAAACTACCTTCCGCTTCAACGATGCCGTTATCCGCAGCATGGTTATGCGCACCAAACACGCCGTAACTGAAGCCTCTCCGATGGTTAAAGCGAAAGACGAGCGCCGTGAGCGTCGCGATGATTTCGCTAACGAAACCGCTGATGATGCTGAAGCTGGGGATTCTGAAGAGTAATTCTGATGGCCAACCGTCTGGTGTTGTCCGGCACCGTGTGCAGGGCACCCCTTCGAAAGGTCAGCCCATCAGGAATTCCTCATTGCCAGTTCGTGCTTGAGCATCGTTCTGTGCAGGAGGAGGCCGGTTTCCACCGGCAGGCGTGGTGCCAGATGCCTGTAATAATCAGCGGGCACGAGAACCAGGCCATTACTCACAGTATAACGGTCGGCACGCAAATCACCGTTCAGGGGTTCATCAGTTGCCACAAGGCAAAGAACGGACTGAGCAAAATGGTGTTGCATGCCGAGCAGATTGAATTGATAGATTCTGGAGACTAGCCAAATGGCACGTTATTTCCGTCGTCGCAAGTTCTGCCGTTTCACCGCGGAAGGCGTTCAAGAGATCGACTATAAAGATATCGCTACGCTGAAAAACTACATCACCGAAAGCGGTAAGATTGTCCCGAGCCGTATCACCGGTACCCGTGCAAAATATCAGCGTCAGTTGGCTCGCGCTATCAAACGCGCTCGCTACCTGTCCCTGCTGCCGTACACTGATCGTCATCAGTAATCGGTCACGGTCCATTAATACGACTTTGAGAGGATAAGGTAATGCAAGTTATTCTGCTTGATAAAGTAGCAAACCTGGGCAGCCTGGGCGACCAGGTAAACGTTAAAGCGGGCTACGCTCGTAACTTCCTGGTTCCGCAGGGCAAAGCTGTGCCGGCTACCAAGAAAAACGTTGAGTTCTTCGAAGCACGTCGTGCTGAACTGGAAGCCAAACTGGCTGACGTTCTGTCCGCTGCTGAAGCTCGCGCAGAGAAAATCAATGCGCTGGGCTCTGTTACCATCGCGTCCAAAGCGGGCGACGAAGGTAAACTGTTCGGTTCCATCGGTACTCGCGACATCGCTGACGCTGTAACTGCAGCGGGCGTTGACGTGGCTAAGAGCGAAGTTCGTCTGCCGAACGGCGTTCTGCGTACCACTGGCGAACACGAAGTGGACTTCCAGGTTCACAGCGAAGTATTCGCTAAACTGACTGTAAACGTGGTTGCTGAGTAAGTTTTTACTCAACTGCACGTAAAGACGCCGGCCTTGTGCCGGCGTTTTGCTTTTCTGACACGCTGAAAATCTCAGCGCACGCGCAGGAAACTGCCGTCCGGCTGGCGGGTAAACAGCACCTGCTGATTATCGCCGGTATCAATAGTCAGCGCCGTCACCACGCCGCTGGCGTTCTGCCGCACCTGCACCATCTGTCCCTGCTGAAGATTACTGAGCGGCTTGCCGTCGCCTTCCACTTTGGCCATCGCGTACACATCTTCCGGCGGTAGACTGTGATCGCGGAACAGCTGCGCCAGCGTTTTGCCGGATTCCACGCGATAGGTGCGCCACTGTTGTTTAATATCGTTATTCTGGAACGGTTGCACCGGCGCGCTGGAAGCCGGTTGCTGGACGCTTTCCTCCGGCGTCCGGGATGGCGCGATTACCTGCGGCTGTACCGGCGCTTCCGGGGTCTCCGGCGCGCGGCTGAAGTCCAGCTGCGCGTCACGTCGCTGCGGGGTTTCCGGCTCGTCGGGAGAAGGCCATAAAAAGCACAGCGCGATGACGGCCGCGCAAAGAATAATGCCGCGTCGGTGCGCGGGGGGCAGCGGGTCCATCAGCCGGAGGTGGTCCGGGGCGTGCCATACCTGCGCCAGCAACGGTTTAATTCGTCCGGGCATGTCTTCTCCTCATTCACTGAAACGCTTCGCCGTGCCAGTGTACCATTATAGCGTTCTAACTGTTTGATGCCGGTAGAAAAGCGCGCATTCGTGAGCGCGCTGGCATCCCTGACCTTACCACCTTGCCGGAGGATTATTTTACCCGACGTGGCGCTGCTGTTATGCTGCCCGCTAATTTTCCCATTGAGAAAGGATAACCCCATGACAACCCCTTCTTTTGACACCATTGAAGCGCAGGCAAGCTACGGCATTGGCTTACAGGTCGGACAGCAACTGCGCGAGTCGGGCTTACAGGGTCTGCTGCCGGAGGCGCTGGTGGCGGGGCTGCGTGACGCGCTGGAAGGCAACCAGCCAGCCGTTCCTGTTGACGTGGTGCATCGCGCGCTGCGTGAAATCCACGAACGCGCCGACGCCGTGCGTCGCGAACGCCAGCAGGAGATGGCGGTAGAAGGCCAGAAATATCTGGACGAAAACCGCGAGCGCGAAGGGGTGAACAGCACCGAATCCGGCCTGCAATTCCGCGTTCTGACGCAGGGCGACGGCCCGATCCCTTCCCGTAAGGATCGCGTGCGCGTGCACTACACCGGCAAGCTTATCGACGGCACCGTGTTTGACAGCTCCGTCGCGCGCGGCGAACCGGCGGAATTCCCGGTCACCGGCGTTATCGCGGGCTGGATTGAAGCACTGACCCTGATGCCGGTCGGCTCCAAATGGGAACTGACGATTCCGCACAACCTGGCCTACGGCGAGCGCGGCGCGGGCGCGTCCATTCCGCCGTTCAGCACCCTGGTATTTGAAGTCGAACTGCTGGAAATCCTGTAAGGGTTTCATATCCCCGCTGCGGCGGGGATTTGTTTTTCCGTAAGTGAAATAACGCGATTTTATTTTGATAATAGGCGGATTGCGGGTATTTTTGTGATGCATTTCGCGAAGTGAAAGTGATTTGCCACCCATTTTAAACATAAAATTAACATTATATTTAAATCTTAGTATTCAACCCTCCGATTCTTACCTAATATCGATGATGTTTTGCCAGTGACATCGTCATTTCGACACGTAAATAGAGGCCAGCAGAGCCTCAACAACACAGACAGGTACAGGAAAAGAACATGTCAGATCAGATCAAAGTGGCTGACGCTGCTGAGGC
The DNA here is from genome assembly GCA_000027065.2 of Cronobacter turicensis z3032. NCBI lineage: Bacteria > Pseudomonadati > Pseudomonadota > Gammaproteobacteria > Enterobacterales > Enterobacteriaceae > Cronobacter > Cronobacter turicensis. Next base: position 3,817,462 of record FN543093.2, on the reverse strand, counting down.
GCCGGCTGAGCAGTCGCTGCGGCGTAATCTTACGAATCGTCATATACAGTTGATTGCTATCGGCGGCGCTATCGGCACCGGGTTATTTATGGGGTCCGGCAAAACCATCAGCCTCGCCGGCCCGTCGATTATTTTCGTCTATATGATCATCGGCTTTATGCTGTTTTTCGTCATGCGGGCGATGGGCGAGCTTCTGCTCTCGAATCTCGAATATAAATCTTTCAGCGATTTCGCCGCCGATTTACTCGGCCCCTGGGCGGGGTATTTCACCGGCTGGACCTACTGGTTCTGCTGGGTCGTCACCGGCATGGCGGATGTCGTGGCCATTACCGCCTATGCGCAGTTCTGGTTCCCCGGCCTGTCGGACTGGGTCGCGTCGCTGGCGGTGGTCGTGCTGCTGCTCTCTCTTAACCTCGCCACCGTGAAGATGTTCGGCGAGATGGAGTTCTGGTTCGCGATGATCAAAATCGTCGCCATCGTCGGGCTTATCGTGGTCGGGCTGGTAATGGTGCTGATGCACTTTAAATCGCCGACCGGCGTTGAAGCGTCCTTTGCACATCTGTGGAATGAAGGCGGCTGGTTCCCGAAAGGGCTGAGCGGTTTCTTCGCAGGCTTCCAGATTGCGGTCTTCGCGTTTGTGGGTATTGAGCTGGTGGGCACCACCGCCGCCGAAACCAAAGACCCGGAAAAATCGCTGCCGCGCGCGATCAACTCGATTCCGATTCGCATCATCATGTTCTACGTCTTCGCGCTGATTATCATCATGTCCGTGACGCCGTGGAGCTCCGTCGTGCCGACCAAGAGCCCGTTCGTCGAGCTGTTTGTGCTGGTGGGGCTACCTGCGGCGGCGAGCCTGATTAACTTCGTGGTCCTGACCTCGGCAGCGTCTTCCGCCAACAGCGGCGTCTTCTCCACCAGCCGTATGCTCTACGGTCTGGCGCAAGACGGCGTGGCGCCGAAAGCGTTCGCCAAACTCTCTAAACGCGCCGTACCGGCGAAAGGGCTGACCTTCTCCTGCATCTGCCTGCTGGGCGGTGTGGTGATGCTCTATATCAACCCGAACGTTATTACCGCGTTTACGATGATCACCACCGTGTCGGCGATCCTGTTTATGTTCGTCTGGACCATCATCCTGTGCTCTTACCTGGTATACCGTAAGCAGCGCCCGCAGCTGCATGAGAAATCGATCTACAAAATGCCGCTCGGTAAGGTGATGTGCTGGGTCTGCATGGCGTTCTTCGTGTTTGTTATCGCCCTGCTGACGCTGGAAGATGACACCCGTCAGGCGCTGATGGTAACGCCGCTGTGGTTTGTGGTGCTGGGCGTGTGCTGGTTGTTTATCGGCAAGAAACGCCTGGCGAACTTCCGCCGCTAAGCCATAAAAAAGGGCCCACGTATCGGGCCCAAAAGGTCAAGTTACCGGGGCGCTCGACAGGGCGCCTTTTATTTTTCGCCTGCGAGGGCACGCGGGAAAAGGGTGTTGTTCTCAAGGCTGATGTGATTCATCAGATCGTCAATCAGCGCATTAATACCGTTATACAGCGCGCGCCACGTTGTGCAGGCTTCCGGCGGCGGCGTCACATTATTCGTGGTGTGCTTAATCACTTCCAGCAGTTCTCCCGCCTCATCGTGCTCGTTCTCCATCACGCTAATCGGCCCCGTCGCCTGACTGCCCATGCCCTGTTTAATCATCGGGAACAGTACGCGCTCTTCTTTCATCATGTGGCTCGTCAGTTCTTCATGCAGCATGCTCAGATACTTCGCGAGCCCTTTCGGCACGCCCGGTTTATCGGCGTGGACGCGCTCTACTTTGGTGGCCTGCAAAATCAGCTCCGGCAGCTGTTCACGATGGCGGTCGTGGTAGCGCACGATGATATGATCGATGATTTCAGCAAGCGGCGCGGCTTGCCAGTCCTTCTCCAGCGGCGTCTCGGCTAATGCCGCCAGCTCGCTTTCAATCGCCTCCAGATCGAGCGCCTGGCGCGTCGCCGCGCGCAGCAGCGTCTGTTTGCCGCCACAGCAGAAATCCAGGTTGTATTTACGGAACAGCGCGGAGGCGCGCGGGATGGTTAACGCCAGTTCGCCAAGGGGTTGGTCACGGAAGGCCATAGCAGTACCTCACTCATCATTTAATAAGATGTATATTAAATGCATCTTTATAGCGAGGCTATAACCCTTTAGAGGAGGGGGATTAAAATGTGAGGTGTGTCACAAAAATATTTTTATGGCTAACTGGCTGATCGCTATCAGGAAATAACTGGAAACCCCGCCGCTTGCCGCTTCGCTGATTAAATAACCTGAATGACCTGCCGATAGATACACCCTGGATTACACCTGCAAAAAGGTCTTTCATGTTTAAACGTATAAAAGTCATAACCCTTTTAATTACTGTACTGATCGTGCTGGGCGCGATGCAGCTTATCGCCGCGGGCGTTTTCATTAGCGCGCTCAACAACGACAAAGACAACTTTAACGTGTCGCAAATCTCCAGCCAGAACGTGGCGGAATTTACCGACGCCTGGATAAGCCTCAACCAGACGCGCGTCACGCTTAACCGCGGCATGCTGCGCCTGCAAGGCAACATGGCGAGCCAGATCAACGGCGGGCAGCTCAATGAGCTGGTCACGACAGCCAGCCAACAGCTGGCGGACGCGAAGAGCCACTACGATAAGTACTTTAAACTGCCGGAAACGCCGGGCATGGACGAGCGTCTGGTTGATCGTCTGGAAGAGCAGTACCGCATCTACTCCTCGACGCTTGCGAAAATGAACAAGTTTCTGGCCGAAGGCAATCTGGAAGGGATGTTCAAGCAGAACGCCGAGCAGAAGCAAAACGCCATGCAGGAAGTCTATCGCGAATGGCGCGCTGACCAGGCGAAGCTCTCAAGCCAGGGCGTGAAGGACAACGAAAGCGACTACCAGCGCATTCTGTGGATCCTGTCAACGATCATGGTGATGGTGCTGGCCGTGATTATCATCAGCTGGGTGGCGATGCGCCGCGTACTGCTGCTGCCGTTGCATGAGGTTATCAGCCACATCCGCGCGATTGCCGCAGGCGACCTGACGCAGCCTATTGATGCGCAAGGCCACAACGAAATGGCGCTGCTGGCGCGCAACGTTCACGAGATGCAGCAGTCGCTGGCTCGTACGGTCAGCACCGTGCGCGACAGCACCGATACCATCTTTACCGGCGCGAGCGAAATCTCCGCGGGCAGCAACGATCTCTCCTCGCGTACCGAACAGCAGGCCGCGTCGCTGGAAGAAACCGCCGCCAGCATGGAAGAACTGACCGCGACAGTGAAACAGAACGCCGATAACGCCCGTCAGGCGACGCAACTGGCGCGTACCGCGTCGGAAACCGCGCTGAAAGGCGGTGAAGTGGTGGACGGCGTGGTCCGCACCATGGATGAAATCGCCGCCAGCTCTAACCAGATTGCCCAGATAACTAACGTTATCGACGGCATCGCGTTCCAGACCAATATCCTCGCGCTCAACGCCGCGGTGGAAGCGGCGCGCGCGGGCGAGCAGGGCCGTGGTTTTGCGGTCGTCGCGGGTGAAGTCCGTACGCTGGCAAGCCGCAGCGCCCAGGCGGCGAAAGAGATCAAAGCGCTTATCGAAAACTCCGGCAACCGCGTCGATGCAGGCTCACAGCTGGTGCGCGAAGCGGGTGAAACCATGAAAGAAGTGGTCGGCGCGGTGACGCGCGTGACTGACATCATGGGTGAAATCGCCTCGGCGTCCGATGAGCAGAGCCGCGGTATCGATCAGGTGGGCCTTGCGGTCTCCGAGATGGATAAAGTGACGCAGCAGAACGCCGCGCTGGTGGAAGAGTCCGCCGCCGCTGCCGCTGCCCTTGAAGATCAGGCAGGCAAGCTGAACGAAGCGGTCGCGGTATTCAAACTCAACCGCGCCCACAGCCGCACGGCGAGCGTTGCCCCGCAGGCGCCATCCTTCAGCGCGCCAGCTCCGGCGGCGAGCCTGAAAGCCGCGCCGGCAGGCGGCAGCGAGAACTGGGAAACCTTCTGAGCCTTAAGGCCCGTCACTGACGGGCCTTTTTTTATGGCGCCTCTTGCGTCACGCGCGCTGCGACCGGCACGATTTTCACCCGTACCGCCATCACCACGCCCGCCGCCAGCAGCGCGATGCCGATCAGGGTCAGCAGCGGCGGCATACTCTGGCGCAGCAAAAAGGTATAGAGCAGCCCGGCCAGCGTTTCAAAGACAATAAGCGGCCCGAGAATCACCGTCGGCAGGCGCTGACTCGCGATATTCCAGCACAGCGCGCCAATCCATGAGCAGCAGAGCGCAATGGCGATCATCAGGGCGATAAACACGCCAGGACGTGGGCCGAAGGGCAGCGCAAAACCGCTGTTATCGGCCGAAAGCCACACACACGCCGCAACATAACCCACCAGCGATACCGGGAGCGTCACCAGCCCCTGCGCCGTCGCCCACATCATCGGGTGCTTGTCGGGGTTTTCCCGCAGCCAGCGCGCGTTACGCAGCGCATACCACGCCCAGCACATGACCGACACGCTCGCCAGCGCGATGCCGCTCGCGTAACGGCCCGGCGTGAAGCCTGGCAGACCGTGGCGTAGCTCGGCGAAATTAACGCAAACCAGCCCGCAGAAAATTGCCGCCAGCGCCGGGCACAACCGCCGCCATGGCAGCCTGCCGTCGCGACGGCTATAGAGCAGATTGGCGAAGACCGGAATGACCACCGGCAACGTGCCGATGATCATCGTGGAAACGGGCGCGCCGGTGCGCTGAATGGCGCTCGCGAGACAGACGTAATAGATAAGATTGCCCATCATGGTCAGCGTCAGCGCGGTCAGCCAGTCGCGCCCGGTAAGTTGTTTTAACCGCCCGCGCCCGGCCCACGCCAGCGGCAGCGCCAGCAGACCCAGCGCCAGATAGCGCCCCATCGACTGCAATACCGCCGGGTATTCCGGCACCAGCAAGGGGCCGACGAAAATCAGCCCCCACATTAGCCCCGCCAGCAGGGCATATAACACGCCAGTTAACATCATTATCACTCACGTCGCTGTTCAGCGCATGAGTGTAGCGGCGGGCGAAAACGCGCGTCTTGTACCAGCTTGCTGCGCATCAGCTCAGATCGTGCAGATCTTTGCCGTTGGGCGGCCCGAGGCGAAAATCGGAGAAGACAATCTCCAGCCCCGCGCGCGACGGCGAACAGCACATCGCGCCGAGGAAATAGCGTTCAGCGTCCGGGAACGGGCACAGGCGCAGCAGCGGCCAGGTTTCACCGTCAGTGGAGTATTGCAGACGCAGGCAGTGATTCTGATGCGTCAGGCGCAGCCAGAAATGCTTTTGCGCCGCAGGGAAAATCCCGGTCGCCCAGTCGGAGCGCTCAAGCGTCAACACGCTGCCAATCATCGGCTGCGCGTCGTTATACTCAATACCCGCTTTCAGCCAGTGCTGCTCGTCCGCCATCAGGAACAGCCCCGCCTGGTCATACAGCGTGGTGAAATTGCCCTCGACGCGCACCTGGAAGGTAAACTCACCGGTGACCTCCGTACCGAACACATGCCCGGAATGGCGCTGAAAGCCATACCAGGTGGTTTGCCAGAAATCGGTTTGCGCATCGGTGGTGACATGCAGAGCGTCACTTTCATGCCGCCAGCGTGCGGGTTCATTCAGCCAGCGCCAGTCCGCCAGATTTTCCATCGGTCTTCTCCCTCATAAATGTGCCTGAATTATAGCCGGGCACGACGCGGGCGGGAGGCTAACGCGCCACCTGTTTCTGGTAGCGTGCGGGCGTAATGCCGTAGCGACGGGTAAAGGCGCGGGTGAGGTGCGGCTGATCGGCAAGACCCACGGCGGCGGCGACCTCGGCGGGAGGCAGCCCGGCGGCGAGAAACTGTTTGGCGCGCCACAGCCGCACCGCCATCAGCATCTGATGCGGCGTCACGTCATAGCGGGCTTTAAACTGGCGCTGGAAATGATAAGGGCTGAGCGCCGCTTCGGCGGCAATCGCATCCAGCGTCAGCGGCTGCATATAGTTTTCGTAGAGAAAATCGCGCACCCGGTCAAAACGGTGCGCGCCTTCGGTGGTCTGCGGCGGGTGGCGCGCGTAAGGGCGGAACGTATCGATAAGATCGAGCAACAGCCCCTGTTGCGCCAGCGTATCCGGCGCTGACCAGAGCGCGGCGATAAGCTCGCCAGTCTGGCGTGCGCGTAGCGGATCGTGACGCTCCACGTCGCCAAACCACCAGTGACGCTCGCCGGTGAGTTGCGCCAGCGTCTCAGGCTCCAGATAGATCATCCGGTAGCGCCAGCCCTGCTGGGTCGCCGCCTCGCCGGTATGCAGTTCATCGGGGTTCATCGTGACCAGCGAGTTGACCGCCGCGACGTGCTGCGCGCCGCGATAGCGAAAGCGCTCGGCGCCGAGTTCGATAGCGCCGATGCCAAAGGCTTCATGGGTGTGGGGCTCAAAGGCGTATTGCGCGATATGGGCGTGATAAAGCTCAACGCCTGGCAGGGCAGACAATTGCCGGAAGCGGGCGCTGTCGCGTTCGTCGGTGAACTGATCGGGTACGCCATGCACGGGAGCTCTCCACAAAGGGGTGAGCTGCCATTATAAGAACAACGGTGGCCTTCGCCACCGCAATTAACAATTAATTAACCTGACGGTTATTCGATGCGGGAGAGGTCAGCGTCGTTGCAGCCGGCGTTACGGCACTCACGCTCGATGCTTTTCAGCAGCGTAATACGAGCGGCCATTTTCTCATTCGCGCAACCGAGCAGCAGCGTGGAGCCTTCCGCACATTCGTGATCGCGCACTTTCAGCCAGGAGATCTGGGCGTTTTTCACGACCTGTTTTTGCGCAGGCGAGAGCGCCGACATGGTGTTTTTATATTGCTGGTTGAGATCGCGGTCGCCCTGAACCATTTCCAGCGCGGCGCAGTAGGTGACGTCATACGGGCTGCGCGGGTTATCACAGCTCATGGACCACGCGGCGGCGCTGCACAGCAGCAGCGGGAGTGCGAGAAGGTGTGCTTTCATGAAGATCCCTGTTTTCGGTTTATTGTTTTGAGCGCCTTTGGCAGGCGCTCGCATTGTATCCGGCAGGCACAGGGAAAGCAGCCTGCCAGATTTAATATTACGGTTTCAGACTCTCACGCAGGCTCGTTTCAAGCGAGGTAGTAGGGCGGCCAATAAGCGCGCTGAGCTGGCGGCTGTCGTCAAAAAGGCCGCCTTTAGACGCGCCGATATCGGAATCCGCCAGCAGTTTCGCAAAGCCTTCCGGCAGGCCCGCGCCCGCGAGCGCCGCGGCGAAATCCGCCTCGCTCAGATTCTGATACGCAACCGTTTTGCCGGTCTCTTTACTTAACAGCGCGGTCAGATCGCGAAGCGTCCAGGCGTTGTCGCCCGCCAGTTCGTAAACGCGACCGGCCTGGTTATCAAGCGTCAGCACTTTTGCGGCGGCTTCGGCGTAATCCTGACGGCTGGCGGAGGCGATTTTCCCGTCGCCTGCGCTGCCGATAAACACACCGTGCTCAAGCGCAGGCGGCACGCTCGCCAGATAGTTTTCGGTATACCAGCCGTTACGCAGCAAAACGTAAGGAATACCGGCATCCGCGAGCATCTTTTCGGTCGCGACGTGTTCGTCGGCAAGCCCCAGCGGCGAGCGGTCGGCATGCAGCAGGCTGGTGTAGGCGATGAGCTTAACGCCGGCGGTTTTCGCGGCGTCGATAACGTTGCGGTGTTGCGGCGCGCGCTGGCCCACTTCGCTTGAAGAGATGAGCAGCAATTTTTCCACGCCCGCGAGCGCCGCGGTAAGCGCCGCCACGTCGCCGTAATCGGCCGCGCGAACCTGGACGCCTTTGGCGCCGAGCGTCGCGGCTTTCGCCGGGTTACGGACAATGGCGACAATTTCCTGTGCCGCCACGGTGTTCAGCAGGGTATCAATCACGCGCTGGCCAAGGTGGCCGGTGGCTCCGGTAATCGCAATCATGGTCTTTTCCTTTGTATCAGGTGGGTGTTGTGGCACACTATCACTCAAGCTAACTTTTAGTAAGTACGTACAAAAAGGTAAGTATGAAATGACCCTTCCCACCCTGAGCGAGCAGTTACGCGACGGCAATCTGTTTGCCGAAGAGTGCCCGTCACGCGATGTGCTGAAACATGTGACCAGCCGCTGGGGCGTGCTGATCCTGGTGGCGCTGCGCGATGGCACGCACCGTTTCAGCGATCTGCGGCGGAAAATGGGCGGCGTGAGTGAAAAAATGCTGGCGCAGTCGTTACAGGCGCTGGAGCAGGACAGTTTTGTCGACCGCGTCTCTTATCCGGTGATGCCGCCGCACGTGGAGTACAGCCTGACGCCGCTCGGCATGGAGGTGAGCGAGAAGGTGGCCGCGCTGGCCGACTGGATAGAAGTCAACCTGCCGCAGGTGCTGGCGAACCGTGGAGACCGGGCGGCCTGAGCGCCGGGTTCTGGCGCTGAAGACAGGATGCCGGGTGCGGCTGCGCCTTACCCAGCCTACGAGGGGAGTGGTTGGCGTGAGCGCCGGGTGCGGCTGCCGCCACATCCGGCGCTGAATGCTGTTATTTCGTCAGATCCAGCTGATACACCGCAAAACCGATATCGTCTTTGCCAACGCTGGTCATCGGGTATTGCGCTTTCTCTTTGATAAATGCCGCCGCTTTGTCGGAAGGCGATGTCTCGAAGCGAATATCGAGCTTGTGGCTGCTCGCGATCGGCGCGAGGCGCCAGTTGTTATCCGCCGCCGGGTGGATTTCACCTGCGCGTTTGGTTTCGGCGCCAATCCAGGCGGCCAGCACCGCGCGGTTCTCATCTGGCGACGCGAAGGCGATATGGCTGTCGCCGGTGCCCGCAAACTTCCCGCCGTAAGCGCGATAGTTATTGGTAGCCACCAGGAACGTCGCTTTCGGGTCGATGGGCTTGCCGTTGAACGTCAGGTTTTTAATGCGCTCCGCTTTCGGGTTTATCTCCTGGCATTCACCGTCATAGCGGGCGGGCTGCGTCACGTCTATCTGGTAATTTACGCCGTCGATAACGTCGAAGTTATAGGTGCGGAAACCGTCCCAGTTCAGCAGCGCCTGCGGTTTCGTGCTGTTGACGTCAATCTGGTTAAACTGCCCGGCGGAGCACTCCAGCCACGCTTTCACTTCCGCGCCGGTCGCCTTCACCACCACCAGCGTATTCGGGTAGAGGTACAGATCGGAGGCGTTGCGCAGCGTCAGCTGGCCTTTCTCCACTTCCACAAAGCTTGCCGGATCGTTTTTACGCCCGCCCACTTTAAACGGCGCGGCGGCGGAGAGCACCGGCAACGTCGCCAGATCCGGATCGCCCTGAATAAAGTGTTCGACGTACGCTTTCTGGGCGTTGTTCACCACCTGTACGGTCGGATCGTCCTGCACCAGCGCCAGGTAGCTGTACATCGGGTCGGCAGATTTCCCGACCGGCTGGCTGACAAACTGGCGCGTGGCGTCGTGATCCGCTTTCAGGACATTCACCAGCGCCGGATCTTCAGCGGCGAGCGATTTCTTCGCCTGGGTGTCGTAGATCGGGCGCGCTTCGGCTTTGCTTTGCGTCACTGTCCACTTGCCGCTGTCGTTATTCAGCACCAGATCGACGATCCCCAGATGATCGCCCCACATGCCCGGCATCACCGCCGGAACGCCATTCAGCGTACCTTTCGCGATATCCGCGCCTTTGATGGCGGCGAAATCTTTACCCGGGAAGACCGCGTGCGCATGGCCGAAAAGAATGGCGTCAACGCCCGTCACCTGGCTTAAGTAATAGACGGAGTTTTCCGCCATGGCCTGGTATGGCTCGGCGGAAAGCCCGGAGTGCGCGACCACGACCACCAGATCGGCGCCTTCCGCGCGCATTTGCGGCACATATTTGCGGGCGGTGTCGGTGATATCGTTAACCGTGACTTTGCCGCTGAGATTCGCTTTATCCCAGGTCATGATTTGCGGCGGCACAAAACCGATATAGCCAATTTTTAGCGTATGCGGCTTGCCGTCTTTATCTTTTACTTCGGTTTCTTTAATCAGATAAGGCGTAAACAGCGGCTTTTGCGTTTTGGCGTCGATGATGTTCGCATTGACATAGGGGAATTTCGCGCCAGAGAGCGCCTTATGCAGGTAATCGAGACCGTAATTGAATTCATGGTTGCCGAGGTTGCCGACGGCGTAATCCAGCGTGTTCAGCGCTTTGTACACCGGATGCACGTCGCCCGCTTTCAGGCCTTTGGCGGCCATGTAATCGCCAAGGGGGCTGCCCTGGATAAGATCGCCGTTATCTACCAGTACGCTGTTGGCGGCCTCCTGGCGCGCGGCTTTGATTAAGCTTGCGGTTCGCACCAGACCGAACTTTTCAGTAGGCGCGTCTTTGTAATAGTCAAAGTCCATCATGTTACTGTGCAGGTCGGTGGTTTCCAGAATGCGCAGGTCCACCGTGGCGGCGTTCACGCTGGCGGCGACCAGCGTGGCTATCATCGTTGCACTAAACTTAATCATCAGGCAGGTCCTTTTTCAGATCGAAGCCACAAAAGTTTATGTATCTATCGTTTGTTGCTTACAAAAATGTGAATCCTGCCAGAAAAAAAGGCAGGGAAACCGGAATCGCTTCACAGATAGCGGAACAAGACGCAATGCGATATAAAAATCATATCGATAAAACAAGGTGTTAAATCCGCAGCCGCGACGGACTGCGAAACGAGAAAGAGGTGGATGACAATGTTAGAACAGATTTGCCAACTGGCGCGCGAGGCAGGCAGCGCCATCATGGAAGTCTACGAGGGTCACAAGCCGCTGGAAGCCACCCAAAAGGTTGATGATTCGCCGGTGACGGCGGCGGATATCGCAGCGCACGCGGTGATTGTCGCCGGGCTGAAAGCGCTGACGCCGCAGGTGCCGGTGCTCTCCGAAGAAGATCCGCCTGGCTGGGACGTACGTCAGCATTGGCAGCGCTACTGGCTGGTGGACCCGCTCGACGGCACCAAAGAGTTTCTCAAGCGCAACGGCGAGTTCACGGTCAATATCGCGCTGATTGAAGACGGTAAGCCGGTGCTCGGCGTGGTGTACGCGCCGGTGCTGAACGTCATGTACAGCGCGGCGGAAGGCAAAGCGTGGAAAGAAGAGTGCGGCGTGCGCAAGCAGATTCAGGTGCGCGACGCGCGTCCGCCGCGCGTGGTGATAAGCCGCTCCCACGGCGACAACGCCGAGCTTAAGGATTATTTACAACAGCTTGGCGAACACCAGACCACATCCGTAGGCTCATCGCTGAAATTCTGCCTGGTGGCGGAAGGAGAGGCGCAGCTTTATCCGCGATTCGGGCCGACCAACGTCTGGGATACGGCGGCAGGCCACGCCGTGGCGGTCGCCGCCGGGGCGCAGGTTCACGACTGGCAGGGCAAAACGCTGGATTACACGCCGCGTGAATCGTTCCTGAACCCCAGCTTCCGGGTCACTATTTACTGAGTAACTGTTGCAGCAGGTTCATTACCTGCTGCACTTCTTCCTGCGTCAGGCCGCCGTCTTTCGCGTACCGCACGCGCCCGTCTTTATCCAGCACCACGATCGCCGAGCTTCCCGATTCCAGCTGCCAGGCTTTCTGGGCCACGCCGTTGCTGTCGACGATAAACTGCGACCACGGGTACTGCTGTTTGTTGCTCTCAATGCTGTGGCGAACAAACATGCCGGTGCCGGGGATAGCGTCGTCGCTGTTGACCACCGTTGTGGTCTGGTAGCGGTCATGCGGGAATTTCGCGGCTTTGATGGCCTCAATCAGCCCCGCGTTTTTCTCTTTCGCCGAGGTCCGTCCGGCAATATGTTGCAGCACTCGCACTTTTCCAGGTAACTGCGCGCTGTTCCAGTTTTTGTAGCTAAACTGATCTTTATTCAGCATCAGTTCGCCTTTGTCGTTAATGCCGACAGGCGGCACGCGCTCGTTCTCTTTGAAATTGTGTGCCGAGGCCATCAGTGGCAGCAGCAGGCAGCTCAGCGCCAGCATTCCGCGCAGGGTCATAGGTGGCTCCTTCTTCGTTTTGCAGGTGATCGGACCACTTGGGTCCATTGCTTTTTAGCTTAATTGTTAATTTTCTGTTTTCACGCAACCAGAGTGCCAGTTTGCGGGCGAACGCACATAACCCGCGTAAAAAGCGGCATTCTCCTGCGCTTTTTAGAGTTTTGAAAAGAAAATTCTGAAAGAATGTAATAAAAGCGTAAATAAAGTCAGGCAGAGTGGGTCCTCCCGACGAACTGGTCTATAGTCATCTGGCAACAAATTTTGCGCCTTAATCATGATGGTCCAAATGTGGTACCACGAGGGCGTAATTCAGCAGGAGAGAACAATGAAAATTTTCCAACGTTACAACCCGCTTCAGGTGGCGAAGTACGTGAAGATCCTGTTTCGTGGACGGTTGTATATCAAGGATGTTGGCGCTTTCGAGTTTGATAAAGGCAAAATCCTCGTCCCGAAAGTGAAGGACAAACAGCACTACTCCGTCATGTCCGAAGTCAACCGTCAGGTTATGCGTCTCCAGACCGAGATGGCGTAACGACAGCGTTGTGCGTATGCAGTAAGACAAACGGCCCCGATGGGGCCGTTAGTGTTTTGAGGCTCAGGCGGCGTTTTGCTCGTCCGGCAGTTTAGGCGTCAGTACACCCGGCTTGTTGTCGATGCGCGTCACCAGCAGCTGGTCGATGCGGTAGTTATCGATATCCACCACTTCAAACTTATACCCGGAGAACTTCACCGAATCGGTGCGTTTCGGGATTTTGCGCAGCATAAACATCATAAAGCCGCCGATGGTCTCGTAGTTGCCCGACTGCGGAAACTCGTCGATATCCAGCACGCGCATGACGTCGTCAATCGGCGTACCGCCGTCGATAAGCCAGGAGTTCTCGTCGCGCGCGACGATCTGCTCTTCCAGCCCCTGACCGACCAGGTCGCCCATCAGCGTGGTCATCACGTCGTTCAGCGTGATAAGCCCCACCACCAGCGCGTATTCGTTCATGATAACCGCGAAGTCTTCACCCGCCGTTTTGAAGCTTTCCAGCGCTTCGGAGAGGGTCAGCGTATCCGGCACGATCAGCGTATTGCGGATCTGCACGCCGCTGGTCAGCAACAGGCTCTGATTGGCCAGCACGCGGTTCAGCAGGTCTTTGGAATCGACATACCCGATGATGTGGTCGATATCCTGATTGCAGACCAGGAACTTGGAGTGCGGATGCTCCGCCACCTTGTTTTTCAGGCTCTGCTCATCTTCATGCAGATCAAACCAGACGATGTTTTCGCGGGAGGTCATGGAGGACGGCACGGTGCGCGACTCCAGCTCAAACACGTTTTCGATAAGCTCGTGCTCCTGTTTGCGCAACACGCCCGCGAGCGCGCCAGCTTCCACCACCGCGTAGATATCGTCGGACGTGATGTCGTCTTTACGAACCATCGGCAGTTTGAAGATGCGGAAGATCACATTCGCCATGCCGTTAAAGAACCACACCAGCGGGCGGAAGATGAACAGACAGAAGCGCATCGGGTTGATGATACGCAAAGCCACGGCTTCAGGCGCAATCATACCGATGCGTTTCGGGGTCAGGTCGGCGAAGAGAATGAACAGGCTGGTGACGAGCGTAAAGGAGAGGATAAAGCTCACCTGCTCGGCGGCCTCAGGCGAAATAAACCGCACCAGCAGCGTGTAGAACGCCGGGGAAAACGCCGCATCGCCCACGATACCGCCAAGAATGGCGACGGCATTGAGGCCAATCTGCACCACGGTAAAGAAGGTGCCGGGGTTTTCCTGCATCTTCAGCACCCGTTGGGCGTTGATGTTGCCGTCATCGGCCAGCAGCTTGAGTTTGATTTTACGGGAGGCGGCAAGCGAGATCTCGGAAAGCGAGAAAAAGGAGCTGACGCCAATGAGACAAAGTATCAGTAAAATACTGTTTAACATATCTTATCCAGCCATAGCCGGATCCTCGGAAGGGAAGTTGATTATTGTGTGAAAACACGGTGAACGCAGGTCTGTAGAGAAGGAGGCCTGCAAATTCAAAGGGTAGTATAGCGTAAGCCCCTGTGGGGCTGCCAGAGGGCTTGCGCAACGGGTGAAGAAAGCGCCCGCCGCGCGGATAAGCGGCGGCGGGGCGAAGGGTCAGATTTGCGGCGTAGTGTTATACGCCGGGAGCATCAGCAGCAGGTTTTCTGTGGTGCCAGCCGGGTTGAACGTGTCGTTATTGTTCTTATGGTCGCCGCCGATATACCACGCTATCTCTGTTTTCCCGGCGGCCAGCGCGGAGCTTCATCGTGGGCGCCCACCAGGCGGAGCTGTCCGCTGTGTTGTCGCAGGTGGTTTCCGGCTGGTTTCGTAGCCGGACGTAGTCAGAAGATGCGTCGGCATATCGTACATCATGATGGCGTCATCGCCTGCGGTAGGGTGATAAGCGCAGAGTGCATGCGCCTGGGGCCAACCCAGGCGGAGAAAAGGCACTCAGGCCGGTGATAACCGGGATCAACGAACGTAACAGCGTGGTAAGTTTCATGGCATGTCTTCGTCACCAGGGTCGGTTGAGGCATACCATGGGCGCGTGTCTTAGCGCCTCTCATCAGTTATCACAAATCCTGATAAAACGATGAGTGATGAAGTGATGAATTGTTACGCTTCGGGCGGCAGACAGACGCCAATCCCGCCGATACCACAGTAGCCGTACGGATTTTTATGCAGGTACTGCTGGTGGTCATCTTCGGCATAATAAAACGGTTTTGCCGGGGCTATCTCGGTAGTGATGTGGCGATAGTCGCCTGCCGCTTCCATCGCCGCGCGGAAACGATCAAGGCTTGCCTGGGCTGCAGCCTCTTGCTCTGGCGTCAGTGGGTAAATTGCCGAACGGTATTGCGTACCAACGTCGTTGCCCTGACGCATCCCCTGCGCCGGATCGTGGTTTTCCCAGAACACCTGCAACAGCTGTTCGTAGCTGATGACTTTCGGGTCATACACCACGCGTACCGCTTCGGCATGGCCGGTTTGTCCGCTGCACACTTCGCGATAGGTCGGGTTTGGCGTATAGCCGCCGGTATAGCCCGCTGCGGTGCTGTAGACGCCCGGCAGGGGCCAGAAGAGTCGCTCCACGCCCCAGAAGCAGCCCATGGCGAACAGTGCGACCTCCATGCCTTCCGGTACATTGGTCATTGAATGGCCGGTGACGGTATGTAAAGCGGCCACTGGCATACGGGTGTTACGTCCCGGCAGGGCTTCCTCTTCGGTAATCATCTGTTTCTTATCAAAAAAACTCATGGGGCCGACCTCCTGAAAAATGTTGCGCGTGCAAATTCTCGCCTGCGGTTGTCACGAAGCGGCTCTTTGCCCACAATAAACCTTTTAAATACGACTAAATTAAACATAAGAAATATTTGGGTGATCGTCTTTATTTCAACTCCATTTACCGGAGTTTTGTCAGGCCGCGGAGCGGCGTCAGGTTTCCTTCCAGGGGTGGGAATAAGGGATATTCAGGAGAAAACGTGCCATTAATCCGTAACTTGTGCTGGGCCACGCTGCTGATGGCGAGCGCCTCGATCGCTGCGCCCGTCCGTTTGCAGGTAGAAGGGTTGACCGGCGCGCTGCAAAAAAACGTCCGCGCTCAGCTTTCCACCATTCAGGTAGATGAAGTGACGCCGGACCGCCGCTTTCGCGCGCGCGTCGATGACGCCATCCGCAACGGGCTGAAAGCGCTGGGTTATTACGAACCAACCATCGACTTTGAACTGCGCGAACCGCCGGCGGGCGGGCGGCGTCAGGTCTTACTGGCGCGCGTGAATCCCGGCAAGCCGGTGCTTATCGGCGGAACGAACGTGATTCTGCGCGGCGGCGCGCGCGATGATAAAGATTATCTGGCGCTGCTGAAAAAACGTCCCGCCATTGGCACGGTGCTGAACCATAACGACTACGACAGTTTCAAAAAAGGGCTGACCAGCCTGGCGCTGCGTCGCGGTTACTTCGACAGCGAATTCATTAAAAGCCAGCTTGGCGTTTCGGTAGAGCGCCGCCTGGCGTTCTGGGATATCGACTACAACAGCGGCCCGCGTTACCGCTTCGGCGATGTCACCTTCAGCGGTTCGCAGATCCGCGAAGAGTATCTGCAAAATCTTGTGCCGTTTAAAAAGGGCGATTACTACCAGTCGAGCGACGTGGCGGAGCTGAGCCGCCGTTTATCCGCCACCGGCTGGTTTAATTCGGTCGTCGTGGCGCCGGAGTTCGAAAAATCCCGGAAGACCAAAGTGCTGCCGCTGCGGGGCGTGGTATCGCCGCGCATTAAAAACACCGTGGAAGTCGGCGCCGGGTACTCCACCGACGTCGGGCCGCGCCTTAAAGCAAGCTGGCGTAAGCCGTGGACGAACTCTTACGGCCACAGCCTGACCACCTCGACCAGCATCTCCGCGCCGGAACAGCAGCTCGATTTCAGCTACAAAATACCGCTGCTGAAGAACCCGCTGGAGCAATATTATCTGGTGCAGGGCGGCTTTAAGCGCACCGATCTGAACGACACCGAAGCCGATTCCACCAAGCTTGCGGTTTCACGCTACTGGGATCTCTCCAGCGGCTGGCAGCGCGCCATCAACCTGCGCTGGAGCCTGGACCACTTTACCCAGGCCAACGTCACCCATACCACGATGCTGCTCTATCCGGGCGTGATGTTAAGCCGCACCCGCTCGCGCGGCGGCCTGATGCCGACGTGGGGCGATTCGCAGCGCTATTCCATCGACTACTCCGACAGCGCCTGGGGCTCGGATGTCGATTTCGTGGTGCTACAGGCGCAAAACGTCTGGATCCGCACACTCTACGACAAGCATCGCTTTGTGGCGCGCGGCAATCTGGGCTGGATTGAAACCAACGATTTCGAGCGCGTGCCGCCGGATCTGCGTTTCTTTGCCGGCGGCGACCGCAGCATCCGCGGTTATAAGTACAAATCGATTTCGCCTGAGAACGACGACGGTAAGCTGACCGGCGCCTCAAAACTCGCCACCGGCTCGCTGGAGTATCAATACAACGTGACCGGCAAATGGTGGGGCGCGGTGTTTGTCGATTCCGGCGAAGCGGTTAACGACATCAAGCAAAGCAATTTCAAAACCGGCGCGGGCGTCGGGGTGCGCTGGCAGTCGCCGGTCGGCCCGATCAAGCTCGATTTCGCGGTGCCGGTCGGTGATAAAGAGGAGCATGGTTTGCAGTTCTACATCGGTCTGGGGCCTGAATTATGAGTCGTATGAAAAAAATCAGCCTCGCCGTGCTGGCCGTTATCGTGCTGCTTATCGCGACCGTCGGGTTTCTGATCGGGACTACAACGGGCTTACATCTGATTTTCAATGCCGCGAATCGCTGGGTGCCGGGGCTGGAGATCGGCCGCGTCACCGGCGGCTGGCGTAACCTGACGCTGACATCGCTGCGCTACCAGCAGCCGGGCGTGGACGTCAACGCCGGGGAAATCCATCTTTCCGTCAAGCTCGCCTGCCTGCGCGACAGCAGCCTGTGCGTGAATGATTTCTCACTGAAAGATGTGAACGTGGTCGTCGACACCAAAAAAATGCCGCCCGCCGCGAAAGTGGAAGAAGAAGAGAGCGGACCGCTCGACCTCTCCACGCCGTACCCGATCACGCTGAGCCGGGCGGCGCTGCATAACGTCAATATCAAAATCGACGATACGCGGGTATCGGTAATGGATTTTAGCTCGGGGCTTGCCTGGGAGGACCGCAACCTGACGCTCAAACCCACCTCCTTACAAGGGCTGCTGATCGCGCTGCCCAAAGCGGCGGATGTCGCGCAGGAAGAGGTGGTCGAGCCGAAGGTCAACAACCCGCAGCCGCAGGAAAAACCACTCGGCGAGACGCTGCGTGAACTCTTCGCTAAACCGGTGCTGCCGGAGATGGCCGATGTGCACCTGCCGCTGAACCTGACGGTGGAAAATTTTCACGGCGAACAGCTGCGTCTTACCGGCGACACCGATATCACGGTGAGCAATCTGCTGGTGAAAATCAGCAGCGTGGATGGCGTCACGAAGCTCGACACGCTGGATATCGATTCGAATCAGGGCACGGTTAACGCCAGCGGCAGCGCGGAGCTGCGCAATAACTGGCCGGTGGATATTACGCTTAATAGCACGCTGAACGTGGAGCCGCTCAAGGGCGAAAAAGTGAAGCTCAAAGTGGGCGGCGCGCTGCGCGACCAGCTGGAGTTCGGCGTCAATCTCTCCGGCCCGGTGGATGTGGTGCTGCGCGGGCAGACGAAGCTTGCCGAAGCGGGCCTGCCGCTCAATCTGGATATAACCAGCGAGCAGCTCTACTGGCCGCTGACCGGCCCGAAGCAGTATCAGGCGGATGATCTGAAGCTGAAGTTCTCCGGCAAAATGACCGACTACGCGCTGTCGTTCCGTACCGCCGTGAAGGGCGATCAGCTGCCGCCCGCCACCATTACGCTCGACGGCAAAGGCAACGAGCAGCAGATCAACATCGATAAGCTGGACGTCGCCGCGCTCGAAGGCCACACCACGCTGACGGCGCTGCTCGACTGGCAGCAGGCCATCAGCTGGCGCGGTGAACTCGCGCTAAAAGGTATTAATACCGCGAAACAGTACCCGGAATGGCCATCGAAACTCGACGGGCTGATGAAGCTGCGCGGCAGCCTCTATGGCGGCACCTGGCAGCTTGACGTGCCGGCGCTGAAGCTTGCGGGCAACGTCAAACAGAACAAGGTGAAGGTTGATGGCCAGCTTAAGGGCAACAGTTATCTGCAGTGGACGATCCCTGGCCTGCATCTGGAGCTGGGCCGCAATAAAGCGGATGTGAAGGGTGAGCTTGGCGTTAAAGACCTGGCGCTGGACGCGACGATTGACGCCCCGGCGCTGGATAACGCGCTGCCGGGCCTCGGCGGCACGGCGAAAGGGCTGGTGAAAATCCGCGGTAATGTTGAAGCGCCGGAACTCAACGCCGATGTCACCGCACGTAATCTGCGCTGGCAGGAACTCTCCGTCGCGCAGGTGCGCCTGCTCGGCGATGTGAAATCCACCGATCAGATAGGCGGTTCGCTGGATCTGCGCGTCGAGCGTCTGGTGCAGGGCGATATCAACCTGCGGCTGATTACGCTTGCGGCCAAAGGCAACGAGAAATCACACCAGATGGCGCTGCGGGTGCAGGGCCAACCGGTCTCCGGCCAGCTCGACCTGCGCGGCAGTTTTGATCGCCAGGCGATGCGCTGGCGCGGCGAGATAGATAATACGCGCTTCGCCACGCCGGTCGGCCCGTGGACGCTGAGCCGCGCGCTCACGCTCGATTACCGCGGTCAGGAGCAGAAAATCGCTATCGGCCCGCACTGCTGGCGCAACCCGAATGCCGAGCTGTGCGTCCCGCAAACCATTGATGCGGGGGCCGCCGGGCGCGCGCAGGTGGACCTCAACCGTTTTGATCTCGCGATGCTCAAACCGTTTATGCCGGAAGAGACCCAGGCGAGCGGGCGCTTTACGGGTAAAGCGGATGTCAGCTGGGATACGACGAAAGAAGGACTGCCGCAGGGGCAGGTGCAGCTCGCCGGGCGCGGCGTGCGTGTGACCCAACTGGTTAACGGCAATCCGCTGCTGGTGGCGTTTGACACGCTGAACCTGAACGCAGAGCTGCGCAATAACCGCGCGCGGCTCAACTGGCTGATTCGACTGGCGAATAACGGCCAGTTCGATGGCGATATTCAGGTGGCGGACCCGCAGGAGCGGCGCAATCTTTCCGGGAATATCAATATTCGTAATTTCTCGCTGGCGATCGCCAATCCGGTCTTTTCGCGCGGCGAGAAAGCGGCGGGTATTCTGAGCGCGAACCTGCGTCTTGGCGGCGACGCCCGCCAGCCGCAACTGTTCGGCCAGATGCAACTTAACGGCGTGGATATCGAAGGCAACTTTATGCCGTTCGAGATGCAGCCGAGCCAGCTGGCGATGAACTTCAACGGCATGAGCTCGACGTTGCAGGGCGTGGTACGCACAAAACAGGGCGAAATCACGCTTAACGGTAACGCCGACTGGAGCCAGATCGATAACTGGCGCGCCAGAGTGGCGGCGCGCGGCAGTCGCGTGCGGATCACCGTGCCGCCGATGGTGCGCCTGGATGTTTCGCCGGATGTGGTGCTGGAGGCGACGCCGAGCCTGATTACGCTTGATGGCAGCGTCGATGTGCCCTGGGCGCGCATCGTGGTGCACGATCTGCCGGAAAGCGCGGTCGGCGTCTCCAGTGATGAAGTTTTACTCGATGAAAATCTGAAACCGGAAGAGGAGCAGCGCGCGTCCATCCCAATCAATAGTAATCTTATCGTTCACGTTGGAAATAACGTGCGGATAGACGCGTTTGGGCTGAAGGCGCGTCTCACGGGCGATCTGAAAGTGGCGCAGGATAAACAGGGTCTTGGCCTGAACGGGCAGATCAATATTCCGCAAGGGCGCTTCCACGCTTACGGCCAGGATCTGCTGGTGCGTAAAGGCGAGCTGCTGTTCTCCGGGCCGCCGGACAGGCCGCTGCTGAATATCGAGGCGATCCGCAACCCTGACGCCACCGAGAACGACGTAATAGCTGGCGTGCGCGTGACTGGCGAAACCGACGAGCCGAAGGTGGAAGTCTTCTCCGACCCGGCCATGTCGCAGCAGGAGGCGCTCTCTTATCTTCTGCGCGGCCAGGGGCTTGAGAGCGGCCAGAGCGACAGCGACGCGATGACTTCCATGCTAATTGGCCTGGGGGTTGCACAAAGTGGTCAGGTTGTGGGTAAAATCGGCGAGACGTTTGGCGTAAGCAATCTGGCGCTGGACACCGAAGGGGTGGGCGATTCCTCCCAGGTGGTGGTCAGTGGCTATGTACTGCCGGGTCTCCAGGTGAAATACGGCGTGGGCATTTTTGACTCGCTGGCGACGCTCACGCTAAGGTATCGCCTGATGCCTAAGCTGTATCTGGAAGCGGTGTCTGGCGTAGATCAGGCACTTGATGTGCTCTATCAGTTTGAGTTTTAGCAATGCGAATATTTGTCTACGGCAGTTTACGACGCAAACAAGGCAACAGCCACTGGATGACGAACGCCCAGTGGCTGGGCGATTACGACATCGAAAACTACCAGCTCTTCAGCCTGGGGCACTACCCTGGGGCAGTGCCAGGAGAGGGCTCGGTAGTCGGCGAGGTGTATCGTATCGACGCCACGACGCTTGCGGAGCTGGACGCGTTGCGCACTGCGCGCGGCGAGTATAAACGCCAGCTTATCCAGACGCCGTACGGCAGCGCCTGGATGTATGTGTACCAGCGTTCTACCGAAGGGCTTACCCGCATCGAGAGCGGTAACTGGCTCGACAGGTAAAATCGTTCTTCCCTGAAACCACGCTCCGGCGTGGTTTTTTATTATCTGTAATTTAATTAAATATGTTTTTTAATAGAGGTTAATTGCTTTATTCTTAAATTTATACACTGATTTTTTTATAAAAAATGACGCTTTTGAATTGATGGGAGATGATATTTATCAACCCGCATCAGTTATCCCGATAATGAATTTTTATTAATTATTTCATATGGTTAACAGCCTTGCATCCCTCATGGTGTTGCTGTTCTTTTTTTAGAATTTATATCCCTTGATGCATTCTTATCGGGAACATAAAATTCTCGTCAATCCAAGGGCTGGTAAATATAAAGCGCATCATATATTAGTGTGGTGAATTTTATATGCCCCGCCCTGGAATACGTTTGTAAGGAATGACTTTAATTTTACTCAAGGAAATAACATGAAATTCAGCAAAGTTTCTCTGGCAGCGGCTATGGGTCTGATGTTGGCAGCAGGTATGGCTAACGCGAAAGATCAGGGTCACGGGAAAGTCACTTTTACCGGCTCTATCATTGATGCGCCGTGCTCCATTAACCCGGACAGCATCGATCAGACCGTAAGTATGGGCCAGATTTCAAACGTGGCACTGAAAGCCAACGGCAACACCGGCACTTCCGTACCGCGCAACTTTGAAATCAAGCTGGAAAACTGTGACGTCACTACGCTGAAAACCGTGAAAACCACGTTTACCGGCGCAGAAGGGGCAATTGATGGCGCTCTGGGCATCACCGGTACGGCGAAAGGTGCCAGCATTGTCCTGACTAACGGTGACGGTGAGCAGATCAAACTGGGTGAAGCGTCTGAAGCGCATGAACTGCAGAACGGTAACAACACGCTGCTGTTCTCCGCTTATCTGCAGGGCGAAGGTGCTTCCGCAACCGTAACCCCGGGCGACTTCACTGCAGTGGCTGATTTTACCCTGGCTTACGAGTAAGTTTAGCGTTACAGGGCAGCATACGTCCGCGCATGCGGACGTATGATTTTTGCTTCCAGAGATGGACCTCATGACCAGATTCACATGTTATGCGATGGCGCTGGCCATCGGAACTACAGCATGGGCCGTGCACGCATCGCAGTCCGCCAAGCCAGCTTCCGAATTTGATATCGGTTTGAATGGCCGAGTGAATATGCAAGGCTCCATCGTTTCAAAAGCCTGCGATATCGCGATGGAAAGTCGTTACCAATCCATCGAAATGCCGGACATGTCCATTAGCGTAATCAAGCGTGCCGGAGAAGGCACTGCAAAACCGTTTTCCATTCACCTGGTCGACTGCACTTTTGATAATGGTGAAGCAGATAGCGCGCCGTGGCAGTTTCTTCAGGTGACATTTGATGGCGCAGACGACGACGGGTTATTTCAGGTAACGGGCGACGCGGGCGGCGTGGCATTAGAGATTGCCAGTAAAAACGGTGAAGAAATTCACCCAGGGCAGCCACTGTCTTATACCGAAATCTCTGATGACGATATCAAACTGGATTACGAATTACGCCTGAAATTAAACCATGAGGCGTTACGGCCAGGTGATTATTCGTCGATCATTAAATACCGCATTGATTATTTTTAATTACTGCCTCTTTTTAAATTATTTTCTGACAGAGATTGCCCGTAAACCGGCAAAAGAGATATGGCCAGAATACATAATCAACAAGCCACTATAACGAAACTGATAGTGCCGTCAGCATTGGCTTTATGCATCTGCGCGTGTTTACGGACTCCCGCAATGGCGGCAGATGATATCCAGTTTAATACCGATGTATTAGACGTGAAAGACAAAAAGAATATCGATCTGAGTCAGTTTTCAAAGCGCGGCTATATTATGCCGGGCAATTACGATTTCAAAATAAAAGTTAATCAAAACGAACTGGAAGAACAACCGGTCAGCGTGTTTGCCGCTGAGAATGATAAAACCCAGTCGATTGTCTGCTTTACGCAGGACCAGATTCAAAAATTTGGTTTTAAAGAGAAATATCTGCCGCAGTTTAAAAGCTGGCATAACGGCCAATGTGTGGATATCACGGCGCTGCAAGGCGTGGAGGTCACGCCGGATCTCGGCAACAGTACGCTGATGATAAGCGTACCCCAGGCGTATCTGGAATATACCTCTGATGACTGGGTGCCGCCGTCGATGTGGGATGACGGTATCGCTGGCCTGCTTGCTGATTACAACGTTAACGCCCAGACGCGTCATAACGAAGGCGGTCAGGGCGGCGATGAAAACACGGTTTCCGGTAACGGTACTGTCGGCGCCAACATGGGGCCGTGGCGTCTGCGTGCCGACTGGCAGGCAAATTATGACGATCGCTCAGATACCAGTGGTCAGAAAAAGTGGACATGGAGCCGCTTTCAGATGTACCGCGCGTTGCCGAAGATGGGTGCGAAGCTGACGGTCGGCGAAGACTACATGAACTCCGATCTGTTCGACAGCGTGCGCTTCGCAGGCGCCAGTGTGGTGTCGGACGACAATATGCTGCCGCCCAACCTGCGGGGTTACGCACCGGAAGTGACCGGCGTGGCGAAAACCAACGCCAAGGTGACCATTTCGCAGCAGGGCCGCGTGATTTATGAAACCCAGGTCGCCGCAGGCCCGTTTGCGATTCAGGACCTGAATAACTCCGTCTCCGGCGCGCTGGATGTGCGCGTGCAGGAGCAGGACGGTTCGGTGCAGCAATATAAAGTGAATACGGCCTCGATCCCGTACCTGACGCGTCCTGGCAGCGTGCGTTACAAGATGTATGCCGGTCGGCCAAGCACCTACGATCACCATAGCGAAGGCAGTGGTTTCGGCTCAGGCGAATTTTCCTGGGGGGTCAGCAACGGCTGGTCGCTCTACGGTGGCCTGGTGGCAAGCCGCAACTATCTGGCCACAGCGCTGGGTGTAGGGCGCGATCTTATGGCGCTGGGGGCGCTGGCGTTCGACATCACACGCTCCAGTGCGAAGCTGGATAACGGTGAAGAACGGCACGGACAGTCTTATCGTGTGAGCTACTCGAAGCGCTTTGATGATACCGGAAGCCAGGTGACCTTTGCAGGTTATCGCTTCGCCGAAAAAGACTTTATGAGCTTTAACGATTATCTGAACTATCAGGCAGATAACGGCGATTTCATGCAGAACAAAGAGATGTACACCGTCTCCTTCAGCCAGCAATTTGAAAGCGTTGGGCTGAGCGCTTACCTGAACTATTCGCATCAGACCTACTGGAATAATCCGGCGGAAGATCGCTATAGCCTGTCGCTGTCGCGCTATTTCGATATCGGGAAGATGAAAAATATTAGCGCCTCGCTGACCGCGTATCGCAACAAATTTAACGGCGAAAATGACGATGGCATGTATGTCTCTATGTCCGTGCCGATGGGCGATACCGGTTCGCTGGGACTGAATTCATCCTTTAGCGGTGATACCAGTACCCATAACCTGAGCTACTTCAATCGGCTCGGCAATGGCGATAACTACCGTATCGCCGCAGGCGGTAGCGATGACGGCGGTAATCTGAGTGGTTATTACGATCATCCGGGCGATTTGGCAGAGGTGACCGGCAACGTGGATTACCAGCACGGGCAGTACAGCTCTGCCGGGGTATCGCTGCGCGGTGGGATGACGGCCACAGCGAAAGGCGCTGCGTTACATCGCGCGAACGTCATGGGCGGGACGCGCGTGCTGCTGGATACCGGCGACGCAGCGGATGTTCCGGTTCAGGGTTATGCCGGCACGACCAAAACTAACCATTTTGGTAAGGCTGTGGTGACTGAAGTCAGCGACTACAGCAAAAACAGCCTGAACATCGATATCAACAACTTGCCTGAAAATGCCGAAGCGTCCGCATCGGTGGTGCAGGCCACCCTGACCGAAGGGGCGATTGGTTATCGCAAATTTAATGTGATTTCAGGCATCAAGGCGATGGCGATCATTCGCCTTGCAGACGGCACCTTCCCGCCGTTCGGCGCTACGGTGCTTAACGCCGAAAAACAGGAAGTCGGCATCGTCAATGATGAAGGCCAGGCATACCTGAGCGGCCTTAAAGCGGGCCATAAATTACAGGTCAACTGGAATGGTGCGACACAGTGTGTGGTCACGCTGCCAGAACACCTGCAAGGGACGAGCGAGAACCAAAATCTGCTGTTGCCGTGCCATTAAGGCGCGGCGGTAAACCGATTAACTTAACAGGTCATTTATTATGTTAACCATCAACAAAACTGTTTTCGCCGCTGCCCTTGCGCTCGCTGGCGTCATGGCAACCCAACAGGCTTTTGCAGCTATTGCGCTTGATCGCACCCGTGTAGTTTATAACGGCGGCGAAAAATCGATCAGTCTGTCTATCAGCAACGAAAATAAAAATCTGCCGTATCTGGCCCAGGCGTGGATTGAAGACGCGCAGGGTAACAAGGTCACCTCACCGCTGAATGTGCTGCCGCCAGTGCAGCGCGTGGAAGCGGGCGCGAAAAGCCAGGTGAAAGTGCAGGCTTCTGCGGCGGTAGCGTCACTGCCGCAGGACAAAGAAAGCCTGTTCTACTTCAACCTGCGTGAAATTCCACCCCGCAGCACTAAGCCGAACACGCTGCAAATTGCCCTGCAGACCCGTATTAAGCTGTTTTACCGTCCGGCGGCGATAGCACTGGATAAAACTGAGGCGGCGAACGGCGACTGGGTAGAGAAAGTCACGCTGGCGCGCCAGGGCGATAAATATTTGGTGAATAACCCAACGCCGTATTTCCTGACGATCGTTGAGGGCGCGGCGAGCCCTAAAGGCAAACCGGTGGGTTTTCAGCCCATCATGATCGCTCCGAAAGGCAGTGCGGCGATTGACGCCAGCGCCGCTGCATTGGGCAATACCCCGGTTCTAACGTATGTAAACGACTACGGCGGACGCCCAAAAATTCAGTTCACCTGTGGCGGCGCGAGCTGCACGGCGAAATTGCTGAAAGACAAATAAGCAAACCGGGGCGAGGGAGACGCAAACAATGAACAGAAATACAAATAAGCTTTTAGCGCTGAGTCTGTTGCTGGCGCTTTCGGGCGGCGCGGCGGCGGATGAAGAATCACAAGTGGATACCGGCGCGTTGTATGTGCACGGCGTGCTTCAGGACAATACCTGCCGAATGGATATGGACTCCGCCTGGCAGGAGGTCGATCTCGGCACGGCGTCGCGAGGGGATTTTAATCTGGTGGGCAAAGCGACTCGTCCGGTAACCGTGAAAATCTACCTGCGCGACTGCCCCGAAATGGTGAGCTGGAGCACCAATATTACCCCTATGACTACCACGGCCAGTACCTTACAGCCGTCTTATAAAGCGCGCTTTACAGGGGTTGCGGATACGTTTAATCCGGAGCTGATCAAAGTCACCGGGGCGTCCGGTATTGGCCTGCGCCTGCGCGACAGCCACGGCAAATCCGTAGTGCTGAGCCGTACCGGCGATGCCATCCTGCTGAGCCCCGGCCAAAACCAGGTCACTTTTACCCTGGCAGCCGAGCGGAATGGCGCAGTTTTTACGCCAGGCACGTATCACTCGGTGATTAACTTCAGCATGATTTATGAGTAGGAGCACGCCATGAAATCTCAGCTATGGCTGGCGACAAGTTTATTTCCCCTGGCGTTAGTGTTCGCAGGCAATGCGTTGGCTGAAGATCAGCAAAATACAGTAATGGTGACCGTATCGGTGACTATCAATGCATCGCCTTGCGAGATTAACAATAACCAGAACATCGACGTTGATTTTGGTGACAGCGTTATTACTACCGATGTCATGGCCGGAACCGTCGAAAAAACGATTAATTACATGCTTGATTGCAGTAATGCGGATACAGCAAAGACATTAAAAATGCGTATCAGTGGTACGGGCGCAGATTTTAATGCGGACTTGTTGCAAACCAGCATTCCGGAACTGGCAATAAAGTTAAAAGCAGACGGTACTGATTTTCCGCTGAATACGGATCTGACGCTGGCAACTACAACCAGCAAGCCAAACCTGGTAGCCGTTCTGCAGGGTAAACCCGGTGCGCGTTTGCCAACGGGTGGCTTTACAGCAGGCGCAACCATGACGGTGGATTACCAGTGAAAAATTTAATAGTGCTTTTGAGCCTGTCGGCATTATTGCCGCTAAGCGCCTTCAGCGCGGAAAATATGTCCTTCCATGGTACGTTGATAGCACCGCCCTGCACCATTAGCGAGGGCAAAACGATTGAAGTGGCATTCGGAAACGATTTGGGTGTGAATAAAATTGACGGTAATAACTACAAGCAGCCGGTGAACTATACCGTGAATTGTGAAGCCGGCTATACGGCGAATAACCTGGCGATTGTTATAGATACTACTGCACCTGCATCTTTTGACAATTCAGCGATAAGCACCAATAAAACCGGCCTGGGTATACGCATTCTGGTCGAGGGCGTACCAGTGACCTTTGCCCAGCGTGTCGCTATAGCCAATCCGTCTTCTCCGCCGAAGATAGAAGCCGTACCAGTTCAGGACCAGGCTATTACTCTGACAGAAGGTGCATTTGAGGCAACGATGACCCTGCGTACGGATTATCTCTAAGAGGAAAGTATGAAAATTATTAACTTTCTGCCAGGGGTATTGCTGAGCATTACCATGGTAACGAGCGCTGTTGCTGCGGAAGACAATGTGCATTTCTCCGGCGCTCTCGTGGCGGAGCCTTGCACTTTGCCTGATAAGGATACTGATATCTCTCTGGATTTCGGTACGGTCATTGAAAAATATCTTTATCAATATCAGCGGACAAAAAGCCAGTCATTTTCAATCCATTTAGAAGATTGTGATCCGACATTAATGAGTTCTGTCAGCGTGACTTTCCGGGGCGAAACAGACACAGAATTAACAACGATGCTTGCGCTAGACGCTTCAAGTACAGCAAAAGGTGTTGCAATTGGAATCGAACTGCCGGATGGCACACCGCTTGCTATTAACAAAGCAAGCCCTTACAGCCAACTGACTCGCGGCACTAACTCATTAACATTTAATGCCTTCGTGCAAGCCCAGCCAACGGCGATTACCAGCAAAAGCCTGATAGCCGGAGACTTTGCCGTGATAAGTACTTTTTTATTAACTTATCAATAAGGATAGATAAAATGAAAAAACTGTTTGTATTACTTTTTTTTATAAACGCGGCATTAGCCTCACAATACCCTATTATTACCTCGATTCAGTCGACGTATGTTAGTTCGGGAGCGAATTATGATGTTACTGAGAAGCTTATAGACATTGGTCCTTCTGTCGATGAGATTCCTCCATCAGGAGGATATATAATTTTTGGTCATCGTCATGCAGATAATAGCCCATCAAAGAATGATACTTTTGTTTCTAACGGTTTTCTTCAAACGAATGGGAGACAATCCCTCAGCGAGCTTGGTATTGCCTTATACAAACAACTTGGAAGCCCAACTCATGCTCGAGTAGTCCATGAGGGACCAAATATTCCATTTATGGAGTGTGTGGCATATGCCTATTCAACAATTGCTATGGCTAACCAGGTTCCTTGGGCCTATATAAAAACACCAGGTGGATGCTTAACCGTTCCTCCAGCGGATCAATGGTGCAAAATAACGACACCCGAACTGTTATTGGATCATGGTACTATTTCATTAAAAGAAGCTGAAGGAAGTTCAGCGTCTGCTCAAATGGGGGTGCAATGCACTACTCAGATGGCGGTAACTTTTAATATCATTTCTAATGATAAATATATCTATCTTGACGATGGTAAGTCGGAAATTTCAGTAAATGATGTTCCGCTAAACACGAAAGTTGATTTGCCAGAAGGTGATTCTTCCTTACATGTAAAAGATTATCTGACTGGCGTAACCAAAGAGGGTTATCATACCGGTAGTAGTGTATTAGTCATGATGCCTTATTAATTTATTTTTGTTTGGGAAAGGTTTGCCTTTCCCTTTTCCATTATTAATGGGCAACCCTGTAGTGAATCTAAATTACATTAAGAATGTTTTCCTGGTGCTTCTTGTGTTCGCTACCATAGTATATCTCCCAAACTCTGGTGGAGCGGGACTATTACTGCCTTACAATGTAGTAGTGCTCGTTTGGGCTGGCGCCGTGATTTTCACAATCGCTGTGGTTCAAAAGTGACAATCAATAAACCACACTGCAAGTTCATTATTCTGGGTGTGAGTGTCCTGTTATTCGCGGCAGCTTTGCGCTCGCCGGAAGATAAAGTAAGTATTGCCTTCCTTATCGGGCTGCTTTTCTGGTGTGGTTTAACACACCTTTACGTTACCTGGCTGCAAAAACGTCAGGTACTACTGGTGGTGTTTATTCTCGCGCTGGCGCAGGCGGTCATTGGACTGATTCAAACCTTCATGCCGCATCTCGCCATGCGGCTCTATGAATATGACTGGCTGCGCAATCAGGGGCGGCCTTATGGCATCTTCCAGCAGGTCAATCTGTTAGCGAGTTTTCTCGCATCCGGCATCGGCTGCGGCTTTTTGCTGCTGCTCCAGCAACGCCTGCGTAGAAACGCGCTGCTGTGTATCGCCGGGCTGGGCCTGCTGACGTTTGTGCTGGTGCTGAATCAGTCCCGCGCTGGCGAAATCGGCGCGATATTGATTGTCCTGTGCCTCGCCGCGCTGTTGTGGCGTCAGCACCCGGCGCGCATTGCGGCGGCATTAATACTGATGACGATGAGCGCGGCAACCGCCTGGTACATCACGCAGCATACGACGGTGCTGGTCAACGGCGTGCCGTACTCCATGGCGCGCGACTATGCCAGTTCAACACATGCCCGCTGGAAAATCCTGGCCATTACCTGGCAGATGATCATGGAAAAACCGTGGCTCGGCTGGGGCTACGGCACGTTTGAATATGCTTTTAGCCGTTTTGTGCTGGCGCACCCGGAATATGGCTATACCTATTCCAGCATCGTGACTCACCCACATAACGAACTGCTTTATGCCTGGTTCCAGGGCGGTGTGGTGGCGCTGGCAGGAATGCTTTTACTGTTTGCGGGTTGGGTGAAAATCGTCATTACCGCCTGGCGGCAGGGTCGGATGCAGACGGGCTACGCGCTGCTGATTATTCCGCTGCTGGTACACCTCAATCTGGAATATCCGTTCTATCAGTCGTTCGTGCATTTCGGGCTGTTTATTCTGCTGTTGCGCCTGGGCGTTATTGATAATCCGCTGAACCAGACGGTGCGTGCAGGTCCCGGGCTGCGGCTCGCGGCGGGCAGTGTTGCTGCTGCGCTGCTGGCTTTTAGCCTGACCGCGCTGTACGCCGGTTATCAGCTCACCCTCCTTGAGCGCGGCCATCTGGCGAATTTTCCGCGCCCTGCGCCATGGTATTTCGCGTTTCAGGGCGAGCGCGCCACGTTCGACCAAAACGTGGCGCTTCTGATTGACTACAACCGCACCCATAACGAGGCCGATCTCAACACGTTCATGGCCTGGGCTGCGCGTTACTCGTTGCGCCATAACGATAAAAACATCTGGCAAAGCATGATAGTGATTACGCAGCACAGGGGCGATGCGCTCGCGACAGCCCGCCTGCGTGCGCAGTACGCTCGCCTGTTTCCGGTTGCTCAGGCGAATAATCTGCCATGACTCTGCAGTGTCATAAAACTGTCATAAAAGTTTTAGTGTGACTAATTAAGTACTTAACTGCTGCTACTATTTCCACGCGTTCGCCCCCCATAAAGCTCGTATTTCGCAGGCCGATAGATCCGAAGCGCCTCCTTTCAGGCGCGCCTACACCATGGGAAACAACGTATGAAATTAAACCACCTGACAATCGGGCAACGACTCGGTCTGCTGGCGGCGTTACTGCTTATCGCGGTGCTCTTTATCGGCATTCGCGGCCTGACTATCAACGCCGACGGGCTTGAGCAAAATAACAACATTATGGCCACGGAAAAGGTGATAGCAGAGAGCATCGACACCGCGCGTAACGCGCAGGTGCAGTTCAAAATCCAGGTACAGGAGTGGAAAAACACCCTGCTGCGCGGCACGCAGGGGCAGGCGGCGTTTGATAAATACAAAGCCGCGTTTGTCGATCAGAGTGATAAAACCCAGGCGCTGCTGAATCGCCTGACCACGCTTCTGCCGCAGCTTGGTATGAACGTGGATGAAGTCCGCCAGACCATTGCGCTGCACGAAGGGCTGGAAAAAAGCTATCTGGCGGCGATTGCGCAATACAACATTGCCGACCCGACGAGCGCCCAGCGCGTCGATAAGCTGGTGAGCGGCATCGACCGCGAGCCGACCCGGATGATCGACGAGGTGGTGGCGAAAACGCTGAAGCAGGCGGATGCGCTGACCCGTCAGACCGAAGCGCGCAACCTGTCGCAGTATGAGCAGACTCGCACCATGCTGCTTATCACAATGGCGCTGACGCTTATCGCGAGCATTATGATCACCTTCTGGCTGGTGCGCAGTATTACGCGTCCGCTGGCGCAGGCCGTGACCATCGCGCGTAACGTCGCCGCCGGCGATTTGCAGACGGCGATTACCATCAGCGGTCGCGATGAAACCGCTGAGCTGATGAGCGCGCTTCAGGAGATGAACGTCAACCTCACCCGCATCGTGGCGGGCGTGCGCAACGGCACCGAAACCATCGCTACCGCGTCGACGCAAATCGCTACCGGCAGCCGTGAGCTCTCGGCACGCAACGAAGCGCAGGCGAGCGCGCTGGAAGAAACCGCGGCGTCGATGGAAGAACTAACGTCGGTTGTGAAAAACAACGCCGAAAACTCCCGCTTTGCGAGCGATATCGCGCGCGACGCGTGTCAGGTAGCCGGGCAGGGCGGTCAGGTGGTCGAGCGCGTGGTGCAGACCATGAGCGAAATCCACCAGTTCTCGACCGAAATCAGCAATATCATCAGCGTTATCGATGGCATCGCCTTCCAGACCAACATCCTGGCGCTCAACGCGGCGGTCGAAGCGGCGCGCGCAGGCGCGGAAGGGCGCGGCTTTGCGGTGGTGGCGGCGGAAGTGCGCGCGCTGGCGCAGCGCTCCAGCTCCGCGGCGCAGGATATCCGTAACCTGATTGACCGCTCCGTCAGCCGTATCGACGAAGGCAATAGTCTGGTGAAAGGCGCGGGCAGCGCGATGGAAGATATCCTGAAAAGCGTGCAGCGCGTGAGCGAGCTGGTGGAAACCATTTCGATGGCGAACCGCGAGCAGAGCACCGGTATCGATCAGGTGAATATCGCCGTGACGCAGATGGACGCCTCGACGCAGCAGAACGCCGCGCTGTCGCAGGAATCCGCCGCGGCGGCCCAGTCGATGCAGTATCAGGCCGAGAAGCTGCTGGATTCCGTCAGCGTCTTCCGTCTGGCGGCGCACCGGGATGAAGCGCTGGCGTAACGCCCATAAAAAAACACCGCCTTCGGGCGGTGTTTTTTCATTCGCGGCGAATTACTTCTTCGCGCGTTCGAAAGAGGCGCGGATCTCTTCTTTAGCAGCTTCGGCGTTTTCCCAGCCTTCCACTTTAACCCACTTGCCTTTTTCCAGATCTTTGTAGTGTTCAAAGAAGTGCGTGATCTGCGCTTTCAGCAGTTCCGGCAGATCATTCACGTCTTTGATGTGATCGTATTCTTTAGAGAGTTTGGTGTGCGGTACCGCAACCAGTTTGGCGTCTTCGCCAGACTCGTCGGTCATTTTCAGCACGCCAACCGGACGGCAGCGGATCACGGAGCCAGGCTGCAGCGGGTACGGCGTCGGGACCAGCACGTCAACCGGGTCGCCGTCCAGAGACAGGGTGTGGTTGATGTAGCCGTAGTTGCACGGATAGAACATCGCGGTGGACATAAAACGGTCAACGAACAGCGCGCCGCTCTCTTTGTCCACTTCATATTTAATAGGATCAGCGTTAGCCGGAATTTCAATAACAACGTAGATGTCTTCCGGCAGATCTTTGCCCGCAGGTACGTTCAGTAAGCTCATGTCTGTTTCCTTAAAAATGTATGGCAAACAAGTGCCAGGTATTATAGCCAACTGCACTGGAATGTCGTGGACTCTTTTCTTTCGCCTGCGCGCCTGCTGCTGCTTTCAGCGTTTTCCCATGACACGTTAATCCATAAAGCCAGCTGCATCCTCAATAAATTACTGAAAACGTTTACAAAGTGTTATTTCCGGGCGTTTTTACGCTAAAAATTTTTGCCCAGGGCCGTACTGGCGCTTGCCGCGCCGTATAACGGCTGGCGTGGAATCCCGTGTCTTCTGATTTTTAACTTTTTCGTTACTTTTTTGAATTGTGATGTAACGCATTCAGTTACATCCACGCTTGTCTATAGTTTCGCCTGAGGTGGACTCTTACCCAACAATAACCTTACGAGGATACCCTTATGTGGAAGCGCTTACTTGTTGTCACAGCAGTTTCGGCAGCCATGTCGTCTATGGCATTAGCCGCCCCGTTAACCGTGGGATTTTCACAGGTCGGCTCTGAATCGGGCTGGCGCGCGGCGGAAACCAGCGTTGCGAAAAGCGAGGCGCAAAAACGCGGCATCACGCTGAAAGTCGCCGATGGTCAGCAGAAGCAGGAGAACCAGATTAAAGCGGTACGTTCGTTTATCGCCCAGGGCGTGGACGCGATTTTTATCGCGCCGGTGGTGGCGACGGGCTGGGAGCCGGTGCTGAAAGAGGCGAAAGACGCGGAGATCCCGGTGATGCTGCTGGACCGCTCCATTGATGTCAAAGATAAGTCGCTCTACATGACCACCGTCACCGCCGACAACGTGCTGGAAGGCAAGCTTATCGGCGACTGGCTGGTGAAAACTGCCGCGGGCAAACCGTGCAACGTGGTGGAGTTACAGGGCACCGTCGGCGCGAGCGTGGCTATCGATCGTAAGAAAGGGTTTGCCGAGGCGATTTCCAAAGCGCCGAACATCAAGATTATCCGTTCTCAGTCCGGCGACTTTACCCGCTCGAAAGGTAAAGAAGTCATGGAGAGCTTTATCAAGGCCGAGAACAACGGCAAAAACATCTGCATGGTTTACGCCCATAACGACGATATGGCGATCGGCGCCATTCAGGCCATTAAAGAGGCCGGGCTGAAACCGGGCAAAGATATCCTGACGGGCTCTATCGACGGCGTGCCGGACATTTTCAAAGCGATGGTGGACGGCGAGGCGAACGCGAGCGTGGAGCTGACCCCGAACATGGCGGGGCCGGCGTTTGACGCGCTGGAGAAATTCAAGAAGGACGGCACCCAGCCTCCGAAGCTGACCATTACCCAGTCGGTGCTGTATCTGCCGGATACCGCCAAAGAGATGTTAGAGAAGAAGAAAACGATGGGGTATTGATTCACCGGCGTGATGCGCTTCTTACGGCCCTGACGGCGGGTGCGCGTTGCTTGCCCGCCCTACATATTGCCTGCTTTTTGACAGGCAGGGCGGGTAAGCGTAGCGCACCCGCCGCGCCCCAACCAACGCCATGTGAACCAACAACCCGCCATCCTGAGGCGACAGGAGAGCCCGACCATGAATAACGATAACCATCAGGAAATCCTGCGAACGGAAGGCTTAAGCAAAACGTTTCCTGGCGTAAAGGCCCTCGACCATGTCGATTTCAGCCTGCGTCGCGGGGAAATTATGGCGTTACTCGGCGAAAACGGCGCCGGTAAATCGACGCTGATTAAAGCGCTGACCGGCGTTTACCAGCCCGATGGCGGCACCATTTATCTCGGCGGCGAGGCTGTGCGGCCGCGCAACACCGCACATGCGCAACAGCTCGGCATTGGCACCGTATACCAGGAGGTTAACCTGCTGCCCAACATGTCGGTGGCGGACAACCTGTTTATTGGCCGTGAGCCGCGCCGCTTTGGCCTGCTGCGCCGTAAAGAGATGGAAAAGCGCGCCACGGCGCTGCTCGAATCCTACGGGTTTCATCTTGACGTTCGCGAGCCGCTGAACCGCTTTTCGGTCGCGATGCAGCAGATCGTCGCTATCTGCCGCGCCATCGATCTCTCGGCGCGCGTGCTGATCCTCGATGAACCCACCGCCAGCCTCGACGCCAAAGAGGTCGAGATGCTCTTTACCCTGATGCGCCAGCTACGCGCGCAGGGCGTCAGTCTTATCTTCGTCACGCATTTTCTCGATCAGGTCTATGAAGTCACGGATCGCATCACGGTGCTGCGTAACGGGAAATTTGTCGGCACGCGCGACACCGCCGAGCTGCCGCAAATCGAACTGGTGAAAATGATGCTGGGGCGCGAACTTGAAAGTAACGCGCTGCAGCGCGCCGGGCGCACGCTGCTGAGTGAAAAACCGGTCGCGGCATTCCAGGATTACGGCAAAAAAGGCGTTATCGCGCCGTTTACGCTTGAGGTGCGTCCCGGCGAAATCGTCGGCCTGGCGGGCCTGCTCGGCTCAGGACGCACCGAAACGGCGGAAGTCATCTTCGGCATTCACCCGGCAGACAGCGGCACCGCCGCTATTAAAGGCAAGCCGCAAACGCTGCGCTCGCCGCAGCAGGCGTCACGGCTCGGGATCGGCTTTTGCCCTGAAGACCGGAAAACCGACGGCATCATCGGCGCCGCCTCGGTGCGCGAAAACATCATTCTGGCGCTGCAGGCCCAGCGCGGCTGGCTGCGTCCGATCCCGCGGCGCGAGCAGGATGAGATTGCCGCCCGCTTTATCCGCCAGCTCGGCATTCGCACGCCGGGCCCGGAGCAGCCGATTGAATTTCTCTCCGGCGGCAACCAGCAAAAAGTTCTGCTCTCACGCTGGTTGCTGACGAAACCGCAGTTTCTGATCCTCGACGAGCCGACGCGCGGCATCGACGTCGGCGCCCATGCGGAGATCATCCGGCTTATCGAAACCCTGTGCGCCGACGGGCTGGCCCTGCTGGTCATCTCGTCTGAGCTGGAAGAGCTGGTGGGCTACGCCGACCGGGTGATTATTCTGCGCGACCGCCAGCAGGTGGCGGAGATCCCGCTTGAGGATCTCTCGGTCGGCGCCATTATGAATGCCATTGCGGCATAAGGAGCTACGCGTGATGCCTCGTTCATTACCGGATACGGGCGCGCCGAAGCGGCGCTTACGCTTTCCGCCCGGCATGCCGCAAATCGCGGCGCTGATGCTGGTGCTGCTGGTCGACGGCCTGGTGGCGGATCACTTTTTCCAGATAGTGCTTCAGGACGGGCGGCTCTTCGGCAGCCCGATAGATATCCTCAACCGCGCCGCGCCCGTGGCGCTGCTCGCGATCGGCATGACGCTGGTCATCGCCACCGGCGGGATTGACCTTTCCGTCGGCGCGGTGATGGCGATTGCGGGCGCGACCGCCGCGACGCTGACCGTGGGCGGGCACAGTCTCGCTGTCGTGATTCTGGCGTCGCTTGGCGTCGGCGTGCTGGCCGGTCTCTGGAACGGCATCCTGGTGGCGGTGCTGAAGATCCAGCCTTTCGTGGCGACGCTGATTCTGATGGTCGCCGGGCGCGGTGTGGCGCAGCTCATTACGTCCGGGCAGATTGTGACGTTCAACTCACCGTCGCTCGCCTGGCTTGGCAGCGGCTCGCTGTTTTTCTTCCCGACGCCGGTCATTATCGCGATTCTGACGCTGCTGGCGTTCTGGCTCTTTACCCGCAAAACCGCGCTCGGCATGTTTATTGAAGCTGTCGGCATCAACATTCGCGCGGCGAAAAACGCGGGCGTCAGTACCCGGCTTATCGTCATGCTTACCTATATGCTAAGCGGCCTGTGCGCGGCGATTGCCGGGATCATCGTCGCGGCGGATATTCGCGGCGCGGACGCCAACAACGCCGGGCTGTGGCTTGAGCTCGACGCGATTCTGGCGGTGGTGATTGGCGGCGCGTCGCTGATGGGCGGGCGCTTTAATCTGGCGCTGTCGGTCGTCGGCGCGCTGATTATTCAGGGGATGAATACCGGGATTCTGCTGTCGGGCTTTCCGCCAGAGCTGAACCAGGTCGTGAAAGCGGTTGTGGTGCTGTGCGTGCTGATTGTTCAGTCGCCGCGATTTATTGGTCTGATTAAAGGAGTGCGCCGCCATGATAAAACGTAACCTGCCGCTGACCATCACGCTCGCGGTATTTGTGCTCGGCTACCTCTACTGCCTGACGCAGTTCCCCGGTTTCGCCTCCACGCGCGTGATTTGCAATATCCTGACCGATAACGCCTTTCTCGGCATTATCGCCGTCGGCATGACGTTTGTGATCCTCTCCGGCGGCATCGATCTCTCCGTCGGCTCGGTGATCGCCTTCACCGGCGTGTTCCTCGCCAAAGCGATCGGCTTCTGGGGCATGTCGCCGCTGGTGGCGTTCCCGCTGGTCCTGCTGATGGGCTGCGCGTTCGGCGCGTTAATGGGCTGGCTTATCGATGCGCTCAAAATCCCGGCGTTTATCATTACGCTCGCCGGGATGTTCTTTCTGCGCGGCGTCAGCTATCTGGTGTCTGAGGAGTCGATCCCGATTGACCACCCGATTTACGACACGCTCTCAAGCCTCGCATGGAAAATCCCTGGTGGCGGGCGGCTGAGCGCAATGGGCCTGCTAATGCTGGGCGTGGTGGTGATTGGGATTTTCCTCGCGCACCGCACCCGGTTTGGCAATCAGGTTTACGCCATCGGCGGCAGCGCCACGTCCGCGAACCTGATGGGCATCTCCACCCGCAGCGTGACCGTGCGCATTTACATGCTCTCTACCGGGCTTGCCACGCTCGCGGGCATTGTCTTTTCGGTTTACACCTCGGCGGGCTACGCGCTGGCGGGTGTGGGCGTCGAGCTGGACGCCATTGCCTCGGTGGTCATCGGCGGCACGCTGCTCTCCGGCGGGGTAGGGACGGTGCTCGGCACGCTGTTTGGCGTGGCTATCCAGGGGCTTATCCAGACCTATATTAACTTCGACGGCACGTTAAGCTCCTGGTGGACTAAAATCGCCATCGGGCTCCTGCTGTTTATTTTTATCGCGTTGCAGCGCGGGCTGACGGTGCTGTGGGAAAACCGCCAGAGCGCTGACGTCACCCGTGTGACGCCGCACTAAGTTTTCAGTAATAAGATATTGATCTGACTGATCTGTATAAACTTTCTCCGGTAATTGCCGATAGTTTTTTCTTCAATGGATTAAGCTATCGCGATTACCGGGACCCCACCATGTTGAGAAATCTCTCTATCCGTACCGGCCTGCTG
This sequence comes from Cronobacter turicensis z3032, assembly GCA_000027065.2. Taxonomy (NCBI): domain Bacteria; kingdom Pseudomonadati; phylum Pseudomonadota; class Gammaproteobacteria; order Enterobacterales; family Enterobacteriaceae; genus Cronobacter; species Cronobacter turicensis. The sequence continues at coordinate 3,778,994 of FN543093.2, read as the reverse complement.
GCGCTGTTGGCGGTTATGGCCTTTTTGCTTCTGCTCGTGAGCGCCATGGGCATCTATTCACTCACACAAAGTTCTGCGTCCTTACAGCGTATTAACGCGCTGCAGGGCGAAAAAATGATGCGTCTGAACGAAGGGTATACGCTGCTTTTGCGCGCGCGCAACGAGGCAGGTCAGGCGGTGCGTCAGATGGAAATCGGCATGGTGGACGACGCGACGGCGTCCGTGAAAACGATCGCGGGCGAGCTGGTGCGCGGTCAGCAGTTGCTGAAAACGGTGCTCACCAGCGAGGTCGATGACGAACAGGGCGCGCTGCTGCTCGGCAAACTTAACCAGAGCTTTAACGCGCTGAACGGGCAGGGGCTCGCGCCGATGATGGCCGCGCTCAACAAGCAGAGCCCGGATGATTACTACGATCTGCTCGGCAACGGGCTTATCCCGCTGACCCGCGCCTTTGACACTGACGTACAGGCGTTTCAACGCTGGGGCGAGGCGCGCGGGCGCCAGGAAGTGGACGGCGTGCTGACGCAAAAAGAGGTGATGCTGGCGCTGATTGGTCTGGTGGCGCTGCTGACCGCGGCGGTGATGACGCTGGTCTGGCTGGCGCTGCGGCACGTGTTGCTCAGGCCGCTGGCGCAGTCGGTGGAACAACTTGAACATGTGGCGGCAGGCGATCTGACCCGTTCGCTGACCGCGACCAGCAATAACGAGCTGGGGCGGCTGGTAAGCGCTATCGAGGCGATGCGTCTGTCGCTGGCGCAGTCGGTGATGCGCGTGCGTGACGCCAGCGCGCAGATCGATACCGGGAGCCGCGAGCTGGCGGCGGGTAACGTCGATCTGGCGCAGCGTACCGAATCTACCGCCACGTCGCTTGAGCAGACCGCGGCGAGTATGGAACAGATCACCGCGACGGTGAAACAGAACGCCGATAACGCCGGGATGGCGCATCAGCTGGCGAAAGCGGTCTCCGATACCGCCGATCGCGGTAGTGAGATGGTCTGTTATGTGATTGAGAAGATGCGCGATATTTCCGGCAGTTCTGACCGGATTGGCGACATCCTGAGCGTGATTGACGCCATTGCGTTCCAGACCAATATCCTCGCGCTGAACGCGGCGGTGGAAGCGGCGCGCGCAGGCGAGCAGGGGCGCGGGTTCGCCGTCGTCGCCGGTGAGGTCCGTACGCTGGCGAGCCGCAGCGCCGAGGCGGCGAAAGAGATCCGCACGCTTATCAGTAATTCGCAAAGCCAGGTAGGCGAGGGGAGCGAACTGGCCATGCAGGCCGGGGAGACGATGGATGAGATCGCCGAAGAGGTGTTGCGAATGACGAAGCTGGTGCGTGAAATCGCCGATGCGTCGCTGGAGCAGAGCCGCGGCATTGAGCAGGTGAATATCGCCGTGAGCCAGATGGACGAAACCGCCCAGCAGAATGCGGCGCTGGTGCAGCAATCCTCCGCCGCGACCCGCTCGCTGGAAGAGCAGGCGCAACAGCTGGTGGAGGCGATGGCGTCGTTCCGGTTGCAGGCGGCGGGTTAAAGATTTACGGGTGTCTGGTGGGCGCGCTTCAGGCTGGTGGGTGCGCTGCGCTTACCCACCCTACAAATAAACAATGAGATAACCGTAGGGCGGGTAAGCGCAGCGCGCCCGCCGTATTTTAACCGCACCCGCCATCTTTCCTGTCCCTGTTACCCGCCAACAAAAAAGGCAGCCGTGGCTGCCTTTTTTCATCTTCCGACAACGCGCTTACGCGTCCGGGAATTCGCGGATAAACCGCTCGACATCATTCACCATCTGCTCGGTGCCGACGAAGAACGGACGGCGCTGGTGCAGGCTGTCCGGTTTAATATCCAGGATACGCTGCTTGCCGTCGCTCGCCTTGCCGCCCGCCTGCTCGGCCAGAAACGCCATCGGGTTGCACTCATACAGCAGGCGCAGCTTGCCTTCCGGGTGGCTCGCGGTGCTCGGGTAGAGATAAATCCCGCCTTTCAGCAGGTTACGGTGGAAATCCGCCACCAGTGAACCGATATACCGCGAGGTATACGGGCGCTGGGTCGCTTTATCCTCTTCCTGGCAATACTTAATGTACTTCTTCACACCCATCGGGAATTTAATGTAATTCCCTTCGTTAATGGAGTACGTATTGCCGCTGGCCGGGAAGCGCATACGCTCCTGGCACAGGCAGAACACGCCGAGCGACGGATCGTAGGTAAAGGCGTGCACGCCGCAGCCGGTGGTATATACCAGCATGGTGGAAGAGCCGTAAACCACATAACCCGCGGCGACCTGCTGGCTGCCCGGTTGCAGGAAATCTTCCATCGTGACTGGCGTCCCGACCGGCGTCACACGGCGATAGATTGAGAAAATGGTGCCGACAGAGACGTTGACATCAATGTTAGAAGAGCCATCCAGCGGATCCATCAGGACGACATACTTCGCGTGTTCGCAGCCTTCGAAAACGACAATCTCGTCTTCTTCTTCGGAGGCGATGCCCGCCACGATATCGCGTGCTTTAAGCGCGGCTTTGAGCTTTTCATTGGCGAACAGATCGAGTTTTTGCTGCGTCTCGCCCTGTACGTTTTCGACGCCGCTGGCACCCAGGATATCGACCAGACCGGCCTTATTGATATCGCGGTGGATGATCTTAGCGCCAAGCTTTATTGCCGACAGCAGCGCCGTCAGTTCCCCGGTGGCGTGAGAAAATTCGTGCTGCTTTTCGACAATAAATTCACCTAACGTTTTCATAACACTTTCCCTGCATCCTGAAGTTGAGTAAAGCGATCGCAACAATCTTAACAAACATTCAAATTGTAGCGCACAGGTGAATCGCGCCAGCAAAATGCGGATTATCCTGAAATGCGTTTATTCGCCCCGCTTCAAACAGGTAGAATGTGCCTCAGTTTTAATAAGGACTGTACCTATGCGTATTCATATACTGGGAATTTGCGGCACATTTATGGGCGGCGTGGCGATGCTGGCGCGCTCGCTGGGTCATGAAGTGACGGGATCGGACGCGAACGTCTACCCGCCGATGAGTACCCTGCTGGAAAAGCAAGGGATTGACTTAATTCAGGGCTATGACGCCTCGCAGCTTGAGCCGCGTCCGGATCTGGTGGTGATCGGCAACGCCATGACCCGCGGCAATCCGTGCGTCGAAGCGGTGCTGGAGCAGGGCATTCCTTATATGTCCGGCCCGCAATGGCTGCACGATTTCGTGCTGCGCGACCGCTGGGTTGTGGCGGTGGCGGGCACCCACGGCAAAACCACCACGGCCGGTATGGCCACCTGGATCCTCGAAGCCTGCGGCTACAAGCCGGGCTTTGTCATCGGCGGCGTGCCAGGCAATTTCGACGTCTCCGCGCGCCTTGGCGACAGCCCGTTCTTTGTGATTGAAGCCGATGAATATGACTGCGCGTTCTTTGATAAACGCTCCAAGTTTGTTCACTACGCGCCGCGCACGCTGGTGCTTAACAACCTGGAATTCGATCATGCGGATATCTTTGACGATCTGAAAGCCATCCAGAAACAGTTCCACCACCTGGTGCGCATCGTACCGGGGCAGGGGAAAATCATCTGGCCCGAAAACGACATCAACCTCAAACAGGTGCTGGCGATGGGCTGCTGGAGCGAGCAGGAACAGCTCGGCGAGCAGGGCCGCTGGCAGGCGAAAAAACTCACTAACGACGCCTCGAAATGGGAAGTCTGGCTGGACGGCGAATGCGTGGGCCAGGTGGAGTGGCAACTGGTGGGCGAACACAACATGCAGAACGGGCTGGCGGCCATCGCCGCGGCGCGTCATGTGGGCGTCACGCCTGCCGATGCCGCGCAGGCGCTCGGCTCGTTCGTGAACGCGCGTCGCCGCCTTGAGCTGCGTGGCGAAGCCAACGGCGTCACGGTGTATGACGATTTTGCGCATCACCCGACCGCTATCCTCGCCACGCTTGCCGCGCTGCGCGGCAAAGTGGGCGGTACGGCGCGCATCATCGCCGTGCTTGAGCCGCGCTCCAACACCATGAAAATGGGCGTCTGCAAAGACGATCTGGCGCCGTCGCTCGGACGCGCCGACGAAGTGTTCCTCTTCCAGCCGCATCATATTCCGTGGCAGGTCGCGGAAGTGGCGGACGCCTGCATTCAGCCGGCGCACTGGAGCGCTGACATCGACACGCTGGTGGAGATGATTGTCAAAACCGCGCAGCCGGGCGATCACATTCTGGTGATGAGCAACGGCGGGTTTGGCGGCATTCATCAGAAACTGCTGGATGCGCTGGCGAAAAAAGCTGAAAAAGCGCAGGCGCTCTGAGCCGCTTCCGCTGATAAAAAAGCCTCCGCATGCGGAGGCTTTTTTTTTAAGGCCCGGCTTACTCTTTAGCGATGGGCGTCTCTTCCTGCGAGGTCTGTTTATCGCCCTGGATATCGGCGATGCGTTTTTCGACGTCAGAGACCTGCTGCGCGTTATGCAGCAGCGTATAGGTCAGGTCAAAGCGCGTGCTTTCGCCTGGCGCAAGCTGTTTCACGCGTTTTTGTTCGCGCTCGATGGTGACCGGGTAGGCGTAGCTGGTGCCTGGCTCAATGCCGGTCACATAGCCCTGTTTCAGGGTGTCAGTGTTTTTCCACATCGTCAGCACCGGCAATTGCTGCAGGTTAAAGCTAATCGCCGCCCCTTTGTCGCCCGCCTTGTTAACAACCGCGGCGACCGTCTCCTGTTTCGCATCGCCGAGCGGCGTCAGGTTAAAGACCATCTCGTCGAAGCCTTTGGTCGGCCCGCTGTAGGTGTTCCATGCTTTCAGGCCGCCTTTGGCGTAATCGTTGAAGGGGCTCACTTTTTCCAGCGGCGCGATAAAGCGCGCGCCTTCTTCCAGAATCGGCTGACCGAAGTTGCTGTGGTAGATAATCTGGTAGTCGTGCGGGTAATCCGCGTGGTTGGTCAGCACATCGTTAATGCTGAAACGGTTGCTGCCCGGCACGTAGCGCAACTCGGTCAGGGTCTGCAAATCCGCTTTCTTGAACGTGCTCTCTTTCAGCAGGCCGCGCACTTTGATTTCATACGGCGCGCTGTCGCTCACTTCCACTTCCACGCGCGAGGCTGGCGTGTTGCCGGCTTTGCCGTGCAGCGTGTAAAGCTGGCCGTCAGCAGTGGTCGGGTGGCCGGTCCATTCATAACCGCAGCGCACCATCATCTCGTTGAAGCCTTCCAGCCAGCCCAGCCCGTTGCGGCTTTCCAGATTGATATACGCCGGGTTGACCACCTCTTTCACCGGCGAATCCCAGCCCATGCGCACGCCAAACCCGTCGGCGCGCAGCAGATTCATACCGCGCGTCGGGCTTAAGACGATGGTCAGGCCGTCTTTACTGGTGATGGTAATGATTTTGCTGCCTTCCTGCTTGCCGCCATGAAGCACTTTCTGCTCAATGCTGAACGGCGCGCCGGAAAGCTTCAGCTTCTGGCTGCTGATTTGCCAGTTTCCTTTCTCGACGCCCTGTTCAGCATCGGTCAGCACCCAGGTTTGCGCGCTCGCCTGAGCGCAAATCAGCAGGGCAAGCGGGGTAAGCCATACGGTTTTGTTCATCTTTTCTTCCTTTTAGCTGAATCGATTTTTGTTTTGCCCGTGCAGCCTGGCGGATCGCAGGTAAAGAAAACGTGATCGTTTTCAATTGTCTAAAAAAAGCCTGTTTTTACGCTGACAACTGTGATTAAGAAGTCATTAAGAATGAAAATGTATGGAATGCAGCAACTAAAATTGTGAGTAATGGGCGTTTTAGCTTTAACGATTCAGCTAAAAAGAGAGGAATAATACGCGACGTTAAGCCACGCCTGAAAGCGGCGATAAACCATCACTAAAAGGAATAGAAAAAGGGAAAACAGCTCAGGCAGCGCCTGAGCCGGGGGCGTTACTGCTGGCTTTCCGCCAGTTCACGCAGATACTGGAAAATCAGGCGTGAGGATTTCGGCGGTTTATTGCCTTCTTTCTCTTTTTTGGCGTTACGGATGAGCGAGCGCAGCTGCTGGCGATCCGCCTGCGGCCACAGGTTCAGCACGTCCGGTACTGCGTCGTCGCCTTCTTCAATCAGACGATCGCGCAGTTGTTCCAGCTTATGGAACAGCGCCACCTGCTGGTTATGGCGGTTCTTCAGCTTATCCAGCGCCTGGCGGATCGGCTCATCGTCACGCTGACGCAACATTTTGCCAATAAGCTGCATCTGGCGGCGGCGGCCTTCTTTCTTAATGCGCTGCGCCAGTTCAATCGCCGCGCGCAGATCGTCATCCAGCGGGATTTTCTCCAGCGCGTTCTTACCAAGATCGACCAGTTCGGCGCCAAGGCGCTTCAGCTCTTCGGCGTCGCGTTTAATTTCACTTTTGCTGACCCAGATAATCTCATCATCATCGTCGTCGTTTTCGTTATCGGGCACTTCATCGAGCCAGTCATCGGGCTGCTTTGTCATCTCAGGCTCCTCAAAAAAAGAGGCTAATACTACCAGTTAAGGCGCGCACTGCGAAATGGTTCTCTGTTAGACTCACAAAATGTGGCTTTTCAGTTTCACCTTACATTATGGCACTCGCGATGAAAGTAATCACACAAGTTGAAGCGCAGCGCAAAGCGCTGGAACAGGCGGTTTCTCAGGCGCTGGAGCTGGCGTCCGGCAAGTCGGACGGCGCGGAAGTGGCGGTCAGCAAAACGACCGGCATCAGCGTCAGCACCCGCTACGGTGAGGTGGAGAATGTCGAGTTCAACAGCGACGGGGCGCTTGGCATCACGGTTTATCACCAGAATCGCAAAGGCAGCGCCTCCTCGACCGATTTAAGCCCGGATGCTATCGCCCGCACTGTACAGGCGGCGCTGGATATCGCCCGTTACACCTCGCCGGACCCGTGCGCGGGGGTGGCGGAAAAAGATCTGCTGGCCTTTGACGCTCCGGATCTCGATCTCTTCCACCCGGCTGAGATCGAACCGGAACAGGCTATCGACTACGCCGCGCGCGCCGAACAGGCGGCCTTAAAGGCGGATAAACGCATCACCAATACCGAAGGCGGCAGTTTTAACAGCCACTACGGCATCAAAGTGTTCGGCAACAGCCACGGCATGTTGCAGAGCTACAGCTCGACGCGCCATTCGCTCTCCAGCTGCGTTATCGCCGAAGAAAACGGCGACATGGAGCGCGATTACGCCTATACGATTGGCCGCGCGCTGGGCGATCTGGAATCGCCGGAGTGGGTGGGCGAAGAGTGCGCCCGCCGCACGCTGTCGCGCCTCTCGCCGCGCAAACTGCCGACCATGAAAGCGCCGGTGATTTTTGGCCGTGAAGTGGCGACCGGGCTGTTTGGTCATCTGGTGGGCGCCATCAGCGGCGGCGCGGTTTACCGTAAATCCACGTTCCTGCTCGATTCACTCGGCAAGCAGATCCTGCCGGAGTGGCTGACGATTGAAGAGCACCCGCATCTTCTGAAAGGTCTCGCTTCCACACCGTTTGACAGCGAAGGTGTGGCGACTTCGCGCCGCGACATTATCAAAGACGGCGTGCTGCAACAGTGGCTGCTTACCAACTACTCGGCGCGCAAGCTGGGGCTGAAAAGCACCGGTCACGCGGGCGGTATCCACAACTGGCGCATCAAAGGCCGCGGCCTGAGCTTTGAGCAACTGCTGAAAGAGATGGGCACCGGCCTGGTCGTCACCGAGCTGATGGGCCAGGGCGTCAGCGGCATCACCGGCGATTACTCGCGCGGCGCGGCGGGCTTCTGGGTGGAAAACGGCGAAATCCAGTATCCGGTGAGCGAAATCACCATTGCCGGCAACCTGAAAGAAATGTGGCGCAATATGGTTACCATTGGTGACGATATTGAAACACGTAGCAATATTCAGTGTGGTTCAGTACTGCTGCCGGAGATGAAAATCGCCGGTGAGTAAGGCAAGGGCGCCCGCTGCGGCGCCTTTTTTTCGTCATAACAATAAAAAGGTGAGTCAATGCGTAAGCAAGCGTTAGCGATGTTAGCGGTCTCCTCTCTGTTGTTCACCAGCGCCGCGGCGTGGGCGGATCTGGAAGACAACATGGACACCCTGAATGAAAACCTGAAAGTCGTGCAGAAGACCAGCGATGCGGCCGAAATGAAAACCGCGCTGACGAAAATGCGCGAGGCGGCGCTGGACGCCAAAAAAGAAACTCCGCCGAAGCTGGAAGATAAACCGGCTGACAGCCCGGAAATGAAAGATTTCCGCCACGGTCTTGATACGCTGGTAAGCCAGATTGACGGCGCGCTCAAGCTCGTTGACGAAGGCAAAATCAAAGAGGCGCAGGCGAGCGCCGAAGAATTCAAAACCACCCGCAATACCTACCACAAGAAGTATCGCTAAGCCCTTTTCTGTGCGGCGGTTCGCCGCCGCACGTTCGCTTTACACCCTGTCATAAGCCGCGCTTATTTGCCCGCCGTTCCTTCGGCGCAGGCCGCAAAACAGAACCTTCTTTCTTCACCCCGCGTTGCCCTACCGTAGGTAACATTCATCACATAAATACAGCAGAAAGTAGCTATTCACGGCTTTTATGTGGAATGGATCACTGCCGCCGCCCGCGCTTCCACCTTGAAGTGGAAAAGAACTCGCTACAAACCCCCGCCCGCCGCCGTTAGTGTTACCGCATTGCAACAGAGAATATATTCAGCGTTAACAACGGAGCGGTAATGAGCGACGCACTATGTCAACAAACGGAACACACCGCGCAGCCTGGCGACCGCATGCTGGCCTGGGTGTTTGCCCTGCTGGCCCACAAGACCGCCGTCTATACCGTGCTGGCCCCTCAGGGCATTGCCTGGGGGGATGAAACGGCGCACGTTATCTTCCTGCTGGCCATCAGCAAAAGCGAGTACGAAGAGGCGATGGCGATTTACGATCTGTTCGTCACCTTCCTGCGCGAGCGCGCCATGCCGCGGCTCAGGGAGTGTCGAGATTTTGACGGCTTTCTCGCGGTCGCCACCGAGTGCGTCACCCGTTTCTGATCGCCTGTGCTGAACCCGTAACGGCTTGATCTACCATGCGTTAACGGCAGAGGCGGCGCGTGAAGAGGGTCACGATTTTGAATATTACACCCTCAGGCACGGGCGCATGGTACGTCGGCAGCCTGTTGTTAACCCTCTGATAGTTATTACTAAATTCCCTTACAGGCGTCATCGATTCGCAAATCGTATCAATCGTGCCGCTTAATGAATTGGTTTACCTGAAAGCGGCTTCGCACAATGGCGGGACGTTCACTATTTCGGGGTTACCATGACATTTTCACACTGCGCCAATTCACCTTTCCAGGCCGCTGACCTGCTGCGGGCCGCAAAGCCGGGCTTTCAGCCGCGCATCGCCTTAATTCTTGGCTCCGGCCTCGGGGCACTTGCCGACCAGATGCACAACGCCACCACGCTGACCTGTGACGCGCTGCCGGGATTTCCGGTCAGCACCGTGGTCGGCCATGCCGGCGAGGTGGTGATGGGGTCGCTGCACGGTATCGATATGATCTGTATGAAGGGGCGTGGGCATTTTTACGAGGGACGGGGGATGAGCGTGATGACCTCCGCGGTACGCACCTTCAAACTGCTCGGCTGCGAGCTGCTGCTCTGCACCAACGCGGCCGGTTCGCTCAATCCTGCTATTCCGGCGGGTAGCCTGGTCGCCCTCAGCGACCACATCAACACCATGCCCACCTCGCCGCTGGAAGGACCGAACGACGAACGTTTCGGGCCGCGCTTTTTCAGTCTCGCCAACGCCTATGACGCCGCGCTGCGTGCGGAGCTGCACCGCGCCGCTGCAGCACAGGACATCACGCTGCATGACGGCGTGTTCGTCTCCTACACCGGGCCGAACTTCGAAACCCCAGCCGAGATCCGCATGATGCAGCGCATGGGCGGCGACGTGGTCGGGATGTCGGTGGTGCCGGAAGTGATTGCCGCGCGCCACTGCGGGCTGAAGGTGCTGGCGGTCTCGGCCATCACCAACATGGCAGAAGGGCTGAGCGATGTGGCGCTCTCCCATGAGCAAACCCTGAAGTGCGCCGCCGCGGTGACCGATGACTTTATCCGTCTTATCAGCCAGTTCATTGCATCTTACGGACGTTAATTCTCGCGCAACGGGCAGGGCGCTGCCCGTCTTCAGGAGCCGCACCATGACACAGCAGAACGTTTCTCGCGCTAATCTGAATGCTATCTCGTACCTCAGCTACTACTTCGTCGGGGCGCTTGTCTCTACCCTCGGGATCGTACTTGGCCCGTTGTGCCAGGCATTTAACAAAGAACCGGCCTTTATCGGCCAGGTGTTCACCCTGATGAACCTCGGCATGTTTGTGCCGATCATGCTGGGCGGCATGCTGATGAAAAAATGGGGGCTGAAGTCACCGCTGGTGAGCGCGGCGGCCCTGACTATCCTGATGAGCCTGGTGCTGTTTATCTCGCCGACGCTGACCACGTTCAGTATCGCGGTGCTGGTGATCGGTGCCTGTGGCGGGATATTCATGACCCTCGGCAGCTATCTGGTGGTACGTATCAATCCGGATGAAAAAAGCCGCTCCGCCAGCCTGATTTTCACCGACTTTTTCTTTAGCCTCGCCGGGGCAACGCTGTCGTTTTTGCTGGCCTGGCTGTTTACGCTGGGCGCTACCTGGATTGCCATGTACGGCATTATGGGCGCCCTGGGCGCCCTGATGCTCGCGCTTAGCCTGCGCTGCCGCTTTCCCACCGCTCAGCCGGAAACCGCCGCACCGGGCGCTGAAAAACCGGCTGCGCAACCCTGGGGGCCTGCCGTTTACCTGCTCTGCTTTGCGCTGTTCGCATTTTTACTGGCGGAACCCATCTTCACCATGTGGACGCCGGGTTATCTCCAGTATCGCTTTGCGCTGCCGGCGGAAGAGGCGGCGCTGTTTACCACCGTCTACTGGGTGAGCAAAGCAATTGGTCTGTTTCTGAACCAGTTCACCGTCAAGTGGATGCGGCTACGCACCTTTCTGCTGATCTGCACCCTGGCCGGACTCGCCGCCATCGGCATTATCGCCAACAGCGCGCATACCCCGCTTATCCTCGTGGCCTGCGGTGTGTTCGGCTTCTTCAATTCCGGGCTGTTTTCCGGGTTGATGAGCTACGGTTCGCTGCAGATCAGCCAGAGTTCACCGACGCTTGTGTCCGCACTTCTGACGTGCGGGACGGTGGGCACGCTGGTGTTTGCCAGCGTCTCGTCGCTGGTGAATCAGCACTACGGCCTGCATGCGGCGGTAAATACCTCCACCGTGGCCTACGGCGTGCTGCTGGTTGTGCTGATTGCGGCAATAGCCTGTAGCCGTGCGGAACGCCTGCATCAGCCTGCGGTCACGGAAGTTTGACGCCGGGTAAACCGGCCGTGCATGATGCGGCATCATTTCTGCGGAGCGAATGACGATGACAGAACTGAACGCCAACAGCCGCATCAGCCTGCGCATGCTGCGCTATTTTCAGGTGCTGGCGGAGGAGCTGCATTTTGGGCGCGCAGCTCAGCGCCTGAATATCTCCCAGCCGCCCCTGAGCGTGCAGATAAAAGAGCTGGAGGAGTGCATCGGCACCGCCCTGTTTGAGCGCACCAGCCGCAAGGTAGTGCTCTCATCGGCGGGTACCGCGCTGAAAGCGGAGGTGGACAGGCTGTTAAGCGCCACCGAGCAGTCGCTCAACTACGTGCGCCAGATTGGCCGGCATGCGCATCAGCAGATCCAGATTGGCATCATCGGCAGCGCTCTGTGGGGCGCGCTGCTTCCCCGGTTGAGCGCCTTCAAAGCGCACTACCCGCAGGTGATCTGGCAGCTGCACGAGCTGTCTCAGTTCACCCAAATCGAGGCGTTAAAGGCCCGCACCATTGATATCGCCATTCAGCGCAGCCTGTCGCCGCACGTTGAGCGGGATATTCACGCCCGGCGCATTACCCGCGAGACGCTGCAGGTTGCCGTACCGCAGCAGGATGCCCTGAGCCAGCGGCCGCGTCTGGCGCTCACCGCGCTGGCCCATCACCCGTTTATTTCGCTGTCTTTTGACCATAGCGATTTTCCCGCACAGATCTACGCGCGCTGCGTCAGCGCCGGGTTTTATCCGCACATCACCCATCAGGTTCGGGAGCCTCAGACCGCGCTGGCGCTGGTTAGTGCCGGCGTGGGGGTATCCCTGCTGCCGGCGAGCTGCGGGTTGATCCACTGGCCCGGCGTGACCTTCGTTCCGCTGCAGGAGACGATTCCGGCGGATCTCTACGCCCTGTGGTATGGCGACGAACAGCCGCCGATGGTCCAGCAGTTTATTTCCATGCTCGCCGCAGCAGAATGATATTTGGTAATAATTAATCACGCCTGAACCATATTAAATTTTGATTGGTTCGCCATAAGGAAGCGTAACCAATTATGTTTCACGCCTGCACTGTGAAGCCCGCGACAGAATTCATCCCGCACGTATTCGAATACTACCCCGGCGCGACAACGCGTCAGGAAATAAGCCTGCATCAGGTTTATTCGATGGGTTCTTATTCGTAAGGTAATGAAAATGGATATTCGACACGGTTCTTTCCGGGGCGGCACACCGCTCTCCCTGAATTATGAAACGGTAGAAGGCGCGGTAAATGAAGCGGCGAATCAGGCGGTTCACGCCTGCTGCCAGGGCACGTTCAGCGTCGGCGGCGTGATGCTCGACAATACCGGGTATGTGCTGAACGCGCTGCACAATAACGTTGTGGAGGCGGGGATGACGTTTGACCCCACCGCGCACGGTGAGCGCCAGTTAATTGACTGGTATTACGATCAGCTGTCGCAGGGTGCGCTGTTACCGCCGCCGGAAGCGATCACTATCGTCACCTCGCTGGATCCGTGCTGCATGTGTTCCGGCGCGATCCTGGGCAGCGGGTTTAACGTGGTTTCCGCCGCCTTCGACACCTTTTCCGGCATCAATTACACCACCCAGGCCGATTTTCCCTCCCTCACCCCGGCGCTCAGAGCGATGGCGCAAACGACGTTCAGCTACCCGGAAGTCAACGGTGACAGCTGCTTTGCCCGGCCAGCTACCTCGGCACCGGTAGCGGATTTTTTCAGCCAGACGGTTATCGACCAGAACACCCAGGCGCTGTGCCTGTCGATCTTTGAAGCCACCCTGGGGACGGTTCAGGATACCGTGAATCACGATCTGCCCCTCGACGAACTGCTCGACCCGGCGACCCTGGCACCTGACGATCCGATTGTCGTCGCCCTCAAAGCGGTCTATCCCCAGGCCCTGAGCTATAAAGCGCCGTCTCCCGGAACCCCTGACGTTGGGCTGGCCTCCTTGCTGCTGGAGGCGGCAGCGCGCGATGTGGAGCAGGGCGGAAAGGGCAGTTCGGTGGCGTTTCTGGACGCCTTCGGCAACCTGATGCTCTGTTTACCCGGCAACCAGGCCCATTCGCCGGCGCACACGCCGTTTATGCTCACGACCCGCGCCTGGGCGCAGCTGCGTCACCAGCTTTTCCAGCAGGAGGGGGAGCGCACGCTGCAGTACCTCGGGCACCCGAAATTTGGCACCTTTGTGCTGACCCTCGGGCATGATACCTCCGCCGCCAGCCTGATGGATTTAGGCGCGTATGGCTCCACCATGGAAGAGGCGCTGCCCGCTGAAAATCCGTACTCGCTGCAATACGTGGTGCCCTCCATTCCGCAAAGCGAACTGACCGCCTGGTGCCAGACGCTGCCGCCGCTCTACAGTCAGTCGATAGGGGTCTACCCGCAGCAGGTGACGGACCAGGCATTGATTGATGCGGTAACGGAGGGGCTGCCGCAGGCGTTACGCCGTAGCGAAGCGAGTTATGCGTAAGGGGATAGCGATGTGGCTGGACGCCGCATCCGTTGCCGTGAAAACACCAAAGGCGGACATGGCGTCCGCCCTTATCATTAACGCAGGTGGTGCACCACCTGGTTGCTGCTGCCGCGCCAGATAAGCGCCGGATCTTTCAGATCCTGCACAAACTTGCCGTCGATCAGCACGTTGATCAGTTCCACCACCTCACGTTGCGCGGCGGTCAGCTCATCGATCCGGTAGCCGGTCCACAGCCAGATATCCTTGCCCTGACATTCGGCGCGCACTCGCGTGATCAACCGCAGGATGTCCGGCACGTTGCCAGGATGGAGCGGATCGCCGCCGGAGAGCGACAATCCCTGCCGCTTAATGCGCGTATCGTTCAGATCGGCGATGATGCGATCTTCCATCGCCTGCGTGAACGGCACACCGGAGTCCAGCCGCCAGGTGCTTTTGTTATAGCAGCCGCGGCACTCGTGGACGCACCCGGAGACAAACAGCGTGCAGCGCGTGCCGGGGCCGTTGACGACGTCAACGGGGTAATATTGATGGTAATTCATGGTTTCCTCGTGGCAGGTGGGCGAACGGTGGGTGCGCAGAGTCGTTGCCCGGTGGGTGCGCTGCGCTTACCTACCCTACAAAAACGAAACGCGTAGGGCGGGTAAGCCACGCGCACCCGCCGTGCCAGACTAACCCAGCTGCCCATTACCGAGATGTTTCACGCGGCGCTTCACTTCTTCCTGCTTACCGGCGTTAAACGGGCGAGCGTCGGGGCTGCCGAGATAACCGCAGACGCGGCGGGTGACGGAGACGCGCGACGCGTCGTGATTGCCGCATTTCGGGCAGGTAAAGCCTTTGCTGGTGCACTCGAATTCGCCGGTGAATCCGCACTCGTAACACTCATCAATCGGCGTATTGGTGCCGTAATAGGGTACGTGGCGATAGCTGTAATCCCACACGTCCTCCAGCGCCTTCAGGTTATGCTGAAGGTTCGGGTATTCGCCGTAACAGATGAAGCCGCCACTCGCGAGCGGCGGGTAGGGCGCTTCGAAATCAATTTTATCGTACGGGTTCACCTTCTTCTCTACGTCCAGGTGGAAGCTGTTGGTGTAATACCCTTTGTCGGTGACGCCAGGGACCACGCCAAACTCGGCGGTATCGAGGCGGCAGAAACGATCGCACAGGTTCTCGCTCGGCGTGCTGTAAAGGCTAAAGCCGTAGCCGGTCTCGTCTTTCCATTGATCTACCGCCTCACGCAGACGCTCGACAATCGCGATGCCTTTGGCGCGCAGCGCCTCGCTGTCATAGACATGCTGGTTGCCGGACAGCGCGTTAATGGTTTCATGAATGCCGATATACCCGAGCGAAATCGACGCGCGGCCGTTTTTGAAAATCTCCGCGATATCGTCATCCGGTTTAAGGCGCACGCCGCACGCGCCTTCCATATAAAGGATTGGCGCCACGCGCGCTTTCACGCCTTCAAGACGAGCGATACGCGTCATCAGCGCTTTGCGGGCGAGTTTCAGGCGTTCATCAAGCAGCGCCCAGAACGCGGTTTCATCGCCTTTCGCCTCCAGCGCGATGCGCGGCAGGTTAAGGCTGATCACGCCGAGGTTATTGCGCCCGTCGTGGATCTGCTCGCCGTTCTCTTCATACACGCCAAGAAAACTGCGGCAACCCATCGGCGTTTTGAACGAACCGGTCACTTTCACAACCTGGTCGTAGTTAAGAATATCCGGGTACATGCGCTTGCTCGCGCACTCCAGTGCCAGCTGCTTGATGTCGTAGTTCGGATCGCCAGGTTTATGGTTCAGGCCGTCGCGAATCGCGAACACCAGTTTCGGGAACACCGCCGTTTTATGGTTTTTGCCGAGGCCCGCGATGCGGTTGCGCAGAATCGAGCTCTGGATCAGGCGCGATTCCCAACGGGTGCCGAGGCCAAAGCCAAAGGTGACGAACGGCGTCTGACCATTAGCCGTGTGCAGCGTGTTCACTTCATATTCCAGCGACTGGAACGCGTCGTAGCACTCTTTCTCGGTACGGGCGCGGGCGTAGCCTTCCACATCCGGGATTTCCCACTCCACCGCGGTGCGGCGGTGTTTCTCGAAGCTTGCGGTCACAAACGGGGCCAGCACTTCGTCGATGCGGTTGATGGTGGTGCCGCCGTAGATGTGGCTCGCCACCTGGGCGATGATCTGCGCCGTCACGGCGGTGGCGGTAGAGATGGATTTCGGCGGTTCTATCTCGGCGTTGCCCATTTTAAATCCCTGCGTCAGCATGCCTTTTAAGTCGATCAGCATGCAGTTGAACATCGGGAAGAAGGGCGAGTAGTCGAGATCGTGATAGTGAATTTCGCCGCGTTCGTGGGCGAGCACGACGTCGCGCGGCAGCAGGTACTGGCGCGCATAGTGCTTGGCGACGATGCCCGCCAGCAGGTCGCGCTGGGTCGGGATGACTTTACTGTCTTTATTGGCGTTTTCGTTCAGGAGCGCCGAGTTGGTCTGTTCAACCAGCCCGCGGATCTCTTTATTCAGGCGGCCCTGTTTTTCACGGGCGATATCACGGTCGTGGCGGTACTCAATATAGGCGCGCGCCAGTTGCTTGTAATTGCCCGCCATCAGCTGGTTTTCTACCGCCGTCTGGATCTCGTGAATGTCCACTTCACGACGCCCCTGCATCTGGCTGCTGACGATTTCCGCGACGGTGGCGCAATAGTCTGCGTCATCGACTCCCGCTGCCTGCGCCGCACGAAGAATCGCTTCGTGAATGCGCGCTGAATTGAAAGGTACTTTACACCCGTCTCGTTTCACTACATGCGGTGTCATGATCACTCCATATTAAGCACAGGTTATCCACAGACATTCCGTCGCGCGGCCAGAGGGATTTTGACTGAATAAACCCCCGGTAACGCCGGAACTGGCCCGTTTTATCCACAGCAGCGCGGGATTTTCATCCACGCCGGATTGCTGAAAGTTTAGCCTGAAAATACAAGATATTGGGCCGCCGGGGATTCTAATGTCTATATATAGTGATTTGCATCAAACAAGTTTGCGTTTTTATTGATGCAGGACAAAGCAAAGCGGCGAGCGCGCTTACGGTCTGCGTTGGAGGTCGAAATATTTACACAGTGAATTTTTCGATTAAAAAATCGACGAATGCCCGCACGCGCGGGGCCAGACGATGGTGCGGATACTTCACCCACAGCGGCTGCGGCGCGGGCCAGTGCGTCTCCATCACTGGCGCCAGACGGCCCGCGGCGATGGGCGGCGCCAGATACCAGTCGGCGAGCGAAACAATGCCCATATCCGCCAGCGCGGCATCTACCAGGACGTCGGGAACGGTGCTGATAAGAAAGGCGTGCTGTTCTTCCATCGCCAGTTCGTCAGCAAGCCAGCTCTGCAGTTTGCCGTTACCGGGATTACGGTGCACCAGGCAGCGATGATGCAACAAATCCTGCGGTTGTTGCGGCGCGCCAAACCGCGCCAGATAAGCGGGCGAGGCGGCAAGCATCATGCGCATCGGGCGGATTTCGCGCGTCACTATCCGGCTGTCCTGCACCGTTCGCTGGCCAATCGCGACATCCATCCGCTCGCCAATCAGGTTAACGCGGCGCGGGTCCATCGCCAGATCCAGCCGCACTTGCGGGTAACGCTGCTGGAAGGCGGGCAGCTCTGGCATCAGCCGGTAACGCCCAAAGCCGGGAATGACGCTCACGCGCACCAGTCCCTGCGGCTCGTCGGTGGGCTTTTCCAGCGCCTGCGTGAGCGCATGCCACAGCGGCGCCACCCGATCGCGCAGCGCCGCGCCTTCTTCCGTCAGCACCACAAAATGCGTGTTGCGCTGAAACAGCACGCGGCCCAGGCGCGCCTCCAGTTGGCGAACGCTTTTGCTGATGGCGGCAGGCGTCACGCCCAGCAGGCGGGCGGCGGCGGAAAAGCTCTGGCTCTGCGCGGCGGCCAGAAACGCAGGCAATAAGCGATGCACGTCAGGAGTAAGCGTCATGGTTGATACCTTTGGTTGAAACAGATATGCCTGGAGCTGTACTACAGGTTAACCCTGCGTCATGCCAACATTACCTCAACCCCATCGTTGAGGAGAGTAAAAATGAAAAAAGTTCTGGTTCTGGCCGGGCACCGTTACCCGGATGAATCCCGCGTCAACCGTGCCGCCATTGATGCGCTGAAGACGCTGCCGCAGGTGACCGTGCATGAGCTGACGCGTGAATACCCCGATTTTAAAATAGACGTGCAGCGCGAACAGGCGTTGCTGCTGGCGCATGATGCGGTGGTAATGCTGTTTCCGTTCTGGTGGTACAGCTCGCCCGCGATTTTAAAAGAGTGGCAGGATCAGGTACTGGAGCACGGTTTTGCCTACGGCACCGGCGGCGACCGCCTGCACGGCAAACCGTTTATGCTGATGGTGTCGACCGGCGGCAACGCAGAGGCCTATTCGCCGCAGGGCTATAACCGCTACCCGATAGAAGAATTCTGGCTGCCGTTCCACGCGATGGCCAACATGACCGGCATGATCTGGCAGCCGCCAGCGCTGATT
Organism: Cronobacter turicensis z3032; assembly: GCA_000027065.2. Taxonomy (NCBI): domain Bacteria; kingdom Pseudomonadati; phylum Pseudomonadota; class Gammaproteobacteria; order Enterobacterales; family Enterobacteriaceae; genus Cronobacter; species Cronobacter turicensis. The sequence goes on along the minus strand of FN543093.2, from coordinate 3,760,663 downwards.
CAGGGCACGCACGTGCTGAGCGACGCCGACCTTGACGCGGGCGTCGCGCAGTGGCTGAGCCGGGTTAACGCGCTGGTGCGTTAACCCTTTGGGCTACGCTTCCCCCTGCAGCCATATCACGGCTTCGAACGGGCGCAGGTTGATTTCACCGGGGCGGGGCGCGGCGTCAGGGTAGTTGCTCATCAACACCTGCCACGCGCCGCCGAAGTCGCCCGGCGTACACCAGTGCGCTTCGCGCGACAGATTCGCCATGACCACCAGCTGCTGGCCCTGCCATTCACGGCGATAGCACCAGAGGTAAGGGTGCTCCGCCAGCAGATCGTGATAGTCGCCCCAGGTGAAAATCGGGTGCGCTTTACGCAGCCTGATGAGATGTTGATAGGCGTAAAAAACGGAATCCGGATCGTCGAGCGCGCGCGCGGCGTTGATCTCGCGATAGTTATCGCAAAGCCCGATCCACGGCGTGCCGGTGGTAAAGCCGCCGTTGTCGCTGTCGTCCCACTGCATCGGCGTGCGGCTGTTATCGCGCGATTTGCTGGCAAGGATCGCGAGCAGCGTCTCCGGGCTTTGCCCCTGCGCGCGCCGCTCGGCAAACATATTGTGGCTCTCCACGTCCCGGTAATCGATGATGCGCGTGAAATGCGGGTTGGTCATGCCCAGCTCTTCGCCCTGGTAGATATAGGGCGTGCCCTGCATGCCATGCAGCACCATCGCAAGCATTTTCGCCGCCGGCACGCGCAGCGCGCCCTCGTCGCCGAAGCGCGAGACGATGCGCGGCTGATCGTGGTTACACCAGAACAGCGCGTTCCAGGCCACACCATGCATCCCCTGTTGCCAGTGATTGAAAATCGCTTTCAGCGCCACGAAATCGGGCGCGGCGAGCGTCCACTTCTGTCCGTCGGGATAATCCACTTTCAGGTGATGAAAGTTAAACGTCATCGAGAGCTCGTGGCCCTCCAGCGCGGCGTAGCGCTGGCAGTTCTCAAGCGTCGTGGAGGACATTTCGCCCACCGTCATCAGCCCGCGCGGCTGAAACACGTCGCGGCTCAGTTCCTGCAAATAATCATGAATACGCGGTCCGTCGGTGTAAAAACGCCGCCCGTCGCCGCGATCGTCCGACGGGAAATCCTGATCTTTCGAAATCAGATTGATCACATCGAGACGCAGGCCGTCCACGCCGCGATCGGCCCAGAATTCACAGACCTTTTTCACCTCGTCGCGCACCTGCGGATTTTCCCAGTTGAGATCCGCCTGTTCAGGGGCAAAGAGATGCAGATAGTACTGGCCGCTCTCGGCATGCCAGCGCCAGGCACTGCCGCCAAATTTGGAGCGCCAGTTGTTGGGCGCTTCTTCCGGCGTGCCGTCGCGCCAGATGTAAAATTCGCGGTGCGCGCTCTCGCGGGTCAGCGCGTCATGAAACCAGGCGTGCTGTGTCGAGGTGTGGTTAAACACCATGTCGAGAATCACCCGGATGCCGCGGGCATGGGCGTCGGCCACCAGCGTGTCGAACTCCTCCAGCGTGCCGTAGCCCGGATCGATGGCGGTGTAGTTCGCCACGTCATAACCGTTATCGACCTGCGGAGAGAGATAGAAGGGCGTCAGCCAGATGGCGTCCACGCCAAGTTTTTGCAGATAATCGAGACGTTGGGTGACGCCCGCCAGATCGCCTGTGCCGTTGCCGGACGTATCCTGGAAACTCTTCGGGTAAATCTGGTAAATCACCCCGTTTTGCCACCACGGCAGAGTGTTATTCATAACGCGTTCCCGCTGTTGCTAAAGGGGAGCGCCGAAACGCTCCCCGCACCACCATAAAAGTTAGACGACTAAGAGCGTTCCCTGGCGGGATTTTCGCTTATAGACAAAGACCGTCAGGATGAAAGGAATGATGATAGCCACCAGCATCGCCATGCCGTACACCTGCCAGTAGTCAGGCTGGATGGAGAGAATGGCAGGCAGACCGCCGACGCCGATGCCGTTCGCCACCACGCCGCTCAGCCCGCACAGCAGCCCGGCGATGCTGGAGCCCACCATGCCGCACAGCATCGGGAAGCGATATTTCATGTTGATGCCGTACATGGCGGGTTCGGTGACGCCGAGATACGCGGAGATAGCCGCCGGCACGGAGATTTCGCGCTCGTTATGTTTGCGGCTGGTCATGATGATGCCCACCACCGCCGAGCCCTGGGCGATATTCGACAGGGCAATCAGCGGCCATACCGGCGTGCCGCCCATGCTCTGGATCATCTGCATATCCACGGCGAGCGTGGTCTGATGGACGCCGGTGATGACCAGCGGCGCGTAGAGGAAGCCAAACAGCGCGGCGCCGATGGGGGCGAAGCTGCCGGTCATCAGATGACGCACGCCGAACGCCACGCCGTCGCCGATAAGACGGCCGAACGGGCCGATAAACGCATGCGCCAGGAACACCGCGAGCAGCAGCGAACAGACCGGCACGACCACCAGATAGAGATAATCCGGCACCAGGCGTTTTAAGCGAATTTCAATCATGCCGAGCGCCAGGCCCGCCAGCAGCGCCGGGATCACCTGCGCCTGATAGCCGACTTTGGCGATGGTAAAGAGCCCGAAGTCCCATACCTCCGGCGTTTGCTGGCCGAGCAGGTAGGCGTTCATCAGTTGCGGAGAAACCAGCGTCACGCCAAGTACGATCCCGAGGATCGGCGTGCCGCCCATTTTACGCACCGCCGACCAGCAGATCCCGACCGGCAGATAGAAGAAGATAGCCTCGCCAATAAGCCATAAAAAGTCGTAGATGGTTTTGAGCGCCGGGAACATCTGCGCCAGCGTTTTGCCGTCGTGCATCGGCACATCGCCAATCACGTTGCGAAAGCCGAGCACCAGACCGCCGCTAATGAGCGCGGGCAGCAGCGGGAAGAAAATTTCAGCGAAGTGGGAGATAAGGCGCTCGTGCCATTTCATGTTCTGGCGCGCGGCCAGTTTGGCCTGATCTTTACTGGCGGCGCTGTGGCCGCTGGTGGCGATCAGCGCCTGGTAGTAATCGCCGACATTGGTGCCGATCACCACCTGAAACTGTCCGGCGTTGGTAAAACAGCCTTTGACCATCGGCAGCTCTTCTATCGCTTTCGGATCGGCCTTGGATGGCTGATTCAGCACAAAGCGCAGACGGGTAATACAGTGGCTGACGGTCGCGATATTCTCGCGGCCACCCACGAGGGTTATCAGCTTATCGATATCCTGTTGGTTTACTTTGCTCATGTTGAAGCCCTGTCACAGAGGTAGGTACGAGGCGCGGATGGCCTGTGGCGCAGAGTAACTTTTAACCGGTATGGCGTGAACGGGAACGTTCCCGAAAACAGAGCGCGATCACAATAAACATGCCAAAAGAGGAGCTTAGTCGAGACGGGCGGGGATCACTATCTGGCGCGGAGCGGCGCGGCCGGTTATCTGATCGATAAGCTGTTTCGCCGCCGCGCGCCCGGCTTCGCCATAACCGGGATCGACCGCGATCGCTTCAGGGTGCAGGAATTTCAGCAGCGGCGTATTGCCGACGCTCGCAAGCTGTACCGGCGCGCCGCCGCGCTGCTGGAGATATTTACTGGCGCCGATGGCCAGCGTATCGGTGGCGCAGACCAGCGCGGTGGTCTCTTCATTCAGCACATCGGCGGCGTGTTCATAACCCTGCTTCATCGCCAGCCCCGGCAGCGTATCGCAGGGCGTCAGCCCGTGCGCGTGACAGAAATTAAGATACGACTCGTGGCGCCGCTTGCCGGTCGTAATATCGCTGTGCGGCACGCCGAGGAAGCTGATATGGCGGTGACCGTGGTCGTACAGGCGCTGCATCAACAGCCGTATCGCGCCGTCATCTTCGTAGCAGACCGACGCAAAGCCCGGCGCGTCGCGCGCCAGCAGCACCAGCGATTCCTGCCAGGCGGTCGTCAGCACCTCGCTGATGCCGCTAAAGCCGAATAAAATCACGCCGTCGATATGGCGGCGGCTCAGCACGCCTAAATGCTCCTGCACCAGCGCCGGAGAGAAGCGGCTTTCCAGCATGATGGGATCGTAACCCTGTTCATACAGCGCGGGCAGTATGGTCTGCACCGCCAGGTTTTCCGACAGCGAATCCAGACGGGTGACGATAATCGCCACCACTTTATCGCTCTGCCCACGCATCGCGCGCGCCGAGCGGGAAGGGGAAAAGCCATGCTGGCGCATCACCGCCTCGACCTTTTCGCGGGTGCGTTCGCTGACGCCGCTCTCGTTATTGAGCACACGCGACACGGTGGATTTCCCCACGCCACTTAAACGCGCGATGTCTTTAATGGTGAGACGGTGTTGCATCGTCCATTCCTCTGGCTGCCGGTCTTGAAAAGCGCTATTGCGATAAGGTAATGCCGCTGGTTTCTGGCGCAATGGGCATAATCTGGTTCAGGAAAGCTTCGGCGCACGCAAACGGTTAAAAACCGTGGCTGGCATCGCGAAGCGAAGCGGTAGCGCGTATCTTCGCCGATGACTTTTGGCTTATCAATCATTGTACTGCGCAATTGTGCGCCGACGCGGGTCATCCGGGCGCAGAAGGCGGGAAAGGCTCAGGCGTCGTGATGCTGGCTGCGCACCCAGATCCCTTCACATAAGAGCTGCGCGCAGCCCAGCGCCAGCGCCTGCGGGTCGGATTCATGCGCCGGAACGCGCGCCATCTGGTCTATCATGCCCACACAGCAGCGGGCCATATGCAGCGCGTCGATGTCATTGCGAAACAGGCCGAGGGTCTGCTCTTTGGCGATATTACTGGCGATGGCGTTAACCAGCGTGGCTTTGGTCTGGGTGCAGCCGGGCGGCTGAAAGAAGCCGATTTCGGTCAGCGCTTTGTCTTCGGCCAGGAAATGGAGCAGCTTGAGAAAGCTCTGCTGCACGCTTTTCACCAGCGCTTCGCCCTCGACGCGATCGCGGATCAGCAGCGTTTCGGTCAGCCGCTCCAGGCGCAGGCGAAATTCGCTGACCAGTTCTTCATAGGCGGCTTCTTTGCTTGCGAAATAGAGATAAAAGGTGGGCTGGCTCAGGCCGCTCGCCTTCACGATATTGCTGACTTTGGTACTGTGATAGCCAAGCCGCGCGAATTCGGCGCAGGCGTGTTTCAACAGCCGACGGCGGGTGGCGGCGCCCCGTTTCGGTTTCTGGCTTTCCGGGTGGTCAGCGTCAGTCTGCAAATCCTCTCTCCTTGGGTCGCGTAAACGGCGCTAGCTTACTGCAAGCCAGGCGGCAACGGTATCGCGTCGGGCATTTTCGTCGCGCTTGTCACGCAAACCCGTTATGTTACTATCGAGTAAGGTTACTCATCAGTAGTCTTTTTTGCGAGCGATAAGTGACGGTCGCCGCGCCCCCCATGGAGAGTTGCATGAAGCTGCATATCTACGAGCACTGCCCGTTCTGCGTTCGCGCCCTGATGATTGTCGGCCTGAAAAAGCTGCCGGTTGAGATCTCGGTCATTATGGAAGGCGACGCCGAGACCCCGACCCGCATGGTCGGGCGCAAGGTGGTGCCAATCCTCGAAAAGGACGACGGGACGTATATGCCAGAGAGCATGGATATTGTGCGTTACGTGGATGGGCTTGCGCCGCCGCGCGTGACCGACGCGCCGGTTGATGAGGCGATTAAACAGTGGTGCGAGTCGGTTTCGACCCCGCTGTTTAATCTGGCGATCCCACGCTTTACCGAGGGCGATTTCGCCGAGCTGGCGACCACTGAGGCCCGTCGCGCCTATACCGCGCGTGAAGAGCGCGCGTTTGGCGATTTAGCCGCGCTGCGCGCGCAGACGCCTGCCTTGCTGGCGCAGGTCAACGCGCAGCTAAATGCGCTTGAGCCGCTGGTGGCCGGACGGCGCGCCATTGATACCACCGATTTCATCCTCTTCCCGCTGCTGCGCTCGCTCACTATCGTAAAAGGCGCCGCGTTCGGCCCGCAGGTGAGCGCGTATATCGAGCGCGTATCGACGCAGACTCAGGTGGCGCTGTTAAGCGCACAGGCGAAATAAACGCGACGGGCAGAAGCCGCGCCGCTTCTCTTAGTAAATATGATCGCAGGAGTACAACATGACCGTTCCGGTAGTGGCCATTTTCGTCAGTAAACCTGGCAAGGAAGAGACGCTTGAGCAGTTGTTTCGCGGCGTCATCGAAAAAACGCACGCCGAAGAGGGCTGTATCGTGTATCAGCTCAACCGCGACACGGAAAACCCGCGCCGTTTTGTCTGGACGGAAGAGTGGGAGAGCCGCGAACTGCTGCAAAAACATCTGCAATCGGCGCACATCATTCATCTCTTCTCCGAGCTGCCAAAATACATCGAAACGTCCAGCGTGATGATGCTGGATAAACTGGCGGGCGGCCCGGCGAAGTAACGCGGACGCAGACAAAAACGGCTTGCCAGTGGCAAGCCGTTTTTTATTGCAACGGATTCAGGGAGAGACGGTATCGTTGTTCGTGCTATCGGCGCGCAGCTGCTGGCCGCTCTCCTGCAACGACTTATAGAGGCTGCCGTTGCCGTTCATGATGTCGTCGATGCGCCAGCGGCCCTTCTCGTTAATCAGCGCGAAGCTCTGCGTGGTGGCATCCGGCGAACTGCGGAACGGACGGAAGGTGATCGTGGCTTTGGCATGCGTGGCGTCGCTGTTGGTCACGTTAATCTTATCAACGGCCAGATCGTCCCAGTCCTGGCAATAGCAGATGGGATCGTAATCGAGAAAGCCGACTTCACCGCCGGAGAGACGAGTATCTTCTTCTACCAGTTTCAGCAGGCGCTCGGAGAGGATCTGCTGCTCGCCGGTGCTGGCAAAATCCACCGGTTCGTTGCCTTTGGCGTAACTCTGGTAGAGCGATTTCAGAAATTGCGTAGGGGTCTGTGCGTCCCCCTGCGCCAGCGTGCTGGCGGAAAAAAACAGCATAACTAACGCTAAGCGGTGCTTCATCGGAACAGGTCCTCAAACGTCCGTAAACAGGCTTGCGTAGTATGCTGTTTTTTCTGTTTGCCGCCAACCGTCGCGATTAACCGCCGAACTGTTCCGGATCCGGGCCGAGGCGTTTGCCCTGGTCGAGTTTTGCGATTTCGCTCAGCTCGTCTTTATCCAGGCGGAAATCCCAGACGTTAAAGTTTTCGGCGATACGCGCCGGGGTGACGGATTTCGGGATAACGACCAGACCGCAGTCGAGATGCCAGCGAATCACAATCTGCGCCGGGGTCTTGCCATATTTATCCGCCAGTTCGCGAATGATTTTCTGGTCAAACACGCCTTCGCCGCCCTGCGCCAGCGGGCTCCAGGATTCCGTCTGGATCTTGTGCGTGGCGTTCCAGGCGTGCAACTGGCGCTGTTGCAGCAGCGGGTGCAGCTCAATCTGGTTGATAACCGGCGTCACGCCCGTTTCATCGATGATCCGTTGCAGGTGCTCAACGTTAAAGTTACAGACGCCGATGCTCTTGATAAGCCCTTCCTGCTGAAGCTCAATCATGCCTTTCCAGGCATCGACATAGCGGTCGATAGCCGGTACCGGCCAGTGCATCAGATAGAGATCCACATAGTCGAGTTGCAGCTTTTCGAGGCTCTCTTCCAGCGCTTCGCGCGGACGCTTCTGGTCGTCGTTCCAGAGTTTGGTGGTAATGAATAACGCATCGCGCGCAATGCCCGCGCTTTTCAGCGCGTCGCCCACGCCTTGTTCATTCTTATAGGCCGCTGCGGTATCGATGGAGCGGTAGCCCACTTCCAGCGCTTTATGGATAGCGGTGACGACATCATCGTTGGTCGCCTGCCATACGCCGAGGCCGAGCTGGGGCATCAGGTTGCCGTCATGCAGCTTAATTACGCCTGGATTTGCCATATTTCCTCCTTTTGAGCTAACACACCGGGGCAAACTGCCCCGGCGCAAGTCAGTGAGTTAAGTCTGGTCGAAATAGCCAAAAACGAAAGTTCGCAGGCAAAAAGCTTAGCGGGCGGCCTCGTAAATGCGGCGGCTCACGTCGAGCGTAATATCCTGGTGCTCGCCAAGCGCGGTGAGGCCGTGCTCTTCAAGCTTCGCCAGCAGCGCCGGGATGGAGCTGCCATCCAGACCGTAATCGCTCAGGCGGGTCGGGGCGCCCATGGTTTCGAAGAAGCGGCGAGTGGCGGCAATCGCGGCATCGATGCGTTCATCGTCGCTGCCCTCAGTAATATTCCAGACGCGCTCTGCGTATTGCAGCAGTTTGGCGCGCTTCTCATTGCGCTTCTCGTTCCAGAGCGCCGGCAGCACGACCGCCAGCGTCTGGGCGTGATCCAGGCCGTGCATCGCGGTCAGTTCATGGCCGAGCATATGCGTCGCCCAGTCCTGCGGCACGCCTGCGCCGATAAGGCCGTTCAGCGCCTGGGTGGCGGCCCACATCAGGTTGGCGCGCACGTCGTAGTTTTCCGGCTCGTTCAGCGCCTTCGGGCCCTCTTCGATAAGCGTCAACAGGATGCCTTCCGCGAAGCGGTCCTGGATTTTGGCGTTTACCGGATACGTGACGTACTGCTCCACGGTGTGAACAAAGGCGTCCACCACGCCGTTCGCCACCTGACGCGGCGGCAGGGTGTAGGTGTAAACCGGGTCGAGAATGGCGAAACGCGGCTGAACATACGGAGAGTGGAATGCCTGTTTGTCGCCGGTGGCGCGACGCGAAACGACCGCGCCTTTGTTTGATTCCGAGCCGGTCGCAGGCAGCGTCAGGACGGAACCCATCGGGATGGCGCTGGCGATTTCACTGCCGCGGGTTTCGAGGATATGCCACGGATCGCGCGATGACGGATAGTGCGCGGCGGCCGCGATAAATTTGGTGCCGTCGAGCACCGAACCGCCGCCGACGGCCAGTAAAAACGTCACTTTTTCTTTACGCACCAGGTCAACGGCGTTCATTAGCGTCTCGTAAGACGGGTTAGGCTCAATGCCGCCAAACTCCAGCACGTCGAGGCCGTTCAGCGCGCTATGCACTTGATCCAGCACGCCGGTTTTTTTGACGCTGCCGCCGCCGTAAGTCACCAGTACGCGGCTGTCGGCCGGAATGAGCGCGCGCAGCTCGCTGATGGCGCCTTTGCCAAAGGCGATATGGGTCGGGTTATGGAGGTTAAAGTTGTTCATCGAATACTCCTCAGGGAAGAAACGTCACGCAACGGCGTGGAAGGTTGAAGACTATTCTCGGCGCGGGAGCGCGCAGCCTCAATGCTCATTCCTGCCTTTCTCTTGCCCATTTCTCTTTGACTCTGGAGAAAACCATTTTTTTTGCGCACACTGAACGCCGGATTAAAGGGCGAACGGGAGCCGCTGTTCATGAACCGCGATGCAGTGTGTCGGAATATCACCGATGAGATTAAACGACTAAAAGAGAAAGAAAAAACGCTGAGTTTTTTGCCGCCGGAGGTGCGCCTGCTGTACGGTACGACGCCCGGCGCGCGCACGCCGGTGATTTATCAGCCTGGCATCATATTTCTCTTTTCCGGCTATAAAACGGGTTATCTCAACGATAAGGTTTTCCGTTACGATCCGCGTGAATATTTACTGCTGACAGTGCCGCTGCCGTTTGAGTGCGAGACCTTCGCCACGCCTCAGGAGCCGCTCGCGGGCATCCGCATTAATATCGATCTGCTCCAGCTTCAGGCGCTGGTGATGGAGATTGGCGAGGATGACCACTTTCGGCCCGCGCCCTGTTCCTGCGGGATTAATTCCGGCGTGCTGACCGATGAGATTCTCTGCGCCGTCGAGCGGTTGCTGGAGGTGCTGGAAACGCCGCTGGATGCGCGCATTCTGGGTAAACAACTGGTGCGCGAAATCCTCTATCACGTATTGAAAGGGCCGGGCGGCGGGGCGCTGATGGCGCTGGTAAGCCGCCAGACGCATTTCAGCCTGATAAGCCGCGCGCTAAAACGCATTGAAACGCGCTACGCCGAAAGCCTGACGGTGGAGCAACTGGCGGCGGAAGCCAACATGAGCGTGTCGGCGTTTCACCATAATTTCAAAGCGGTAACCAGCACCTCGCCGCTGCAATACCTGAAAACCTGGCGGTTGCAGAAAGCACGGCTGCTGATAGCGCATAACGGCATGAAGGCCAGCGCGGCGGCGATGCAGGTGGGGTATGAGAGCGCGTCGCAGTTCAGTCGTGAATTTAAACGCTATTTTGGGGTGACGCCGGGAGAGGATGCCGCGCGCCTGCGCGCGCTGTCGTGAGCGGAGCCTGCGCTCCGCCGGGAAAGTCTTAGTGCGCTTTTTTCTTTAATACCACCAGCAGCGCGCCGAGCAGGCCAATCACCAGCAGCGCGATGGGCAGGATCATCAGGAACGTCATCACCTGATCTTCATGGCGTTTCACGAGCGGGATCATGCTGAGCGCATAGCCAAAGCCGGTGACCACGCCGACCCAAATCACGGCGCTCAGCCAGTTGAAGATCTGGAAGCGGCGGTTAGAAAGCCCGGAGATGCCCGCCATGGTGGGCAGCAGCGTGCGCACAAACGCCAGGAAACGGCCGCTCAGCAGCGCCAGCAGGCCGTGACGATCGAACATGCAGGTGGCGCGGTGATGATATTTCGCCGGTAATTGCGCAAGCCAGCCGCGCACGATGCGGGTATTGCCGAGCCATCTCCCTTGTACGTAGCTCAGCCAGCAGCCGAGGCTCGCCGCAGAGGTGAGGATCACAAGCGTCGGTACAAAATCCATGACGCCCTGGGCTATCATCGCGCCCGCCAATAACAACAGGCTGTCGCCCGGCAGAAACGACGCCGGCAGCAGACCGTTTTCTAAAAACAGCGTGGCAAACATCACGCACCAGACAACGCCAACGACATGCGGGTCCGCCAGCGCGGCAAAATCGTGATGCCAGAGCGCAGCGATAATATCCTGGATAACAGCCATGGGAGATCCTGTGGAACAGCGGAATTGCCCCTATTGTACCCTTAAATGTATCGCCGCATCTGCACTACAGCTTCAACAAACCCTCTCTTTTCCTGGGATAAGTCGTTTTTTTTTCACTTCAGGCGATGCGACGGAAGGCTTCGTCCAGATCGGCGATTAAATCTTCCACGTTTTCGAGCCCAATGTGCAGGCGCACCAGCGTGCCGCTAAAGTCGACGCCGCCCGCCGGACGGATCGCCGCGAGCTCCTCCGGTTGGTTGGCGAGGATCAGCGATTCATAGCCGCCCCAGGAATAGGCCATGCTGAAGTGCCTGAAATTATCGAGATAACGCGCCAGTTCCGCGTCGCTCAGTCGTTTATCGAGAATAAAAGAGAAGAGGCCGCTGGCGCCGCTGAAATCGCGCTTCCAGAATTCATGGCCTTTACTGCCCGGCAGCGCCGGATGATTCACGCGCGCCACCTGCGGATGCGCCGCCAGCCACTGCGCCACGCGCAGACCGCTTTCATGATGCTGGCGCAGGCGCACCGCCAGCGTGCGCAGGCCGCGGCTGGTGACATACGCCGTATCGGCGTCCGCCATCTGGCCCATTAAATAAGCGTTCTCGCGAAGCGTCTCCCAGCAGCGGGCGTTAGCTACGGCGGTGCCTATCATTGCATCGGAGTGCCCCACCAGATATTTGGTGCCTGCCTGTATCGAGATATCGACGCCGAAATCGAGCGCCTTAAAGAGAATGCCCGCCGCCCAGGTGTTGTCCATCATAATAATGGCGTCCGGCGCGACGCGACGCACCGCCGCGACAATCGCGGGCACGTCATGCACTTCCATCGTGACAGAACCAGGCGATTCCAGAAACACCACTTTGGTGTTGGGCTGAAGGTGCTGCGCGATGCCCTCGCCCGCCAGCGGATCGAACCATGTGGTCGTGACGCCGAATTTCGTCAGAATTTTGGTGCAGAAATCCTGGGTCGGCTCATACGCGCTGTTGGTCACCAGCACGTGATCGCCTTGTTCGACAAACGCCAGAATCGTATTGGCGACCGCCGCCGCGCCGCAGGGAAACAGCGCGCAGCCTGCGCCGCCTTCCAGCTCGCACATCGCCTCCTGAAGCGAAAAGTGGGTCAGCGTGCCGCGCCTGCCGTAAAACAGTTCGCCCTGCGCGCGCCCGGCTGTGGCCTGCTTCTTCGCGTCGACGCTGTCAAACACCAGCGATGACGCACGCTGAATCACGCTGTTCACCGAGCCTTGCGTGTAACGTTTTGCGCGTCCGGCCTGGATCAGCGCCGTCTCAATGTGTTTGTCGGTCATGGATTTCCCCTGTCTGAACGTCTGGATGTCTAAACCTACGTTACCACGGAAAATCGCCGCCGCCTCGCGCTGATTTCGTTATGATGCAAAAGATGAAAAAACATCATCTGAACGCCTTTCCTGTCTGAGCGCAAAGAAAAAAAAGCGGCGCTGGCGCACCATGCAAATACTAATGAGAACTACTATCAATTCGATGTCATTTTGATATCATTGTGAGCAGTTTTGTGACTTTCGTCCTGGAGATGCACAGTGGGAAATAATTTGATGCAGACGGATCTTTCCGTCTGGGGCATGTATCAACATGCCGACATCGTAGTGAAAATCGTCATGATTGGCCTGATTCTGGCCTCCGTCGTAACCTGGGCGATTTTCTTTAGCAAAAGCGTTGAGCTGTCAGGCCACAAACGCCGCCTTAAGCGCGAACAGCAGGAGCTGGCTGGCGCCCGCACGCTGGACGACGCGCGTGAAATGGCCGAACGTTTCGGCCCGAAAAGCCTGAGCGCGCGTCTTATTGAAGAAGCGCAGAATGAGCGTGAACTGTCGGCGGGTTGCGAAGATAACGAAGGCATTAAAGAGCGCACCGGTTTTCGTCTTGAGCGTCGCGTCGCCGCGGCGGGGCGTCACATGGGGCGCGGCAACGGTTATCTCGCGACCATCGGCGCGATTTCGCCGTTCGTCGGACTGTTCGGCACCGTGTGGGGCATCATGAACAGCTTTATCGGCATCGCCCAGTCGCAGACCACCAACCTCGCGGTCGTGGCGCCGGGTATCGCCGAAGCGCTGCTCGCGACGGCCATCGGTCTTATCGCCGCTATCCCGGCGGTGGTTATCTATAACATCTTCGCGCGCACGATCGGCGGCTATAAAGCGACGCTCGGCGACGTGGCCGCCCAGGTGCTGCTGCTGCAAAGCCGCGATCTGGATCTTGAGGCGAGCGCGCACGCGCAGCCGGTGCGTACTGCTCAAAAACTGCGTTTAGGTTAATCCTATGGCGATGCGTTTTAACGAAAATCTCGATGATAACGGCGAAATGCACGAAATTAACGTCACGCCGTTTATCGACGTGATGCTGGTGCTGCTGATTATCTTTATGGTGGCCGCGCCGCTCGCGACGGTTGATGTGAAGGTGAACCTGCCGGCGGCGTCCAGCGAGCCGCAGCCGCGTCCGGAAAAACCGGTTTATCTGTCGGTGAAGGCGGATAAAACGATGTTTATCGGCAACGATCCGGTGACGCGGGATTCCATGATTAGCGCGCTCGACGCCCAGACCGGCGGCAAGAAAGACACCACGATTTTCTTCCGCGCGGATAAAACCGTTGACTACGAAACCATGATGAACGTGATGGATACGCTGCATCAGGCGGGCTATCTGAAAATCGGGCTGGTCGGCCAGGAAGTGACGAAGGCGAAGTAACGCTTAAGCCTTCAGGCAAAGAAAAAGCGCGGCCTGTGCCGCGCTTTTTTATTGTCCCGAATGGGGGTTAGCTCAGATGTTCGCCGCCGGTCACGCCGTGAACCTCAGCGGTAACGTAGCTTGACTCCTGGCTTGCCAGATACACATAAATCGGCGCCAGTTCAGCCGGCTGGCCTGCGCGCTTAAGCGGCGTCTGCTGGCCGAACTGCGGGATTTTCTCCTGCGGCTGGCCGCCGCAAATCTGCAGCGGTGTCCAGATTGGGCCAGGCGCCACGATATTCACGCGAATGCCTTTTTCCGCGACCTGTTTGGCAAGCCCGCGGCTGTAGTTAAGGATAGCGGCCTTGGTGGACGCATAATCCAGCAGGTGCGGGCTTGGCTGATACGCCTGAATAGACGACGTCGTAATAATGCTCGCGCCCGGTTTCAGGTGCGGCAGCGCTTCCTGGGTTATCCAGAACAGGGCGAACACGTTGGTCGCATAGGTTTTCTGGAACTGCTCGCTGGTCAGATTCGCGATATCTTCCACCGCCGTCTGTTTACCGGCCACCAGCGCCAGGATATCCAGCCCGCCCAGTTCTTTAATGGCGCGATGCACCAGATCGCGGGCAAATTTCTCATCGGTCAGATCGCCTGGGATCAGCACCGCTTTGCGGCCTGCCTCTTCAATCAGCGCCTTGACCTCTTCGGCGTCCTGCTGCTCGTCCGGGAGGTAGTTCAGCACCACGTCCGCGCCTTCTCGCGCGTAAGCAATGGCGGCAGCGCGACCGATACCGGAATCGCCCCCTGTCACCAGTGCCTTACGATCCTGAAGACGCCCGCTGCCCTTGTAGCTTTTCTCACCACAGTCCGGCACCGGCTCCATTTTGGCCTGAATCCCCGGCGCAGGCTGTTTCTGCTTTGGATATTCCCCGGTGAAATACTGGGTCGTCGGGTCCTGGATCTTGTTCTGGTCGTTCGCCATAAGTTCCTCCTCGTTATCAAAGCGTCCTTTAAGGGTAGTGCCTCATGCTGCGCTGGCGGAAATTATCAGGATTTTCTGTATTTCCGGCGCGGGCCGGTTCTCCTTTTCGCGAGCCTGCTGCAATAATGAACAGCAGGCAACCCAGACGCGTTATCGACGGAGCAGCAGGATGAAACATGAGCGTCAGCAGAAGATTATCAGGCTCTTATGGGCGCATGAGGCGCTGACGACCCAGGCGCTGGCAAGTCGCCTTGCTGTGAGCCACGAGACCATCCGGCGCGATCTGAGCGAACTTCAGCGCGCCGGGAAGATTCTGCGCAGCCACGGACGCGCGCGGGTGCTGCGTCGCGATGTGCAAAGCCATGACGATCCGTTTCAGGCGCGCCTCAAGAGCCATCATGCGCATAAGTTGGATATCGCGCGCAACGCGCTGAACTGGCTCGACGCCGGTATGGTGGTGGCGCTCGACGCCAGTACCACGTGCTGGTATCTGGCGCGTCAGTTGCCGGACGTGCCGCTCACGATTTTCACCAACAGCGTGCGGGTCGGGCAGGAGGTCGCCAGGCGTGAGCAGATAACGCTTATCAGCACGGGCGGCATTCTGCATCGGCAGGCGGCCTGTTATGAAAACCCGTCGCTGCCTGCGCTGCTTAAGCATATCGATATCGATCTGTTTCTGTTTTCGTGTCAGGGCATTGATGAGGCAGGCGGCATCTGGGACGCGCGCTCGTGGAATGCGGAATATAAAACGCTGTTGCTGCGCCGGGCGGCGCAATCGCTGTTGCTGATAGACCGTAGCAAACGCAATCGTACCGGCGAGGTGCAAATCGGAACACTGGAACAGGTGACGGAGGTGATAACGCAGGAGGAAAACGGCGGACAGAAAGCGGGCGCGCTACTTGTCGGGTGAGGCGGCGGGCGTTTCAGGAAGCGGCGTAACGGAAGAGGTCTGGTAGCTACCTTCGGCGAGCTTGCGGCTTAGCATCAGCGTTTCGGCTTCCTGCGCTTTAATCTGCTGATAATGCTCTTCTATCGCCGCCATCATTTGCGCGCGCAGCTGCGGATGGCGATTCATTATCTCTTCCAGTACGGCGCCATAGACCTCTTCTTTTACCAGAAACGGATAGATTTCGCGGCGATTCTGCCATTTCAGTTGCACCAGGGCAGCCGGGATCATTAGCACGGCCCGGGTATACCCGGCTATGGCTTCATTTTTTTCATTAATCAGCGCCTGCAAATTCTGACTTAAGATAAATTTCTGTTCTTCTTGCTTATCTAAAGTGAAATATTGGTGGCTGGAGGTTATTTCCGTCACGCCAGTTAATCCTCGAACTTATAAAAAACGGGGGCGTCTTTTTCCTGGGTAATGAGATTAAGCCAAATTTTATTACCCGCTTCATTTATCTGCGCGGTTTTGGTGGCGATCAGCTCAGCCAATTCTTCAGCGCTAATAGCATTATCTTCGACCAGTTTATTCAGGACTTTAGTGTACGCCTCAATTTTAACCACACTGAGCAGGCGTGCTTTAATATGCCGGTCGCGTTCTTCCAGCAGTACGTTGCCGCTCTGGCCCGCCAGAGATTTGCCGCTCAATATGTCCGTTTCATATTCTTCGAGCTTTGGCTTTCCCTGAGTTAAATTTTCGCTATTTTGTTCGCCAGAGGAGTGGTTGTCGGGTGTGGGAATACGATAACGCGCCGGCACAAGATTGTCGGGCAACATTGATGTTATTTCCTTTTATATCAGAAGGATAAAGAAATACGCCGGATGGTTTTCGTTGACAATAACATGCCGTAAAATTAAAATCAAAAAAAACGGAGCCTGCGCATGAACAGTATTTTTTATTCTGTCATTACCTTGCTGCTGCTTTTAAGCGGCGTGCTTTTTTTTATGAAAGAAAATGGTGCCAATAAACCAGACAACGGTTCTGGCGCAGACCCGATCCCGCCGCGTAACAAAGAAGAGGGTGAAGACCATTTCTCCGCGTTACTTAACGCAATTACTCCGTTGTGGTACTGGCGCGTTAATCACGAATATATTGATTTTACTAACGCCACCATTAAAAAAATGACATTTGAAGAGCTCAACGCCACACCGGGTTTATTTGAGGCGCAGCGCCGTTGCAGTAATCTTAATTCAGCGGTTTATAAATATTACGATAATTTAAAAAAACGCTGTCTGAACGGTGAGTTAGTCACCTTCTCCGATATCGAAGTGCTCAACCTGCGCCACTGCTTCCATGAATTCAGCCAGGAGGCGTATCCGCAACTGGTGGCCATCGTCTGGCCGGAGTATGAGCGCCCGCAGGTGGATATCACGCTGGTCTGAACGCCGTAGCCCTGGCGCCGCTGTTGTCAGACCATCGTCTCTGTGCGTTATACTGAAAGCCATTCTGGCTATTTTTCAGGACGCTATGGAACGCTTTATCGAAAACGCAATGTACGCCTCGCGCTGGCTGCTGGCCCCGGTTTACTTCGGGCTTTCTCTCGCTTTACTGGCGCTGACCGTCAAATTCTTCCAGGAAATTATCCACGTTCTGCCGAACATTCTGTCTGTCGCCGAGTCGGATCTGATCCTGCTGTTACTGTCGCTGGTCGATATGACGCTGGTAGGCGGGCTGCTGGTGATGGTGATGTTTTCCGGTTATGAAAACTTTGTCTCTCAGCTCGATATTCATGAAGGTAAGGAAAAGCTGAGCTGGCTTGGCAAAATGGACGCCAGTTCGCTGAAGAATAAAGTGGCGGCGTCGATTGTCGCTATCTCTTCCATTCACCTGCTGCGCGTTTTTATGGATGCGAAGAACGTACCGGATAATAAACTGATGTGGTATGTGATTATCCACCTTACGTTTGTCCTGTCGGCGTTCGTTATGGGGTATCTGGATAAAATCTCCCGCGGTAAAGGGTATTAACCCGACCGGCCCGTGAACCTTACGCTTTAATTGCGCGATTAAGCCCCTTCTGATGAAGGGGCTTTTTTATGGGGAGTACCGTTATAACCCAATGAAAAAGGGGCGCTTAGCGATGGTCTATACTCAGGTTTCACTTTAGGGCAGCCGACAAGGAGGAAGGATGGAGTACATTCTGCACACCAATTTTTTGCGCCTGATGACATCATTAACGTTCTGGGGAAATGTCTTGCTGGTGCTGGCGATAACTGCCGTCACTTACTGGGTCGTGAGTAAAATCATCGATATACTGCACAAGCGCATCGCGCGCTGGGCGGAGGAGCACAACAACAGCACCGCGTATAAAGTCTTTCTCGACGTGCTGAGAAAGACGCGGCGCATTCTGATTCTGATTGCCGCGTTTCTCTTCAGTTTGCAGTTTGTCAGCCTGCCTGACCGGACGCACAGTACGATTTCCCACGCCTGGTTCCTGGTGCTGGCGTTGCAAATCGCGCTCTGGTTCGATCAGGCGGTACAGTCATGGTTGCGCCACTCGCTAATGCGCCCAGGCACGCATCGCAACCCGGTGACGACGATTATTCTGGGGCTGATGATCCGCGCGTTGATCTGGGCCGTGATGCTGCTGTCGATCCTCGCCAATGCCGGGGTCAATATCACCGCGCTGGTGGCGAGCCTCGGGGTCGGCGGTATCGCCATCGCGCTGGCAGTGCAGACGGTGCTGAGCGACGTGTTCGCCTCGCTTTCAATTGGCTTCGATAAGCCGTTTGAAATTGGCGATTTCATCGTTTTTAACGACGTGTCCGGCACCATTGAACATATCGGGCTGAAAACCACGCGCATCCGTAGCTTAAGCGGCGAGCAGATCGTCTGCGCGAACGCCATCCTGCTTCAGCAGACGATCCACAACTATAAGCGTATGCAGACGCGCCGCATCGTATTTACGTTTGGCGTCTCGCTCTCCACGCCGCCCGAAAAACTGCGCCAGATTGGCCCGATGGTGAAGTCGATTATTGAGAAGAGTGGCGATACTCGCTTCGACCGCGCCCACTTTGCCACTTTCGATCAGGATCGCCTGACCTATGAAGTGGTGCACATCATTAATACGGCGGATTACAACCAGTACATGGATCTGCAGCAGGAGATCAACCTGCGCATCATGGAAGGGCTACAGGAGCTGGGCGTGCGGCTGGCGCTGCCAAGCCGTGTGATTATCCAGCCTGACGCGCCGGAAGAGGAAAAACCGCAGGAGGGCACGCTGCAGACGCAGCCACAGACTCACTAAAACCGTGAGCGCGGCGGGACTAAACCGCCGCGCATATAGGTTTACGGGTAAGCCTGCAGCCACTGAGTCATATGCTTAACATCGTTTGCACTCAGCCCTTCAGCACTTTTTTTAATCTCTGCTTCAAGCGTGTTGCTTCTCCGGGTATGGCCCTCGCGCAACTGACGGTAAATCTGGTAAAGCCGGGCGAGTTTGAGGGGACGCTGTGTATTGAAGGGTTTACGGGCTCGTTTTGAGCCACGCAGCACGTGTCTTAATAACGTGAGGTTAAGCTTCCAGACGGAAAAACGCAGCTGAGCGAGTAACGATAGCACTCTCAGCGACAGATGAAACTCTTGCTCGTCGCTAAGCGTCAGCGTATGTCCTGCCGCATGGGTCACCGGCAGGGATGATTCGAGGTTAACCAGCAGATTATAAAGACCCTGTTCAGACTTACGGTAAGTCGTAATTTTTTTCATCGCCTGCGGTTTATCAACGATTAACGCCAGCTGCTCTAGCTTCGCCAGCCTGTTTAAGCAATCTTCATGCGCCGCCCTATAGTTTTCCAGGTTGTGTTTACGCAGGGTGGCGATCGATTCCTTCAACGTGCTGTCCAGCTTATCCAACTGATAGCCCTTACGCGCCTGGTTGACATGCAGCGGCAGCCAGCCTTGCGCGCGCGGATCGTCGAGATGCAGTCCACTTGCGATGGCCGTATCCGCTAAAGCGTCGGTATTCACAAACGCCCCCTGAACTTCATACAGACCGACGGCATGCTGGGCCAGTGACGCAGGCGAGACCAGCGCCGGATCTCTAGGCGGATCAAATAACGTCAGCCCGATTTTTTCGTAGTACACCGCGACCAGTTCGGAGCAAAAGAGCGTTTTGCGACCATGTTTTTTACTGGCGACCCTATCAATACCCTGAAGCATGACGCTGTAGAGGCGGCGCACTGCGGGTGGGTGACGGCTGGCGTCAGCCAGGCGATGCAGATAAGCGTAATCGCTATAGAACCAGTCGTTTCGCATCTCTTCTGCAGCCTGTTTCGCGATGCTTTCGGGAACCGACCCGATATCCCTGTGACGCAGCAGTTTGCAATGACGTGGATTGCCTGGCATAAGCCAGACATCACTCTTTACTCCCTCATTATCAATGGTGATGACAGGAAGGTCGGTAAATCCTATGCCGTGCCCATCGGCCTCCGCCAGGCGTACCGGCTGAAACTGCTCCCCGCTATGCATCCAGAGCGCCGCGTGTGAAAACAAACTCCCATCGGCAAAGCGGATCCCTGCGCTCTGTAACCCGGTGTTCTGCACCAGCAAAATGTCGCCCGGCCTGACAGCGGATACTTTCAACCACCAGCGATGCGCTTTAATGCGGGGCGCTTCCAACGTCAACGGTTGAAAATTAAGGGGGGCACGCGGTGCACTGGAGAGCTTATTCATGACAAGGCATCCTGCAGAGTAAGAAAGGAAAAGTGTAATGCGCCGGACGGCGAGTGATGACAGGGATTAGGTCAGTACAAGACACACACTTTCTGTCAAATATCCCATCGGAATACGGCCTGTTTCTGCCAGCAAATCGCGCGCGATGATGTGCCGCATTCTCGGGCGTTGCAGCGTCAGGTCACAGACAGGCATGACACGCTTTCTCATGTCACCCTGCGACCGGAAACGTGGCTCGCAAGAGAGATGACGTATACCGGTTCATTGTTGCAGTGTTTGCATCTGACGTCAGCCCATGAAAAAAGGGAGGGAGACCGCGCGACGTGCGCCGCGCGGCAGGGAGTTATTACCACCAGGCTTCCCACATCGCGCCGATGTTCAGGGAATCAAGCGTGGTGTCGTCGGTATTGTTGACGCGCGCGGTGCGTTTGTTATCCACCTCGCCGCCAGTGACGTAGAAGCGCAGCATCGGGCGGAATTCCGGGCCCATGGCGATAGACATATTCTGCGAGAGCGTCACTTTCCAGCCGTCGTTATCGCCGCCTTCCTGATAATCGACGCGCTGCCAGCCCGCTTCCAGCCAGGTGGAGTGAACGTCGTTCCAGAAATACATCGGGCGCACGATGGCGTTGTAATTGCGGCGGTTATCGCGGTCATCGCGGTCGTTATCGTAATCGTGGAACGCCAGCAGATACTCCACCTGCGCCTGTTGCGTGAATTTATGCAGCCCTTCAAAGCTCGCATACACCGTGGTCAGATCGTCAGTTTTGTTATAAACGCTGTTATCTGAATTGTCGGAGTAGCGGGCGATAAGCTTATTCACGCCGCTGTCATTAGTGTGGCTCAGCACCACGCCGCCCTGCCAGGCTTTCAGGCGATCGTCGCGATCCACGGCTTTTGAGTCGAAGCCGTAGTTGGCGTACAGCTCCAGATCGAGCGGGCCGACTTTCATACCGTGAATTTTAGACGTCGCCGCGTAGTTGCCTTTGTCGCCCGTGCCGGAGCCGCCGGTACAGGAGATGCGCGACGGGTTCGCCTCGTCTTCCATCACTTCCGGGCTACAGGATTCCACGGCGGCCACGACCGCGACATCAAACTGCACGCCGCCCAGATCGAAGTTTTTCACCCCGGCGCCCTGGCCGTCGTGGTTCATCCAGAAGTAGTCGTTAATGCCCTGTTGCGGACGCTGGTGGAAATCGCGACCAGCCCAGAAATAGGCGTTCGGGTTGGATTCCAGCAGGTTAGTGACGCCCGCGTAGGCTTTTTTCAGGTTCACCTCGTCGCCCCAGTGGTCAAACATCACGTTGACATCCCAGATGGCGCCGTTGCCGCCTTTAAAGGCTTTCGAGAGCTGGAATTCGCCGCCGTTGCCTTCGTTGCCGAGACGACCAATCGCGGAGGCGCCGTTATAGGAGCCGTCGACCGCCACATATTTCTGGTCGCCGCTCTGGTAATGCGCGCCATAGCGGGCGTAACCGGTGAACTTCACGCCGAACGGGATAGCCAGATCCGGCGTCTGGGCGGGGCTTTGCGGCTCGGTGACCACATCGGCTTTCTTGTTCATGGCGGCGTCGATTTTTGCCTGGCGCTCGGCCAGCGCCTTATCCACGGCCTTCGCCACCATGGCGTCAATCTGTTCCTGAGTGTATTCCTGAGCGAGCACAGATACCGGGCAAAGCGCGGCGATAACCGCCATGGCTAATGGAAGTTTTTTTAACGTAGTCATAATTATCTCTTTATCGTCACTATTATTAAGACAACAGCTTTCCCTTCTGGCGAGTCAGAATTAATGCGCTATCATCGGGAAAGCGTATTTACGTCGTTTCGGGTACAGCGGTTTATTTATCGCCCGCAGAATGGCTTCTGCCGCGAATAAAATGTTTTATTTACTGACGCTGATATAAATGCATCAGCTCTTCAGAAAATTCGCGCGCCAGCAGGGAATTCATTAAATGATCCTGCGCGTGCACCATAATTAAGGTCATCGGCTGGCGGCCTTCGCCCGCGTCCTGCTCAATAAGCTTCGTCTGCATCTTGTGCGCCTGCCGGGCGTAGCCGTCGGCTTCGCGCAGCAGATGTTGCGCCTCGCTGAAATTACCCGCCCGCGCGGCGTGCAGCGCCTCAAAGCAGAGGCTGCGCGACTGTCCCGCATTGACGATGATTTCCATTACCGCTTCTTCCAGTGCAATCATGTTGTATTACTCTTCATTAATGAAAGGGAATGACAGGACGTCACCGTCCCCGCAGGGCGAAATACCGCCACGCGTTGAGTGCTTATTCTTTTCCGGATTCCGGCACCGTTATTTCCTGTGCGCCTTCCCTGGCGCGGCCGTGATTATCCGGTCACGGTTTGCGCCTGAGGGGCGGCGTTACGCGCTTTCAGTTCTTCGGTTTTCATCAGCGAGCGTTCATAAGCGCGCAGGAACGGCAGGTAAATCAGCGCCGACATCACCATACAGATAAGGCACATCACCACCGGCGCCAGCGCCCAGTTGGCGGCCCAGGACGCGCCGATGGGGGCCGGGGTCGTCCAGGGCGTGAGCGACACGACCTGCTCGATCAGCCCCAGCCGGGTGGCGGTCCAGGCGAGAACGGCGTTCACCAGCGGCACGCAGACGAACGGAATAAACAGGATCGGGTTCATAATAATGGGCGCGCCGAAGAGGATCGGTTCGTTGATATTAAAAAAGCTCGGCACGATGCCCATTTTGCCGATGGTGCGCAGGTGCGTCGCACGGCTTTTCAGCAGTAAAAACGCCAGCGGCAGGGTACAGCCGACGCCGCCGATCAGCAGGTAGTGATCCCAGAACCCCTGCAGATAAGTGTGCGGCAGCGCGGCGCCTGCGGCCAGCGCCGCCTGGTTGGCCGACAGATTCGCCATCCAGAATGGGTTCATGATGCCGGTGACGATAAGCGAGCCGTGAATGCCCGCAAACCAGAAGATCTGGCACAGCAGCACAGAGAGCAGCACCGCGGGCAGGGAGTCGGACGCGGAGACCAGCGGCTCCAGCAGATGCATGATCGCCTGCGGCATGATCATGCCGGTTTGCGCTTCAATAAACAGGTTCAGCGGATGCAGCGTTCCCATCACCGCCATCACCGGGATAAGGATCTCAAACGAGCGCGCCACGCCGGTCGGCACCTCTTTCGGCAGACGAATGGTGACCTTATGCTCCTTGAGCCACGCATAGACGCGGGTGGAATAAATCGCCGTAATCAGCGCGGTGAAAATGCCCTGGCCGGAGAGATACTGCGTGGAGATTTTGCCATCGGCATAAGGCGCCGCCACCAGCAGAAACGCCATAAAGGCCAGCAGGCCCGCCATCACCGGATCGAGCTGGAACTGACGCCCCAGGCTCGCGCCGACGCCGACGGAGATAAAAAAGGTCATTACGCCCATGCTGAGATTAAACGGCAGCATTAGCTGTTCCCGATACGTCTGCGAGAAATCGAGCCAGGCGCGGGCAAAGCCGACCGTGGTATCGGCAGAGAACGGCGGGAAGATAAACACCAGCATAAACGAGCCGATAATCATAAACGGCAGCGCCGCGGTGAAGCCGTCGCGAATGGCGATAACATATTTCTGCTGGCCGAGTTTCCCGGCGAGCGGCGTAATCGTCTGTTCAATGACGGCAACCATCGACTGATATAAAGAACTCATGGGCGAGATCCTGTTTCTAATGCGCGGCTTCAATAAGCGAGAGCGCGTAATCCAGCACTTTGTCGCCACGCTGCATTCCGTAATCCATCATGTCGATGGCCTGAACAGGAATGCCGTGAGCGGCAGCCTTTTGCGACAGCGTCGGTAACATATACTTCACCTGCGGCCCGAGCAGCACCACCTGATACTTTGGAAACTGCGTATCAAATTCGGCAACGCCCCAGGCTTCAATCTGTACGGGAAGGTCCCGTTCTCCTGCCGCGTCAACCATCTTTCTCACCAGCAGACTGGTGGACATCCCCGCAGAGCAACACAGCATAATCTTGTACATGGTCTCATCCTTAAATGTAAAAACTTATTGCGGAGATGATTGGATAGGATATGGAAACCGATTTCCATTTATAAAAAAGAGAAGTGTGAAACCCGTCATGATCTCCGCCCTGTCGCGCGAATTAATTGGATTTGCATCACAGCTTTTCGGGCGAAATGCGTAGTACGGACACGAAACGGAAAATCGGTTTCCATGATTTCGGGAAACGGATATACTTCAACCGGTTATCATCTGAACAATTTTTGATGAAAGTTTGACGCAGAAAGCCAGGTTTCTGCCAGGGGAAAAAGATGTCAACAATCAACGATGTATCGCGTCTGGCCGGGGTGTCGAAAGCCACGGTGTCACGGGTGTTGAGCGGATCACGCGGCGTCAAGGAAGCCAGCCGTCAGGCCGTGCTGAAAGCCGTGGATGAGCTCAATTACCGGCCAAACGTTATCGCGCAGTCGCTGTTGAGCCAGAGCACCGGCTGCATCGGCGTTATCTGCGCGCAGGAGAATATCAACCAGACGACGGGCTACCTGTACGCGCTGGAAAAACAGCTCAGCCAGCACCAGAAACACCTGCTGCTGCGCTTCGCCAACAGCAAGCATGAAGTCATGAACGCGCTGGACGAACTCACCAGCGGCCTGTGCGACGATGTGCTGATTATCGGCGCGCGGTTTCCGTTAAATATCACCCAGGAAAATGTGATCCTTGTGGACTGCATGGAGAGCGAAAACGCCCCCAGTCTGCATTACGATCACGCCTTCGCCGTGGAAACCGCCTGTAACTATCTGATTCGGCAAAATCGTCGCCAGATAGCCCTGATTTATCCGCAGGGCAATGGCTTCGCCGACCAGGTGTTGCTCGGCTATAAACTGGCGCTGGAGCGTAACTTCCTGCCGTTTAACCGCAACCTGGTGTTTATGGATGCGACCTCTTCCTCCGTGGCGTTACAGGAACTGCTGAATAACGCCACCACGCTCAATTTCAACGCGCTGCTGGTGGCGGATGACCAGGAGGCGCAGCGGGTGATCCCGCAGCTCCAGGCCTTCAATAAATCCGTACCGGACGACATTATGGTCTTCAGCCTCGCGGGCACGCTGCAAATGCCCGGCGTGCCGACCATTCCGGCTATCGAATATTCGATGGATGTGATGGCCGCGCGCATTGTGGGCTGGCTGAACGAGAAGACGCAGGATGTGCTGGGCAGCGGCGTACTGCGCGGCGATCTCTTCCTGCCGGAAATGCGCAAGCGCTAAACGCATCAGGCCGCCTGCGGGCGGCTTTATGGTCTGCGCGCTATCCGTTTAAGCTGGCGGGTATGGCCGCGCGCCAGCGCAAAGACTGAGATAAACGCGCCGAGGAGCGCGCAGAGCATATCCGCCTGGGTATCCCATTCGTCGCCCTGCGTACCGAGAAAATCATCGGCGTCTTTGCCGAGCGCCAGCGCCACCCACCACTCAATCAGCTCGTAAAAGGCGCTGATAGCAAGCGTCACGCAACAGACCAGAAACGCGAGCATTTTCGCGCCGAACCGGTAGCCGCCGCGCGCCAGCACTTCCCGCGCCGAGAGCGATATCACCAGCCCCTGCAACACATGGCCGAACCTGTCATACGGGTTGCGCGCCATCCCGAACCACTCCTGCACCATGAACCCCACGGGCACGCGCGCGTAGGAATACATGCCGCCGACGATAAGCGACACGCAGCCGATGAAAATCAACGCATAGAGCAGCGGCGTCAGCGGATAGCGTTTTGCGGTCGCCCACAGCACCGGCACCACGATAAACACCGGCATCACTTCCATGAGCCAGGTCAGCCTGCGTTCGGTGGTGAGCGCGGTGAGAATAAGCAGCAGCGCCAACAGCCATGTGCCGACAGAGAGATACAGCGGGCGGGAGAGAGGCATCAGCGATCCTTCACTTAAGTCAATATACGGTTTCGTTGAACGGCGTAAAAACAACGCCGGAAGCGCGGCGCTGGCCCCGTGCAACGGTGAACGTTTTTATTAAGGGTAGACGCACTCCCGCGCAGGTTCATGATTAAACCGACCCGTCGCGTTCGGCAAGAAAGGGGAGAGCAGGGCAAAGGCGACAGAAACGCGCGGGGGAAGCCTGAAATAAAAAACGGGGCCGCTTACCGGCCCCGTGGGTTTTACAGCGTTAGCACTCAGAACGATTTGTTCAGACGCAGGCTGAAGGTGTGCGCCTGGTAACGCTCGCCTGCCTGGAGATCGTAGCGGGCGTCAATGCTCAGGTCGTTAGCGTTAAACAATGTACTGCCGACCGACAGACCCGCCATATCCTTAACCGGCGCCGCGCCTTTGGTGGTGAACTGCGTCTCGCCAATGGTGTCTGCGGCGTAGGTCGCGGTGTTGCTCGTGCGACGGTGGTCATACTCGTGGATCCAGGAGACTTGCGCGAACGGCGTCAGGCGGCCAAAACCGGTGTCGATGCCTTTCTCGATGCGCGCGCCAAGGTCGCTGGTGACCGACTGCGTGTGCGACGAACCTACGTCCAGCGCCATGCCGTTGCCGCCGCTCTCTTTATAACCATCCACGTGCTGATAACCGTAAGTCAGGCCCGCCATCGGGGTGAGGACAACCTCAGCCGGCAGCGTGAACGGGTAGCCGAATTCGCTTTGCAGCGTCACGGACTGACCGTTGAACTTGCCGTTTGCCGTGCCGGAGAAGCCGGTGAAGTCGGCGCGACGAACCGTGTCGTAGTTCTGACGAGTCAGCGCGGCAGAGAGGTTCATAAACCACGGGTCGCCTGAGTAGCCGGCATACCCAATCACGCCATAGTTATTCGCCGTCGAGTTGTTGCCGCTCAGGTTATCTTTACCGTGTACGGAGGTGTTGCTGTAGTTCAGCGCCGCACCCACGCGCCAGTCTTCGGCGACGGTACGATCCGCGCCAAACAGCAGGCCGCCGAATTTCGCGCTGTACCCACTCACTTCGCTGGTGCTGTCCTGACGGGCATAACCGCCGTACGGTTGAGCCCAAACGATCCAGTCGCTGTAGCCGTCACCGGTGGAGACGCCGCTCAGGCCCGCTGTCTGCGGCGTGCGGATAGTGTCCAGATGATTGCCGACGACACCCATTGCGGTGGACGTCGCCACGCCGCTCGCCGTGCTGACGCTGATATTCTGACTGGTGGACAGACGCTCGCCCACGCGGTTGGCTTCTTTCGTGCCTTCAATCGCCAGCGAGGCGTTGTAAAGCTCAAGCAGCTGCGGCGCGATGCCGGAGTAATGGGCCAGACCGCTCAGCGACGACGTCGCGTTCGGGGTCGTCGGGCCTGGTTTGGCCGCTGGCGGAGCAGGCGGAGTGACCACGACCGGTGGCTTGCCGACAACCGGCGGCGTTACCACTGGCGGTTTTCCGACGACAGGCGGGGTGCCATCAACCGGCGGTTTCTCAACGACCGGCGGCGTGACAACAGGCGGCGTCGGCGCTTTTTGCAGCGTTACGACCAGCGCGCTGTTCGCCTCGTCAACATAGGTTGAGCCTGTGACCAGACCGTCATAACCCACTGCCTTATACGCCAGTTTGTCAGCGTTATAGTTCGTGCCGTTGGTGTTGGCGTTAATCACCACATAGCGCTGGCCGGGCGCAAACTTATAGGTGTTGCCGGAACGGGCAAGCGATACGGTGGAGCCTTGATCTACGGTGGCGGAGCCCGTGACATTCAGGCGGCCATAACCGGTGTCCTGCGCGATATCGCCGCCGGCTGACGCCGTGTCGCTCACGCCGAGGATAAGCGCCGCGCCAGCGTTCTGGTGGTAATTGCCGGTAATAGCGATCGGGGCGTTAACCTGAAGCTGAGCGGCATCGTTAAGGACGGTGCCGACGGTGCCGGTATTGCTGTCATCGCTTGAGAGGCTTTGCATCGAGAGACTGGCAATATTAATGTTGTCATTCAGCAGCATTGAGCCGGAGCGGAAGATAACGTCGCCGTTGCTGGTAATCACGCCGATGCTGTCAGTGCTGGAAACTGTCTCGTCATCGCTAACAATACGTGTGCCCGTGAGAACGCCCTGCTTATCCGTGCCGCCGATAAATTCCAGCGCTGCGCCGCCGTTGGCTATGATATTGCCTTCAATAACGCCGCTGTTGGTGATAGTCAGCGCGGAGGTGGTATTGCCCTGGCTATAAATAGCATTGCCTTTGCCGGTAATCGTCCCGTTATTGGTAATGACCGTGCTGGCGCCGTTATTGCCTGCGATATAAATACCCTGGCTGCTGCCGTTAATCGTGCCGTTGTTGATCAGCGTAATCGCTGAAGTTTGAGTATTATAATTCGTGGTATAAAAGCCATAACTGCCGCTGATAGTGCCATTATTAATAATGGTGCTGGCGGACGTCTCGTTATTGGTATTGTTTACGCTATAAAGACCTACCAGGTTGCCAGTGATATCGGCGTTATTAGTCAGCGTATCAATATGGCCCATGTTATACACGCCAATATAGCTACTGGTGATATGCCCGTCGTTGATTAACGATTTAATAACACCTGTGTTGGTATTGAAAATACCTGAATTATAATAACTGTTGTTAGTATTAACGTTACCGATAGTGCCGGTGTTATGCAGCGTATTAATAGTGCCCGCGTTAGAAACTGCGCCGCTGCTATAATTGTACCCGCTGGTATTGGTGGTGGTAGTGGAGTTAATAATGCCTGCGTTTTCCAGCAGATCGATTTTGCCACTGTTATTCACGCCGGTTCTGCCCGTAATGACGCCTGATGTGACATTTTTCAGGGTGCCGAGCGTACCGCTGTTAGTTATGCCGCCCTGACTATAGTTGCCGCCATAATTATAGTAGGAGTCAGGGCCTTCAATCGTACCGCTGTTAATCAGTGTGCCGACCTGGCTTGTTTCAGTCAGGTTAATGGCGCTGCCGGAGTAATAATTATTGCTGGCGGCGGTCATTTTAATGCTACCCGAGTTATCGATAGTATCGATCGTGCCCTCGTTTTTCAGGCCGTAAGAATAGGTGTTGGTATTCAGGCTGTTGCCTTCAGCAGATATTGTGCCGTCGTTATCGAGTAAACCGACCGCGACGCCCTGACCGATGCTGAGCGCCGCGCCTGAATTACTGAACGCCGACCCGGTATTCGTTACCTGAACCCGGTCGTAGGAGGCGGAGAGCTGAACATCAGATTGCTGGTCGGAAATTGTGTAGTCGCTCGACACCGCAAAAGCATAAGGCGCCAGCAGTCCCTGGGCAGAGGTTAACGCTACCAGCAAGGTTCCTTGCTGACTAAACCGTGATTTCTTCATGATGTACCGTGCGATGTCGCGCTTAAGGTTAAGGGAAAGAGCCGTTATGTGTTACGTTCCGATTTGTCTGCTTACATTCCGTTGCGCGATACACATTTGCTGGCAAAGAAAACGATAAGCGAGGCTTAACTATTTTCGGCGCACCCAATAAGGAACTTTAGAGTTTCGGTTAAATATAATTCTGGCGGATAAGAAAAATGGCGAAAAAAAACCTGTCTTTTACGCGTGTATTATTGATTGGTATGGCTTTATTGTTCGCGGGATGCGCCAGCCGGGATTATCGTGAAAGTGCGAGCGAGCTCGCAAAAAATCGTGGTTTCATTCGTGAGGAGATATCCGCGAACGGAATACCTCTTCTTACCTGGCAGCGTATCACGCCGCCTGTTACGCGCCTGCGGGTCTACATCGAGGGAGATGGCTTTGCCTGGGTGAGCCGCACGCGCCCCTCTGATGACCCGACGCCGCATAACCCTCTTGGCCTGACGCTGGCGGCGGCCGACCCGTCCGGTAACATTTTGTACCTGGCGCGACCGTGCCAGTTTATCGGGCCGCCGTTACCGTCCGCCTGTAACGTTCATCTCTGGACTGATAAACGCTTCTCATCAAACGTCGTTGAAGCCACGGATAAAGTCGTAAGTCAGGTTGTGCAGCGCTACCCGCAGGCCCGCATTGAACTGGTGGGTTATTCCGGGGGCGGGAACATTGCCGCGCTGCTTGCGGCGCGGCGCACGGACGTGGTTTCGCTGCGCACGGTGGCGGGGAACCTCGATGTCGCTTACGTCAATGCGCTGCACCGCGTTTCCGCGATGCCGGATGCGCAAAGCGCGGCAGACGTGGCTGTGAAACTTGCAAACCTGCCGCAAATGCATTTCAGCGGCGCGGATGACAGCACGGTGCCGCCCGCCGTCGCCAGGCGTTTTCAAAACGCCGTGGGCGAGCGCTGCGCGCAGGTTGAAGTGGTGCCGGGCATGGATCATGGCTCCGACTGGGCCGCGTTATGGCCAGGTTTACTGTTGAGCGCGCCGGTTTGCCGGTGAGTAAGAGATAACACGGGTGAGGGGTGAGGTCGTAGCGCTCGCTTCATTCACCGTTACGGTTAGCGTAAAACAGAGGGGGGTGAGGCGCGTAGCGCTGTCGTCATCACCTGACCGGAAAATCCTATTTTTAAATGACAGAAACAATAAAATAAATTTATTAATATATAAAAACATCTGACTGTTTTTTATGATGGTGGCAGGAAAGTACCGACTTAATCCTTTTATCAAAACATCGCCGCAATAGCGTATTAAAATTCAAATTATACTCCTTTTCATCTGTGTCCTTTTCCGAAAGTGGCTGCTGTGATAACGCGTGTTAGCGGCGAGTGGCTTGTTTTTATGACGTAATTTAAACAGAATAATTTTTATGTTTTTGAGGGGGGTAACGCCGCAAGCGTAATTATTACAGGGACATGTAAGCGAATGGAACATACAGCAATCACCAGCGCTCTTTCTTTATCGCTCTACCATCTTGATATTAATGACTGCCCGATAAAACCTGATGTGCTGATATTCAAAGGGCGAGAGGGGCTGAGTGAAGCCTTCTCATGGCGAATTGAATTTACCGCGCCGCAGACCGTTCAGCGTAAAGATGTTCTGATGAAATATGCCCGTTTTGATATGAATGGGCGAAAAACTATTTACGGTGTCATTACCCGTTTTGAGTGGCTTTCGACAAACGCTGACCAGTCTCATTATGCGGTCACGCTGCAATCCCGTCTCGCTTTACTCTCCCGCACCCGTCGCTGCGCCATATTTCAGAATCAATCCGTGCCTGAAGTCGTCGAACAGGTACTGCGGGCGCATGGCCTGGAAGGGCCGGATTTTGCGTTTCGGCTTTCTCGCGAATATCCGTGCCGCGACATCATTACCCAGTGGCGGGAAACCGACCTTGAATTTATTCAGCGGATCCTGGCCGAAGTGGGCATCTGGTTTCGCTTTGTCATGAACGACGCGACAGAACTCGATGTGGTGATTTTTGGCGACACGCAACTTCAGTATGAATTCGATATCCGGTTGCCTTACCGGGAGCCGTCCGGGCTGTCGGCGGAAGAAAGCGTCTGGGGCGTGCGTACCTGGCACACCGTCGTATCAGGGCTGGCTCATGTGAACCGTTATAACTACCGTAGCGCCACATCGCCCATGCAGGCGCAGGTTGCTGTGCGCAGTGAGGCGGTGACGACAGGCGAGCATTACCGCTATGGCGACATCTATCCCGAAGAGGGGGACGAGCACGATCCTGAACCCGCGACGGAGAGCGGCGCATTTTATGCGCGCATTGACCATGAGCGTGAACTGAACAAATCAACCCGCCTGCATCTTTTCAGCAACGCGCCACATCTGGCGCCCGGCCAGGTGCTGGAACCCCTGGGTGATGTCATCACCGCGCTGAAAAATGGCGTGCTGATGACCCTGCTGACATACCGGGGCGCGCGTGACTCCCGGCTGCATGTTTCGGTGTGGGGGCAACCGTACACTGAGCGTTACGGCTTTCGCCCGGATTGCCCGCCGCGCCCTGAAATTCACGGAACGCTGCCCGCCCATGTGGAAAGTCGGGAAAAACACGATATCTACGCTCATCTTGATGAGTATGGTCGTTACCGGGTCAGGCTTGATGTTGACCGCAGCGACAGCGATCCAGGTTTTGGCTACGCGTGGTTGAGAATGGCGAAGCCTTATACCGCCGAGGACGCAGGCTGGCATATGCCGCTTATCGACGGTACGGAGGTCGCGATCGCCTGGCGTCATGGCGATATCGATCAGCCCTACATCGCCCATGCGCTGCACGATTCTGAACATGCGGATGTGGTGAATCGCGACAACCGTAGCCAGAACATTCTGCGTACCGCAGGCGACAACGAGCTACGCATGGAAGACCGGCGCGGCGAAGAGCATATCGCGCTGACCACGCCTTATGGCGCGTCACAGCTTAATGAGGGGCATGTCGTCGACGCGCAGGGAAAACCGCGGGGCGCGGGCTTTGAGCTGCGTACCGATGAGTATGGCGTCATTCGCGTGGCGAAAGGGCTGTTCATCACCGCCGAAGGGCAGGCCAGAGCCGCAGGCGAAGTGCTGGACATGGAAACGGCCCTGAAAGAGATCACGCTTTGTCTGCAACAGATTGAAGAGCTTGGTCGCGCCGCAGAGCAGGCGCAGGCATTACAGGCGGATATCGCCAGCCAGACCGTCATGTTTAACGAGCGCCTCAAGCCGCTTAACCAGATGATTCATGCCCATGGCCCGCAAGGCGTGGCGTTTACCAGCGGTGAGCATATGCAGCTTGCCGCCGCGAAAAACGTGGCCATCAATGCCGGGGGCGATATCAGTGTCGGCGTGATGGGGAACATGACAGCGCTGACGGGAGACAAACTCGGCCTGTTTGCCCACACCGGCCCGCTGAGCCTGAAATCCAGCGAGGGACCCGTCGAGATGCAGGCACAGAACGGCAGGATGAGCCTGGCGGCCCAGAAGACGCTGACGATGACCTCCACCCGCGATATTTCCTTTGCCGGCAAGAAGCGCATCACGCTTATCGGCGGCGGCAGCTACCTGAAAATAGAACAAGGGAAAATCGAATATGGCACGACCGCGGTGTATCTGCGCAGGGTGCCGCGAACGTATGTGGGGGCGGCTACTGCGATGGCCGTTGATTTGCCTTCACACAATAGCGTTGAGGAAATGCCTGT
Organism: Cronobacter turicensis z3032; assembly: GCA_000027065.2. Lineage (NCBI taxonomy): Bacteria > Pseudomonadati > Pseudomonadota > Gammaproteobacteria > Enterobacterales > Enterobacteriaceae > Cronobacter > Cronobacter turicensis. Next base: position 3,727,508 of record FN543093.2, on the reverse strand, counting down.
GCCACTCAACGCATTTTTATTTTCATAAGCAAGGAGTTCGCTAATGCATATTTCACCGCCAATTTTATTTCCCCGTAAGGATGATGAAGATTATGCCTCCTGGGTTATGCGCACTATGCCTGTCGACCCGGCTCGGGGTTTCCCTGTAAATGGCGTTGAGTCATGGCATGGCGGAATTCACATTCCTCATACTGATTCAGGCGTGTTCGCTAACCCGCTGAGGGCGGTTGCTGATGGTGTGGTTGTCTGGGCAACCTATCCGGCTTCATTAGAGCAACGAGGCACGAAACCTCTCAACTATGAGGGTGCTACGGATAACGGTTGTGTGCTTATCCGCCATGAAATGCTGATTGGTGAAATTCCGGAAACCTGCGTGTTTTATTCACTCACAATGCATATGAAACAGGTGCGCCCCGAAATTCTGAGCAAGTCTGGTATTAACGTCAGACGGGGGCAGATTATTGGCACTACAGGTATGGTTGGTGGACGTAACGCTTACCATTTTCAGATATGCTGCTCTGCTGAAATGTTGAAGGTAATTTGTGGTCGTGACCGCGGCTATCTGGACATTAGTGCTTCGAGTAGAGTGGCATCTCGCTACGGTAATCGCTACTTTTATTTTCCTGTGGCAACGCCTGTATATAATGGAAACTCGCCTTATGAATTATCACTCTTCCCATTTTGTCACACCTCCATAGATCTCTATATTGTCCATGAAGGCTCGAAAACACGGACGATGCGTAAGGTTGATGAAAGTTACGAATTAGTGGGAGAAACGGCGATAGCTGTGGACTATATTTGCGAGCCTACACCGGTCATCAGAGGATATGAAATATACAGTGAGTGGGTTAAGGTGATTTACCCTGGCGGCGAGGGATGGGTGGATGTATCCTCACCTAAAATTAAGACCTGGACAGATGCTGATTTCCCGGACTGGGCCGGATGGATTCTTGTAGACGATGATTTAACCCCAGACAGCCAATGCAATTCAAAAATAGTAAAAGAAGCTCGGGAGAAACGGTATACGAATTTCACCCGGTTTATTTGTAAATTTCCCCTGGAGTGGGACTTTTCATCATTTGATGCACGATTTTCATGGTTAAAAAAGCCAAATACGTCGCTCTCTGAACCCATGAATGATAATAGTTACACGGCCCTAAAGGAATATGTGAAGGCGTTATCTTTTTTTGAAAAACTGCCAGCTAGTATTCAGAGCGAGTTAACTGGCCAGGTCTGGCATTTCGATCCCCGAGGCCTGATTATTCAACTACAGAAAGCAGAGCGCCGGCTCATCTATTCCAGTGCTAATAGTATTAAGCATAAAAAAATGAATGATTTCACGGTTGATGATATGCGACACGGTGATTTAACCAAAGAGCAGATCCTTGAGCAGGGAAAGGTAAACAAGATCAATATTTCTGGTAAGGAGCTTAAGAAGACTTTCTTTAAATTTGAAAAAACATTGGAAGAGCATTTCGCCACAATGGACGATATGGCTGAATGGACTGCTTGGGGGGAATATTCTCCGTTGATTAGAATTATGCTTGAAAAATTTAGACGGAATGAAGGCGGGATATTGAAGCATGAGCTTCTTAATAAAGCTTTTTTAGAGCATAAGACCACTAAGCTATGCGTTGATGAAATTAAAAACCAGATCAGTAACAGATTAAATGAAAATAATTTTAAATCATTATCCAGGTTGGATCTGAAGAGTTTGACTAACGACATAGGGAGCCGAATAAAGCTTCCAAAATTTGATGATTACGATTGGGTTAATGGACTCGGCATCACTATTCATGATACATATTCAACAAACATATACATTGATGAACTAGATGTTTTTGATGCTAACGTTGATATGCCAAATCGCGTAACTTTCAAAGCACGACTGTCATTTTGCATTCAGGATCATTTTGGCCTTGATATAGCAGATATGAATGGTAAAGGGTTTGAAGTTATACCTTGGTTTTGCTCATGGTTTATCTTGCAACGTTACCAGCACTATGGCTTCAAGCCATTTATTAATGAGGCGAATTTTAGCGTTTGGGTTGAAGGGAACTAGCATGAGGAAATTAAATTTGGTGTCTGTTTTCATAGTAACATGCGCCTTTTATGTGTTCTATGTTTTTTATCTAAGGCAAGGGGGGGTAAGCAACATCTACCAGCAAAGTCAATATAATGACATCTGGGGGGAAACTTGTAAGTCCACGGTGGTAGTAGTTGACAATGCGCCTTTGTCGAGAATTTCTTTAAAAAGAATGTGGTTACGTTTTAGTGAAGGTATTATTAATGATTGGGCTCCTCTCAATAATTACTGCGACAGCATACTTTTTATAGATAATAAATTGAGGACACCCTATGATAAAAGTGAATTGGATTATTGGATGGGGGATGACTATTATTGTTTAAAAGGTAAATTAAATAATGACCAGTGTTTGCCTAAAGAGAGCCAAATTTTTGTTATCCAGCTAAGGACGTCTACGGAGGATGACGAGAAGGTAGGAGTTGTTGGTGATAAAAATATTTATATTCATTTCATCAAGTATGGTGGCTAAGGTTAATTTTAATATGTAAGCATTTTATTTAAACAAAACTAAAAATAAAAGCATTGTACTAAAAATGCTGGTCTCGATATTTCCTTTGTCGGCAATAAGCGCATCACGCTTATCGGCGGCGGCAGCTACCTGAAAATCGAATATGGCACGAGGAGTTTCGCCAGGTACAACACCATTTCTACCAGCTTGCCGGCGACTACTGGGTGCCCCCTGCGGGCATGGAGGTCAATATCTTAAAACCACAGCAAGATGCCAGGGTCATCGCCTGGCAGGTGCAGGAGCGGGAGCGAGCCCCCGGGTTTCTCGGGGCATTGCTGGGGGGCAAATGGTTGTTATACCCGCCACGGCAGGCGTGGGAGCTGCCGCTGTAGCTGTAGCGACGGGAGAAAGCCTGACGGGCATGATTGCCGGGACTGCGGTGCGGTATACCAGAACGGCAACTACTTTTTTGCTGCCAGCAGGCGGCCTCGGCATGGCGACGGCGGCTGAACCTGAAGAACAGCCATCAAATACATTTACCCTGAAGCAAGCTCAGGATTTTGTTTACTGGCCCGATTAAGGAGCGGATAAATGGATTTTTTTGAGAAATTTAAGCAGGCCGAATACGATTTTACTTACGGTGCGGAGGATGACCCGGAACATCATAACGCCTTACAGGTGGGTTTAGTGGCATGGTTTTACCTGGATAAAGGATATACCAAAGAAAACCGGGCCAGAATTGCTGAAGCCTGGCAACTGTACCACAATGAGTTCGGTGCGAAATTAAAGTGGGGATATATTGATGATCCTAATAAAGATAAAAATTACAACGCAGCCTTAGCTAAAAAATTGAAAGGAGTAATCGCTGACAGTTTTGGTGATGATTTTTATTTTCACTGGTATTCGGATAAAGGGTTCCGTTATGCCAGTGACTACTCGGTAAGCGCTGGATCTCCGGCTGGCTGGTATGAAATGGTTCATAGGCGTATGAGTTATTTTTGTTTTTATTTACCAGTTGCAGAGTTAGTAAAAAAGGAAGAACTTAAAAATTTGCTCATCCGGTTTTGCACGATTTTAGATCCCGTCCATGGTTTAATGGGTTTAGGTGTGCAGCAATGTCAGGAGGAAGAACGATACCAACATTTAGAATATGATCTTGCTCAGGAGTTCATTGGTATAGATATTCCAGGTGGACGTACCGACAAACAGTTAAGGACGGGCCTACGCTCCGTTAACTGGTATACCTTTTTTAGCAATGAATGGCTAAGTAAATTGGGTGGGATTCAGTATTTACGTAGCGCTCTCAGTAACCCGCCGATTGAAATAATAAACTATGATACTGGCGTTATTATCCGCGCGGGAGAATGGCCGGAGTTAGGCTGGGTTAAGGATAACCCATACCCTGAACTGTACGTGAAAGTGAATAAGGTGCTTAAACCTATTCGGGCACCAGAATTGGATAGTATGGGTTATGGATCGATTGCCGGTGAAATCCGTTTTGACGGCAGCTCAACTGCCCGGTGGCTTGCCCGTTTTGATGTAGACCTTCCGCCGCTTGCCACTCTTTGAGCAATTTGCCGAACCCTTAAACCTCATACAGCGAATCATCGAACGTGTTCGCGGGAGAGTCATTTTCCCAAAAAGCAAAAACCCAGCCATAGGCTGGGTTCTTTAAATGAGTGGTGCCCGGACCGGACAAAAACGCCGGGAGCGTTTTTGCACAGCGCACCGCGCTGCCCGCAGGGCGAGTCGCAGGGATGCGACGAGTGAATCGAACGCAGTTCGATGAAGAGTCCGGCTCGCCAAAAGCAAAAACCCGCCTTGTGGGCGGGTTCTTTAAATGAATGGTGCCCGGACTCGGAATCGAACCAAGGACACGGGGATTTTCAATCCCCTGCTCTACCGACTGAGCTATCCGGGCAACGGGGCGCATTAAACCCGATTCACCTTTCGACGTCAACGAAATTCCGCGAATTCTGCGCCATCCGCCCATTCCTGC